>JAMCUS010000027.1 GCA_023379385.1 Thermoplasmatota archaeon
TCTGTAAGAGCGTTATTGTATAATTGCCTGCATAGTTCTATCTGATAGTTTAAAGTTTTAGTAGTCTTTTTATTAGGATACAGTCTGAATTGATAAGTTCTGTTCATAGTAAATTATATATATATATATTATACCTATATATAATTTATGCAAGGTCAAAATGATAACCCTCATGTCAATCCAGATAATTTTGTCCCAAACTAGACGGAACAGAAAAGATTATATATACCTAAGCATACTATAGTATATGGTGGTATAATGACGGCAACTACAATAAAGATATATGAAAATACCAAAAGTCAATTGGACACCTTTAGAGAATATAAGAACGAGAGTTATGATGAGGTTATAAAAAAAGTAATTTATATTGCAAAAAAAGTTAACGAAGAGCCAGAGCTTAGTAAAGAAGCACTTGAAGCAATCGAGAAAGCGAGAGAAAGAATCAAAAAGGGGCACTTCTTAACCGAAAAAGAAGCGAGAGAAAGGTTAGGTATGTAATGTATACAGTTACTTTCGATACTGAAGCGATCGAATTTTTGAGCAAACTTCCGCCAAAGATTAAGGAAAGATTATTCAACAAAATAACATCTACAAAAATGAACCCATTTCATTATTTTGAACGATTAACAGGAAGGACGGATTACAAACTGAGAGTAGGTGATTACCGGGTAATTGCAGATATATCACAAAAAGATAAAACAATCCAAGTTACATTAATAGGGTATAGAAAAAACATATACAAGAATCTCTGACGACGGCAATTGAATATTATCCAAAAATGGCAAGTATTCGTTTGCCATCTACAATTATTCGTTGATTCCACATCTCTGTTTCTTAATCTCTTTCTTGAGATTCTCAATTTCTCTACAAAGTTCCTCAATGAGATGCTGATCATCTGGACAATATGCAATGAAGTTATTCACAATATTATTATATACAATCACACATAAAGGTCTTTCGGTTCAAAATGTAAAAATGAGGGATCTTCAAATGAGTGAACTCTTACCTTTTTCCAATCTCACATACGCTGAAAAGCCGTCATGCATGTCTACACCTTCATGCTTTCCCATTACCTTCGCTGCTACTTCGTGTTTCCTTGACTTCGCTATCTCATATATTGTCTCATTCTTCGTCACAAATGCCCAGACCCATGCATTTTTCCCATTGACCCTCCAGCTCGTCTCATCCACATATCTCACCTCCGCTTTCCTCATCGATTCTACTATCTCTTTGTGTTCTTCTTTATAAGATTCGGATAACTCTTCTAGTATATGTTTAGCTCCGTGCCAGTATCTTTTATTAAAACATATTATTACTGTCTTCTATATCTCAAGTATTATCGTTTTTTGAAACCGTTTTTGCATTACTGGTCCATGAATAGATCTCTTTCTTAAATGCATCTTTTAATTTATTGTCAACAGGTTCGCAGTTTTAAGATGGTATCTCTACCCTGACTCCAAGCTAAACAAATACAAAAATAAAATTCAAAATTTATAACCATTTTATCAATTTTTCTGAACAGGGCATTCCAGTTCCGCAACTATTTTCGCGTATCTATCGATACACAGAATTTTTATTATTAAACGGGCACCAGTATGGGAAAACAGCAAAACCCCCGTATTTCAGTCAATGAAAAGGGTACCACGTATCGTCCCAGCTGCGGCATCTAATATTCTATGGTAGCATAGACCAGTGCCTGTACCAGATTGAATATAAGCACATGCCTGAAAATCAGATCAACACCACCAGTGATCGGTATAACCTTTATATACTTTGAGAAAACAGGATTTTGTACGTACTGATTAAAGTAATTCTCCCACGCCACATAATAGGGGCTGATTATCGTTAAATGAACGCTCCCAATATTGTCAGAACTTCTATTGTAACTTGTAGATACAGCATTTTTCATGGTGAGACCGAGCGCCACTGAACTGGTACCGCTGTAGGGAACTGAACTGGAATATACCTGTATAGCGGATATGTTTACGATCAGATGATCTCCGCCAGTACCTGAATATACAACGGCTAGCGTTATTGGTGGTGGGGCTTCCATAACAGCACTTGTATCGTTCTGTGCAAGTATAAAGGCACCATTTTCATAAATATATGACTGTGGTGGATAATACCTGTTATACGAATACAGGCTTATATCCCCGATGGGTTCTGCAATGTTCTCTATCTGCTGATTACCAGCATTTCCTTTACATTTGCCTGCTACACCAATACCTACGCCGTTGTTGTTGTCAATGCATATGTTTATGGAGGTGGTACCTGCACCGTACCCCGTTACGGATAATGTCCCTCCGGAACCGGATGCAAATGGTGGTTCTCCAGAGGTTCCCGCCGTTATCGGTGTATATACTGTTACAAAGGTGTTCTGTGTATAGAGTTCCTGATTTATGTCTGCCTGTATGTTCATGAACTGGTTATATACAATATCTGAGTGCGCATATTCCACATTGTACATGTTCTGTGGAACACTGGTAGCTACGTAATTGCTTATGAAAGCCACTCCCAACATTATAATGAAAAGGGTAGCTACCACACTTGCGCTACCTCTCTTATTGAGAAACCTTCTACTATTCTTCACACTTTCCTATATACCCTCAAGTATAATATTAACTTTTCTATCGGTGCTATGGTCACTATTAACCATTAGAGCAATTGCGTGTGTACTTCCGTAAATATTTCAGCCGTATTTGTGTATGTTTTAGATCCATTGGATAATCATGTACGATTATAGTTATGTCATCTATTATTTTCATTGAATATTGGGCTAATGTTAATATCTTGATTTAGTATTGATGATTTGCATGAAGAACAGGATGAAAAAAATTATTGACCTGATGAAAAAGGATCTAAAACACGGGTCGTCATGGTACTTTGATAAAGCAATAGAACTGCTTTCGGAAGTGGAATTTGAAGACCTGGGCAGGGTTTATAAAGAACTCGATTCAATAAGGCCCATGGCCACACTTTCAAACATTTCTGAAGTGATTGGCAAACTGCACAACAAATATGAATTGAAAATGGCAATTGATCATTTAAAGAACTACAGACAAAAAAGTTCAAAAAACATTGAACTTTTTTTGCGGAAGCTAAACATCAGGAGCTTTGTTACTATTAGCTTTAGCTCCGCGGTGCTAACCCTGATCAAAAACGCGAAGCCAGATCTAGTATACCTTATGGAGTCAAGACCAGGAAATGAGGTAGGGGCTGCATTCAGGGAATATTCAAAACATGTTGATACCAGGGTTATACCTGATTCTTCTATATGCAGCTTTATAGAAAAGGTAGATGCAGTTGTCATTGGTGCGGATGGTATATATGGCAACGGAATTGTGAACAAGATAGGAAGTGCATGTTTAGTGGCATGCGGTTCGATGCTCGGGCAACCTGTGTATGCAATTGCGGAATCTTACAAAGCAGGCATTGAATGTCCACCCTTATCATACGAAGTAAAATATGCCTGCTTGAAAAAAACAGTAAAAATTCCTTTGTTTGAAAAGGTGAACTGGGAAAAGGTGAATTATCTGGTAACAGACATTGGAATATATGCGGATCCAGTACCTGCAATGATGACTGAAATTAGAGGTCATTTTATTCATGGGATGGTTGATCAACGATAAAGAAAGATGTTAATAGAATTAACATATACCTATTATACTATTATACCTGTGACTTATAATTTGAAAAGGAGGATGCAAACACGAGGGGTATAGATGAATAAAATCGGTTTGGTAGGTGGCGGAGCTAGAGAGCATATCATGGCGGAAACGCTTCGTAAGAGTGGTTTGGATATCGTTGCCTTTGCGCACAACCTTAATCCAGGGATTAAAAAACTGGCTATCAAATACAATCAGATAGATGAATCGAAGGTATCGGACATTGCGGAGGAGATGAGCAGGGAGGGTATAGATATGGCTGTTGTTGGTCCTGAAAAGCCATTGGTTCTTGGCATAACCGATCTGCTGGAAAAAAAGGGAATTCGGGTTTTCGGTCCTGACAAAAAGGGGGCAATGATTGAGGGGTCTAAATACTTTACACGTGAGCTTTTAAATAGAAACCACATTGAGGGGAATATTAAATATCAATTCATCAAAGACAGAGATAATGCGTCAAGGGTCATAGAGTCGTGGGAAGGGGATTTTGCTATAAAGCCTGTTGGCCTTACCGGTGGAAAAGGTGTTAAGGTTCTGGGAGAACAGCTGGGTAGCAGGAGGGAGGCTGTTGATTACGCATTTGAACTGCTTGAGCAGTATAAAGAGGGATTCATCATAGAGGAGAGAGTTTACGGTGAGGAGTTCACACTTCAGGCGATAGTTTCTAAAAACAATTTCATTCCGCTGCCTCTGGTACAGGATCATAAAAAACTTCTTGACGGTGATAACGGTCCCAACACAGGAGGCATGGGTTCATACAGTATGGAAGACGGCAACCTGCCGTTCATACCTGAATATGACAAAATTAAGGCCGTAAAAATAATGAAGGACAGCATAGACGCCATGCGCAGGGAGGGTGTGAACTATAAAGGCATTCTCTACGGTGGATTCATGGAGACTGCAGATGGACCCCTGTTGCTTGAATATAACTGCAGATTCGGAGATCCAGAGATTATTAATATTCTGACCTCTCTGAAAACCGATTTTTATTCTATTGTGAAAGGAACAATTGAGAACAATATTGATACGGTTGCCTTCAACCCCGTAGCTACAGTATGCAGATATGTTGTGCCGCGTGGTTACGGAACCAGACCTGTAGAGAACGCAGAGATAACAGTAGAGGATTCCCTATCCAGTATGGATAATCCAAGGATATATTATGCATCTGTCAATATGGATAACGGGGGAATATATACAACCAGTTCAAGATCAATTGCCGTGGTAGGATACGGCAGCTCCATAGCCGTAGCAGAAGAAAAATGTGGATACGGCGTCGGGAAGATTCACGGCAATCTGCATTCACGTACGGACATAGGTAAAAAGGAATCGCTTGAAAGGAAAATAGCCAACATTGCTGCTTTAAGGAAAGGCTACACCCACCATACCCATCCGTGATGACTTTCTGAAAACTCCCCTTTTATGATACCCTTCATTTTTAAAGTGGCGAGGAACAGTACTGTGGCGTCAGGACACCGCTTTCCAACCTTTTTGGTGGCGTTTTCCACTTCGTCCGTAGTAACCTTTCCATTCTTCTTCAAAAAATTCAGTATAAAATCAATGGCCTCATCATAACCAAACTGATCATACGTATTCTTATCCATACATACTTTGCTCTCATGCGGACGTCGGGATTTGAACCCGAGTTTCAGGCTTGGCAAGCCTGAGTGATAACCAGACTACACTACATCCGCCTAAAAAGCCTAATATTGTTGTAGAATATAAATTTAATGCTACTACGACAAATGACTGCAGATTGCATCAATGATCTATTATATTTAACCACTAAAAGCTGCTCCTTTATCAAACCATCAGGTAGCTCTCACCACTACACATATAAACCCATTATTATTTATTATACAACATAATATTAACATGTATAACTACAATGATAAGGTGTTCCATTACTACGATAGTAATAGAACCTATCCAATAATTATTGATTAAGATAAATAATATAGTTATAATACTCATGTATTCGTAGTAGTTGGTCCTGTTAGTCCTATGCTGATTATTAGCATGATTTTCAACTATTCACTGTCTGTGTAGAGTACACGATATTAATGGGCAGTCTACTGAATAGGTGGTCTGATGATAAAAATTTTAAGAACAGGTGTGGAGCAGTGAGATATTATATGGGTACCTGTAAATTCAGATAAATACAGGGTACATGCAGGGAAAGTACACGTAATTTTAGAAAGAGGCAGGAGATGTGATTATTGCTGGCGTTATTGTCCCAGAGAGGTGCTTGAAAAATCAAATTTTATAAACAGAAATGGATATCATCCGATTTCTGTAGAACCGGGAAGAAAGGATAGTTGCGTTGCATGTGAAATGTGTAAATCCATATGCCCTGATTTTGCAATATGCATAGAGGAGGTTGGAGGGGAGATCATGCCAATGGGCAGAATGGTATCAACACCGAAACAAATAAAGCTGGGAGGATCAATAATAAATGATAACAATGTTAGATTCGGGCTGGAGAGAATGGGAGTGGAAGAAAAGGAGACCGTTAAAATACTTTGGATAGATGCTCTGGTTACGGATTAATTTTAATTGACAATAGTTTTGTGTATATATGTAAAGCTATTGTCGTTTGTTTATGCTTTGCAGTATATTTTTATTTTTTGAGTGATATATGCGCGCCCTGGTTCAGGAAAAGACCTCCTTGAAGTCTATATCCCGTTTTTTTAATGGCTGCTTTGCTATGGACCGTACCGCCGGTACATATGCTGAACTGGTATTGTAGGACTTTTTGTTTTTATCCATGTAAAAAAGCCCAGTATATAGATGTGTCTGATCCATTGCTTTCTCTATTGCCATAGCCCTGCTGAATGGATCATATCCCTCTATGGAACTCAGTTTCACAATATGCGCTCTGAACCAGTCATAGGTATTTTTGTGATTGAAGGTAACACATGGACTGAATACATTGATAAATGAGAATCCATCGTACTGTATGCCCTCCTTTATAATGCCGGTTAACTCTTTAACATCACTTGAGAACCCCTGTGCTACGAAGCTACCTCCTGCAGCCATGGCGAGTGATATGGGATGTACAGGCTCTATACCAGATCCTACAGGAGCCATTTTTGTTGGAAAATCCATATCGCTCGTAGGTGAGGTCTGCCCTTTCGTTAATCCATAAACCCTGTTATCCAGTACGATATACGTTATATTCATATTGCGTCTCAATGCGTGAATAAAATGATTCATTCCTATGCTGTATCCATCTCCATCGCCGCCAATCCCAACAACCGTTAAGTCACTGTTGGCTAACTTTACGCCTGTAGCAACAGGCAGTAACCTTCCATGAATTCCGTGAAATCCGTAAGACATGACATCTGAAGAAAATTTGCCGGAGCACCCAATACCAGACACAACTACAATATCCTCCTGCTTTAGATTAAGATCGGCAAATGCCTGCTGAACTGCCCTGAGAACCCCAAAATCTCCGCAACCAGGGCACCAGACGGGTTTATCCTTTACGTAGTCCGATGGCTTCATGATATCACCTCTCTTATTCTGTTGTATAGTGTCTCCGGCTTAAAAGGTGCACCGTCATATGTTCTGATCGTGTGGAAATTGCCTTTGACAAACATTCTCATTATTTTATATAACTGGCCGTATTCATTATTTTCAATAACGATGTTGTGTGTTGTATTTTCGATCTCACTTTTAATAAAATCCTGTGGAAATGGCCATATATGCGATAGATCGATGTACTTTACTTTTTTATCCACTGCTTTAAATTTTTTCATTAAATTCATAACGGGTCCGTAAGTGGAGCCAAATCCTATTAATGCTACGTCTGCGTCGGTATTGCCGTAGACCATGTTGCCTTTTTCCATATCTTTTTTTGCTATGTCGTATTTTATACTACGTTTATTCATACCTTTTACCCTTTTCACATGATCTTCAATTATATGGCCCTCCTCATCATGTTCGTCACCGGTTGCCAGATACAGTCCGTTTTTCTGGGAAGGAATTGTTCTTGGAGATATGCCGTTATCAGTATACATGTACCTTTTGTATAACAGCCCCTGATTGTGCATGAGAATCTCATTATCAGAAGGCATGTTGCCTCTAACAATGGGCAATATTTTAAAATCTTCGGCTGATACAGATCTCTTGCTGACACAGAGATCCTGATCAAGTAATAGTATAACAGGGGTTTGATAAATATCACTCATATTGAAAGCCTCCTGTATTCTCACAAACGCGTTTTCAGGTGTGCTTGCCGTTAAAACAATTCTGTGTGCATCACCATGACCAGCAAAAATGGCCTGCCATAAATCACTCTGTTCATGTTTTGTAGGCAGTCCAGTACTTGGACCGGCTCTCTGGACATCAACTATAACAGCAGGTGTTTCGATCATACTTGCCAAACTGATTGATTCAGTCATTAAATCAAGTCCTGGCCCGGATGTGGCAGTCATGGCTCTGGCACCTGCAAATTCAGCACCTATAACCATGTTTATGGCAGATATTTCGTCCTCTGCCTGTACAACAGTTCCACCGAATTTTGTCATCCTTGGTACAAGCCATTCCATTATGGTTGTTGCAGGTGTAATCGGATATCCAGCATAGAATCTGCACCCGCCCGCAATGGCGCCCAGAGCTACGGTTTCAGAACCTGATACGAATAGATGAGAACCATTTTTTGTTGAATAAAGATGTTCGTAATTATCTGATTTAATATTTTTAATTACATAGTTATACCCAGCCTCCACTGCGTCAATATTTTTCTTCAGTACCTCTTCTCCTTTTTTGCCAAATTTGTGTTTTATGCCATTATAAATCATATCTTCGTTCAATCCAAGCATTGCAGTGGTGACCCCAAGGGAAACTACATTCTTCATTATATTGCTGCCTACCTGCTGGGCAATATCAGATAAAGCGATACCAAAAAGCTTTATGCCTACATACTTACTTTCGTTATGATCAGGGCTAAATGCGGAACTGTTGTATATTATGATAGACCCACTTTTCATTTCATCTATACTTGAATCTATTGTTTCCTGATCAAAGGCAATAACAAAATCTATTTTATCATTTTTGCAATATACTGGTTCATCACTAAACCTTACTTCGTATGAGGTATATCCACCTCTGATTCTTGATGGAAATTCTCTGTGAGTAAAAACATGCAGCCCAAAAAGGGTTAACGATTCCGAAAAAATATCTCCTGTCGTATCTATGCCTTCACCAGCCTGACCACCTATTTTCCATGAGTAATCATATTTCATTTACACATACACCTTTTTTAACTTAACTTTTTTTTCTTTTCAGCAATTAGCCTTGCAGTTATAGCCGAATTCGGTTATAGTATGTAAAACGTATAAATATGCTTTGCTAATAGATGCGACATGAATTGAACATGACACCATATATAATTGCATAGCTGCACCAACCATTCAA
Organism: Thermoplasmatota archaeon; assembly: GCA_023379385.1. Taxonomy (GTDB): domain Archaea; phylum Thermoplasmatota; class Thermoplasmata; order Lutacidiplasmatales; family JAMCUS01; genus JAMCUS01. The sequence goes on from JAMCUS010000027.1 coordinate 9,081, forward strand.
TAAATATATGTTACTAAATCTGAAAACTGAATTTTGTAGTTCATATATATACAAAAATTTATTTAGGTAGTAATCTTTTAGTATCTGTAAATAATTTTAGGTGAGATTAGATGCCAGAATCTATAATAAAGGATATATTATCAAGGGTATCGCCCGATATTAGAAAGACACCCTCAATTGAGGAAGCCAAGGAGGATGAGGAACTTTCAAGGTTGCTAGCTACATTGAAAACAAATATAAAGGTTATCGGATGCGGTGGAGGTGGTAGCAATACAATCTCAAGGTTAACAGATGCTGGCATTGTAGGTGCGGATTTATATGCTGCAAATACGGATGCACAGCATCTATTGGCATTGAATGCACCTAATAAAATATTACTGGGAAGAAGGTCCACACGTGGACTTGGGGCAGGAGCACTACCGCAGGTAGGAGAGGCTGCTGCGCAGGAAGCTGAAGAAGAACTTAAGGCGTCATTGACCGGTGCTGACCTTGTCTTCATTACATGTGGTTTAGGTGGTGGTACGGGAACAGGTTCCGTGCCAGTTGTTGCTAAATTAGCGAAAGAGGTAGGTGCACTTACTATAGCTGTATGCACCTTGCCGTTCTCTGCAGAGGGTCTTGTTAGACTTGAAAACGCAGAGGAAGGTTTGGAAAAGCTCAGGAAGATCGTGGATACAGTAATAGTCATACCCAATGATAAATTGCTTCAACTGGTACCCAGATTGCCATTGAATGCTGCGTTCAGAATAGCTGACGAAGTTCTTACCAGAGCTATAAAGGGTATAACTGAAATAATAACCAGGCCAGGACTTGTGAATCTGGATTTCAACGATCTGAAAACAATTATGAAAGATGGTGGGGTAGCGTTGATCGGTATGGGTGAAAGTGATAGTGAAAATAGAGCCGAAGAGGCTGTTAAGGAGGCTATCAACTCTCCTTTAATTGACGTAGATGTAAGTGACGCAAGGGGCGCACTTATAAATGTCACTGGTGGACCGGATATGACCATATCTGAATCTCAAAAAGTAGCTGAGATCGTCCATAGCAGCATATCTCCAGATGCCAGAATCATATGGGGAGCTTCTATTGATGAATCATTACAACACGAAATGAGGGTTATGCTGGTAATAACCGGTGTAAAATCAAAACAGATTTTGGGGCCGGGTGATTTCGTAACATTCCGTAAAAAAACAGATATAGATGTCATAAAATAGATGTTATGCTAGGGTGATGAAGATTATTGATAATGATTTTAAAAAGGCACAGTCATGGATTGAAGGGCATTTAAGGTACATTGGCAAGGGAAAGTACGGTCGTGTTCTCAGGATGGCTAGAAGGCCTGAAAAAGAGGAATATAGAAAGGTTGTTATGATGACTGGATTGGGTATTTTATTGCTGGGAGTTATTGGATTCATAATATATATCCTTATGACCCTGGTGGCGCCGTATATAGCATCATTTATACATTTCTGAAGGTGATCAAATGGTAGATCTTTTTGATGGTATGAAACCGTATGAGAAGAAGGATGAAAAAAAGGAAAATATTCCGATAGATACACGAACAATATCCATTTCTGCAGAGCCATCCTATTTTGAACTATCCAGAACAGATAGTGGTATATTTATAGTTAATATAAAAAACAATGCCACAATAGATGACGAGTTTGAAATCAAAATGTCTGTTAACTACACAAGTTCCTATGAAACAGAGGGTGCTGAGTGGTCGATCTTTGAAGTAAAAGAACATGCAAAAGAAAGAATTAATCCATATATATACATTAAAAAAATAAAAATTGATGCTCAACAGACGAATACACTTAAAATAGAGATAGAGCCACCACCAGGAATGAGATACGGTGAAAGAGTGGATATAGTTATGTATGCATTATCTATTAAAGACCCTGCAATATCTGATAGTATAAAGTTAACTGCAAAGGCAAAGCAGGCATTCCTGGCTATAAAATGCATGAGAGGTCATGAAATGGAGGTAGCCGATTCCCTTTATAATAACAGCACCAAAACACCAGGAACTCTGTTTTCAATATTTGTACCACCTCTTATAAGAGGTTATTTTTTTGTTGAGGGAATGAGCAGTGAATCGGTAAAATCCATGATAAAGGGCATAAGTAAGGCAAGAGGTATTGTATCCGGTTCTGCAAGTATAAATGAAATAACTCCCTTTTTGATTCCACAGATATCGGTTGCCGGTATTGTTAAAGGGGATATTGTGGAGCTTGTATCAGGCCCCTTTAAAGGTGAAAAGGGTGTTGTTAAATCAGTAGATATGGTAAAAGAGGAATTAACCGTTGAACTTCTTGGTTCCCTGGTACCTATTCCAGTTACCATAAAGGGAGATAGCGTTAGAATATTTGATAAAGAAAAGGATAAAAGAGGTGAATGAAATGGAGAAAATTCAAGCATTAGTTGATGGTGGAAAAGCAAACCCGGGACCGCCTTTGGGACCTGCACTAGGCCCGTTAGGGGTGAATATCCCTGCGATTGTAAAGGATATAAATGAAAAAACAAAAAATTTTGAAGGTATGAAAGTACCTGTTACACTAACTATAGACCCATCTACAAAAGAATACAACATAGAGGTAGGTACGCCACCCACATCTGCGCTCATATTAAAGGAAGTCAAAAAGGAAAAGGGTTCCGGTAAATCAAAGTCAGAAGTAATAGGTGATCTTACAATCAAACAGGTCATTAAGATTGTAAATATGAAGTCAGGTAGTTTAATGGGCATAGATGATAAAAACAGAGCAAAAGAGGTTGTAGGTACCTGTGTATCCATGGGAGTTACAGTTGATGGAAAAAACGGTACTGTAGTTATATCTGAAATAGATACTGGAGTTTATGATAAAGAGTTCATCTAAACAATCCGTTTCGCCATGGCTATCAATACTTGATAAAAAATGTGTTCGTATAGAGTTTTTGGAACTACCGCTGATGTCGGTGTTGAAGCGCATGCTGAAACCCTTTCCGATCTTTTTTCTACAATGGGTTCTGGCTTATACTCAATATTTACAGATGTTGAAAGGGTTAGGTGCATAGAAAGAAGGAATATGTTTATAGAATCTGAAAATCTCATTGATGGTATGATTGATTATCTCAACGAAATGATATATCTTACTGATAGTCAGCAAATTCTTTTTTCAAAATTTGATGTTGATGTAAAAACGGATAAAGGTGTGAATATAACCGGCAATATATGTGGTGAATATATTAAAAAGCATCACCACTTAAAGGTTCCCGTAAAGGCGGCAACCTATCATAATGCAATAATAAAACATAATGGAGAATGGACTGCAAGGATAATATTTGATATATAAACAGCACATTTAGGTATTTGACCGCAGCATATCATATTGTATCTCTGGATAGACTAACGGATAATATAATTAATGCGTAACTGGTATGTGGATTTTAGGGGGATTTCGGGGTCTTACTATTTTATTTCTGCATACAGGACATATGTATGCAAAAACTGGTATTTCTTTTTGACAAGACGGGCATTTTATTGTTTTTGTTATTTTATTTTTTGTGGTTGTACCCTCGGTAACATAAGGTCTGCTGTTAAATGTGCCGTCTGGGTAAATATTATTGTTTTTACCATGAAATTGTGTACTGAATGAAGATTGTGGTTGTACCACAGATTGTTGGTGTAAGCTATACGGTACATTGGATGATATATATTGTCTATGAAAATCATATGGATTAACCCTGTGACTGGTTGTTAGATCTTTACCAACCGGTTTTGTGTCCCCGATTACCTTTTTATTCTTTGTTATCTTGGATATAATACTTTTACTCTTATCCATATAATTTTTTGCAATTTTAATGGTTTTCTCTCTGTAAAAGAACATAAGAATGAGTAATACCAATATTATAAAAATGATTATCACAAATATTGCTGATGATTCAAAACTGTTGATTCCTAACTGACCAGTAGTTGCTGATACTGGCACAAACGTTATATTTTCCGTTGTGTTTTTATTAACTGTTATTATTCCTGTAGATTGAATTCCTGTTAGTTTATAACCATTTATAGTGGTTATTGTATAGTTATAACTGCCCATAACCTCCTTAAACGTTATGGAACTGCCAGTACCACTTTTATTAAAATTATTTAATGTTACGTACCATGTCGTGCCACCCAGCAACCCACTCTCTACGAATGTAACCATGTATACTACTGGTTTTACTGTAGCATAGTCTATTGTTATCTTTACCGGTGCACCTGTTACCTTAAACTGCCCTGTCGATGGCACTGCACTGTACCCCTGTACTCTTCCTATCGTATAATTGTAGGTACCATTCACTATACTGAACGTTACCGTAGTATTCGTTGAGCTTTCTGTATATATTGTATTCAATGTAACACTCCATGAACTACCTATAGGCAGCCCTCTCTCTGTAAACTCTACAATATATTTGGACGATATTGTAAAGGTTATATTCTCCTCTACATTAGTTCCTTTAACTGCTATAACCCCCGATGACGGCGTCGCTATATAATTTTCATTTTCTATGCTAAACGTGTATGTACCATTTGATTCCTCAAATGTTATTGTATTGCTGCTTGAACTGCCTGTTATACCTGATAGTATTACGTACCAGGTCGTAGATGAGGGTAAACCTGATTCAACAAACTTTATTGTATACAGTGACGCAGAGGTAGATCTCCATGCTATCGTTTTGTTGATTGGTGCGCCTGTAATGTTTAAACTGCCTGTGGATGGCGTTGCTATATAATTTGGAATTGTATTAACTGTAAATGTATAGGTTCCATTCTGCAACATAAACTGAATTGTTGATATAACACTGCTTTTTGTATAACCGTCCACAGAAACAGACCAGTTCGTACGATCTGGCAGACCTGTCTCATTAAAGGTTACAGTATAGGAGGCCCCTGGTGCCCATGTGATTGTTTCCGTTATGTTTTTGCCACTGACTGTAATAGTCCCATGAGATGGTGAAGATACGTATCCAGCTACATATCCAACAAGATAGTTATAGCTACCGTTCAATACCATAAAGATTATATTTTTTGTTCTTGCGTTATCTATAGTACTGTTCAATGTTACACTCCAATTAGTTCCAGTAGGTAATCCACTCTCTGTAAACGTTACACTGTACGTAAATAAATTAAATGTTATAGATTCTGATACAACTGCTCCATTTACCGTAAATGATCCTGATGCCGGACTTGGTGCGTATTCCTTATTCCCAGTCGCTATACTATACGAATACGTTCCATTCGGTAATTGAACGGTAATGGTTGTTCCTGTTGAACTTTGAGACGGTTGCCCTGTTATATTGACGTACCATGTAGTTCCAGTAGGTAATCCACTCTCTGTAAACGTTACACTGTACGTAAATAAATTAAATGTTATAGATTCTGATACAACTGCTCCATTTACCGTAAATGATCCTGATGCCGGACTTGGTGCGTATTCTTTATTCCCCGTCGCTATACTATACGAATACGTCCCATTCGGTTCACTAAATGTTATTGTACTCGTTGTTGATGAATATGATGCACCGCCTGTTATGTTTACATACCATATAGTACCGGAAGGCAATCCTGATTCTGTAAACGTTACTCTGTATGTAACCAAACTAAATGTTATAGATTCTGATACAACTGCTCCATTTACCGTAAATGATCCTGATGCCGGACTTGGTGCGTATTCTTTATTTCCTGTCGCTATACTATACGAATACGTTCCATTCAGTTCACTAAATGTTATTGTACTCGTTGTTGATGAATATGAGTTACCACCTGTTATGTTCACATACCAGATTGTTCCAGTAGGTAACCCACTCTCTGTAAACGTTACCGCATAGGTAGTTGTTGCACTTCCAAAATTGGCAGTCTCAGATACAGGCCCATTCATTGTAATGCTCACCTGATTAGTTGTTCCTGAATAACTACCCGCACCTGATCCGCTCCATGACAGAAACTGGTATCCTGAATATGGCGTTGCTGATATAGATACAGAACTTGCCTCAGTATACCACCCACTTCCAGGTGTTACCGAACCTTCTCCTGCCGGATTTTCACTCATTGTCAAATAATACTGCGTCTGGTAATTCACACCCTCATTAACAGGACCACCGTTGACAGTAACCGACGTACTTGATGGGCTGGTTATATATTGAACACCACTACCCCCTGATATCGGCGTTTCTATACTGCACGAATATACACCATCAGGCTCATAAAACGTAATTGTAGATGACGTAGACGACTTGGTAGTACTACCCAGCGTAACCGACCACGAAGTACCAGATGGTAACCCACTCTCTGTAAATGTTACCGCATAGGTAGTTGTTGCACTTCCAAAATTGGCAGTCTCAGATACAGGCCCATTCATTGTAATGCTCACCTGATTAGTTGTTCCTGAATAACTACCCGCACCTGATCCGCTCCATGACAGAAACTGGTATCCTGAATATGGCGTTGCTGATATAGATACAGAACTTGCCTCAGTATACCACCCACTTCCAGGTGTTACCGAACCTTCTCCTGCCGGATTTTCACTCATTGTCAAATAATACTGCGTCTGGTAATTCACACCCTCATTAACAGGACCACCGTTGACAGTAACCGACGTACTTGATGGGCTGGTTATATATTGAACACCACTACCCCCTGATATCGGCGTTTCTATACTGCACGAATATACACCATCAGGCTCATAAAACGTAATTGTAGATGACGTAGACGACTTGGTAGTACTACCCAGCGTAACCGACCACGAAGTACCAGATGGTAACCCACTCTCTGTAAACGTTACCGCATAAAGTGGCGCTATATTAAAATTGGCAAACCAGTTATTAAATCCCGTATTACTGGATAGTCCAGGTGTTCTAATTTCAAATAATAATCCATAAACTGTATCGGGAGTAAACATATAGGTAAATGTAGTAGAGTAATCTCCAAATTGTTCTGGCAAATACCCACTTGAAATTATTGTGCCTGTAGATGATAAATTTGCTTCTAATACGTATAAATTATTATTATTAAGATATTGCCAATAATTGATTACTACACCTGATAACGGGTTAGACCATAGTCTACTTGCAGTTTCATATCCTTGCACATTAAATGATTTATGTATACTTGTACTATTCCATAAATACAGAGTAATATTGTTATTGTTATTACCAGCATTTGGATATCCATTGACGGGTGGATTACCATTAGACCCCCACCCTCCACTAAAAAATGCATAACTTTCGGGTGAATGCCCCATATACACATTCCATGATTCAAATGCAGAATTGTTATATACAAAATCATGTATTGCCCCATAGACACCATGTGGATAATCTGCCGAACCATCGCCTAGAGCCCAGAAAGAATAATGGATAATTTTGTTTGATTCCAGTGCGTGTATCCTTTCTGTAATCTCCGATAATGAAAATTGTGAGTTTGTATTTGGGTTTTCACCTTGTAATATAATTCCTACTGTAGATATTGGAAAATATGAAAGATCATTCTCCAAGGATTGTAAAAAAGTAGAGAAGTAACCATAATAATCCATGTCATAAAATATGTTTACAGTAGTTTTTGCAAGATCTTGGTAGTTCCACCACTCTGAATTATACCATGCAATATCTACAGTTATTATAAGTCCATTCTTATGTGCATCATTTGAGAAAGTTGTAAGAAAATTTGCATAATCCTGTGCAAATGAAGATGGAATTGAAGCACCCTGTGGTTCCCAATCTATATTATAGCCTGCATACCCATTGCTTTCAGCAGTAGTTATTGCCTGATTTATAAAACTGGTCCATTCACCTGAATTTGTTACAAAATTGATTACATCAGTATCAGAACCCTCTGCAATCATAGGAAATGCATTAAGTCCTAATTCTTTTGCGGTAGATATAACAGGATCTTGACCATAATTTGCTAAATTACCTGCTGAATCTAAGTAAAATTCTTCATATGAAACAGCTGTTTCATTGTTTGAGTGTGCGGTTAATTCTGATAACCCCTGTTGAACATTTCCATATATAAATGGCATATATGTATTTTTTAAATTTGTTCCATCAGGAAATGTATTTAAAGTATTAAGCATATTTTTTGATACCTTAAAATGAGAAATTGAATAATCATTTGAATTATGTGATGTAGGAATCATACCAACTCTAAAGTTACTTAAAATTAAAAAATAGGTTGAAGAGATTATAACAAAAAATACTATAATAGCTATAATTTTTTTTATTTTTTGTGTATTACTGTAACTCATACATATGTAACTATTTATAATTAAATATTTAAATATTAGTTGGTTATTACCGTCTTTCCATATAACTTGCTATCCATTAACGATTAGAGGTAGCTTCATGTAGTTTTATAATATATCATTCTGAATTATACTTTTCTTAGCTTTGGTTTTCCTTATCATCGTTTATTTCTCTGTCTGATCAGGTACACCTCTTGTTCACATTACTGCTCTTTGTAATGATTAATGCCTATAATAACTAATATTTTATAATAATGTTTATATATCCTGTCTGCATTTACAGTTATTATGGTTGCCGGAAAGCCTAGACACGGATCCAATGATAAATCAGAAATCCGGGAATGGAAAAGAAGACAGGGTTTTGAAATGCTTAAGAAAGGCATGAAGAAATCAGTTATATCAAAAAAACTTGGAGTTAACCGTAAGACTGTATACAACTGGTCAGTTAAACTGAAACAGAGTGGAGACTGGCATGACAGGAAGCAGCCCGGTTCAAAGGGTAAACTCACAAAGGATCAGAAAGAGAAACTGAAGAGAATAATAGACAGTGGTCCAAGATCATACGGTTATGATACTGATCTGTGGACATTGAAGAGAATATCTGAAGTTATATCAAAGGAATATAATGTAGAATACAACACAACATACATCTGGTGTGTACTGAAAAATTTAGGTTATTAGGCACAGATTCCGGTTGCAGTGGCCATGGAGAAGAATCCCGAATATGTGAAGGAGGCAAACGAGAAGAATGCAACCATTCTGTTCCAGGATGAATCAGGTGTACAGAGCAGGCCCAATGTAAGAAGGACATGGTCAAAGCGTGGAAAGAGGCTAGGAATTAAGGTGGAGGAAAACAGGGGCCGGATATCAATCACCTCAGCTGTAACACCTGACGGTGGTCTATATTTCATGATAAGGAAGGGAAGCATGGACAGTGAAGATATCATATCCTTTCTGGATCAGCTTCTTTCAGAAATACATGGTTTCCTTTACATGTTCTGGGATAATATAACAATACACAGAAGCAGGATTGTGAAAGATTTCCTTGAAACAAACAATGACAGGCTGATAATCAGGAGAATCACTGCATATTCTCCTGAACTGAACCCGGATGAATATGTGTGAAATGCCTTGAAATATCAGGAACTGCCAAATTTCTGCCCTGCTAACATGGATGATCTTAAAAATAGGGTTATTTCAACCATGAACAAGCTAAAAAGTGATCCAGAAAAACTGAGAAACATCATAGGGGTTCTAGCCTTCCCCTGACGCCAATTATGGGAAAGAATTAGAGGAAAGTAGAATAGTTAAAAAATAAAAATACATAATGGATAAATATAAATTTGGTAAAGGGTTATAATTCTCTATTTTCTGAGTCATCCTCTGTTTTGCTATTTTTTCTTTTTTGCGTCGTTTTAACAAAAAAGAATACTAGCAATGCCGCAAATATTATAGCACCTATAACAATACCACTTTCCAACAACATATTTACATTGGTTGATGAAACGGTATTTGTATTAGTAGAGGATGACCCTCCTGTACTGTTACCTGGGTTGTTATTGCTTGTTGCAAACGTTACGGACTTTGACAATGCCGTACCATTCACTACTACAGTTCCTGATGATGGCGTCGCTGCATAGCCTGATACGGACCCTATAGTGAATGTATATGAACCATTTACTTCTCTGAATGATACTGTCCCTGATCCTGACGAGGTGGCTCCGTTCAGCGTTACAGAGAAGCTTGTCCCTGATGGCAATCCCGATTCTACAAACTGTACTACATAGGTTGTTGGAGAGGTGCTGTTACCTGTTCCGTTGCCACCTCCCGTTCCATTGCCACCTCCCGTTCCGTTACCGCCTCCCGTTCCGTTACCGCCTCCCGTTCCGTTACCGCCTCCCGTTCCATTGCCACCTCCTGTTCCATTGCCAAAAATAGAGATTGCTGGAATGGTAGTATATACTTTGACAATTAAATTTGCAGGAACTTTGCATATATTACTGTAATTAATTCCAATACTAGAGTTATGAGAGATAAAAAAGAGACTTCCACTTGCACCTGTACCTAAAATTATTACCAATAGCATTATAGATAAATTTTTTAATGGTTTTCTTTTCCAGTCCTTTTCTATAGACACATTTCTTTTTCTTATTTCTTCATAATTTACATTTTTCATTCTACATTCACCTTGAATATATAAGCTTTAGACACCTTTATATAGTGATGGTGAAGATACACCGTAGATACATCAAAAAATAACGTATTTATGACGTATTTAGTAGTGTTAGTGTAGAATGCAGCTAAAATGATAATGTAGTCAATTTGTTAGTGTCTGTTGAAGTTCTCTGGCTACTGCCTCACCCTTTTCTGTCAGGTAGTATGTTTTCATTCGTCGTCCTTTCCCTTTTACGTGTTTGACATCTACTCTGATTAAACCCCTATTCTCAAGTCTTTTGAGAGTATTGGTCAGAACATTCTGCTTTACACCCAGGCTATCAGCCATACCAATTTGTGTAAAACTTATCGGGGCTATTTCAAGCATATATAGGTTCCCCTGTTTTAGCAGGTGTATAAGAATTTTATCAGATATTTTAAAACCACTGTTGTTTGAACTTTTGTTAGAATTTGTAGTTAATGTCGTCTGTAAAGTATCCTGTTTTGTAACAGCTGGTGCCTGTAGTGATATTTCTGTGGAAACTTCTTTGTTAGTTGTTGATAATTTTTTATTTCCCCCTCTTTTTTTATAAAAACCAAAACGTAAAAGTAACACTGTACAACCTACACCTATTGCGACACCACCTATAATAAATAAAACCAATTGTACAACAGATATAACTAAATTGTTGGAATTTGGTGTTGATATATTGTTAGATGGTGTGGCAACATTAATTATAATAAAAGCGGAGGTAGATCGATCGCTTGTATCGATCACCGTAAGTGTAGCATTATATCTGCCAGGTCTAAGGTATGTATAATTTATATTTAATCCACTGCCAGTCCCACCATCTCCAAAATGCCATGTAAACGCAATGTAGGTTCCCGTTCCACCGAAAACACTGCCGTTGAACTGCACGGTAAGTGGTGCAGTTCCATTCTTTGGATTTGCGTATATGACTAATTTTAATGGGGAATACCATGTATGGATTGATAGAGGTTTACTTGAGAAATTGGTACCACTTACATTTACAGTTACAGTAACATTGAAAAATCCAGCTTCAGTATACAGGTGAGATGGCGCAAATGCTGTGCTGCTGTTGAGGTAAACATGATCGCCAAAGTTCCAGGAATACCAGGTAGGAGTCCCACTAGCTGTCATCATAAAAGATACGAGAAGAGGTATACTTCCACTATGTTTGTTGGCCGTGACGTTAACTGTAAATGTACCTGGCAATAGATAAGTGAACTTATAGATATTATGACCGATATTATGGTTAAATAGGCTATTTAACTGATTATTACTTATGTTTTTTACTAAATTTACTCTGTTTACAGGTATTGTTTCTGTATGTATTGTGTATTGGATCAATGGTCCATATGATAATGTGAATAACACCATTACTAGAATTATATAAAAAAGTGTAGAAAAAAAGCCATTTCTTATTTTATTATTTTTAGTAAACAAAGAATTTCTACCCTCTTTATATTATATCGATTGCATATTGCTATACCACAATTTATATTTTTTTAAATTCATCATTAGTCTTTCTGCGATATATACCATTTTCATAAATCTCTGGACTGTTTGTTTGAGCCTTTTGATTATATCCATTTTCATCACCCTTGGGCTTAGGTGATCTCTTATTCCTCCACCGGTTACCAACGATTACTACAATAACTCCAGCAATTACACCTCCTATTATTCCCATTAACAGGTAATTACCTGTTATAATCGTAGCAGATGAGGATTGTTCAGCTGTGTTTATGGCTTTTACTGTTATTACAGCATCATACAGATGCAATGTAATGTTTACAGAGTCTGTAACCATAAGTGACGGATGGAATATACCTGCGGTAGTATATGTGTGTGTTATATTCATTCCAGGTAACGATGACCCATAATTACCATCCCCAAAATTCCACTGGATAGTGTATGATGGAATTCCGCCGTGGATAATTGTCAGAAACGTTACGGTTGACGGTGCATAAGGATTAGATGGTAGTTTTATTGATGTCTGTACAGAAAATGAGCTATTATTAATTCTACTGCTTGTATAATTTACTACATAATATATGGACTCATACTGTGCAATATACCCTTCAGAATTCACTGCAATGAGTGATGGTGCAATAGTAACTGCAGTTGCGTTGGATACTGCAACAGGGTAGGTGTAGTTAAGAAAAACCATGCTAAGTGTAGTTTGTATACTCCGGTTTGCACCGTTACCAAAATTCATTCTGTAAGTAAATGGAGAATCCAGTGCCAGTGCACTAACAGTGAATTGAATTTTGTCACCTTCTTTAATATAACCTCCGGATGAAATGGCAGTATTAGTGGTCAGATCTTTTACTTTATAATATGCCAAAAAGAAACTGGATAACGTTCCGTTTGGTGACTTTACACTACTATTGCTTACAGTAACGGTTAGATTCGCATATGCAGATACGCCTGTATTATCGGTTACTGTCAAGATTACGTCGTAGGTTCCAGCTAACTGATATGTATGTATCGGATTCTCACTGGATGATATGGCTCCGTCATCAAAGTTCCATTGCCATTGATACGGAGGTACACCACCTGAGGCACTTCCATTAAATGCCACTGTAAGATTCTTTTGAGATGCAATTCGTATGTATGCAATCAGCGTATTATTTGTCTTATTGCCAACAGTAATGGTAATATTAGCATATGCGGTTAAGTTGTTGGAGTCCGTTGCTGACAGGGTTACATTGTAGATTCCAGCTGACTGATATGTATGTATAGGATTTTCACTGTATGATATGGCTCCGTCATCAAAGTTCCATTGCCAGTAATACGGTGGTGCACCACCTGAGGCATTCCCATAAAATTGTACTGTTAAGGGTGTAGAACCGTTCATGGGATATGCAGAGGCATATGCAGAAAGTACACTGCTATTACTGGCTATGGCTGATACTGTCGTAGGAGTTAATGAAGCAGAGTATGGTTGCCTAAATTCTCCATTGATGTTACCGGTAAAAAAGTATGGACTGCCACTTATGATCAGGATTAATATTAGTGTAAGAACAGATAACTGAACAAATGCTATCGAAATAAACGATCTATTAACATTGCATTTTTTCTTATTTTTATCCATATATCTACCCTCTATTTTTCGTTATTAGGTTAAAATTATTTTTTCTTTTTCTGATGGCGCTAGTTTAGTCATCATTGGCTTATATCATTTTATCTTATTTCCGTATATCTATAATATTTTTTCATCTTTAAATAATGATTGTAAAGATACGCTATAAATACATCAATTTACAACGTATTTATGACGTATTTATCCTCCTGTTTTTAATGTAGACATTATAACCCAAGGCTTGTACAGATATAGCATGCAAAATTTATAAATAGAATAAAATTCAAATGACGCTTACAGTATATGCATCTGGTGTAAGAATTCAGTCGTCTGAAGAAGTTCAAAAATACTAGCTATCCTTTAATATATGTGTAAATCGCAGCATCTATCATATGAAACAGTAACAATTCTAACTTCAAACCGCTGAACTCTTACCATCTGGTGAATATAGTTGCAATTTTTATGGTCATTCATTTACTGAACCTCCATTTAACTTGCCTGATAGCGAACGGAGACTGTATTCTCCCGTCAATCCTAAGAATTCTAAATTCTTTGCACCTGCATGATCTGCATTATCTACATGACCACATCGCAAACATAAGAAGTTAGCTCCCCTACGATTTCTTCTGTCTATGTTGCCACATTCAGGGCATCTCTGCGATGTCTTCCAGGGGTCTTTGCGATATACGGATATCCCAAGCTCTTCACATATCTGCTCTAACCGATTGCCGACCCTGGCATAATGCCAGAAAGACAGAAGTCTGTTTACCCCACGTGAAAACCTTCCACGTTTATTCATCGTGACATTTTTTAAAACTACTGAATTTTTCTCAATTTTTTTAATAATTCAAGATTTTTTCTGTAATCCTCCAAATCACCGGGCGTCTCCAGGTACATGGGTTTTTTTGCAAATCTTTGATCATTCACTAAAAGTTCAAATGGTTTCAAGCCAATGTATCCTTTACCTATATGCTCATGTCTGTCCACATGGCTACCTACACCTGTTTTTGAATCGTTTAAATGGAAAGCCATAACTCTATCAAGTCCTATCACATTATCAATTTCTTTAAATATGGTTTCATATCCGGATTCCGTTCGTATGTCATATCCTGCGGCAAATATGTGGCAGGTATCTACGCATATGCCTATTTTCTTGCTATCATTTGCAATATTCATTATTCTGGCTAAATCCGAAAATCTGAACCCTATATTGGACCCCTGGCCCGCTGCTGTTTCAATAAGCAGGTTCATATGATATTTTTCAAAGAGAGGAACAACATCTTTTAACGTATCACCGCACATTTTTACTCCATTATCCAATCCGGCATCAAGATGAGATCCGGGATGGAATATCAGGTAATCCAATCCTAGCTGCTCAACTCTGTTTATCTCGTCTATTAAAGCGGTTTTTGATCGTTCATGTACATCCTTTTTGGCAGTAGCAATATTGATGAGATATGCCGCATGGGCTGCACTGCTGGATAGTTTCATTTCCTTCATTTTCAGTTTAAATTTTTCTGCACTTTCTAAAGTTATCGGTTTATCGCCCCAGCTCCTCTGATTTTTAGAAAACATCTGGATTACTTCACATCCAATTCCTGCGCCTCTTTCAGGAGCTAACACAATAGACCCTGCTATGGAAACATGTGCACCAAGCATTTTTGCCATCTCCGGCATATTATATAGATTGTAAGGGGTATTGGGGAAGCTATAATACTGCGTTCTTTGGGGGGAGATACATAGACTTCCACTATCTTCCTTAACAAAGTTTTTATATATAACATGCATATATATATGTTTCGTTATGATCAAAACTTACGAATACCGGCTGCCTCCCGACTATTCTACTATCTACTATTAACGAATACCCAATTAACCTACAGGAAGGCAGATGTAAACCGACATCAATAAAAAGGTTAATAATAAGTACACGAACAAACATACAAAAATCGTAAATGAAAAGAGTGTTCAATAAAAAAAGGGATGTATTCCTTATAGCGTTTTCAGCTTTCTTTGCAGATCTTGGTTATCAGGCAATTTTGGCAGGATACCCACTGTTCCTTGTACTGGGACTGAGTGCACCGGTTTACATATTTGGATTTGCCGAAGCAATAGGTTACGGTGGTGGGGCAATTTTTTCGTATATAGGTGGTCGATTGGGTGATAAATATGGTAGAAAAAAGGTTGCAATAGCTGGAAATTCACTTATACCGTTACTATCATTTATAGGATTGGCTAACACGGTGCCCCAGGCTGTTTCACTTTTTGTAGGTGGCTGGTGGTCCAGAAATTTCAGAAGTCCAGTGAGAAGGGCAATAATGAGTGACATAACTGATGTTGAGGAAAGAAAAAGGGCTTTTGGCCTATTGCATGCTCTTGATGTGGGTGGTGGAGTTATTGCGGTTGTATATGCATCGTTAATGATTATGATGGGATTGGCATTTTCTTTAATTTTTATAGTAACAATAATTCCTCTTGTTATATCTACAATATTGTTAGCCATGGTGAATAGTAAACCGTTAGAGGTAAGAAAGAACGAGGTAAAGGTAGAGGTAAAGAAAAATAGATCAGGCATTTTTAAAATGGTTGTTATAGCAACGATCTTTTTTGGATTCAGTTATTATAGTTTCGGATTCCCTATAATAACCATTGCACAATCCACACATGTTGATTATCTTGCAATGCTTGGATATGGCTTATTTCTTGCGTCATCCTCAATTACCGGGTATTTTATAGGTAATATTAAAATTAAGGAATTAACAGGTCTCGCATTTTCTGGTTACCTTCTTGCGGCGATAGCCAATTTGGGATTTGCATTTCTATTCAAATACGGTATAGAGGGTTTATACCCGGCTGTTATAACACTGGGTGTATCCACAGGTATGATAGAAACAATGGAGCCCACAATAATATCCAAGGTGATAGGACAATCACAAATGGGTAAGGGAATGGGTACTCTGGGCATGGGAAGGAGTATAGGATTGTTTTTTGGTAATATTTTAATGGGTATTTTATACACCATTAGTTACTTCTATTCCTATATGTATGGTTTTATAACTTCACTAATTTCCTTTTTTCTGATTATTGTAGCTATGTTTATATACGGAAATAATCTCTAGACGTGTTTTATTTTTAAATTACAATAGTTTTGCATATATATGTAAAAATAAAAATGCTATTTCTATTTATCTATTAATAACCAGATATTGATTTTAAATATTATAAAATATTAAAGATTATTCAATATTCTGTAATTCTATGTCATTTATTGAATCCAGAAGTTAATAAATATTTTTATATAATGAAATAAATGTAAAACTATTGTAAATCAAATAGGATGTTCAAACGGCGTTTACAATAAAGACCGGTACAGTATGTATACATATATCTTTTAAAAAATTCTCATAGAAGATCCGTTAAAATGAAATTGCGATGCATTGACAGGAATAGACCCCTATTTTTGTAAAAACTAAATCAGGGCAGATTTAAGAACTCTCATGCCGATTCCTGTGGATATTTCATATGGTCTGATCTCTTTTGAGTGTTTGGAACCTCTCATTTTTACAATTTTGAGAGTGGTGGTGTATTGTCTAGAGTTATTCAATTCATAGAATTGCAGGAGGACAACTCCGTCTACAACATATTCTATCAACCCGTCCCTTGATGTCGTAGGTTTGAGTGGATTTACCTCTGAAGTGAATATCGTTGTGGCACCGGTTCTTTTAAATATGGATGCAAGCTTGAAAAGATTGGTTCTTCGTTCATCTTCTGAATCAAACAGCATTGCAAAAAGTGATATTGAATCAAATAGAATTCTGGAGGCTCCAAATGTTTTAATAGATTCTTCCAGTTCAGTAGATAATTTCAAAAAAGTACCCTTGGAATCTTCAGGATTTAATTTTATGGCTAATAATTTTTTTTCATTTGCATATTTCTCTAAATCCCAGTTAAAATTAGAACTATTTTCAACAATTGATCTGAACTCTTCTTCTAACGATACGAGTATTGCTTTTTCACCTGCCTTAAGCCCTGCTACAAGAAACTGCAAACCAAGAGTGGTTTTTCCAGTTCCACATTCCCCTAAAACTGCCAGTGTGTGCCCCTGCACAATACCTTTATCCAGCATATCATCAAGGCCGTCTATACCTGATACAATTTTTTTCATAAATTACACCCGTTCATAATTTGAAACAACCAGACCATTAATTGAGGTTATATCTATTGCAAATCTGGAGATTCTCATTTCATTTGCATGTACAAGTAGAGGCATAAACTTTTCTATATACATTGTACGTTGCCTTTTGGACGTTTTGTAATTTTTTAACCATTCAAATTTTATAACACCATCAAAACAATCCTTGATGATATTTATCTTTTCTTCATTTACAATCCGATCCGTCATTGTAAAATATATTATGCCCTTCCAGGCTTTTGAAATTCTTCTGATACCCTTCAGAAGAATCAATAGATCATCCATATCCACAGATTTTGAATACAGAAGATCTGATAAAGAATCTATTATTACTAAATTCTGTTTTCCGTATTTTTCAAGAAAAGAAACCAGAACCTCAAGAGGTTTTTTATTATCATTATTATCTGCAAGTGCCTCTAAAAGATTCTCGTTGCTCCATTTGGAGGGAACAATCGTATGCCTGAAATAGATGTTTGATAGATCTGCAAATAACATATTGCTGTTAAGTATTCTATAATATTCATCGTTGAATGATAAATTTATTTCTTCTAGAACAACCTCTCTAGGGGAGGTGAAACTTATATACGCAATCATACTTGGAAGGACCTTCTGATCAATGTCATGACCTAAAATAAACCTCTTCATTCTTGGATTTTTTGCAGATAACAGCAATCGTGCAGCGGACGTTATTGCAAATTCCCTATAACCAGATCCATGTTCTCCTAAAAGAAGTATGCTTGAACCTTTTGGAAATCCACCACCTATGATAATATCAAAATCTGCAATTCCTGAAGGAATTTTATCGTTTATCACATTAATCATAGCTCTATAGATTTTGTTCTATTTAATTCTTGTATATCCCTCAACAGGATGTAAGGGGATACCAAAGACGGCATATTTTCATCCCAAAAAATCAGTTTTTGAGCGTGAATTTTTGGAGATTTTGTTGAATTACCCAGTTCTGTTACGACCTGTCGAAAGTCATTATGTTGTTGGACCAGGTACATAGCCATTATTCTAGGAGCATCTTCTCCATTCGCAATCTTGTTTTGACCTTATCGAGCTGTGCTAATGTTTTTTTGTTTTGTTCGGTTAAAATTGATACAGCATGTTCTATATGAGGCATAACGGGTTCTAGATATGGTAAATTTATTGAAATATTTTTAAAATTCAATCTCAAATTCCTAGGTTTGCGGTTTCCTTCTATGTATTCAATAAAAAGTCCTTTATAAGTGATTTTAATTGATGTTATTTTTCCACCAAAAAGAATTAATGTAAAAAGTGTTTTTTTAAAGTAATCAGGAGGGTTGTATTGTTTATTAAGGCAATATTTTTCATACACATCTAACATATCAGGATCAAGTAAAGCAGCATATGATTCATTTATCTCAGTGACTTCAAGTGATGAAGGATATAATTGAATATTCTTTGCTAATTCTATTATTGCAGAAAAATATTTTCTTTTTGTTTCTTTAATATAAGGTATTAATGGTTCTGCGTTTTTAATCATATACAATATCATTTTCGGATGAAATAATCCTGTATTCAATATTGATTTAAATCTGCCGAATTGTTTATTATTTTTATTAAATATTTTTATTCCTATGGTGGTCTTTAGGCACAGAAGATATTTCTTCCCGTGATATTTTACAGGGAATTCATGTGTACCTGTCGACTTCACACCCAATTCATCAATAACAGATGTAAGTTCATTAACTATTTTTTCATTCATGGACTTCACTGTACCGCTCTCCAGTTGACCAATTTGCTTCAGTAACGATAAATGCTTTTTATATAGTTCATATAAGTTATCAGTCATAATTACACCTTTTATGTTATTGCAATGATTTAACTAATAGTAGACATATTAATTATGAGCAGGATGATATACATGAATTGTGAATTGCCTTTTCAATTTTACAGAAAAATCAGTACACTATCTAATGGTTTTCTAATTTTTCTTTGATGTTTTTTAACTGTGCCAATATTTTTTCATTTTCTTTTTTGATTGATTTTACAACCTTCAATATTTTTTTTAAATTTGAGACTGTGTCTTCTATCTGTGGCATTACTGGTTCTAGAAATGGCAGGTTCATCAACAAATTATTGTAATTTAATTTTAATTTTAAAACATCTGCATTATATCCATTTTTGTAGGCAAGGTAAAAATCGTCAATTTCTTTTATTTCTCCTCCAAAAAGAATTAATCTAACAAGTGATGGTGTTTCATAGTCATCATCATTTATATATGTACCCATCTCTTCGGAATTAGGTAAGGACGCATATGATTCATTAATTTTTTTAGTAATCAATAAGGGTGAACATAATTGTACATTCTTGGCTAATTCTATTATTGCAGAAAAATATTTCCGTTTTGTTTCTTCAACATGAGGTATTAATGGCTCTGCATTTTTAATCATATACAATACAATTTCAAAATTATCATATGAGCATTTCGTTATTGTTGTTAATTCACTGAACTGTTTTGTGGTTATGTCAAATTTTTTTATTCCTAGATCGCCGTTACCTGTGCATAAAAGATAATCTTCATTCTTATACCTTACAGGAGTTGTATACATATCTGATGATAAATCCCCGAGCCCTTTCATCAATTTTCTAATCGTGGATGCAAATTCATCAACAATCATGCAATCCATCTGATACAAATCAATGTCATCCTGATGAATCCGAATCCACTCAATTAAAGGCAGATATTTTTTATACAATTCATATATATGGTGTATCAAAGCTCCACCCCCAACACCTGTATGCCTTTTAAACCTACTTCTTTTGGGTGTATACCATATGAAATATTGACAGTATTTAGCTTATGCAATAATGATCTCACAACCTTTTTATTTATATCACCTATATAAAAATCGCTGAAAATTATAACCGTGTCATTATTTTTCCTGATCTCTATTGCTTTCTTTAAGGCAGGTAATATGAGAGTCCCACCGCCACCTTTAAGTCCTTTTTTCACTTTGTCAATATCTGATGGACTAGTTACTTTTATTTCTTCATATACGGATGCATCCCAGGGTATTACACGTATATTAGCCTTCAACCTCGCTATACTGTATAACTCTGCAAGGTATTCCTTTAGAATTTTATCATCAATACTGCCAGATGTATCAACCAGTATAATGACATCTTTTTTCCCGTATGGTTGTTTACATGGAAGATCTGGATTCTTTCTGTTTTCCCTGCTCCACGATTTGCGCATCTCATTTCCAAGTGATCTATCCATCTGGTCACGGAGTAGTCTTCTCCAGTCTACTTTTGATTCAGCCATTTCGTTCATTATACGCTTAGCGCCACCTGGTACAGTGCCTGCCAGATTTGTAAGAGCTATCGCCTCTCCCAGTTTGCCTTTCAGCATGTTTTCAATGTTGACAACTTTTGTTTTTCCGTTTAATTCGTCATCTCCCACATTTAGCAAAACAACACCACCTGGTAATGGTAATACCAAAATGACTTTTTCATTTGCTAATAATACTTTTGATATAATGGTAGTTATTTTACCGCTCAACACCAATTTTGCTACAATTTCTTCAACACTAAGTTTCTCAAGTTCATTAGTATCCATACCTGTAATATCTGAAAGTATTTTTATAGTAATCCTATTCTCCGGCATATGAAAATTTCCATCTGCTAAAAAATCAAGATCTAATATATGGTTAATTTTTGCATCTTCAATAATATTTAAATAGTTATCAGATATGTTGTACATCTTCTTCATAGCTAAATCTCTATAAAAGTGGTTCATTATAATGTGTAATGCTTCATGCGATATTATATATATCTTTTCATCCAGATCATAATTGAAAAATTTTTTAGTCAACAGTATAGAGAAAGAAGTCTCATTGCATGAAACAGCTATTGTTTCAATATCTTCACTTTCATTTACAAGATAAACGGGTATCTTCTTTAGAAGGTACCCATAAAACGGGTATCTTAGCGTTGTTATGGTCAGTAAATTATTAAATTCTTGAATTTCATCCATATCAAACACCATTCAATGGAGCAAGTTCGTCTAGTAACTGATCTATAAAGATTTTAAATGGCATTCTGTATATGATCTTCTCTCTATTCCTTTTAGGAATAAGTTTGATCAATAATACCATCATATCACGTTCACTTTTTATTAAAATACTTAAAAATTTACCTAAATTAGAACTATGTTCTTTTATGGTTTTGTCAATGTTTTGGACAATGGTATGAAGCATCAAATATTTTTGTTCATTTTTAAACTTGTACCATTGATCTGGCTGTGATAAAAATTCACCAATGGTGGGTATTTTAGTTCTGATAAATGATATAAAATAGGCAGATGTATCTGGACCCAGTATTCCTTCAGAGATCGTTGGAATCAAATTATCAGGTGCATTAAACAATTTCTTCGCCAGTTCGGTGTATGCTCTTGGAGTTGGAAATGGAGTCAGTGATTCTCCACTGCTCTTTTTAATGAATTCATTTGGATATGCCTTCAGAAATGTAGCTACTATACGATTCCAGTCAGATATAGAATCCATATATTCAATCCATTCATCTATGTTTGGTGGTTCCACCTCAACTATCATCATTTTATTTATCAATGGTGCAGGAAGATTTCCGGCATCAGATGACCATTCAGGCGGATTTCCGGCACAAATCAATGTAATGCCTGTAGATAACTTAACATTCCATCCTATTTCCCCTTCATAAATCATGGAATAGAATAAGACTCTCTGATCTGCTCTCTGGACATTGGTCAGTTCGTCGATGAATAATAGACCGAGTATATCTTTTCTGGCCAATATATCAATAGTTAATGGAGATTTAAATAGAATTATATCACTTCCTCTCGGAATCGATATATCCTCTGGAAATATGTGAGGAGCAATTATTCTTAAATATACATAATATTTTTCTGATTGTTCATAAATTTTCATTAATTTATTGGGATCAGCGTCTTTAAGATCAATAAATTCACGGTCGCCAGATTGGTGCATTGCGTATTGCCTGACAATTTCTGTTTTGCCAATTCCTGGTGCACCTATAAACATCGAACGATGCAATTGCATTTTATTCATTTTACCAATTTCTGTTATTTTCATTCACAACTCACCCTCGTTTCCATTGACTTGTACAATTTTCCTTTATTTATTTTTATATTTTACTAAGGTCAATAAAAGGATGAAAGACTTTTATTGACATAATGTAAATGGTTTGCCATAAAGTTGATAAAAGTAATGCATAAATAGACCCTCAGAATTAGAAGATTTTTGACATGCTGAAAATACCATTTTATCATATATGCCATACTACATAATGGCATTTAATTGTTTCTGTTTAAATCACGCATATAAATATGTAATATAATTAGACTAATAGATATAAATCTAACATTTAGACGTGTAAAATATTATTTATAAAAAAAGTATGTAACATTTATTTTTATAAATTTAATAACATATATGCAAGAAAAATCCGATAGTTGATACAAAGATGTTTTATAACTACAGTATAATATTTAGGTATTGCTAATAAATACCATTGTAAATTTTTGTTTTTATAAGAATTAGTCGTCTGAAGTTCAAAAATACTAGCTATCCTTTAATATATATGTAAATCACAGCGTCTATTATATGAACCAGTAACAATTCTAACTTTAAACTACTGAAACATTACGATTTTTGGTAAATTATATATAACGGGTTCAATGTCTATATTATGGTGTTACAGGAGTTATGAAAAACAGTTACAGATGTTATGTAATTTATATCGTAATAACAGTAGTTATCATAAGTGCTGTTAATCTGACGGTTATTAGTAACAATGAAATGAATAGTAAAAAGCTGTCTAAAAATAGCACATTTGCAATTCCAGACATATCCTCTAACTATAACGCTACTTTTTCATCTTCTAAAATACTATGGTCATATCCAGTTAACGGAAATCAATCATATATTATTCAGAGTACAAATGAGTTTCCGTTAAATATAGGCGTGTCTGGAGTTCTTGGTGCAAATATAACCGGAGATGGATTTGCAGATTTTATTATTCCATATGCTGTAAAAAATAATGCTACTTTAAGGGCAGTTGATTCAAATGGTGGAACAATTATATGGGAAGACAATTTTTCAAATTACATGGAGTATTTAATGGCTGGCACGATAGGTAAGATGCCCATGATAATGGTATTGACAGGTAATGTTACACCACCGCCATATTCATTTTCATTTAATGGACCTGGTTATGTAAACATCTCAATGGTAAATGGAATTAATGGAAAAACAATTTGGTATAGAAACAATACTTTATCAGATAAGGAGGGCATGTTTTATACACCCCAAGATACAGTCTATGTTAATGGCAATCCAGCAATAACAACGTATTCATTGTTTTATCGTAATGGCTTACCAAATACAAATAATAATGGAGAGTACAATGTTACGCTTTATAATGTAACGATATATGCTATAAAAAATATAAATGGTGTATCTTTATGGATGCATAATTATGACGCGTACTCAATATATATATATTTGCCACCATATTTATCGTTAGCTACCGTGCCTGGTCTTAGATGTGGTGGGGTATACTATAAATACACTTATTTCAAAAATAATATAATGTATACAAATGATGTACTTCTTGATGCAGATAATGGTAGTATCATATGGAATGTATCATCTGCAAACCCTGGGTTAATATTGACAGGTGGAACTTCAATGGAGGGGACAACCGCATTAGGAAATTTTGATGGAGGTAGTTTATATAATTTAGCATACCCTATAATTTCTTATTCCATAATTATTAAAAACGGGGAATATGGATTAGCATATGTAAATTTTGGTATAGAGGTTATTAATATTACTGATGGTAAATCAATATATTCAAGATTGTATGGACTTGATGCGGATACAACAGTAATGCAGAATATGCAAAGTGCATACGTAACTGAATCCTTGATGAATGTAGATAATGCTACAGGCGGTATAGGTTCCACTTTTGATATAAATGGAACAGCAATACTGGTTATTAACATTAGGAATAGAAGTACAACTTTTGAAAATATTACAGCGATAAATATTGCTAAAAACAAAACTTTATGGAAGACAGAGCTTGCGGAGATTCCGGTATATGGTATAACAACCCTATCCTACATGAAAATAGACGGAAAGGATACCCCTGTTATTACGGTTATAAATATTCTTGGCTCTACATATTATATTGACGGACTAAATGGAACAATATTGAGTATAATACCACCACAACCACGTTTCCATGAAACAGCAAATCCGTGGGGATATGCATATCCTATTGTTCTTAATATCACAACCCTAAATAATGGGTATCCAGATATAGCGTATATAACTCCAAATGTAAAAACGTCATTTGGCTACAATATAACAGTGGAGAATGATTCTAATGGCAATGTTATAGGCACAAGAACAATAAATATTTCGCTACCACCTATCAAAAATGCAACCTATAATACGAGCTATTACGTTTTGCCTACTTACTTTGCATCTAAAATTTATATAGAGGCATCATTTTCATTGAATTATAAAAATAATTGGACAAATTATGTGTACGTAATAAACCCTGCCAATATGGGAATTGTACAAAAAGATGTTATAAATATGACAGGCATGAATCCTGACGCAATGTATTCACTACCACTTTCTGTATTTAAAGCAATGTATAGAAGTAATGCAATAAAATATTTTACCACCAATCTCAATATAATAACATTTGCTATCCAGACTAATAATAGATTTTATGCAATGGAGTATATACCTCCTAAAAATTTGACGGTTAATCTCACCGAGACAGGTACAACAGGAATTGTACCATTTACTGAAAATTTTTATGCTAATTCAAGTGGAGGTATATCACCCTATAACTATACCTGGTACGAGAATGGTAAAGTAATACCTATTTACAACAATGAATCAATTATTTATTTCAATACATCTGGTATATACAACATCTCTGTAAAGGTTACTGATGAATCTATGAATGTTGCATTCAGCAATGTAACAATATATGCAAAAAATAAAACAGTGATGATATACACATATACACTGAATGGAACAGTTACAGATGTTAACGGAACACCTATTGGAGGTGTAAACGTATCTGTTAATAACACCAAATATGTGTACACCAATGGTAACGGTGTATTCAGCATGAACATGACAAACGGAACATATTTAATAAAATTCAGCAAAGTGGGGTATGTAAATGAGACATACCCAGTATCTATAACAGGAAATAATATAACCTTAAAAATAGTACTAAAATCAATAAGTAATACGACTACAAATAAAAGCTATGGTAAATCTACTAAAAGTTCTGGATTGAATGAACTGGATATAGGAATTATATTTGCAGTGGTTTTGGGTGTTGTTCTATCAATAGTATATCTCTTTTACCCTAAAAAAAGAAGGGGATTAAAACGGTAAACCTTATACGTAGGTATTACTGATTAATAATATATAGATCGTGATGCCAGATATTTCCATAAAGGCATATAGATATCCATAACGGAACTGCTCCATCTCACCGTATGGTAGCCTGTTTTGTTACGCAAATATGGGCAATCCCACGTAGTAGATAATTTCTGAAACGTGTGAGGTGGTTAATGTAAGTGGTGGTTTAATACCATACTCCTGCACCCTCCACTACCAGCTGCCATCCGCTGTTATAATAATATGTCTGCCCATTGTTTGCACTTGTATATGAATACGCAACCCACATATAGATGTATGATGCATAGGAATACCCACATCCTGCATTGCCACAATCAGGTCCTACACCCCACGGGGTAAACTGAAACACATACGTGCTATGCCCACCAGGGGATATTTGGGTTGAACCGGACCCATAATACCATACCCACTTCCAAACACCATTGCTGTATCCTGTACATGTAGAACAACCAAATTCCCCACAGTTACACTGATAATAAAAATAACCACCTGAATAAAATTTAAACCACACATTTATGTTGATGTTTTGAGCAGATGAACCACCGATGTTTTCCATGTAAATATCCGTATTTATTGGAGCAGTATTATAACCAATCCAGTATACGTCCCCCCATCCACCGTACCCATCACCCCAACCGGTTACCTGAAATGTTGGTGGTGGTGACCATATAATCAGATTGGCGGGTGTGGGTGCTTTAGGTCCCAGCACAAAAGTGATTGAAAAAGCAATCTGTGAGGTTAATCCATTGGATCCTGTAGCCGTAAATATAGCATTTACAGTGGTGTTGGTAGATAGAGTTGGTGCGGTAAAGGACCCTTCCCATAATTGAAGGTCCTGATTCCATGATAAGGTGGTCCCACCTGTAACATACGGAATATAAACAGATACACTACTCACGCTAGCTCCTGGGTCAGTTACCTTGGCCCATATAACAAAACCATCACCCATGGTTATTGGACTAGCTGGAGTAGTTCCTTCGGATACAAACTGGGGTGGTATGTTGGTGTATCCAATAATTATCTGTTCGCTCCATAACATAATATTTTTTGATGTGTCAATGATAGATATAGTCACGGCACCTGGATTTGGAACGTCAACTGTGTAGCTCCACATCATACCTGGAGTCCACGTAGTGGCACCGGATGAAAAACCATCGCTTATGGTGTAATGGTTATTGTACTGAGGTGTATTTTCATAGCTTATGTATACGACAGTTCCGCTATTGTAGAGAGCAGATCCACCAAGATCGGTTATTTCTATAGTGGTAAGAGTTGTTCCACTCATAACAATATTTGCATTGAAATCTGTTTTTACAGAGGATGGCGGTGGTGGTATAGTGCTAACCCAGTAAAACAGGGTGCTGAACAAGGTGACAGTAATGGCAAGAATAAGTATATTGCCAAGTATATCGGATACAGCTCTGTGCGTTCTATACTTTTTTTTAGAAAAATGTGAGTTCATCCGTTTCACGCTCTATATAGATAATATCGTAAAACACCATATATAAACTTTGTTACTGTGCTATGGTAATTATAAACCGTTAAAGTGTAATTGATTACCAGATGTATACGCATGGAGGTATGTACTACCTTCAAAAACAGGGCTTGCTACTCAATTATTTATCGTGATTGCTATAACGGTTTATAATAAACACAGCTACTGTGTTAGCCATTAGTCATTGAAAAAGATTGTATATTATTTATCCAATCATGTATATTATTGAGAAAATATGAAAATTATATATATGGATAGAAAAAACAGAATCATCAAGGGGATTGTGGAAAGAGATGATGATCTCTGGGTGCTTTATAAGATGGTGGTCAGTAAAGATAGAGTAAGTGGATACACCTACAGGAAAGAGAGCAACAGTGTAGATAAGATAAGACCTGAAAAGATGAGCAAAGTAAGAATTTATTTGACTATAGAGGTAGAAGAACTGCTATTTCATGAGTTCACTGGCGTATTAAGAATAAAGGGGATTATAGTAGAAGGACAGGATGTGGGAAAGTATCATACCTTTTCGGTAAGCATAGGTGATGAAATAAAAATAGAGAAAAAGGATTGGAACAGTAGTTATGATAAATTATTGTCTGACTCATCAAAACCCTCTGCTGGAGATAAAATCTTATTTATAGTCATGGAAGGAAATGAGGCATATATTGCTCTTATGAATGGTTACAATATAAATGAGATTGCTACAATAACAGCCAACTTCGGCGGAAAATACTATGACGAGTCAGAAGGAGAAAAAAGATCATTTTACAAAGAGGTACTGGAGGTTATAAAGAGAGAGATCCAAGATAAAAGAGTGGTGATCATAGGCCCAGGTTTTTACAAAGAAGGCTTTTTTAACTGGCTTAAAGAGACTGATAAAAGTGTTGCTGATGGCATTCACCTGTATAAATGTTCTATGGGGGGTATAAATGGCATATATGAAATAATGAAATCCGGAATACTTGATACCCTGCTAAAAGACATTCATATATATCAGGAAAATGTATACATGGAAAGGCTGCTTTATGAAATAGCATCTGGAAATAAATATTCATACGGAAGGGAAGAGGTTAAAAGGGCTATTGATAATAATGCTGTTGAAACTTTACTGGTATTAGATGAATTGATTCATGACGATACAATCACGAAATTTATAGATGAATCTACAAAACATGGTTCAGGGCTTTTTATATTTAAAGCTACCAATGACAACGGAAAAAAACTTAAATCTCTTGGCGGTATTGCAGCTCTCCTACGATTCCCTATTGCCACTTAGCTATCATCAACGCTATCATTTTCCATGCATTCCATGCATAAACCATGTCTCTTATCAAATGGAAGGATGATAATAAGCTTTCCACATGATAAACACTGACTAACTCCATCATTAATATCTCCAAAGGTCCTTTTATCTATAAACTGGCTAGTATTAAAATCCAAAATGTGATCACCCCAATACCTATGAGGTAGAATAGTTAGGCATTAAATATATTTTGTTGTTAGAAAGTTGGCAAATAATCAAATTATATAAATATGTCAATAGATTCCACACCATAATATCATGATGGCCTTAATGGGTGCCATGTTTTTATTGTTATTCATTCTATATTTTAAATTAATGACGTATATAATCTGGTGGGATGATAACATTGTAACCATTTTTGTATAGAATAGCTTCATTCATTAGATAGAGGTATAACAGATAAAGCATACCTATATTTTCATATTCGTCGTTTGATGCCCCTTTCACAGTATCCTGGGGAATAACATGAATGCCTTTTTCCAGGAGCATTTCAAAAAAATTTTTTTTAACAAAATTGCCCATCAATGCCGGATGGCTCATATAATACAGATTATCATTGATAAAAATTTTTTTTATTATGTTGAGTCCTCTATTTGATTGTTTTGTAATTTCGTTAAATAGATCATTGTTTTTATGGCCATCGTAATTCAGCCATTTTTTTATGTTTTCAACTCTTGCTCTTTCCACATATCTATAAAGCCTGGTATACCATATGGAGAGTTCTGGATTGAAAGACTTGTAAACATCTATTACCGCACTATCTCCAATCACAAAATAGCTGTATATTCTAAGTGATGTTGTTGTGGACATATTCAAGACAGAGATTATGCTGGGTTCTTTACAGGTATTTGAAACGGTAGCTGATAAAATTTTTTTAACCATAGCAATCATCAATTTCTGTAATATAACTACATCTATTAGTAGCCTATCAGTTAACTTTTGTTAGCAAGTTCTACAGTATGTAAAAAGGATAATTTATAACGTATTTATAAAGTTGTGGAAGCTTATCTATTAATATTGTTGTCGCTGGATCTTTTTTTATTATAGCTTATAAAAAAGATGTAAAACAGTGTAGCTGAAACTAAATAAAGAATGGCTGTTATAAAAAATGGATCTGAAAGATCACCCATATTCATGAGATAACCCCCTATAGCAGGTCCAAAAGCTCTTGGAATCGTATGAAAGCTTGTTGTTATAGATGACGCACTTCCTCGCTCATCTGGAGAGACAATGCTCATTAAAAACGATGTTTGAATGGGCGCACTTATATTCATGAGAAGATTTCTGATTATAAACAGGGTAGCCACAATCCATAATGAATATATCAACGGTATAAAAATAAGCAGTATAACAGCCAATATCTGTGTCAGAACAATTGTTTTAATGCTTCCAATCTTTTCAGCTAAATACGGTGCCACAAAAAACGAGATGGCAAGAGTTATACTTGATATTGCATAGATTGGACCCAACACATTTCCAACTACATGAAATCTGAGAAAGAACCAGAGTGAAAAAAGTTCTATGACAACCCCGGCTCCAAGCCCTATCAAAGAAACAACAGAAAATTTTAAGATCACTTTTTTAGATTTTTTAGGCCAGAATCTAAATTCTTTTTTACTCTGTACAATACTTTTTTCATGAATGTTAAATGATAAAATAAAGGTAGCTAAAACATCCATACAGATGGCAATTATGAATAGCGGTTTGTACGAGTCTACAATGTTCCATCCATGGACAGCTAATATGGATGGAAGAATAGCCATTGCGGAACCCATAGATGCAGCAGCTACATTTCCAAATGAATTTACAGAAAAGGCGTAATTTCTGTTCTCTTCTGTGGTTTTTTCAGATAGAAGAGCACCATAGCTTCCTGGAGAGAAAGACCAACCGATTCCTCTGATGATCATAGCCATGAATATAACATAATAATTTACTGTAAAGATGAAAATAAGCCATGAGATCATGCTTATAGATCTGGATAATAGAAGAAATTTTTTTCTACCGTATAGATCACTTAATCTCCCCAGTGGAATCATCAAAATGCCTGCAATGATCATCTGTATTGTACTGACAATCCCTATTTCAAGAACTGTGAAGTGTATCAGATAAAGGTATATTGAAAGTATGATTATGCTGTATCCCATCACAAAAGATGGAACCAGCATACTTATTATAAGAAGAAGGACTTCTTTGCTTAATCTAAACCTTTTGAAATATTCCATCTTCATGTGATCTAATAATCACCTAATCACCTTTAAAAAAAGCATGTATAAAAGAGTTATTTAATCTATTTTTGATGTTTATGCATGGTTATTAGTACAGGTTGCTTCTTTAAGCTTATTACGCTCTGTAATCACCTTAAACCTGAGTTTGGACATATTATACACGTTTCAATTAGCAATAAATATATAAGATTATTATACCATAATAATAGTAGTATATTTATGGATGTTGATGCAGTCTCGACAGGTTGTAATGGAAAGGGATAATTCAACAAAATCTTCAAAAATTAACGCTCAAAAACTGATTTTTTAGGATCAAAATAGACCATTTTTGATATTCTTTTACAGCCTGTCGACTGTTGAATTGCTTCAAAAAGCAAAAATAAAGAAGTTAAAGATAGGTTACACTAAGGCATTGTAAATATATAATGTGAACATTTACAACATAAGAACTTATTTGTCAAAATTAGATATAAATAATCATCTAATTAAATTACAGTTCCTAAGATCTGCAAATGTCAATCAAATCATATAAACTGTTTAACCCCAAAAGAATGGGTTAAAAGTCAGGTTGGAATTTGGGAATTTGCTTACGAAAAAAGGGATATAAGAGATAAAAGCGTACACCCTGCTGTATTTCCGATAGGTTTACCAAAAAGAGTCATACAGCTATTTACACATGAAGGCGAATTAGTATTAGATCCATTTGCTGGTATAGGCACTACATTAGTAGCAGCAGCTGACACTAATAGAAATGCAGTAGGATTTGATATAAATAAAGAGTATGTGGAGTATGCAAAAAAAAGACTTCTCCAATCCAGAATATCTAGCTTTACAAAAGGCAACCCTATTCAGATTCCAATAGCTGCAGATGCAAGAGACAGTATTAATTATTTTGAAAATGAGTCTATATCGCTAATAGTGACATCTACACCATACGCAGATATGTTAAACAGGTCAAGAAAGAGCAAAAGCATGCGAGGTACAACTAGAGAAAATGAACATTATGGTAAAAATCAACAGTATTCTAATGACCATAGAGATTTGGGTATACTTCCATCAAAAATTTTTGCAAAAGAGCTTGCTCAAATCTACAAAAGCATGTTGCCGCTATTGAAACAAAAAGGTCATGCCGTTATAAATATAAATGATCCTTGGATTGATGCTATTAAATATGGTAGAAGAGAACCATTGCATTCTTACATAATTGAGGAAATGAATGAAGTAGGCTACGAATTAAGAAATGTCCTAATATGGGATAAGAGAAACTTAGTAAACGGTGTTGGTATATTCGGTTGGCCTAATAATTATATTAAACTAGGTACTACATTTGAATATATCTTGGACTTTTGAAAGCCGCAGAAACTGGTTTAGACTATTTTCTTTCTATTACCAAAACAAAGTTCCAATTTGTTTGGACTTACTCTAAAACAGGTTCCATGGTCATGTGTTTTACCGTTCGCATATTGGCCGATTCTTACATCTACTAATATTATACCTTGTTTAAGCAATTTTATGAAATTTACAAAACTAAAACCACTTAACAACCATGCTTCATTATACCAAAACTCTTCATTAGACCCTTTGCCCCTGCTCTCGGCTTTTACATACATAATTTTTGGTAGTTTCCTCTCAAAAGACCTCATCAATGTATTCTTGTCCCAGTATCCATATTCTTTTCTCCCGAAATCTAACCCGAGTTTGGACATCAATCAAAAAATAGTTCGTACTGGCATAGATGATAATTTGTAGTATTAATTAAAATTAATTCGGAACCAGGGCATCTATCTTAAGTATTTTAACTATCTCCTTTTCTTCCACCCCCATTCTCTCCAGTTTGAATCTGACATCGTTATCATTTATTATTAATCCTCCCAGCCTTATTTGTTTCAGTATCGATACCATTCTGCCCATTGGCATGCTCTCTCCTCTAACCACCTCTATTTTCCACTGTATGTATCTGTAAAACAGCAGTCCCATCACACACATGAACGTGTGTGCTCTGATCCGTTTATCAAGTCTATGGTATATTGGCATTACTGGAAAGAGAAGTACATCTTTCAGTATGTGGTAATCCTCTTCCATTCCACTCCTCGCAAAATAGGTTCTAACGATCCTTTCATTACTCCAATCTTTCCTGTCTGTGAATATTACTGTCTTCCCGAATCCACTCCTCTTCTCTTTCTCGGCTTCCTTATCTATCCAGTATGTTAATTTCACTCCATTATCTCCAGCAGCACTGCCCTCTATCGTGTTTCCTGCATGATACCGGAACAGACTCCTCCACTTCTCCGGTATCAGTGCTATCACCCTCCTGTTAATACTCTCTATTGATGATGGCCTGCCTCTACGGTTCGCATTCATTGATCTTGCTATCTCTTCACATCCCTTTATAAATCGTCTCTTTGCATTCTCGTAATCAATGATCTATTATGATATACACAGCCGGTTATTTTTCCATTTTTAGAAAACATCTTTTGAACTGGTGAAATTACCTATTTTACTGGCTATTTTTATTTTATGAAACCATACAAATCATATTTAAATAAGATGCAGGAGAACTATCTATACAGGTGAAGAATTATGGAACCCGCAACGTACCCGTATTTACCGATTGTGTATGATGTTGATTAATAGACCTGTTCGCCAACCCCTTTTTTATTTTTTTATTTTATGTTTTTGAGGATGCCTAGGCTCTCATCCGTTATACGCATTGATTTATATTTATCCTTTTCTAGTTCAAACATTGAACGTATTGCATCAATATTTTCAGGAATAACTATGGATTCCTGATGTACCGCCTGGTAATAGTATATTTTACTTCCTATGATGTTAATTCCGTCACTCCATACACCATTTTCCATCATATCACCCCTGTAAAATGCGTTGTCTTTTGCAAATTCCATTATCTGTGCAGTACCAAAAATATGTTCCCATCCGTTGAATAATCGTATTCTTTCCGTTGATTCGAATGCACTTATAATATCACTGACTGTGACACCCTTTTTTTTACAGGTAACTATAACGGAGTGCAGATGCATTAACGTGGTTGGTGCCTTTATGGCCATGGTTTCTATATCAATATTCCCCATAACAGATTGTACATCAGGTCCGTGATGGGATGGAACCTTGAGAGATGGTTCAAGTGAGTTAATTGGCCCTTTTTCAGTTTCTGCAGGGTCTGAGGCTCTCCTCACTATCACAGCTGTGATATGTGATATATCAAAATTTTTATGAATTGCGTATAGTGTTCTGCATAATGCTGTCGTATTACATGATACAACCCTAACAAATTTTTTTCCAAACGCCGCTTCATAGTTCACCAGTGCATTGAATGATGCATCGGCTATGCTGGCTTTTTCACCTCCCTGCCATATTGCTTTGAGATCACTGTATTTTAAATAAATATCTTTGTTTTCTTTTCCTATTTTTTCAGGTGTTGTATCTACAACGATATCCGCTGATTCCAGAATATCCTCCAGTCTACCATCAACCTTTATTCCTGCCTTAATAAAATCATCTTTAACTCCTTTGCCAGATACGTAAAGCGGATAGCCTTTATCAACAGCCATTTTGGCCTGATACGAAGGTCGCGTTTTGGTTACACCAATGAGCTCCATATCATCCTGTTTTGTTATAGCATCTGCAACCCTTTTGCCTATGGTACCATACCCGTTAACAACTACCTTTACCTTCATAAATCTTTAATTTGATTTATACATTAAAATCTTTTCATTACTTTATCGTAAAACGTAAAAATAGACCACATCATTAATATATGAATTAAAATATTAAAATCAATGTGTTTTATACATGTCTAATCTGTTATGTATTACTGTTATACACTGATCAGCATGAAGAGAGATAGGCGATATGGATACAGTATTAATGGCATATCTGTTAATAATTTTCTCTTCGTCTGCGCTAAGATCCATACTATCACCTAAGACAAAAAGAGACTCTTCAGATAAAGGATCGTAACCTCCACCCTCTTTCAAATATATAACTGACACCTTTGCTGATTTCAAAATATCTTCAATTGACCACCTATAAAGAGTAATACCAGGATGGTATTCTTTGCCCGTTACCTGATATGAAGTGAATTCTTTAAAAATATTTCTGATTATGGATGCAGTAGATCTTTCGTCTGGATTTATAAATTTCAATGATGAGCCATCCATTTTAATAGTCAGCTTATCCGTTGCAAAGTATATATAAAGAATGGTATCAGTTCTTATGCCATTTGAAACAAGAAAACAATTCTTGATAACATGGCACAATATGTCAATTCTACCATGGTCACCTGCAAGTGAATTGAGTGAAAAGTCGCCATTCACCTTTACGGTATGTGAAACAAGAAGAAAAGATCTCATAACTCTTCTTTATTTCCATTTGTAATGATATTCTGTTGTAGCCATAGCTCTTCAGATATATCTTCATAAACAGATCTTAAATTTTCTATTTCATCCGGTTCCGTAACCATTTTATTTGACTTTATGAGATCCTCAATTCTCTCTTTTTTAAATACCCAGTAATGGATTCGCCATTCTCTGCCATCATAAAGAGTTGTTTCTTCCCGTTCCGTTAAAAGGATACCATGGTCCTCAAGCATATAGAAGAGATCTCTATCCTCAGGTTCAAGTATATTATCAAGTATCCTGTCATCGAATCCAAAAAAATTCATTATATGATATGCCGTTTCAAAGGCACCCACATCCATCATATTTTTATTATTAATGCTATTTTTTATGGCTACTGCCAGTAAAGGTACTGTTACGGTGCTATTTTTTGTAAGAGAGATGTCTACACTTTTACTTTTCTTTACTTTTTTCTTGCTCATATATAAATATGTAGTGTAGGAAGTAAAATAAATAGTTTATCCATCATTTTCATAAAATTTTTGATATTTTACAGATTATTTCTAAAGTTGATAATTACGTGCTATATTTTTTCTTTGCTTCTGCAATGGATGAGATACTATCAAGTTCTCTTTTTCTCATCTCAATTTCTTCAAGTTCTTCAATCCTCCTTCTTATGGCATCCACAACAAACTCTGTTACAGACCTCATACCACTTTCTGGATACCTTCCTATAAACAATTCTACTCTATTTAAAAGATCCTCTGGTAAAGTAACACTTTTATATCCTTTTTGCGGCATAACAACCCCATACTACATCAACCTTCTGGATTTTTATAGTTTCTACGGTTATTAAATAGTTTAAAAACCGTAAAAATTAAATAGATAAATATAATATAATAATTAGAGGAGAGAAGTATGAAGGGGTACAGGTCGGCAAGGGAGGTCAGTCAAGGGGCTTCTTTCCTCACATTTAACACTGTTAGTTAAAAATTCCCCTTTCCTAGGATAGGGGTTGAAAGTGAACTAAAGATTTTCATCTTAAAATGATAATTTAAGTTAAACATTTAAGTTTCCAGTTGCTTTTTATAACGACGGTATTTCCTATAAAATCACCAAATCTCTGCCTCCATACACCCTTTTTCATAAAGCTATACGGTATAACAACAGTCAATAATAATAACAACATTATAAAAATAACAATGTTGATAACGATCTGTACAATGGTTATGGGAGAATTGTTTAAAGCGAAAAATAACAGATCCATGGTGATTGCGCTATCTGTAGATATTGCAAATAAAAGATATAACATAGGCAACCTTGTGATATTCCTTGTGAGTGATTGTACAAAGCCAATCGATCTGTAGGTGATTGCCCTTACCTCCAGATTCATGAAATATTTACCCATACTTTTTCCAAAGCTGTACTCAGAAAGTATCACATATATAATAAACAGAGATGTATAGAAAAGCATTATAAGATTAAATTGAATTGTTTGAATAAAGTTAGTTATATTTGCAAATGGTAACCCCTTCATCTTGAATAGTAAAATCAGGAACAGAGGCACTGTAAATATTACTATATCTATTGCATTCGCAATAAATCGATCTTTAAAATTTGCAAGGATATACCTGCCTTTAAATTCATCTAATAAGGATATCATGTGTATAGATGCTCTATAAACATCGTAAGCATTCTCATAATTATATGTTTTTGAGTCGTAGATATTGGACATATTATAATAATCCCCACTGTTAAAATATTTTATTGGTATTATGTTTGATAGATCATTGATAGAAAATGAAGAGGTCATCTGCATAAATTCATTGAGTATAACATCAAGTGCCTTTTTAGAATAATCCATGGATTCTTTATATTTTCCATATTTAAGAGAGGATAACGCATTGGTAAGATAAATGGATCTGGATACAATACCATTTTCCTCCTCTGATAATCTATTTTCACTGTTTATTTTATTCCAGCGTATGAATAAAAGTGTTATAGCGAAGGATATCAGACCTGCCTGAAACACCATATCCATAGGTCCAGCACCACCTATAGAACCTATAATTGATATTTTAGGGCCGTACAGAGATGGCTGGTGAAATATATCAGCACCGGTAAGTACCCCTATAGTGGATGAAAAATAGGATGCAAGGGTTGTCCTCATATTGTCCTTACGCCATATGAATAAAGAGATGAAAGATGCAGCAATTGAGGGCATGAGATAGTACGGAAATGATGATTCAATTCCCTGAGATGGTACAACAACTGTTATGGAATATGTTAAAAAAGCGATAAATTCAAGAAGAATCATAGAAGCTATTAAATCAACTTTTTTTGTAAAAAAGGGTATTATAGAGATGTCTAAAATAGCTGTGAATATCAGGCAGTAAAGTGGTATGTTTGAGTAAAGTACATTTATGAATGGAGAGTTTTCGTATATGAATATGAACAGATTTCCCACTACAAATATGACAACCCCTGCAATAAAAAATATGTAATCAGATTTAGAATCAAATATCTTTTTGATGAATATATATGAAAGGGTGAGGGGAATAATAGCTCCACCAATATTTATAGCTATTATTGTATGGTCCATTCCAAAAATGGGTATATTACCCAAAAACCCAAAAAAAGAACCTACAACAAGGAAAGAAATAGTTACTCTTGTTAAGCCCCACTTGGAAGATAATGATCCATAATCAATAACAAAAGAATAAATAACTATGAATGAGATCAGTGGAATGAGAATAAAGGATATATTTTCAACGATATAATATAACATGCCTATAGGATTCATTGAGCTTTATATGCATTTTGATCTATATAGTTATTGGCGTTGGCTATGCCAAAATTAATGATAATGCATTACATTGATAATGATGGATCATTTGCATATTTTCCTAAGGTGTTGTGCATAAATAACACGGCAAAGATTAATACCCCGTAGTAGACAGGCTGTAATGGAATACCAAAAACAGTCTATTTTAACACTAAAAAACATTTTTGGGTGTGAATTTTTGAGGTATATCTCCCCTAAATTCTATTCTCTTACACCCCGTAGACACATCGTAAAATCCAGGTTATACGTGTCATGCTAATAAGGCATTGTAAATATATAATGTGAACATTTACAACATAAGAACTTATTTGTCAAAATTTGATATAAATAATCATCTAATTAAATTACAGTTCCTAAGCATTCTCTGAACCGATAGGGAACGGTATAGAGGGTACAGCATTGTACCTATGAAGTTTAAGCATCTTTGAATTTGACAAGATGATAACTTCCAAAGGTGGTTGTTAACATGGTTAACAAAAATCATAACCTTGCTACTCAAACCCAAGTTTGGACGTCAATCAAAAAATACTTCGTACTGGCATACGTAGTAACCTGTAGTATTAATTAAAATTAATTCGTAGCTAAAGCATCTATATTAAGTGTTTTGATTATCTCCTTTTCTTCCACCCCCATGTTCTCCTGTCTGATCTTATCAGTAGTACCCAAATAAATATTCATAGTAACCTTAAGCTTGCCATTGACACGTTCAGTTTTTCTGAGGTGGTAGTGAACAGTATCATTTGGTTTTTTCAAATCCCAAATAAAGGTCACGAATAAGTAATGATAATACTATAAATAATCTATTATGGAGTAATGCATAGTGAAAATAATTATCAAAAAGGTAATACTATAAACGCTCACGCTCAATTCATGATGAATTTATTTTACCATGTCCAAGCTCAGGTCAAAATAACTCAAAAAGTAGAACTTGCCATTCCATAACAAAGAGTGCATTAGTGACTGATAGTGGCATATCTCAGTAGGGCACCTAGACCATTAAATGCTTTGTAAAACATCTCTCCTTCATCAAAGTCCGCAGATATCATCTCAACTTTAGTTCCGTATTTATCCGCCAGTGTATATATTGAGTCAATAAAATCCTGATTCTCTGTTATGGTCATTGTGCCATCGCATCTACTGCATTTTATAGACGGCTCCATTTTTTTGGTTGTATCTGTAATAGATACTTTTTCAATACTGTTACAGATGTTACAACGATAGGTTACAATGCCTTTTCTTATGTTTTCCGATATAAAAACAGAATCTACAATTCCTTTTGATATGGATTCAATTACCTCTTTTTCACCATATATTGCCAGACCACTACCTTTTTTTATCTCTAAAAGAAAATGTTCAATCATATGTTTTTCTTTTGTTATATCCAGATCAGCCAATATATTTACAGATTTTTCAACTACTTCTCTGAGACCATATTCGTCAGTGTATCCGACATCTATCAGTGGCAATAGCACTTTTTTCTGAAGTTCATAATGCAGATAATTTTCACTCAAAAAAAAATCTTTGGTGGGGCCAGGTCCACCCAGTAAAATACCCTTCAAGCTGTCTTTGACTGGAAGGAAGGCATCTTCGGCTAGTGTAGCTACATTTACAAAAAAAGCATGAGCTGCCTGTTCTATAAGCCTTTCAAATCTGTGTTGTGATTGACCCCCTCTTCCATGCTTACTGGGAACCATTGACTGTTTATTTTTTATGGGTATAATTCTGGTTCCTTTCAAAAAACCTAAAGTAACCTCCTTTCTATCCATAACAATTAAGCCGTAAACATCCTTTATATCAGTCATTACCTCAAGTGGTTCAACGTAAAAAAAGGAATCACATCTGTACATATATGTATTTATGGGCTCAATTGGCTCTATAACATAGGATACCGGCTCAGTCTGATCACTGGATACAGCTTTATTGCCCACGAAAAATACAATTCCATTTGGAGGCGGTTCCTTATAAACTTTGACCTTGTTTATTAAAGATTCAATTGCCCACATCACATTTTTTCTGGTGACACGTGATTTTATATTAGATGATTGCGAGTATTCGTTTCTTAAATAGGCAACGACATCAGAAATCTGCCTACCAGGTGGAACGTAAAGAGAGATGAGCTCGGTAGCTCTACCTTTACATTTTTCTACCTCTTCTAGTTTCCTTTTCAACATATACCTCTGATGTTGACTGATAACTGGTAATTTTGACGACATAAACATTACATATATTTTTTTATACGTGCCTCAATAACAGAACCTGGGTAAGCTCCTACAATCTTATCAGCAAGTTTTCCATCTTTAAATATGAGTAGTGTTGGTATACCCATAATGCCCATATTTACCGCTGTGCTTTGATTATCATCTGTATTTAATTTTCCTACGGATAGCTTTCCACTATACTTTTTTGCAATCTGATCTACCACTGGGGCTACGGCCCTGCATGGCGCACACCAGGGTGCCCAGCAATCTATAAGAACAAGCGGATGCTCGGAAATGAATTTATTAAATGTTTTATCCGACAGTTCCGTTATCAGGGATACACTAACCTTATCAGTTTTATCACCACTATTCTTCTTCAAATCGTTCATCAATCTTTTGAGTTTTTCAGCTCTTATACGCTCAATCTCCTGATCAGTATTGTTGTTATTCATTATAAATCACCATTCCATTGATAAGGTTATTTAGATATAATACGTTTTCTTGTCTTATCTAAAAGTGAAGGTTTACTATCTTTGCCTGCACCATGCACACTGGTCTTATACCCACAATCCGTGCATTCAAAGACGCCAGGGGATACTTCACTGAAATTATTATGCCCACACGCAGGGCACGGAGGGGGGGTTAATTTCTTAGGGGGCTGTGTTTTTATAACAGGAGGGGGGGCTTCTCTACTGGAGACACCAGTCTGTTTAGGTGATGATTGCGACAGCATCTGCTGCTGGAGACCTCTCCATGTATCTTTGACGTTGCCCTCTGCCTTTGTTGCCTGTATCAATTTTTTTTCAATGGACCTATTTAAAACATCAATACTCTCTATGAACAGCTTTTTTGCCTCTTTAGAGTCAACAGCCCTTGACGCCTGTTCTTTAAATCTCTGCGCCCTTACAATTTCATTTGCGTCTACACCCATATACTGTGCTTTTTCCTGAAGCTTCTGAATCTCTGTTAAAAGTACCAATAACTGATCATCCTCTGCGACTCTATTTTCATCGGGTATTTTGTTTACCTCTTTGGCATCTGCTGCAGCAGGTATATCGTCATATTGGGGAGGGCTGACAGAACTTTCTACTTTAATTGGATTTACAGAAACGCCAGATTTATCGCGTACCGTTTGCTTCATAAGTAATTCCTCTCTACCCAGGACAGCTTTCCGTTTAGCAATAAGCTCCTCTTCCAAAATATCAAGTTCTTTTTGCCTGTTATTAAGTTTATCTCTTATATTTTTGATAAGGATTTCTGATTCTATTAGCTCCTTTTCACGTGTTAACAAGTTTTGCTCCTTTTCCTTTAACGAATATTCAAAATTCTGTAATTCATTCTCTTTTTTTAACAATTCATCCTCTTTGGGTTTAATTGAAAGTATCCTCTTTTCAATTTCTATATCCATATTTTTTTTGTCATTTTCCATATTTACATTTCTGTCAAATAACTCTTTCTCCTTGAGATCAAGTATTTTTTCTTTATCAGATAGCTCCCTTTCCCTTTTATCAAGAGTTGTCTGCTTTTCTTCTAAAAATTTTATGCCTTCCTCAGCCCTTTTCTTGGCATCCTCACTCTGTTTTGCAACCTCTAAAATTTCTCGCTTTTGATTATCAACCTCAATAGAAAGTTTTTTTAATTCCTCCTTCTCTTTAATTAAAGAATCGATAAAGGCCTTTAATCGTTCCTGTGCGATAGAAAAATCTTTGATATACTGTTCATATGTAGAAATAAGATCTTCACTACTCGTCTCCACACTATCATCCACCATTTGCATAACACCTTATCCTTTATTTTTATCAAAATAATACGAGATATTAATAGGAAAGGATTATTACTTTAAAAGTTTATCGTATCGCATAAAGGGTATAAAAAGAAGATGATTTTTGATGAATGTTGATAATTATCTGTTTAGCTATACCTCTTTAAATACCTACAATACCTGCCCATACAGATGGAAGCTCATATATATAGATAAGTTACCTCTTGCCAAAAAGGGTTATTTAAGCTTTGGTACAACTGTTCATAACACTCTCAAATACCTTTTAATGGGGCCTCTTCTTCCAACACTAGAAAGTGTTGTCAACATATATAGATCCAAATGGATATCAGATGGATATAGATCCAAGAATGAAGAGACAGAATATTTTAACGTAGGAATTGAGATTTTAAAAGAATTCTACGCATATATTGAGAATAATAAAGAAAGAGCAAGATATGTGGAATACCCTATAACAGCAAACATATCAGATTTTACCTTAATGGGTATCATAGATAGAATAGATATTACAGAGAATAATAAATTGGAGATTATAGATTACAAAACTTCTAGGGTACCATATACACATATGGATGCGGAAGACGCAGAACAGCTGATCATATACCAGTTCCTTGTAGAAAATCATTTTCAACAGGAGGTAGAAAAATTAACCATATTCAATTTGCGCAATCTTGATAAAATCACAGTTCCAAGAGCCAACGAAAGTAAAATTACATCTATAAAAAACAAAATGGAAATTACTGTAAGCGGTATAAAGAGTGATTATTTTGAACCTGTAGAAAATAGATTCTGCAACAGTTGTGACTTTCAATCGCTGTGCCCATTGTACAATAAAGAGGTGGTGAAGGATAAAGAGCTATTTGTAAAAGGATTAAAATACGTAGAAATAGAACAAAATATAAAGAAATTGGAAACCGAAAAGAATACAATGGGCAATGAACTGATAGAGTACGCCATTAAAAATGGTATAAGGCAGATTCACATTGATAACTACATTATAAAAATAATGAAAAATAAAAAATTATATTTTACACCTGACAATATAAAAAAACTCCAGGAATCAGATGTTAAGCTTAACGGTGTAGATGAAGACAAGTTAATAAAAAAAATAAATGATGGCTCTTTAAACCTCTTCGAGATAAAAAGGGTTCTTAAAAAGTTGAACTTTAAAGATGAATACACAATAAATATTACCAAACATATATAATTTATTTGAGTGCAGCATATGCGTTGAGAGATTTTGTGTATCGCTTCTCCACAACGCTCCAGTTGATATTGTTTATAAAGGCATCCATATATGGGGCTCTCTTGGGTCCAAAATCTGTGTAATATGCATGTTCATAGACATCCAGTACTAGAACAGGTATTGCATTCCAAATACCATACATGTTATGCGCATCAGCGCCATAATTTCTCAATTTTCCAATGTTCAGATCAAATGCAAGTATAGACCATCCTCTGAACGCAGTTCCTACAGCCTTAAAATCTTCAAGCCATTTTTCAAAAGAACCAAAATCATTTATAATAGCCTTTTTCATATTTTCAGAAATTTTATTTTCGGTTGAACTTAGATTTTCAAAGTAGTATTCATGAAGCACAACACCCATCAAATTAAAACTTTCTTCTACCTTTAACTCCCTGAAATCACTGTAATTCTGGTTTGCCTTACTTCGGTCTGCATTTTCAAGTTTTCCCCATATCTCATTAATCTTGGTTACATACCCCTTGTAATGTGTATCAAAGTGGTATTCAACCTGCTTGCTAGATATGTTTTTTAATTCCTTGGGTTTAAGATTTTCTTTAGCCTCTATCTTTTCACTCATAATAACACCAATTCATACTTAGAAATATAAATATTTAAAAAC
This sequence comes from Thermoplasmatota archaeon, assembly GCA_023379385.1. Classification (GTDB taxonomy): domain Archaea; phylum Thermoplasmatota; class Thermoplasmata; order Lutacidiplasmatales; family JAMCUS01; genus JAMCUS01. The sequence continues at coordinate 53,344 of JAMCUS010000027.1, forward strand.
TTCTGTAATATTTGTTTGTTATAATAATAATTATTTTATAAAAAATTTAATGCGTATGATCATACCGGCAGAGTTAAAATGTACAGGAAAAATTTTCAGTATACATGGTAAAGTGGCTGCATAATTAATTAAATATTTAAATAGGTATAGTGAATATAAGAAATTTAGAACAGGCATTATTATCAAAAGATCATTTCATAAACAACTTTATCCTTTGAGGAGCTGTTACATGAAAAAAAATGTGAAAAGAATAACGGTGTATGGATGTCCGTTTCACACCGAAAAGGAGATCGCAGCCATAATGAAAAGAATGGATGTTGATCCAGCTGGTATAGCCATTATGACCAGAAAATCAGATTATATGTTAATACATTTAAAAAATCTTGATGTAAAGGCAGCAAATATACTGAAACAGGAACTTTTAGCAATTGGTGGTGATCTAGCAATATCTAAAAAAGCCTCTATGTTCAGAGTAAAACATACAGATGCAATAGCTATGGCAACTGTAAATCAATATACAAGGCTTGTTAAGAAACTGGCGATAGAACCGTTCAATCTAAGGGATACAGGTAAAAAAATAAACATGGTTATAGAGAATGCACATAACCAGAAAAACATAAAAATATTTAACAAAACGGATTCAAAAATAAAAATAATGGGTGTACTCAACGTCACCCCTGATTCTTTTTATGATGGTGGTAAATACATTGTCAAAGAGAGAGCAATTGATCATGCCATGGATATGATCAAAAACGGTGCTGATATTATAGATGTAGGTGGTGAATCATCCAGACCAGGATCAAAATCAATATCCGTAAATGAGGAAATCGAAAGGGTTATTCCTGTAATTAAGAAAATAGATAAAAAAAATACGTTGATATCCATAGACACTACAAAACCAGAGGTAGCTGATGCATCATTGAATAATGGTGCTGACATTATAAACGATATAAACGGGTTCAGATCTGAAAGAATGGTAAAGATCGCCAGTAAGTGGAAGTGTGGGGCAGTAATTATGCATATGCAGGGAACACCACAGACCATGCAAAAAAACCCGGCTTATGATGATATTATAACAGATATTTATAATTTTTTTGAGACTCAGATATCAGTTCTCGAAAAAAACAATATAGACAACATTATCATAGATCCAGGAATTGGATTTGGAAAAACTGTTGAACATAATATTGATATTCTTAAAAATCTCTCTTCGTTTAAATCTCTTGGCTATCCTATAGCCATAGGTGTTTCAAGAAAATCATTTATAGGTGAAATAACTAAAAGGGAGGTAGATGAACGTCTGTATGGTACACTTGCTGCGGAGGCTATTGCCATAATGAATGGAGCTACAATATTGAGGGTACATGATATATCTCAGACAGTAGATCTTATAAGGGTAATTGAAAGCATAACGAATACCCAACAGTAAAGTTAAAGATGTTATAATAACATTTATTAAAAATCGACGGTGATGAAATTGAGCAGTGATGATTATTATGAAAGATTACATATAACAAGGGATGCCAGTCCGGATGATATAAAGAAGGCGTACAGGAAGTTGGCAAAGCAGTACCATCCTGATATGAATAAAGAGAATGTTAAAGAGGCTACCGAAAAATTTAAAGAGATATCCGAAGCTTATGAGGTTTTGATGGATCCTGACAAAAGAAGAATATATGACCAGTACGGAAAAGATGGTCTTAAAGCACAGTTCGGATCGCAGGGATTTACCTGGGATCAGTTTACACATGCATCAGATGTCGGTGATCTCTTCTCTGATGATTTTCTCAGAACAGTTTTTAGTAACTTTGGAGGAGATGATTTCTTTGGTGGATCCTCCAGAAGATCCGGTAGATCTCATGCACAGATTCCTAGAGACCTTGAGACGGCTATAACGATATCTCTTAAGGAGGTTTATACTGGAACAACAAAAGAGATTACAGTTGTCAGTAAAAACGTATGTAATAGGTGTAACGGTAATGGATCAGAACCAGGTTCAGTTCCCAAAAAATGTTCTACATGCAATGGTTCTGGTGAAGTAAAAAACGTCAGAAGCATGGGATATTCCAGATTTATTACTATCAGCACTTGTTCCGACTGCAATGGTTCTGGAAAGGTTATAGCCAATAAATGCAGTGCATGTCATGGCAGTGGTTCGGTCCAAGGAAAAAAGACAATGAGCATAAAAATAGAACCTGGAATAGAAGATGGTGTTGTGCTCAGACTTCCTGGAGAGGGAGAACATACCACAGAAGGTTCCGGTGATCTTTATGTGTCCGTACATGTATTGCCTGACGAAAAATTTAGAAGGGAGGGTTCTGACCTGTATACAGAAGCTACAATAAATCTTAAAACAGCAATATTAGGTGGTAATATAGATATCATTACACCCGGTAATATTAAAACAATCTCTCTTAAAATACCCCCTGGTACGCAACCCATGTCAAAATTCAGATTTAAAGGAGAAGGTTTGCCATACTGGCGGTCCTCAATACGAAAGGGAGATATTTACGTTACGGTCAATGTCAAGATTCCAGACAATCTTACTTCCAGGCAGAAAGAATTTTTACAGGAATTTTTTAATGAATATGATTCAACAAACCCTGTCAACAAGAAAAAATTTCTGTGGGGATTAATTTGATAACTATAAACAATGTCTCGAGGGTATTCGGTAATTTACTGGCTGTTGAAAACATACATTTTTCTATAAAGGATGGCGAGACGGTTGTTATACTGGGACCAAACGGGGCTGGAAAAACAACAACACTTAGATTGCTTTCCACATTGATCAAGCCAACTACGGGTTATATTGAATACGATAACTACCATGTATGGGATTATAAAGAGGCAGATAATCTTGTTAGATGCAGTATTGGATTTATGTCTGAAAATTCAGGACTTTACGAAGGATTGTCTGTAAATGATAATCTTCTTTTTTTTGGTTCGCTGTATGGAATTGATAAAAAATATCTTTCAGACAGGATAACAGAACTTTCAACCATAATGGGTATCAATGGTGTTATGAACATTGCCGTTAAAAAGTTATCCAAAGGAACAAAGCAGAGAGTGGCATTTGCAAGAGCTTTACTTCACAATCCAAAATACCTTCTCCTTGATGAACCTACATCGGGTCTGGACCCCATTTCAGCGAACATGGTAAAATCAATACTTATGGACCTTAGAAGTAAAGGCAAAACAATAATAATAACGACCCATAACCTTGCTGAAGCAACCTATTTAGCCACACGAATCATTCTTCTGAATAAAAGGGTTATGGCAGACGGTACAATAGGCGAGTTATACAAATATTTTAATAAGAACAGAATGGTGAGAATTGTCTATTCAGGTGGGAATGGCTCAATTGTAACATTGCTCAATAAATTTGATTTTGTAGAGGATGTAAAACAGGTCAACAAAGAAGAACTTATTATAACCGTAAAGGGAGGAATGGAGAATAACTGGCAAATCGTAAAAGCACTGACAGATAACAACATAAAACTCTATCTAATGGATCATTATGGAAATGACTTGGAGAAAATATATATATCAGCTTTTGGGGGCAATAATAATGGGCATTGATAGAATGCTTATTATTGCCAGGAAGGATCTTAAAGAGATCCTCAGCAATTTTTATCTAAGAATGAGCCTGATAACCTTCCCTGCCTTTATAACATTTATATCTACCCTTATTGTACTTACCATGGCGATATATAAGAAAATACCCATTTTTTTATATACAGGTGGACAGGAAACAACATCAAATTTAATAATTCTATCTACACATATGATCCTGCCCTATTTTCTTCTTTCGGTATCCATTATGCCTGTTGTTCTATCAACCTATAGCCTTATAGGTGAAAAAAATGGAAACACGATCGAGATACTTCTATCAACACCTGCCTCAGATACAGATATTTTATTCGGTAAAATTCTACCTATTTTCTTACTTGTACTGGGTATATTCATTCTATCCTTCTGTATGTTTACCGTTTTTATAGATGTGGTTACCATGAGGGATATGGGTGAAATATATTTACCAGATACATTTTCACTTGTGGTTATATTTATTACCGGTCCGTTATATGCTTTTTTATCAACAGTTCTCGGTCTGCTGATATCTTCACGGGTTAATGATATTAAAGCAGCACAACAGATTGGAAGTGTAGTTATCGTTCCTATAATAGGACTACTTGTATTTGTCCAGTATTCCTTATCATTTCAATTAATAATGATGTTTTCATCAATCCTCTTTGTTCTTGATATTTTCTTGTTTTATATCTCTCTCATGGTCTTCAAAAGAGAGGACATTTTGATAAGATGGAATAAATAAAAATGCACTGTTTTACAGATGTTTGAGTAAGAGGTAACGGAATAATTACTGATTTTCGAATGTTTCTCCGCATGATGTACAACTTTTGGCTTCGTATGGTAAAATTTCTCCGCAAATTGGGCATTCCTTTGTCTTTTTAATCACCTTTTTACTCACCTCCTTATCCTTTTCTTTACCCATGTCCGAAGTCAGATCAGATTTTACTTCTGCGTGCTTATCGTTCTCTTTGCTGATCTTCTTTTCACCTTTTTCTGCAGGTTTATTGTTATTTCCTTTATCTGTGTTTGCTATTTTTCTACCTCTTTTATCACTGTTTTTCTTTTCAACAGTTACATCTGCGAAATCTATTTTATTCTTCTCTCTGGTGATTATAAATAGATAGATCAGTATGGCCATTACTATTATTATTACAGGTATTATAATGTAAAAGACCTCCATAATGCTATTTGCATTGCTTCCAGTACTCGCCGGTATCGCATTGCTGCTATTCATAGGCACAGATAATAAATTAGAATACCCACCTCTGATTGTTATATTCACCGTTACTGTATAATACCCTGGCTTGCTGAAGGTTAATTTCCATGTACCATTCGGCAGATATATCAAAAACTCTCCGTTGGAGAGTGTGGTAGTCCTGTTACCCTCATTGGACAATACATTAACGCCTTCAATAGGGGATTCATTTGCACTCTTAACCACGCCCTCCACAAGGTAATATCTTGTAGTGCTATTGTTACTACTGCTATTAGACGGTTTTACATCTATTGTTACATTGTTGCTACTGGCAACATTGCCAGCTCCATCCCTTACTTTCACAGATACATTGTATATGCCTGACACCGTAAAACTCTGATTGTAATAGGGTGATACAGTTGTACTGGACGTTCCATTAACATTCCATGTATAGTTATATGGTGCAACACCACCGGTTACATTTGCATAAAAGGTATCATTGAACGGAACTACGTGAGTGACGACGGATGCACTTAATGTTACGGATAATGTTCCGTACTGTTCATATTCCATGCCATATAATCCCGAATAAGCAGAGACCACAAGATCATCTGTTTTCCCGTCTAATGCCAGTTGCCCGTTATGCAATCCAGGATAGAATATAGACCAGAAAGTTCCAGCCAGTGCGGTCAGGTCTGGTTCTGCATTATTCACGTTAAATGTGATGTTGAATAAAGGATTTCCGTTGGTACCATTAATACCGATAATCTTTTCTTCGTTTGTACCGACACTATTGCCGTTATAATTTATGGATACCGCAAAAGCACCTGCCGTATCCAGATAGCCAAATGGAAGTATATTGTATTTAGAGACTGGATAGTTCATTTTAATCGTTTTTTCAAACATGGCTGTTCCATTGTTACCGTTAAAAGAGGTTACGTTGAGTAATGTTGTACCATTAACAACACTGGTAGATACAGTAGCAAAATCAGGTGCATTACCATTATTGGAAAGCATGGATGGCATGTAAGATGAAAATAAGGAGGCTGGCAAATCCGTGCCTGTAACATTTGTTAAACTCCATATCGTACCTCCGTCCCTGCCATTTAAGGCAATAATCGTTGATTCTGGTGCACCTACATTGAATTTATTGGATTCTATGATTATGTATGGTTTTGCGGGTATTTGAAATACCATTATCGGAACATTGATTACAGAACTTATCGTTTTGTTCCATAGATTTTTGCCAGTATACACATTCAAAACATATATTTTATTCACATAGTTATCCTGTTGGGGTATGGAACTCTTTTTTATAAGCTCATATACCAGATCAGGATAGCTGCTGGCGCCTGTGTAATCATACAATGGGCCTATATACGGTTTGGGAGGTAACCTGTAAAAATTGGATAGATAACCGTAATACAAGGATTGTTGTAGTTCAACAGCACTACCTGGAACATTGCTAAAATTACTGGAATAAACCACTTTACCATTAAGAGATATTACAGCTATTGCGCCATATGTTACAGGAAGCACATCTGTACCTACTTTTACATCTATGAGTGCAACTGCAATATCATACCCGGATCCTGCGTAATTACCTACAGAATCCATATCCATCAATGACGCAATATCACTGGCACTTGTGGGTGTGGTGATATTGAAGACTATGCTGTCATTGCCCGTTATCAGGACAGTATTACTGCTGATTGTCGGTGGAGAACCGCCAGACAGGTATATATCTCCATATAGCACGCCGCCATCGGTTAACCCTGTTACAGGTGGTATAACCTGCAAAAATCGGCTTAATGGCGTACTGCCCACTGATGTTGTGGAATAGTTCACATACCATTGAACTGTTCCATTGGCACCGTTTATAAGTCTGATGCTATTTTCATAATTTTCTGTGGTATATGGTCCTGAACTATTTGATGATACAAGAACAATTGTATCGTTGTTACCGCTGGTTAACCCTGTAGTCATTGAATACCCCAGTGGTAAAACAAGAGAACTCTCTCCAGAACTCAACGTGATGTTCCTTTCCCATATAGGGCTGCCTGTTGATCCAGCATATAATGTTAAATGCAGCAATCCAGGTGCACTGCTCTGGCCTGATTCAACCAGTATGGTCTGGGAGTAACTGCCTACCCTGCCGTATACGGTAAAATTGATGTAATTTGTAATGGATAAATTCCACACTGCTACACCATCATTATTTATACCGCTGAGGATAGCACTGCCTGCTGATACGGAATAGCCTATAAAACCCATCATATTATTATTAAAAAGATCTCCTGCTGCTGTATAATTGAAGTTCCCATTTGGAATGGTGTAGCTCCATAAAGATTTAAGGTTAGTAGTGCTCATATTATTAACGAAAGATGCAGGATAGTTATTATGTATTGGACTACCATAACCATATTGGACTGCAATAAAAAAGCTCACGCTAGTGATGGCTAGCATACATGCAACTGCAATCGCAAACCCCTGTCTATACTTCATACTAGGTCAGTCAACCATTATTAGTACGCAGCTTATATATTACATTTTCTATTCTTCGTAAAACTGGAAAATTTTAGACTCAAGTTCAACAAAACTCTAACTATATAATTGTCTGCATAACTCTAATTGATTATTTAACTTTTTAATAGTTTTTTGTCAGATTATAGCCCATATTGATAAGTTCTGATCATATTAATATAAAAAATGCATAATATTATATGGGCTTTTGCTCGTGTTCATGCCCTAACTTGTGAAGGGGGTCTTCCTGCTCGCTGCGATAAAAAAGTAAAAATAGATAAAAACATATGATTTATAAAAGATGTATATATGTCTATACCGGGTTTACCTAATAAAAAAAATAATATAGAGCAATTAGAAATGGTTCTCAATAACCTTAATAGCAGATTGAGACTGGAGCCAAACAACGTTAAATACATGATTGATAAGGCAAGGATACTCTCTTTTTTGAGAAAAAATGATGAAGCGATTAACGTGATAACAGTCGCGTGTGAAATTGACCCTAATAATAAGGATGCATGGCTTTTAAGATCAGAAATATTGAATAATCTTGGAAAAATTGAGGCTTCAAGGATTGCATACCAAAAAGCACAGGGATTGACGAATATAGATGTACAGAAGGAATCAAAAGTTGCGTATGTATGCCCAACATGTGGCGGTATTGTACCAATGGATGCGAATAGATGCCCGCAGTGTGGCCTCCCTATAATCAACAACAGACACGAACTTCCACCAGGTACTGTAGGAATTTTGAAATCTTCGTTAAAAAAAGTGGAACTGGGTGAAAAAAAGGAAGATTATGCACAAGCAGAGCAGTATCAAGCACCACAGGTCAGCACACCCATAGAGCAGCGGTTATCAGATGTATTGATGATAGATGATCAACCATATAAAAAATTCAATAATACACTGCACGGTGTAAAATACGTATCAGAATACGATAAATTGATTATGTTTCTGCCGATAATCTCAGGTGTTGCAATAACTTCAATACTGTTTATATTGTTCATTTTACACGTAAACATATAACGGAGTTTATAAAATGGATAATTATAAAAAGATAGGTACAATTAAAACTATATTTATTATAATCACTGCAATTTCTTTGGCCATATTTGTACTGAAAAAGGAAGATCTATTGATTATCATTATTTTAATTCTTATCTTTCTATTATATTTTATGAGGGATCCAGAAAGGGATATAGCGGACGGTATTGTATCCCCTGCAGATGGTATTGTAACAGATCTGAGAATTGATAAAGATGGTGCGTATATATCTATTTTTATGAATATTCATAATGTACATATTAACAGGGCGCCTATAAGCTGTACTGTCATTCAGATGAAACACATGGATGGAACCCATTACCCTGCCTATGGTGATTGGAGTAATAACGAACGTATGATATATAAATTATTTAACAAAGAAAAAAATATTGAACTTGAAATAACGGAGATTGCAGGAATTGTTGCGCGCAGGATAATACCTTTCATAAATACTGGACAGAATATAACAAAAGGAGAACGAATAGGCATGATTCTTTTTGGTTCCAGGGTAAATCTCATTGTGAAGCATACATCTATAAAATGGTGTGTTGATGTGGGGGACACGGTAATGGCTGGTAGTTCAAAAATCGCTGAATTCAAATTTTGAAGTTTTAATTGCATTGTATATTATACAAAAATATTATTTAATTTCATCAGTTTTGATTATAATAAATAATACAATTGTTATAAATTGTTATACCAAACCATGCTTATCCGTGCACAGCAGAAAATCCGGGTATTCCATCAAACAGGTAAAGATTCTCCGTCTTGATGCAATCAAATCCTGCCTCAATTACGTGCTTAAGCAGTTCAACTAAATGATATGGTTGAATAATTGTGTCATCATTTCCCATAAACCGGCAACGCCAATGATCCGTACAGAAAGTTTCAGGCAACCCGTTTGGCCAAACCTTTATGCCTCTGTTTGTTATAACGTGTAATTTCAGAGGTCCTGCTGACACCTTGCTTAAAGCCATGCCCAGATCATCAGGGGAACCCCGTTCCCAGTCTAAAAAGACGTCGACACCAACAAGACGCTTTATCGACTTTTTATGGTGTTCATCCTTTTTCCACAGTATCATGGGCTTTGAAGATTCATAAGAAACCGGTTTAAGTACTTTTGGCATTTCGCCTAGTCGTCTGATAATGGCATCGGTAAACTCAGTTGTACTAACTTTTTGTACGCTAATCCCTTCATTATAGATGTCATATGTATGAATGCCATCTTCAATAGTTTTCAACCATGCGTTGAATATACGTGTAGCAACCTTGTATTGACCAATATGAACCAGCATCATTATGGCTGCATGGAGCAACCCAGATGGATTGGCAACGTTTTGACCTGCATGACGGGGTGCCGAGCCGTGAATTGCCTCAAACATTGCACATTGATCTCCAATATTGGCAGATCCTGCAAGGCCTACAGATCCTGCAATCTGGGCTGCCACATCAGACAATATATCACCATACAGATTAGGCGTAACAATGACATCAAAATTTTCAGGCTTATCTGCCAACTTCGCTGCACCGATATCTACAATCCACATTTCGTTTACAATATCAGGGTATTCACCAGCTATCTCATCAAACACCTTGTGAAACAATCCATCAGTAAGCTTCATGATGTTGTCCTTGACAAAGCAGGTAACCTTTTTACGATTGTTAGTACGCGCATATTCAAATGCATACCGTATGATCTTTTCTGATCCTGGTCGGGTGATAAGCTTCAGGCACTGGTACACCTGTTCTGTTTGCCGGTGCTCAATACCACCGTACAGGTCTTCCTCGTTTTCACGAATGATAACTATGTTCATTGATGGATGTTTAGTACGGATGAAAGGATGATAAGAAATGCATGGACGAACGTTTGCATACAACCCAAGTGCCTTACGTGTCGTAACATTCAGGCTTTTATATCCACCACCCTGTGGTGTGGTTATAGGCGCCTTAAGAAACACTCTGGTACGCCTTAAAGAATCCCACGCACTGGGTTCCATTCCTGTTTCTATTCCACGTAAATATACCTTTTCACCAATTTCAACGGTTTCTATCTCAATGCTAGCCCCAGCGGCTAGTATGATTTTCAGTGTAGCTTCCATTATTTCGGGTCCTATGCCATCTCCATATGCAACAGAAATAGGGGTTTTTTCTATCATGGGTTCGGTAACTGATCCAACATTTATAAAATTTATTGTGTTATCCGTAGTAAATACGAATGAGCCGTTAGATTTTTAAATAACAACGATTTTTCATTGAAAAGATTTATTAACTTCTGGATTTACTTTTTTGTTTATTTTTTCTATTAATTTTATTTACATAATTTAATATAATTTTAGAGAATCAAAGAAAATGTTTGAAGGAATAGTAAAAAATAGGGAGTGTTCACGGCTCCTAAAAAAGTTACTCTTTTTTAAGGAGGATTACAAATTATTTTTATTTATGCGATAATATGCAAACCCATTGTAAAATATATGATTTAGAATAGAGAGAACAATTCAAGCTTTGTGACACTATGATAGATATAGGGGATTGTATATTATGAGGTTTAGGTGAACTAACCCATGGTATACATGGATTTAATGATAGAAGAGGTTTATAGCCATATTGCGTCTGTTGAATTGCTGAGTAGCTTGGATATGGACACAGATTTGGTCAATAAATTAGATTACTTTGCTACATTAATGTTCAACAGTTTGTGAAAAGCATATATTGGTTATTTTTGTAAATGTTACAGAAGGATGTAATATGAAGTCAGAACCCAGTAAAGATAATAACGGCAAAAAGAATGTTATGAGAATAATACCAAATCTTTTTACGTTATTTAACGGCTTAACAGGCGTATGGGCATTGTACTATGTCTTTACAGGCAATACTCTTTTTGCATCATTTTTGATTCTTTCAGCAGCTGGTTTTGATGGAATGGATGGATACTTCGCACGAAAACTTAATGTAGAAAATAGTTACGGTGCATTATACGATTCAATTTGTGATTCAATTTCATTTGTTATAGCACCTTCTATGATGATGTTGCTATTCATTTCAGACTCAGGACTTAAAAGCAAATATATTGAATACATATCATTACTGGTTATGTCTATGTTGCTTTTTGCAGGTATAGCCAGGCTTACCAAGTATACTATCAAGGCCAGTAAACTAAAATATTTTGAAGGCATACCAACCCCATTTGTTGCAGAGTCAGTTGCATTATTTATATTTTTAAATAATTTTATTTATATTGAGCAATATAAATTGTTTATAATTGTAATAATACCCATTTTATCAATTATGATGGTATCTCCGTTGAAATATACAAAAAGCAGTTATTCAAAAAGGGTATTATATCTTTCGTTTATGATAGGTTTATTTACGATACTCCCTATAGTATTAAAATTGGTTAACAGATTTTTTAATTTTAATTTTTATTATATAGAACTTTTTTTTGCAGGTATATCATTAGTTTTACTGTTTGTATATCTTATTGGATTGCCTCTTAATGATTGGTTAGATCTCATATAGCATTCATCTATCAGCTCATTTAAAAAAAGGATTTGAACAGAATGTCTGTAAATATATTTATTTATAGATTCCACATCCGGAACGATCGGAATGAATGGAATGCCTATATCAATATCTTCAAGGTAAAGTGAGGCAGGATCTGCCAATCCAACATGAAGTTTGATATCCCCATCAAGTGCTTTTTTCACTGACTGTACATCCAGCCGAGAGTCATAAAGTGCAAGCATTGTCCATACAATTTTTCGAATCATGCCCCATTTGAATTTTTTTCCTGTAAAACTGATCTTTATATGATTACCATTTTCCAGTATAATTATAGAGTCTATATTTGCATAAAATTTATCAAATCCTTTTGTAAATGAATCAAAATGATGCGTACCTGTAAACAGTTTAGCTATCTTCAGAAGCTCCTCTTTATTGTATTCAGCCGGTAGAAAATATGAATATCTTTTTTTAATAACTTCTTTAGGATTTGTATCTACGCAGAATCCTGTACAGTAAACATCTTTCAAAACCCTGTTGAGTCTATTAACAAAGATTGCTGGGTCAATGCTTGTCTTAACTCGGAAAATATTGCCTATAGCTGACACCCATTTATCAGTTCTGCTGTATAGCCTTATTCTATCATTTATGCCTATTAGACCTACCTTTATAGCCTTTTCCGTGAGTTCTCCTTCTACCGTTCTATAATCTGGTTGCGTCTGAGAACCGTGAAATGCATTGCCGATATATGCGGTTTTTACGTAAAGCATATTAACTGTTAACAAGGAATTCATTTTCAGTTTCCATAACTCTATTAATGGTGACCTCTGGTATTATTTCGGAAAGTTTTATAATTACGTTTATACTCCACAAAATCTTGCTTATGTTCAGTGTCGCAACAGGGTCCATTTTCTGTACAATAAGGATCTCCTCCTGCTTTATGCATTCTTCTATAATTTCTGTTTTTTTATTCAGAATTTCATTGGATTTAGCTACATCTCTGTTGATGAAACTATTGAACATATCATTGAGAAAAGTTTCTGTTTTTTTAATTATATCTATTGTTGAGTTTATTATGTCTGAATGTATTTTTAATTTGTTTTGAATAATAGTTCCTATGCTGTGCCCTATCATCTCAACCTCATCGCCAATATCCTCAATGGTTTTTGAGATCACTCGATCCCCTGCTATGTTTTTAATTGTCTCAATTCCTGTGCGTTTTGCGACTTCATCATCGCCTATGGATAATAACAGCTGCCTGACAATAAGAGCATATATTTTATCAGTTTCATCACCCATGCGTTTGATCTCCTCTGTTAACGTATAATTTTTATCGGTAAGCGCACTGATAGCCTGCTCTAGCATTGAATTCACAACCATGAATAATCTCTTTAATAACGTACCTATCTGAAATTTGTTAGGGTCTATAAAGCACTCAAGAACAATTGATTTCACATCCTGCTCAACAATACCAACACCCATTAGATTGTGCACGACAGTTCTAACTTCCTGAATTATATCGACATCAAGCATATTTGCAGATCTGACAGTTATTGATTCATATCCAACAATATAACATCCAGTGACAATCCTTATCACCATATTCTTGTCTTCGCATTTATCGGCATTTATCATGCACGCCATACTATTTGTATCTACTTTTGTTACACCCGGAAGCAACTTGAGAACATTATCTTTGCCCACCGAATAAGATATAAGATCCCCGGCAGATAGATTCATTTTTTTTGTCCACGACTTTGGTAAAGAAACTGCAAGCGTAGAGTATCCCACTTTCTGTATTTTTCTAACTTCCATGATTATCTCTATGTACCATATATACTTTAACTTTTCTATATATATTTTTGTTTGATAATATCTATAATATGTTTAAATATTGCAGAAGATAACTGTTCTTTGGTTCCCTTAAATTTTTCATATTTTTTATTTTTATGTACGATGTATGCCTCTGTTTCAGAATAGGATATTTTATCAAGATTATTTGCAATTATCATATCAATATCATACTCTTCTATTTTTTTTACTGCCTTATTTATCAGGTTCTCCTCCTTTAACCCCCACTCCATTTTGAATCCAATAACTATTTCAGATTTTTTCCGCAGAATTGGCAATATCTTGTCTGTTTTTTTTAATTTCAGTATTAAATCTTCTTCTGAACTTATTTTTCCTGTTCTCTTTTCAATTGTAAAATCTGATAAAGCGGCAGGTACAATGATCACATCCCATTTTCCATTTTCATTTATTAATTTTTTTAATTCATTAATATTTTTGAATCTTTTAATATTGTCAAAATTCAGCTCTACCAGATTGCCCATACCGTAGAAAAGAGAAACCTCTGCACCGTTATAAAAGGCTTCTCTTGCCAATGAAATGGCTGTATATCCAGATGATTGATTTGATATATATCTAACGTCATCTATTTCCTCCCTTGTAGAACCTCCTATTATAAGAATTTTTTTTCTTTTAAGCATTCCTTTATATGTGGCTTTAATAACATAGTCCAGTATCTGCTGCATTGATGCTAGCTTGGCCTCATTTTCCTCATGCAATGGAAAAATAAAATCTACATTCAACTTTTTTAATTTTTTAATATGGTCCAGTATAATCGGATTACGATACATCTGCCCGTGCATAGCCGGTGCAATTATCATTTTAATGCCTGCACCTAATGCAATTGTGGCAAATGATGTAGGTGCGGTATCATCAATACCGCAGGCTATTTTGGATATAGTATTGGCTGTAGCCGGTGCAACAACATATATAACCTTTTTTTTGTTAAAAAGCATGGATACATGTTCTACATTACCTGTAAGTTCCGTTACAACAGGATTTCCGGTAGCAAACTGAATGGCATTGCGTGTTACAATTTTCTCAGAGGCATTGCTCATAACGGCGTATACATCAGCCCCATGCCTTATCAACTCTCTTATAATTTTAACCATTTCAACAGATGCTATGCTTCCTGTTATTCCTACAATAACTGTATACCCGTTAAGCGCCTTGGATTTTGCAGATCTTATTAAATCCGCTGGAACTGTTAAATCATGTTCAATATTCATTTCAGATGTTAATATAATTGCCTCTTTTTTAACCATAGAACCATAAACCATTATCTGTTTATAACTTTATAGTTTAATTTGTTTTTCTCATCAGGATCAGGGTACTGAGCATTAAAAATGCACCGAGCATCATAATAACTACACTATTTATTGAATAATGGCTATATATAAGATATATAACACCTATTATAAAGGATACGACACCCATTAGCCAACTGCTTATTATTGCAAGCTCTTTTTCTATTCTGAATCGTTCACCAATAGGTATTATGTATTCAGAACCATTATCTTTGTAAAAATGTTCTTTTTCAATTTTCTTTTCTTTTTTCTGAAAATCTTTTTTTTTCATTGATTTTATGCCACTGGACATCAGTGCTGCCACGTCATTAAATCGATCATACCTGTCAAGCTCAGACATGTCTATCGTTCTGTTTTTATGTTTTACTTCTTCGATCTCTTTTTCAATTTCATCAATTTTCCCGCGTAACCTCTCTTCTAATTTTTTGAATACATCGTCGTTATTTGCACTATTTTTATCCTTTACCAATACGAACACCGCTCAATAATTTTAATAATAGTTCATTTATCATTAATATGATATTTAACTTCTTTCTTTTCAGGCTTGAGTTTCGCAAAAATTAGGATGTGAAAATACTTTTTATTCTATACTGGATACACAAAAATTTTGTTTTTCACTCTATTTTTTTTGGTGCTAGTACTCCCAACTTATTCATTATCTCTTTTGCCTCCTCTGACATCGATGATATTGTTATTGCTTTCTCTCCTGTTTTTATCGGTATTGCCTTTACATTCAACAATATTTTTGATATCCTTTCTACTGTCATTTTTTCTTCCATCTTCTTTTCCTTTATTCTACCTATCAGCAACGATAATACCGATACCATTACATGCGCTTTGATTCTGTCCTCCTTCCAGTGATATATTGGTTTCATATTTATAAATGATTTTATCGTTCCGAATACTCTCTCTATTCTCCATAGCTCTCTGTATCTCAGATCCTAGGTGCTTGATAATTTTGGTTTTCTTTTCTTTTCTTTTTTCTTTTCTTTATGCCATTTTAGACAGACAGTAATAGAACGGGATAATTCAACAAAATTTTCAAAAATTCACACTCAAAAAATGTTTTTTTAGGATGAAAATATGTCGTTCTTGGGTTTTTGGTATTCCCTTACAACCTGTTGAGCGCGCTATACAAGTTTTAAAAAAACATTATTGGTTATTGCGTTCATGGATTGTTTTATTAAACTGCTTAGAAATTCTTACAAAATCAATATCACTAAAATAGGTTGGGTCTGCGGAAAGTATAAGTATTGCCGATTTTTTGAATACCTTCTCTATAAGAACATTCAAAAACTTAACAGTTTTATCTATGCTAGATATGGATACTATATATTCTAGGCCTACAAAAAATATCAACATTTTTTTATCATTAAGTTTTTGTGATATCTCTTCTATCTTGGATATTATCTGCTCTACCCCGTTTACTTCGTTCGTTGTGGATAAACCAGCCATACCAATGGGAGATAGTTCCTCTTCGTTTATTTCTGTAGACAACCTAATTGTAGAGATATTTTTACTGTATTTAGTTAAAAGTTTTTTAACGTCGTCACGCTTTCTAAAAATAATGACAAGATGATACTCATTTTTATCCATAAATCTATCGGCTATATCAATAGACTGTGAAACATTTTTTTCACTGAAAATATAACAGTTACCATCCTCTAATGGCTCTGCTATCAATCCATCTACTCTTTCTATTTCATGTTCCTCTTTTTTATATTTACTCTCCATACTGTTAATAGTTTTTGCCAATTCACTCTTTTTTGATGTAGCTTCTGCCTCAACTACCGTTTTAACTTCAGTAATTCTGAAGCCCCTTGCTATATTTTGTTTTATTATTTTAATTACATAATCAATACCGTCGTAGTACCCTTTAAAATAATCTACAGAGTAATTCCTATCCTCTTTATTCTCTTTATTCTCTTTATATTGATGCACTTTAAGTTATCACCTTTACAAAAACAGACCTTGATAATATATAAAATTAAATTAAACTATTTAAATATAGATGCAAATAGATTTTTTATTGATTTTTATTGATTTTTTATTACCTTTTTGCCATGTGCCGTAGGAATTATTTTTAATTGGGATTTATTGAAAAGGCTATTACGCATAGATTCTGGAAAAAGATCGTATAGAAAAATAGCTAATGAGGAGACCTCAGAATGTGGTTGATTCATTATAGCAACGTTAAAAGTTGCCTTCTTATATACGTCAGAAGGTACTTTTTCAGCACCTACAATTATCAAAAGATCTCTGTTGTTTATTGTTGATAAGATCTCATCTTTTACTTCAGGAAGTGGTATTCCATACATGGTCAAATGTACAATTACACCATTCCAGCTCTCTATTAATTTTCTCCAATTATTTACGGATGAAACAATAAAATCACCACCGAATCGTTTATTCACCTCTTCAATGGTTTTTTTGATGTTTTCGTCATGCTGATGGATGTAGATGGTAGTAGCTCCAAATGCTCGTGCCACTAAAGCAACATGTGTAGTTATTCGTTTATCTCTACCGTATCTATGACCTATACGTAATACAGTTATAGTCAGATCAAATCACCAAACCAGTCACTGTATATGAATGACTTATTTGTATATAATAACACCATCTATTATTATTCACTGCAATCATCATGAAAGTGAGAACCACACTACACAGATTCTGTGCTAACAGCAATGAGATCATATCTCATTCTCTATCTGCCCCTTTTGTTTAAAATAGATTCTCAACATGGCTGCAAATACAGACATGCTGACACCCAATATCAGGCTTATGTATATGAGGGGAAGCACCTCACTGCCATATCCAAGAGTAGCACTTATCAGAGAATATAAGCTCCAGAATGTTATAGCTATTGCCATCAGGGTTATATTTATAACCCAGAATGCTCTGGGGACCCTCCATTCTTCCAATATGATCTCCACAGTTCCTGCCATTTCATATAACCATATACTTATAATCCACCACCAGAATCCATTTGAAAAAAATACCAGGTACCTGCTTGAAATGGATATCGTGGAACTTTCATACCCTTTATACCCATATATACATCCTACAATGAAAATTGTTAAGGCAACAATAGAAAGTGTGAAGGAGAGAGTTCTCTCCGTAGCATTCTCTTTTATATCCTTTATCGCATTGATAACCCTGTCATCCAGAGAATATGCCCATACCAGCATGTATATGCCTAAAATAATGGATAGAACAACGACACCTACATGGAGCACATTGAACCACATAGCCATACCCAGAATAACCAGTATGAACGCAATGGGTACTATTATCTTCTGCCTCAATTTAGGGTCCTTGAGGGCTTTGGTTATAAGGTAATAAGTACCTTCTACACTGGCATTCTGTCTGATATATACCCTTTTAACCGAATCTATATTGAGCCTTGATGATATGATGGGGTATATAAATTCATCTTCCTCTCCATCACTGACCAGTATAGCGCTCGTAGCACTGGTTTTAGATATAACCTCTTCAATCTGCCTTACAATCTCTTTATCAGATCTCACACCCACTTTAGGGTCACCTGACAGTGTTACAACTTCTATACTTTCTTTGTCATCCTTCTTAAGTTCATCATATATAGATATGGCGGAAAACATAGTATTAACATCGGCATCCTCAGGGTCCGCTATAGCCAGAGCCACTGCTGCCCTTACATTATTATCTTTACCTATGATAGGCCCCTTGATGCCTGTTTTTCGTCCTACATCGTCATCTCTATCAACGCAGATGACAAGAACCTTACCCATTTTACACACCATTAGAGTCCCGGCTGCCTGATTTGAACAGGCGACCTGAGGATATCAGCGGGGTATCTGGTATGTACCAGATTACCAACTACAGTCCCCCGCTCCAACCAGTCTGAGCTAAGCCGGGGTATTTTCATTATTCATATATTAAAAGATAGCCTTGCTATATAAAATAATTTTCCTACAAAATTACATTAATACAAAGTTAAGGCATGGTTTATGTTAATATTCGTCTTGATGAGATATCACCATTCCTGTTATGCAACGGATGTTTCAACTAGTTTTCACTCTTAAATACGCATAAGTTTTTATTAATTTGTGCTCACTAATTTTAGGCAACTTTATATATTTGTAATACCTTATACCTTTATGTATGTTGATGAACATGCTGCTCATATAAACGGAAAGACATATACACGTTATCTGATAAGGGAATCTTACCGTGATAAAGGAAAGATCAAACATCGTACTATTGCAAACATTTCTAAATGTTCTACATAAAAAATAAGTGCGATTAAATCAACCTTAAAATATAGAGGATATCGTAGCCACTAGAAAGAAAATAAATAATAAACGTAAGATATAATGACCAGTATAGCATAAAATCACAGGTTTTTTAAAAAAATTTTCTAGAAAGATCCGACGCAGTATTAACCATAAATGGTACCAGCTACTGGGTTATATCAATAATATTGAATGACATATTCTAACCAGGATTGATAACGCTACATTACCATTATGTGATATGAAAAATACAGATCCTTAATTTACGTCATTAGATGTACTCTTTTTTTTAATGTTTTTTGATATTCTTTTAGGTTTATCTTCAAATTTAATATTCAAGTTTTCTATATCTTCGGGAATTCTGCTCTCAACGTACTCAATTTCTATTTCTATTGCCCTTTTTGCTATTTTAAGAATGGATGTGTATAACTCTTTTAGTTCTCTCCATTCTTTTTCGTCTATTTTTTTATTTTTAAAAAGAGCATCTGCAAAGTTAAGTGATCTTCTATAAATATTTGCGATTTCGTTTATTGTGTATGGGTCTCCTAAATGCTTCACCATTAATTTTGTTCTGTTCATAACAAAGGTTTCGCCTCTTTTCAACTCCTTATCAATTTTTCTTTTCATTTCTTATCACCATTATCAAATGATATATTGAGATGCTGATTTTTATATTTTGCCTCTTTAATTTTTGATTTTGCCATGGAAAGAGGTAATGCAATGGACCTCCTGTAGCTACCTACCCTTATATGAAGAATGTCGTGGGAAATGTATGCTTCAATTACTCCATTTTCGTCTATGAATGGAATTAGAATTGATATTGTTGTATTCTTCTTTGTTTCTATAAAATGTATAGATTTTTCTTTTGAATAGACTTTGAGTGGGTCATCATTTTTGAAAAGGTCATTCGCAAGCTTAATAAGGTAGTCTAATCCAATTATTTCATGCGAATACATTGGAGCGTATAATTTGTAAATATCTCCAAAAGACTCTTCAATAATTTTCATATTATTTTCCTGTTCCTTCTGTTTTATATCAAAAAAGTTATTGCCAGTATTAGAAGGCATAACTCTATTGATTACAATAGCTTCTACGGTGAAATCATATAACGATAGATAAGTAAAAGCACGTTGCGTTTCACTTATCACCATTTTTTCTGGATTCACAACGAGTCTAACAGTTGTTATTTCTGGGTCTGTTAAAATATTTTGAATGGATTGAAAATAACCGTATATTTCTTCAAATGAATCAAATACATTATCAGTGGGTAGTGGTGTTTTCATTACCTTGCCCATGGTAGCTCTTGCAACTTTTGTAGCATATTTATTTACATAAAAGAATCTTTTAAAATACCATTCCGCAATGTTTGGAAAGCTGAGTAATCTGAGTGTGTCAGCGGTAGGTGCAGTATCCATTATAATGGTATCAAAATCATTATTTTTAATATACCTGTTTATGTTAAATAGAGCTGCCACAAAATCCATTCCTGGCAAAATAGCAAGCTCCTTTGATTTTACATCGGATAATCCAATAGATGAAAACAGCATGGCTAAATAGTTTGACAGGTCCTTCCAGTTATCCTCTATTTCAGTTATAACATCAATCTCCTGGGCCCACAGATTTTTATAAATTTTAGTGGGTCTGGGTCCTATACTGGTATCAAAAGAATCAGAGGTAGAATGTGCACTGTCTGTTGATAACAGCAGGGTTTTGTATCCTTTTATAGCTGATGCCAGTGCAGTTGCAGACGCAATAGAGGTTTTTCCGACACCGCCCTTGCCGGTATAAATTATAATTCTGGTCATAAAACCCTCTATTAATAAATTTTGGAGATTATATTCTCATTTACGTATCTGTTTTCACTGATTATGGAGTTTTCAATCGTTATTCCTTCTTCAATTTCTGTATTATTCAGTATAACACTATTATGGATTCTTACATGCCTGCCTATTTTTACGTCAGGTCCTACGGATGCATAAGGCCCTATCGTAGAACTCTCTTTTATGCTCACATTCATAGATATATCAACAGGCATCTTCAGATGGACATTCTCAGGTATAGCATGTATGGTATCTGTAGATACCTTCCCGTTATCAAGAATCACCCTATTGGCATACAGGAACCTTTCCAGCGTACCAGCATCTATCCAATACCCTTCAAATTTATATGAAAACATCCTTTCTGTTTTAGCAAGTTGAGGGAATATATCTTTTTCTATGCTTATAAGTTCCTTATCAGGCAGATGTTCCAGCACATGTGGAGAAAATATATACATTCCTGCGTTGATTATGTTTTGTTTCTCTGTAAAGCTAGCAGGTTTTTCCGCAAAATCCAATACTTTCGTATCACTTGCAACATGTATAAGACCGTACGAAGATGGATTGGCTACTGTCCATACAGCTACAGTTACCAGCGAATGTTTTTTTAGGTGATATTGTTCCATATCAGAAAAGTTTATTGATGAAATAACGTCGCCATTGATAACAAAAAAATCAGAATTTAACCTGTTTTTAAGATGTTTTAACGCGCCTCCGGTACCAAGTGGTTTATCCTCTTCAATCATCTCTATTTTAAATCTGAATTTTCCATTCTCTAAATAATTCCTGAGCCTTTCAGATAGATGATAGATGGTGACATATACGGTTTTTACTGAATCTGGTAGCTTTTCAAAAATGTACTCGATCATAGGTCTATTAGCAAGTGGTATCATTGGTTTGGGGCATGTATCAGTAGCTGGAGCCAATCTGCTACCCCTACCACCAGCAAGGATCACTACAGACTCGATCATATTACAAACACCGCAGAATATTAAATCATGCTAAATTGTATAAATAAGCTCATCAGATTTACACTGGACTTATGCTAACAATGTTGTTACCTCTTATTATAAGGGTTCCTACCCTCCGTCTGTTTTTATCAGGTAACTCTTCTTCTGTATCGTCTAATACAAGATTCATAAATTCATCATAACCAGATAACTTACCGGTTAAGGTTCTACCATCCTTCAGAACAAGCAACACATGTTTATCCAAAGATTTTTCTAGTAAATTTATGGGTAACATAACCATAGCAATTCCTCTTTTTGGTGTGTATTATTCATTAACGATATATTTATCTTTCCATCCATTCTATGACGGAAGTACATGTATCTTCTCAGCTAAAGCAACTGGGTTTTATAGCATCCCCTGCCTACCCACTACCTTCAATAAAAACATTGATAATCAGACGTATATTGCCATTACATGCAATATATGGTAGATATCAGATATTCTATGTAAGAATCTCCTTTTTCATCAATTCAATATACGGTGTTAAAGGTTGATCTTCTGTATTCTCTACTGGCATGATTGTCCTGATCCTGTTAAATAATTTTTTTGTATAAGGGCTTAACAGATCATAGGTACCTTCCATGCATATGGATCTATAGGCAGATAAAAATTCAATGGCGATAACGTATGCAGTATTATTGATAATCATCATTAATTTATTACCGCTGTTAGGACCCATGCTAACGAAATCCTCCTGACCAAGAGATGTAGGTATGGAATCAGAGCTTGCTGGATGGGATAACACCTTGCTGTAAGAGTGCAACGCCGCTGCAGTATATTGAGCGATCATGAATCCTGATGAGATGCCTGGTTCATGTGCTAAAAATTTATTTACATTTATATTTGCGCCTGATAAAAGTTTTTCAATTCTTCTTTCGGAAAATCCTGATATATAGTTGTTTCCCAAGGCAAGAAAATCCAGTGCCATTGCGATATGCTGACCATGAAAATTTGCACCTGATATTGCTCTGTTATCATCTATCAACGGATTATCCACGAAGGCATTTGCTTCAGTATTAAAAATTTTGACTCCCAGATAGTACGGCTCATACGCAGCACCAATTACCTGTGGTACAGCACGTAAAGAATAAGGATCCTGTACAGAATTAGCAGTGATAACATTTTTGGATTTACTTAGATTTTTTCTGAGGCTTTTAGCCACTTCCAATTCTCCTTTATGAGGCTTTAGTTTGTGAAGTAAAGGATCAATCGCATCAATATTTCCATGGAGAGCCTCAAACGATAAGGATGCAGCATTCTCTGCGTTTTTCAGTATTGATCTGTAATTGCGAAGAGACAACCCTAAATATGAGGTCATAAGACTTGTAGCATTTATGATTGCCAACCCCTCCTTTTCCATTAATTTTATAGGAAAGATGTTTTTTTTTCTAATTATTTTGGAGGTCTCTATTTTTTTTTCATTCTCTATAACATACCCTTCTCCTATCATCACCATTGCTACTGCGGCAAGCGGTGCTAAATCACCACTGGCACCTACAGAACCGAATACAGGTACATATGGATAAACTCCTTTATTCAGAAGTTCAACCATCAGAGTTACAACTTCTGTCCGTATACCTGAATAACCTTTAAGCAGGGTATTCAATCGTATCGCTATCATACCTCTGACAAGCTCCTCAGACATTGGTTCTCCAGCACCGGAAGAGTGACTTCTGACAATATTGAGCTGGAGCTCTTTTATCTGTTCTCTGTTTATAACAATATCCTGTAACTTGCCAACACCTGTATTGACGCCATAAATAGGCATATTTTTTTCAATAAGCTTTTCAAGATTCTTCCTTCCCTCTTTAACCTTTATTATTGCCTCTTTATCAATGGCTACAGTAACCCGTTTATTGGCAATATTCCACAGATCAGTATAAGTTAAATTGGACCCATTTAATGTAATGATCCTGTTCATAAAGGATTATTAAAAAGCAAAGAGATTAACTTTTCCGTCTCTAATTTGCTGCATTATATCGATTATACCAATAAGCATCTAATTTATATATGGTAAATGAATATTAAGTTAGATGAGGATTGTAACTGTTTCCCACAGATTTTATCCTTCTATAGGTGGTACTGAAAGGTTTACCTATCTATATGCCAAATATATGTCAAAAAGAGGACACAAGGTTACAGTTGTGACCTCTACGGAAATGGGATGCCCAGAACACGAAATAATGGATGAATTTGATGTAATACGATTAAAGATGCTGAACATCTCCAAATACAGAATACCTATCAGATATTACAGAACCATTAAAGATCTGGATTATGATATCCTTCACGTAAACGGCCAGAGGGTATGGTGTGGAGATTGGATATACCCTTTCATACCCTTCCTTAAACAAAAAAGAGTATTTATGGCACATGGATTTTATCAGTATTATATCAATCCTGGATTGATAAACAACCTTTATTATAAAAAATATTTCGTAAAAATGATGAGGTTATTTGATCATTATATTGCACTCACAGATACAGAAAAAAATGTCATGACGCAATGGGGGTATCCGGATGATAGATTAACAATATTGCCAAATATGGTTTTTGATCCGGATGAATCATTCAGATCAATAGATTTTCGCAATAAATACAACATATCAGACAAGCCCATAATAGTGAATATAGGTGGATATTATGAAAATAAAAGAGTGGATCTGTTAATAGAGGCAGTTGCTAAAAGCGGGGAAGATGTCAACGTAATATCAATCGGAAAAGATGTATTAAATTCTAAATATAATAAAAAATTTTGTGTTGATTTGGCAAAAAGAAAGGGTGTCAATTTTCACACGTTTGAAAATTTATCAAGAGAGGATATTGTATCTGCCTACAATGAAGCAACTATAATGGTACATCCAGCCACCTTTGAAGGTTTTGGTATTGTATTTATAGAGTCTCTGCAGTATGGAACCCCATTCATATCTTTTGATAAAGGAATTGCAAAGGAAGTCTCACAACATGGCGCTGCCATTGTGGTGAACTCTGTAGATGAAATGGCAAAAAAGATAACACTGCTATTGAATAATGACGAACTGTTAAAGGATATGCAGAATAAAGGAAAGAGATATGCATCCAGGTTTTATGCCGATAAAGTTGCTATAGAATACGAAAACCTCTATAAAAAATTAATTTCAGAAGGCAACAGGTGAACCTTTTCCATGTCTTTAAGTGACTTAAGATCTTTTTTTCCAGTTAATATCATTGCCCTTTTCAGTTCATCCTGAAGTGTATATAACATCCGTTTTACACCATTAACCTCTCCAGCAATTAACGCCCAGCAAGCTGGTCTGCCTACCAGTACGCCTGAAGCGCCTATGGAAATGGCCTTTAATACATCTGTGCCATATCTTACACCACTATCAAACAGAACTGGAATCTTTCCATTAACAACTTTTACTATTTCAGGAAGCATCTCTATAGAAGATGGTGAATAATCCAGATTTCTGCCGCCATGGTTGGAAACGATTATGGCAGATACACCTGATTCCAGTGCCTCCTTTGCATCCAGTGGATTGAGAATGCCTTTAATGATTACTGGCAGGTCAGATGATGAAACAATTTTTTTAATTTTATTCATATCAATGGCTCTATTCTTAAGATCTTCAGTAGCATAATTGTATAGTCTTCTGAATTTTACCTTTGTTGATAGCTGTGCATCAACGGTTATTCCGAATCCAGAGCCCTTGATCTTTTTGATCCGTTCAATGCTTTTTATAAAGTTTTGAACATCGTTGCCGCTATCATAATATCTCATCCATATTATATCTGCAGAACTCTTTTTTTTTATTGTTTCAATGGGATAGGTAGATTTTTCACTGACAAAAAGTGGTATATTCATCTGCTGTGATGCGATACCAAAAGAGGTTTCTCCATATTTGGATATCCATCCCATTCTCCCCATAGGAGCTATAAAAATAGGCATGTCATAAGTTTTATCAAAAAGATCAGTTTCGGTAGAGGCGATTTCAACTGTGTTAATGGATTTCGGCATA
This sequence comes from Thermoplasmatota archaeon, assembly GCA_023379385.1. Taxonomy (GTDB): domain Archaea; phylum Thermoplasmatota; class Thermoplasmata; order Lutacidiplasmatales; family JAMCUS01; genus JAMCUS01. Next base: position 79,453 of record JAMCUS010000027.1, read on the forward strand.
AGTAATATTTCATCCAGCATCATTCTATTTCTATGTACAGTATATTCAGTTTCTGCTCCATTATCTATCCATTCCATAAGCTCCTTTTTTGTATTAATTTTTGCATATTCGTGCATTTCACCTATCGACATCTCATCCACTTTTTTTTTCATTACTGATAGGGATTTATTTAAACTGGATTTTTCTATAACTGCCAACTGTTTTTTGAAGGGAAGGAATGTGGAATGGCTATCGTACCAATTAAACAACCTATTGCCTAATTTTGACATATATGGTTATTGTTTCTAATGATTATCAAATTATCTATATATGCTGTACAATGCTGGTGAACCATTATGCATAATAGATAATAAAACCTGTTGATAATCTCTTAAGTTATGCCTTAATCCTGAATAATTAGCATGACCATCATAAAAACTAAAATGTTGATAATCTCTTAAGTTATGCCTTAATCCAAGAGTGTTTTGATGTTATGTATTTCACCGTTTTGATAAAGCTATGCCGATTATATACCGTTACTAAGATAAATTTTTAGATCATCCCTTGTTGAAAATGGTTGATCCCAGAAAAATTCTCGGATATTTGGCATATTTGTAGTATGGACCTATGAGCGATGAGAGAGCCTCAGATCTGTACAATTTCGATGGATGCAATTTGCAATACATTATGTGCTCCACTGCTGTGAACTCGCCGTAAGTCAGAGATTTTACGGTTCTGGATACTGTCTTGTATGCCTTCAGATCGGATCCGCATACAGGACATTTCTTCTCCGTGGTCTTTTAGGGTACTCTCATTTTATCCTCATAAAGGTCTTCTTCAATTTTCGATCATTTTCAAGAATAATCTTTGTTATTGGTGTTATGTTAGAATCAATCCCTATCTTCTTCAGTATGTTATGTATGTCAGAATCGCATATTTCTATATCCATGAGTCTATGCACATACTGCATCATCTCTCCATAAGATATCTCGTTCTTGGAACTGGGATCTTTCCCCAGGTATCCAACGTACTTTGATTTTACCTTGCCATTGACTCTCTTCACATCATACAATTTGTAATATGCCTTGCCATTTTTTCTTTTTTCTTTCCTTACAACTACCGTCATAAAGCATCACATAATACCCATATGGGTAATACAAATATAAACTTTTCGGTGCCTTTTGATGTCAATGGGAAAATAATACAAAAATTTATTATTCATCTAACTGTATATAATCGGCATAGTGATAAAGAACATCTTTAAATAGTTATAAGGCAATTGGATGTATTGATAGGATCGTGATAGCAATGTATACAGCTAAGTAAGGCTGATAACAGTGGTATTGCGATGTATCTAAAAAAGGAGTAGAAGAATATGGAAAGCGAGATGTTGAAAATAAAAGACCTTACACCTGAGTCGAAGAGAGTAAGTCTTCATGCAAAGGTTGTAAAGGTAGACGAGCCAAAGGAGATTCCCTCTAGATTTGGAGGAGAATCAAAGAAAGTAGCCGAAGTTACATTAGGAGACGAATCGGGACTAGTTATTATGTCTCTCTGGAACGAACAGATAGGTACCGTTGCAGAAGGTGACTCGGTTAGTGTTGTGGACGGATACATATCCCTTGTAAGAGGGCATATGAGACTAAACGTAGGCAAATATGGAAGAATTGAAAAATCTGAGTCTGTATTTGACAAAGAGGTAAACAACGATATAAATGTGAGTGACAAAGAACATGAACAAAGAGATTTTGGTGGCAGAAGAAATTTTGACAACAAAAAAAGTTATGGTTCAGGAAGATCCCATTCGGATCATAGAAGATTTTAAAGTTATATTATAACAAAAATCACATAAACCCATTATACCATTTTTCTGGTAATAACGTTTGGAGGTTTAACTTCTGACGTACTTTTTATTTTACATTTTTTTGGTTATGTATCTATCAAGGTAATGAATCATTGTAAACACCGTTTGAATTATTTTCATATCACTCACGTTACACGTATGTTAAATTACAAGAATTAATTGTTTCAACAGTTTATTATAAAAACAAATAAATATAAAATGTTTTAACGGGTTCTAAGTTTTCCCTGTGTTCAGTTATATGTTCCGTTTAAATTAGAAAGAATTGTATTTGCCACATTCTGATCCTGGAAATAACTTATACCTGATGTTGTGTATGTCGCAACACTAGAGCTATGCACGGCATTGAATGTGTAACTGTATGTATAATTTATGTATGTGGCGGAGTTGTCCGATACCACTCCGTCATTATTTCCTGAGAATATCATATAACCCCACCATGGATCATGATTACCCGAGTAAACTATCCAGTTGGTGTTACTATAGTAAGTGAACGCTGACGATTCGTTGTTGCGTAAAGATGTCAAGAAGTTGGACCCTTTAACCATCTGATCTGCCTGATATCCAGACTGAATTAAGAGATAATTAGACAATGCTGCAAGAGGACTTCCATCAAATGGTGTAGCAATGTAGATCACATTCTTTAGATTTATATTGCTGAACTGGAAGTGCTCTAACATGTATTCTGTTATCAACCCGCCCATGCTATGTGCAACAATATCAAGATTTACATTCATTCCATTAAATATAGACTCTATAGCATTACCAAGCACCAACGATATATTTTCTATTGGCGTATTTATTGTTGCAGAGAATGAGCTATTCTGATAGGTAGCACCGTTACTGAATGCAATCGAAAAGTTACCATAATATGTGACAACACCTACGATGTAGCCGGCACTGACCAGTTGATTATATACATTCACACCACTGGTCCATACATGCGACTCGCCATGCCCACTCAGATCATATCCATGAACAAGCAGTACATAGGTGGGGGCTGTACTTGATGGCTTGACATTATTATTCCCCTTTCCTGACAGTATATTAAAAATACTTCCCGAGAAAGAAAGATTTATACCCTGATTATTCACAAGGCCCAACGACACAAAGGCAGTAGAAACAACCATAACCATTACAGCTACTGCAACAAAACGCTGTACCCTTTTTGTATTCATTATCACACCATTCTTATATTTGCATTCAATTAAATGTATTTATAGTTTTAGTGGTAATTACCATAGAACTATTCGGTCAACTACTACACCCTGAAGGGTTGTAGTTTGTTGCTGGACTCCACCATACCCATAGGCATGGATTCATTGAACCGCAACGATTGACTGGCTGGCAACAACCTGAAGTACTCAGACCTGAGCTTGGACATGGTAAAATAAATCCCTCATGAATTGAGCGTGAGCGTTTATAGTATTACCTTTTTGAAAATCATTTTCAGTATGCATTACTCCATAATGAATTATTTATGGTAATATTATTATTACGTATTCATGACCTTTATTTGGGGTTATATGATATTCTC
>JAMCUS010000028.1 GCA_023379385.1 Thermoplasmatota archaeon
AGGTTTCTCCTTGATTGAAAATTAAAATCAGGTGCTAACTGGTTAAATATTTTAGATAATTCAACCCAGTAAGCAGATGCAATATGTCCTTCATACAACATAAGACCATTAATGTTATTATAATCGATTCTTTGAATTTCTTTATTTATTACAGTTAAATCAATGTTATAGAATTTTGATAGATTATTAATCAAGCTTACTGAGGATTTTACTTTTTGCCTGACAATCTGACCAGCTATGTATAATCTCAAATCAGGATTCAGGTATTTTTCATACTGTTTTATTTTCAGTTCTGCGTTAAGCGTTTCCTGAGGTTGAGTCAATGATAATAAATTACCATTCCAGTTCAATAATACTAAAGATACATCATGTTTTGATAGCCATCTCATAGCTTCAAAGCTGACAGAACCGTAATATCCATCTATTATAATTGAATCATAAGGTATTTGATGTGGATAAAATTCGTATTTAACTTGTTTATTTAACTCATTTAATCCAAAATTATCACGTTTAATATTTAATTTTAATTTATTGTCAATAATTAATTTACGTTTATCAACGTATATTGATAATCCATAGCCTTTTATCAAGATTGGATTCATGTTTATTCCTCTTTTTTATTCGTTTATTTAATTTTTAAATTTATACTGGATACATATTTTAAATATAATTTCAAAGTTAATTCATTAATTAATTCACATTCAACAGGCTTATTTAACTCATTTAACCTTTTTAACCCAGTATTACTTTGTTTTAAATTTAATTTATTATCAATAATTAACTTACGTTTATCAACGTATATTGATATACCATAACCTTTTATTAAGATTGGATTCATATTTATTCCTCTTTTTTTTATTTATTTAATTTTTAATTTATACTGGATATATGTTTTATATTTAATTTAATAATTAACATGCATTTAAAAAGGTTATTTAACCTGTTTAACCCAGTATTATTTAGTTTTAATTTATTATCAATTGTAGTGTTACTTTGTATTGTTATACCACCATTATTAACATTTATATTTTTTTCAACCCTTGATAATAACAAATTCATTGACTCACCTTTGGCAATAATATATTTTTCAAAACTGAATTTGAATATTTATTATCAATAATATTACCATTGAAAGCATCAACAATAAAAAATGATCTCAATATTGTGAGTAAAGGATTGTCATTTAATACATTTTGAATATTTAATAGACCTGAGATAAAAGATAATGGGTTGTTTTTTAATTCAGATTGATTTTCATTGAATTTGTTAATAATTGATATCTTATCCCTATCTATAAACAAGGTCTTGAGATAGAACCATAATATTATCTCGAATAGATACGTTCTGTCAACCGATCTTAAGTTAAGGAAATAATCCGTTGCCATTGGTGATGTTAATATTATCAGCAACATTTCATTTCTCTGTTTGTCTGGGAATATTGATTTAATTACAGTGTTTAATATAAATTTAAAATCCATCAGTTGATTTTCATTGAGATCGCTAAAAAAAGAAATCAAATCCTCTGGTTTTGAAATCGATAGAAAATTTTCAAAGTCTGAATCACTAGAGATATTCAATCCCCCCAATTCGCTTTTTAATTTTTTAATAACTTCCTTCATTTCTTTGCTTGATACATCCTCGCCGTTTCTCTTTGCTTTCTCAATCATTTCATTAAATTTTTTCTCGTCTCTTAGTTGAATTAAATCCCTAAGCACCTCAATTATAATGTTTAGAATTCCATAATAAAAAAAATCATCACTGAAGATCAATTTCTTTGCATAGTTGCTTTTTAGAAACAGTGGTTTATAAAAATCGTTAAGGAAATTGAAAGCTGTCTTAAACGATGAAAACGATTTTTCTATGTAATATATATCGCTCAACCCTCTACTTTCGGCTTTCTTAACGCTTATTATTTCCTCACTAACTAAATCTGACAGGTGTTTTCGGATAACTTTAATATTTCTTATATTTTTTTCGCTCCTAAGATGCTCTCTGATATCTGTTATCGTAGCTTTTTCTTTTTCTGATATGTGAACAATGATGCTAGATTTTGTATCTCCTATAGGTTCTCTCTGGCTTGTCTTTCTTCTCTTACGTATTGCCATAGTATTAGATAATCAATAGTTCTATTATAATCTTTCTCTCTATTAGACAGTATACCCTATATTTATTGAATATACAGTATGGTCTTTAAAATTAAAAAATACCAATAATATCTATGGATGCTATATCTATAATCATGTTAAAAAATAAAAAAAATAGGGATAAAGAGCTGAAAACGGCATGTAAATTGACACAGACAGAACAGCACCGCACAATAATATACTACTCACATTCTATGCAATACTATGATACGGATACAGAACGGAAAGACATGGCTTTCTTAAGCAAACAAAAGAATTCAAAAATAATCAATCCTAACGGAATGGACTTACTGGGTTATGACAAAAAGTCTATGATCCCATACCTTCTTACCGTTCAGAAATCTGATGCTGTATGGTATAGAGGCTCAACCATTGGTGTTGTTGTTGAATGCCTGACGGCTGTGGTTCTGAACAAAAAGGTATATTCTCTTGAAACCAGGAAACCGATAACACAACCTGAAATATTGAAGTTATCTGAACTGTTTAAAGATAATACTTACTGCGAAACAGATAAGAGGTTAATAAAGAACCTGTTCGGTAATTCTGTATATAAACAATTTTTAATATTACTGGAGGGTGGTTTCTAATGCAATTTTCTAAGGATTACAGAACCTTTGAAGACTGGCTAAAAGCACATCCAGAACAAACAGCATACAATCTCAGGATAATAAGAAGCCATTCTAAATATCCCAATGCTTCATTATCCCAGTTAAGAGGTCATACATCTAATGGAAAGAAGCCTGTTTCAAGATTAAAGCCAGAGCCTATTTATAAGCGTTCTTGGAATTCGTTAAACAAAAGGCAATTATCCCAGAGGGAAAAAAGCCTTGATGTATTAACCAGAGTGAAAAACGGTAAAAGCCTGACCCATGCATCTAAAGAACTCAAAACAACACCCAAAACAGTCATAAAGCATACCAATGCATTTAAAAAAATCAATAATAAATGGATTCCAAAGAAATATGATAAGATATCCAGAATTATGAGCATAAACGAACATGGTAAACAGGAATGGATTGATATCAAGGATTCAAGAATTGCATCTAAAATAGGCAAATACAATTCTGCTGTAAAAGAATTTTTAATCAGTGGTAACCAGAATGCAGTAAATAGATTTACAGAACCGATCAAAGATTCATACGGTAAATTGCATTATTTAGAAACAGACCCAGAAAAACTGATTGAAATAGAGGAATCTCAGGAAGAACCAGAATTTTATGAGATCTATAAAACAGAATAATTAATATGAAAAATTCAACATCTGAGTCCAATTGTATAGACAATGCCGATTTTAAAACACAAGAAATAATAGATAATGAGTCCCAAGAAGCGTCAGATTGGATAAGAGATATTCGTTACAATAATAATAGACCCAAACTGAATTATTGTGAAATATGCAATTCTAAGGAAAAATTAGAACAGCACCATATCAAAGGACGTAAGCATGGGAATGAGATAATAACGGTTTGTGTAAAATGCCATAAAGAATTAACTGATAAACAAAAATTATGGTCAAATTCAGGCAATAAAGATTCGTTTTTAATTAGAGGATTAATAGATATTTCTGAATTAAAATATGAAAAAACAGGTATTGAATATTACAGATTGATAGCAAAACAATTAACAGAGGGATATAAATATGACTGATGTTTTTTTAAGAGCTTTGACTTTTGACAATACAACCAATGTAATAAGTAAACACAAGAATGAAGATAACCACAATACAAATATACAATTGATTATTGATACTGAAACAACAACAGACCAATACCAGAACCTGTTGTTTGGTTCATGTCTTGTAAAAATTAAAATAAGCACAGGATTTAAAGAAGAGTGGTATATATTCTACGGTAACGTTTCTGTGGATAAAATACAACTTATCAAAGACTATGGTAAAGTTCATAATATTACTGTATTGTCAGTAAGAGATTTTATAGATAAAGTATTCTATCCGTATGCATATATATCAAGAAGAGAAGTTATAGGATTCAACCTGCCTTTTGATTTATCAAGATTGGCTATCGGTTACGGAATATCAAGAAAAACGAAGGAAGGGTTCTCATTCAAATTATCTGAAGATGCAAGGAATCCAAGAATCAGAATACGGTCAATAGACCAGAAAAGGTCTTTCATTACCTTTATGAAACCATTAAGAAAAAAGAGCGATAAGAAATATAAACATTACAACGGATATTTTGTAGATTTAAAGACCTTGACCTTTGCTTTAACAGATAAATCCTATTCTTTAGAATCCGCATGTATTGATTTTGATGTATCAAGAAAAACACATCCCGAAGAGCATGGTAAAATAACAGAGAACTACATAGAATACAATCTTAACGATGTTAAAATAACATCAGAGTTATACCAGAAAGCACTTGAACGGTATAACATGTTCAATTTGCCTGATTCTGTAAATAAATTATATTCCCCAGCGTCCATTGGAAAGGCATATTTAAGAAAAATGGGAATAAAACCTTTTAAAGAATGTAACCATGACTTTCCAAAAGAGGTATCAGGCTATGTAATGTCTTCATACTATGGAGGTAGAACAGAGGTAAGGATAAGAAACAGATCAATTCCTATTACATATCTTGATTTTACTTCAATGTATCCATCTGTTTATTCTTTGCTTGGCTTAGATTCATACCTTAAAGCCGATAAGATCAAGTTCTATGAAAATACCGATAGCATCAAGAAATTTATAGAAGGCATAACTATCAAAGACCTTCAAAATAAAGATGCATGGAATAGACAAAATATGCATTCTATAGTATTGATAAAACCACAGGATGATATTTTACCTGTAAGAATAGAGTATTCTAAAGATGCAAAGAACATAGGCATAAATTACCTGACATCAGATATGCCTTTATGGTATACCGTTCAGGATGTAATAGCATCAAAATTGCTAACTGGTAAAATTCCAGAAATTATTAAAGCCATTACATTTTATTACGATGGGATTCAGGAAGATTTAAAAGATGTGGAAATATCGGATATTACCATTAAAAAAGAGAATGACTTCATACGTAAAGTCATAGAAGAACGGATCAAGGTTAAAAAAGCAGATGAACCCAACAAAGACCAGATACAATTGATTTTAAAGATAATAGCCAATGCTACATCTTATGGAATATACATAGAGGAGAACCCAGAAACGTTAAAAGATAAAATGGATTTAAATGTTTATTCCGTTAAATCCTTTAAAATAAAATCAGATAAAATAGAGAGACAGGGTGAATATTTCAATCCAATAATGGCTACATTGATAACAGGGTCAGCACGACTGATATTAGCAATGGCTGAACAGATTGCGATACAGAACAACGGATACATTGCGTATATGGATACGGATTCTATATTCGTAAAACCTGATAGAGTCAAGGACATTCAAAATTTCTTTAGACCATTGAATCCTTATTCCGTGAACGTTGAAATGTTCAAGATTGAAGAGGATGATAATAAGAAGCCATTAGACAATATCATGTTCTATGGGATATCAGCGAAGAGATACTGCTTGTATAAAAGTAAAAATAACGGTAAGGACACATTACAACCAGATGCATATAAAGATATAAAAATATTGAAGTATTCAACACACGGATTAGGACATCTTATGAATATTAAAGGTGAACAGATATGGAAAGACATACTTAACCATAGCTTTAATGAATATACAGATAGAATAGCAGTAAGCCAGATAACCATAACCAGACCATCTGTTCTTAAACGATTTAAAAGATTGAATACTGATAAACCAATAGATAACCAGATAAAGCCATTCAATTTTATGCTTATAGGGTCAGAACAGAATAAAGTAATACCGTGTATGCCTTATACAAAAAATATAGAAGGAATACAATATAAACAATTCATAGATTATAAAACAGGATTAAAATCAGACCAGTTAACAAAGTCAGCTAAAGACTACTGGAAAACATTAGAAGATGTGTTGATACACTACATAAAGCACAACGACCACAAATTTGACTACATAGATAGCATAGCCCAGAGGAAACACATCATTGCCGACCGTATCAGATACATAGGAAAGGAATCAAACAACCTTGACGAAGTATCCGTATTGGGAATTGATAACAATTCATACCTTGAGTATGAGAATATCAGGGAATTCTATAATTGGATTTTAACGTTGAAGCCTAAGGACGTCAGGGATATGGGAATATCGGAAAGAGGACTGAGAAATGTTAAACAAAAAATTCACAATGGAATCGGATTGAAGAACAGGTCAAAGATTGTAAAAATACTTTTTGAAAAATACTTGAATAAGGTCAATTAAAATTCTTGGATTGTGATATTAAAAGCGGCACGTTTTTTCGTCTTGTCTATATCCCCCCCATCGTTTATAAGGGGATAGAAAATGGTGAAGTATAGCGATTTGTTTTATCTTGGTTATCTCTATAACTCTTTTCGAGAAATTGATCCTGAGCGATTAGCAAAACCTGAATCAACTCAATGGACTGGGCTGAATTACATAAAAAAATACAATATCTACTTAACATACTAAATATTCACGACAAAACTTTTGATAACTTTTTGAAAGAGTTTAAGAATAAGTTTAATGCATATGAAGATGGACAACGTATTAAGGATTCTGACAGAAAAAGTATCGATGAACAGATGGATGGGATGTGGAAAAACTTTGTTAACGACAATCTTGCAGAAAAGATACTGCTAACAGAAAGAGATGATTTGATTTTGGATATTAAAAAATTACATAAAGGGACCAAAGGTTTTTTTTGAGGAGAATGAGATTAAAAAGATGACTAAAAAAATTGTAAGTGATTTGGATGATGGGATGACTTGCCTCATTGTTGGGATGTGGACACCAGCAGTAATGATAACTCTACGAGCCGTTGAAGGAATGCTTAGGAAATTTTATAAAAAAGTGAAAGGAAGTGAAATAGAATTGATTGATGAAACTTTTCTAAACTGGGGTACCATGTTAAAAAATTTAGATGCATCCACCCATCCACTAGATAAAGATCTGCTTAACAACCTAAGATATCTCAAAATTAAGAGAAACGAAGCTCAGCATCCTGAGAAAAGATTCACAAAAGATGATGCCGAAAACAGTTTTATTAAGGCTAGGGAAGCCATAAAGAGTATGATAAGTTCAGGACGTATGAGGAGGCGAATAGATCAATAAAAAAGATGTACAAAGATTACAACGAAGTGAGACCGCATTCTACGATAGAATATATGAGTCCGAATGGATTTATAGAGAGATGGAACGTGGATGGTGAGTTTAGAGAGGGGTATTTGAATAATCTGGATAAGAAAATAGAAAGGAGGATGAAAAAAATGGAAAAAAGATATAAAGCAGCAAAAGATAAGAAAGAGGTGAGAATAAGTGTATAACAAAAATTCTCAAAAAGTGCATCAAAAAGTGTCCACCAATAGATGGGGCAGATCATGTTCTGCTGATATTGTCTACCATAAAGATATACAGATATGGAAATAGAGAAATGGTGAGTGAAATATCAAAAAAACGAATGATATTATAACAAATTTAAAAATCAATAATTTAAAGCTCAACATCCAAAAATTTATATTTTGTGTCACATAAGACATAATATTTTTATATTTTGTGTCACATAAGATATAATATTTTTATATTTTGTGTCACATAAGATATAATATTTTTATATTTTGTGTCACATAAGACATAATATTTTTATATTTTGTGTCACATAAGACATAATATGGACGACGAAGAATTAGTATATCTACTCTCTAAATGGAATTTTTGGAATGGAGAAATAGAAACAGGCATTGAAAGACCTCAATACCTGGATATGATTTTAAGGTTACTTAATGAAAATAATATAATTGCTGAAACAGGTATAAGGCGTTCTGGTAAATCATTTATTGCGAAACAGGTAATAAAAAAGTTAATAGTAAAGCATGGAAGTCAAAATACTTTAATAATAAATTTAGAAGATGAGAGATTAAGTATAAAAAATTATGATTTGTTATTGCAAATATATGATGCTTATAAAAAGATAATAAAGCCAAACAAAAAATCAATAATAGTTATAGATGAAGCTCAAGAAGTAGATGGGTGGGAAAGATTTGTTCGTGGAATTACGGAACGCAATGAAGCATCATTTATTGTTACTGGTTCATCATCAAAACTGCTAAGCTCGGAATTTTCTACACTGCTCTCAGGCAGGCAAATAACTGTTTATATCACGCCTCTAGATTTTTCTGAATTTTTATCTTTTAATAATATACAACTTGATGATAGAAGTATAGTTTTAAACGAAGAAAAATTAATTAGATATTTTGATGAATTTCTTTTGTACGGCGGGTTTCCTGCGGTTGTAATTAATAAAGAAAAAGAAGAACTTCTTCTAAATTATTTTGATGCAATAACAGTAAAGGATATTGTCTCAAGATATAAAATTAGGGAAGTGTCAAAACTTAGAGCTCTTATGAAGTTTTATTTCACAAATATTGCGTCAGAAATCACGTATAATAGCACAGCCAAGTTTCTAAAGATACCAATTAAAACTGCACAGAGATTCTCAGAATATATTGTAAACGCAAATGTAATATTTTTTGTAGAGCGATTTTCATTTTCTCTAAAAGAGAGAGAGAATAGTCCTAGAAAAATTTATTCTATAGATAATGGAATTGCTCTTGCATTAGGAACGAATTTTGTTGAAATAAAGGGAAGGGCACTTGAAAATATTGTTGCACAACAGCTATTCAGAATATGTCAAAGAGATAAAAAATCTAGTATATATTACTGGCGTGAAGATTCAGCACTAACAGGAAAATCCGTTGACTTTATATTTAAAAGTGGTAATCATCTTTTACCAATACAAGTTGCCTATGAAATAAAAAATGAAAAAACTAAGAATAGAGAACTTCAATCCTTAATAAAGTGCACAAAAAGCATTAATGTAAAACAGGGCATTATTATTACTTATAATTTCTCCGGTGAAGAGAACATTGAAGGCATACACATTAAATATATAAAAGCTTATAAGTGGCTGCTGCATGCGGAGAGAGAAGTACGGCTTTAACACAGCATCTTTTCTATAGCATTTAGATCAAAGGGCGAAACGTGTTATTTATCTGCGATCTTTTTCGTCTCACCGCTGAAGCCTTTCTTTGAAAACTGGTTCGGACCAACCATCTTCATATTGGGTAATATAGTATTGAAATATATATTAATAATGAAATACAACAAAGGGGGCAGATCAGTGTATCTATCTTTCTGTCTCCAATAAGTTCTGCTCATATTTTTAAACGGGCGTGGTGGGATTTGAACCCACGGCCACCGGCTTAGGAAACCGATGCTATAGACCATCATGATTTATGATGTATATCCATGCTAAGCCACACGCCCTTTACATTTTACATAGATGTCAAATGTTCTATTTTATCTTTGCACCGCAATTTGGGCATATGTCAATCGTTGCTTCATATTTTAACTTGCACACCGGGCATATTTTTCCTACAATTTTGACATCACTTATAGTATGGTGATGCACCTTAACTATATCTCTCTGCTTTTTCTCTACAGTGATCAGAGGTGGCGTATCATGGGCAGGTGGCTGTACTCTCACTACATCCCTGCTGTATACCATTTTTTTATCTGTTTTCGTAGGAACATTAACGGGTATGTATGGTGTATTAACAACAGGTCTCAGATCTAATTTATTAATATCCATTTTTTCAGCATTACCGTAATGCAGTTGTGTATCTCTATCCCTGCTATCTTTTGGTTTGTTATCATCACCGGAGGTTATTAACCCGTATATGATAGCAAGAGCACCTCCGGTAATTACGGGTATTCCTATATATTCCAGACTTTTATATGATTTTATATTCAATCCAAAATTAGCGCTTATTATTGATGATGTGGCTGCTGCATATATATAAATTACATATTCACTGGAACTGTTTGATACAAATGTTATTGCATTGCTGATACCGTATCCATAAGCATAGGCAGAACCATTGACATTTCCTGTATCTCCTGTAGCATTAAAAGCCTGCCATATCTGGTACGTAACAACACCTACTGTGATGTTTACATTGGAACTCCATGTAATGGTTACCTTCCCGTTAAATGGTACAGTTATAGGTGTGGAGGTAAAATATTCTCCGTATAACGATCCGGACTGATTCAATGTAAATTTTGTATTACTGGTTGTGGGCATATGTGCATATACCAGTGTTACGCCTATAACAGCCAATACAAATCCCAATATAAACAGAGAAGTTTTCACTGATAGGTTAAATATATTTTCTATTAATAAAGTTAATTAACCTTCTTGATTATTTTATTGTTTGTGTAAATATGAAAAAATTTGAAGAGTTAAGGTCCGGGCAGATTGAGGAACTGGATAAATACAAAACGGTTATTGTTATTCCTGTCGGTTCTATGGAGGCTCATGGTCCGCATCTTCCTGTTGGTTCCGATATGTTTCAACCGTTAGAGATTCTAGAAGAACTTTCAAAGGAGGAGGCTGATCTTGTTGTTATGCCAGCAATTCCATACGGTGTATGTTATTCTACATCCAAATTTACTGGCACAGTTGGAATATCGGTAAATGCCCTGAGATCTTTAGTCGAGGATCTTATAGAATCCCTGTATCACAACGGATTCAGAACCATTTTAATTCTATCAGGCCACGCAGCATTGTCCCACATGTCTGCCTTAAAAGAGGCCGTGTATAACTCACATGATAGAATGAAAGGGCTTAAAATTGCCGTTTTATCGGATTATGATCTTGCCTATAAATTGAAAAATAAAATGGTTCCAGAAGATGATGGGCATGGCGGCATGCTGGAGACTTCCAGGATCATGGTATCACATCATAATCTTATAGGTGAATTACCTGATGAACATCATGCTAATATTCCTCAATTCATTATTCCCGGAGATATAACCGTATACTGGAAATATTCATACAGCGGGAATCCAGTAAATGCATCGGTTGAACTGGGCATGCACTGTAATGATTTCATAGTATCTGAGCTAAAAAAATTAATTGCAGAATTGAGGAGAATGTGAATAGTTATGAATGCAGAATCCAATAAAATAAGATCCGCTACGGAAGCCTTATCGTATATTAAAGACGGAATGGTTATAGGATTGGGATCCGGAACAACTGCTTCAATATTCATAAAACTGGTTGGCGAGTTCATAAGAGATAACCGTATTGACGTAATAGGGGTAGCTACGTCAACGGCTTCATATGATCTGGCAAAGAACATTGGCATTCCCATGCAGGCTTTAGAGGATACAACAGATATAGATATAACCTTTGACGGCGCTGATGAAGTAGATCCTGAACTTAATCTCATAAAGGGTAAAGGAGGTGCACTTTTCAGGGAAAAGATTGTAGCGCTCATGTCTGACAGATTGGTTATAATGGTTGATGATTCCAAAATTGTTCACAGGCTGGGTGAAAAGGGTATTTTACCGGTAGAGGTGATACCGGTAGCACTTAATCTGGTGATCTCGTCCATGAATAATCTCAATATCCAGCATCATATGCGGATGAATAACAGGCAGTATTACACAACAGACAACGGAAACTATGTGATGGATGTGTGCACTGAAGGGATAGAAAACACCATAACGTTATCTGAAAAACTTAAAAGCATAACGGGCGTTATAGATACTGGCCTATTCCACAATCTTGCAGATGTGGTTATAATCGCATACGAGAATGGAAAGGTTAAAAAATTACAGAAAAGTTGATCTACTTTCCCCTGGAGGAGCCGATCTTTTTCAGTGTATCTATGTTGTTTTTTATATCATCTATTTTCTGTTCGTTCAGTTTAACTATTTCCGCAATAATTTCGGAAATTGTCTTCTGCAGCTTATAATAGTGCACTGGTCTACCTTTTCCCTCTTTCTTGATGTCCCTCTTGGTTACCCAGCCACGGTTTCTTAATTCCTGTACTGAAATTGATACTTCCGGTTGTCTCAGTCCTGTAGAACCCTCTATTTCTATAGAGGTTGTCTCATCCAATGTGGATATAAACACCAATGTTTTTGCCACGTTTTTAGGAATGGTTGCCTTTATTAATGCATTCATAAAATCCTCATCTTGGGAATTTAATTTATTTGCCATTATTTACACCTGATAACTATATTAAATTAATCATATATATTATTTTCCCTTTTTTTTATTAATTATATATAAATGCTTTTGTTATGTCTGTTATTTATATAACCATCATACATATATATAATTTTCATGATTTAAATAAGGCTATTTATCTATTGAAAATTAAATTATTATACGATATGGAAACGTGCAGCTGGTAACCGTTTTAGTTTATGGATTGATACGGGTAAATACGTAGAATTCGTGGATCCGAACAGTACAGGTCAGTTATGCTCACGTTGTGGAGCAGTCGTAAAGAAAAATCTGCCCGTAAGAATCCATAGTTGTAATAACTGTGGATTGGAAATGGATAGGGCTCTTAACGCTGCTCTGAACATAAGAGGGGGTACATACGGACTGTGTGGAACTCTGTAAAAAGGTCTGCGGATGCTCTGACCACTACTCAGACAGCCGAGCAAGTCGGAAGTATGAAGCAGGAAGCTCCGATACTTTAGCTGGGAGAGGATGTCACGAATTATTCATCATCCTATTTCGAAATCTTTATCAATGATTGTAGCTTCCACACCTACAATGCCTGCAACCACTTCAAAATATTCTTTTATGCCCGATGTATTTATCTTGTTCTTGAGAAGGTCATCTACCTGAAATATTCCTGCAGAATTCTTCATATTTATTTTCAATAGTATTGGTTTTTTAGAACCTTCCAGAATATCTATTGAATCAATTGACATTGCAGATACTGAGTGTATATTGACTTTTCCTGCGTGAAAAGGTATTCTTGCTCTTCCTTTGGCCATATCCAGTGCATCTGCTATCTTTACAACACCCGCTTCTACAGTCAAAGGTGTTATGTCAGATCTATGAGAATATATACTGTGTAACGTTTCATACTTCACAATTGTTTTTTGCTCTTCGCTGTACAGATCATGCAGCAACCTGTCAATAATAGGCATGGAAATGTAAACGCTCATCATTTCATGATCGTCTCTGTGAATGGAATGACCTATGTCGTGCAGTATTGACCCCAGGAATACAACAATCTCGGCATCCTCGTTTTTCAATTTATAATCCTTAACAATACTTGGCGTTACCCCTCCTTTTACAAGCATTCTTAAAATCTTCAGAGCTATATTGGTTACAATTTTTATATGCACGGGACCATGATCATTCATCCCAATTCTATCAATTGCTGTTATATTGGATGCCTTCCATAAAGTATTCAACTCCACATCAATAACAACCTTATTGAGCAAAGCCTCCAGTTTATTGTTGTTCTGAATCGGTATATTAAAATTTGACATGTTCTTATCGCTTATTTTGATGGTAATATCAGTATATAACATTTCAGGATAACCTTGTAAAATAACTGGTTGTGTTATTCACCTGTAAAATGGAATTGTTGCGGCTTAATTTGCATTCAATATATCCGTATAAAGGTTTTTATTGCACAGAATTCCGTCACGAGTGTTTTTGCAAATGTATGGGATAAACCTAACTGACTATTTTATTCACAGCTAATCTGATGGCTGAAAAGTGATGGTAAAACTAATATAGTACGCTTCAATACTTATAAGTGGTGTAAATACAACCAAACCACCTGCAGGGCGATAGCTGGATCTGCCAGATATGATCTGGCATATGTGATTGTATACCTTGGTATGGAGTCGACGATAGTCTATTCAGCCAGATATACGCACCAGTACGGGCATCTCTGCAATGGGCATTTGGCTGTAAGCGATGGGATCAGTACTGGGGTGTGGAATTTCATCAAAAAAATTGACTACGCTAGGTAGCAGGGGTGTGCTACACGAAAAAGTGATGATTGATAGAGGTGTTTTAATGACTGTATGTCCAAATTGTAAAAGTGATGTGCGCATATCGGTGGGTAAAAGTGGGTACTGTACAACCTGTAAAACAGTTGTTCAGTTAGAAAGTGAAGCAGCTATTGATGACAGAAGTAATCTTTCAAAAAATAATGCAGATATGAATACAGAAAAAGCCAGAATGAATCTTATTCCTGCATTATTAGATATTGATAGGAATCTGGATCTACCTGCAACAACAGCCAAAAAGATCACATTCACAAACAGTACAGATAGCAAACTAAAACCCCCCGCTGTTGAATCATATAAAACAGAAAACAGAATCAATACCGATGCGTACATGAACCATCCATATAGCAACCACATAAGAACCATTCCAAGAGGCCCCCACGAAAGTGCAGGATTTGATACAGGCAACTGCAATGGATGCGGTTCAAGACTTATTTCTGGTGGAAGGTTCTGTCCACGCTGTGGAACACCGCAGTGGTAATAAACAATAAATAGATTTATAACTACCTTTTTTATATCGTATGAGTGGTGACAATATTAAATGCTTCCAATACCATCTAGATTTTTTATAACGTCTGGTAAAGCTGTAAATAAAATATCTGATCTCAATGCTTTTGATCTTGCCCTCATAGCTGCTGGAATTGGAGAAGAGAATCTGGTTTCCGTATCCTCTATTCTCCCTGTAGGAATAAAACAGGTGGAACGTAAGGTACTTCCTATGGGCGCAATAACGCATTGTGTTCTTGCACAGCAGCGTGGTGGAGAGGGTGAGTTGATATCAGCCGGTATTGCATACGCCTTCAGGGAGGACGGAATGGGTGGGTACGTAGCAGAAGGGCACATCCATGGAACACAGAAAAGTCTGAAGGAATTTTTGAAATGGAGAATGGAGGAAATGGCTGGGTTCAGAAAGATTGTGTTAAAGAAGATAAACTATAAAACAGAGGAGCTATCCATACCCATGGATCACTACGGCGTCTGCATTGCAGCATGTGTATTTCTCTTTTAGGTATCTGTACACCGTTTATAAAAAACCAGCAGATAATGTGTTATATACATCCCGAAAAGATATACGGGATTTGCTTATGACACAGTGTAGCCTGATGGTTTATCATCGGCGAAGAGGTTGCATAAATGAAAAGTCAGATAAGAGTAATTGCTTTTGATGATGGACCCTTTACATTCAGGGAAAAAAAGGATAATGTTATTGCTGTCATATGTCGATTGCCTGCATATATTGAGGGTATTGATAGTTTTACAGTAACAGTAGACGGTACAGATTCCACAGATTATATGATTGATGTTATCTCAAACAGCAAATTCAAAAAATCGCTCAATATCATAATGATTAACGGTATAGCCTTTGCCGGATTCAATATAGTAGATATGGATAGACTCTATAGAATGACTTCTATACCTGTCATAACAGTAACCAGAAAGAATCCCGATATTGATCTCATGATCTCTGCAATTAAAAAGAGGTTTTTAGACTGGGAGGCAAGAGCTTCATTAATACAGAACAAAAAAACATATATGATTGAGCATATGAATCATAAATTATGGATTTCTTGCAGCGGTATTGAGTATGATATTGCCAGAACCATTGTTATTAATTCAATATATTATGGCAATTACCCTGAAGCGTTGAGAATTGCACACATTATCGCTGGTGGCGTTGCTAAACTTCACTGAATTTAATACAGAATATGCCTTATTTTATGGATTGTTAAGGGTATGGGGGAAGCTATAAAACTCCTTCCTTTAGGGTGGAGATATATGGAATTCCCCCCATCTTTCTTAACAAAGTTTTTATTAGAATATATATATATATTTAGTTATGATTAGAACTTACGAATGCAGACCGTATCCAAATAAGAAAATTATCCAAATTTTAAATTATCAGTTAGATCTTTGCAGGCAGTTATACAACTGCGCTTTAAAACAACGCCAGTTAACATATAAAATGTCCGGCGTATCTATCAGCTATAATAGGCAGGCTACTGAACTGCCTGATATTAAAAAGGATTCCAAATTAATTGCGTACAGCAATATCTATTCTCAAGTTTTACAGAATGCCCTTAATAGAGTTGATTTAGCCTTCAATAAATTCTTTGATAATCTTAAATCAAACAGTAGAACTAAGGCTGGATACCCGCATTATAACTCATACGGACAATACAGATCTTTAACCTACACGCAATCGTGATTTAAAATAAATAATAATAAATTGATAAATTGTCCATCTCTAAAATAGTCCTGATCAAAATAATTCTGCATAGAGAATTAATCGGTAATATTAAAATGCATATTTCTATTTTTTAAGATAAGCCAAGATAAAGTTGATTTTCCACATCTTCTAATTCCAATGATTACTGGTATATTTGGATGCGTTAACTCCAGACTTGGTAGTGATGGCATAATGCGCAATAGCTGGATATTTTATACTTATTTCTGGTAGTAGTGATGGCATAATGCCTCTTTCTAATATTTTAGTTTTAGAAAGAAAAACATCCCTTTCAATCTCCTAGTTATGTACGATTCTTTTAAATTCTATTGCATCCACGTTACTATAATTTTTTTAGGGTATTTAAAAATTTAACTATGAGTATGTAAACAATTAAAAATTGTATACCGTTTAATAATATATCTATTAAAAGGATTGTTGATGCATTACAGATTTTAATTTGCCAGCCTTTAGCTTTAAAAAAATCACGCATACGTTATCTGGTTTTCAAAAAGGTTTTGTTATAAACATCCACCAATACAGGTCCATGTTTGATATAGCAACGATTCTTTCAGCATCCAGTAATTGCAGGCGAAACGACGGTTATATTGACAAAAGTACCACCAACATATTTAGTAGATGAAGGTGGTATTGATTCAGTAACTATGTGAATAGTGTAGGATCCAGGTCCTATAGTCAGACTCTGCCATTTACCACTGCAAAATGTAGATACAATAACCGATGGATTCTGGATTACAAAATAGTAAGGTGATATGTCTGAGAAATAGAGTGCTATAACTGAAACATCCGAACCAGTGAACGAATCCCCTATCACAACCTTAGTAATTTTTGTGAAAAATCCACTTTTAAAATTAATTTTAAAATCCAGACTGGAATTCAGGCCAGATGAATACACCTCCTGTACATACGTAGATATGAGAGAGGCGTTTTGCTTTGCACCATTTACTGTTGAACTCTGATCATATGTCTTGAACAGTTCAAATATTATCGGTAATGTTATTGCAAGAATTATTACAATGATAATTAACCTCAGTGGTAAATCTTCAACCGCTTTTTTGCGCATAAAAATTTTTTTATTCATTATATTTTACAGTGCTAAACTCATCTATAAATTTTTCGTATCTGTTTAGCTCTGTGCCAGTGTCTTTTATTAAAAATAGATTATCGTTTCTTTAATTTCCCAATTATTATCAGTTTTTGGAACTATTTTTGCATAGCTGGTCAATGGATTGCCCTTACTTTTAAACGTTTTTATCAGTTTATTATCAGGGTGTTCCTCTTTAAGGTATTGCTCACAGCCTGACTCTAAGCCAAGGCGTTGTAATTTAATTACGCATCTATTTATATTTTCTTTTGTTTATATACAGGGATTGCATTAACCCTGCCAAAAAAGAGGATGTTGTAAAAGGTGTCAAGGAGCGATATGATAGATTTTCTGGTTCCATGGATGAATTATCAAAAAGGTTCTAGACTGGAAGTGAATGCCTTTCCATTGGTCATGGCGGTATTGATATCGTTGTCACGGCAACAGGCACGTGGATAGGAACACCGTGGTTAAAGGCAGAGACGATATAATTGCTGGAAAGAAACTGGGCGGAAGAAATCCGTTGACATTAACCATTGATTGCTAACGCACATGCAGAATATTGTAGATCCATTTACAAGATGAGATCCCCATTCGTCCTTTCTTGGCATGGGATACAGTCTCAAGAGCAACCAGAAATCGAACGAAGGAATGAGTGAGCCTGATAGGAACTAACAGTACCTGTATATCAACAGCAAGGCTGACGAGTTCATGAAAGAGAATCAATCGGTGATATCAGTAGATACAAATAAAAAGAGTTAATATATGTAAACCCTATAAACGGTAGATATTCAAATGGCATTTACAACGGAAAACTTCAAGAACAATGGTAAAAAATGGAAAGCTAATGGGGATTATGATCATGTCAAGCTCTTATCATAGCAATACAGGAAATGTTTGAACAGCATTAAATATACAATTGTACATATAAGTAGATACTATAAAGCAAGAATCTCTCTCAAACTAAAGCAGATATAAAAATATATATACAAGATAATAATATAAATATTGTAGTTGCTTAGATCACACTCCTTAATCTGAGTGGGTTTACGCTGTATTTGACTAAATAATGCTTGATAAGAGGTAGTAAGGTTATGCCACCGTCTGCAGTTAAAACAATAAGGGATTTGATTTTCTGGCAATACGCTAAAATTATTTCAACTTCTTCTGGAATTGGAAAAAAAAATTATGGCTTTATCATGACAAAATTTAAGGAGTTGCAAACCGGCGAAATATCGTGGAACGAAATCAGGGAATATGTAAAAGAGAGAAAAATAAATGTATGTATTTTTTGTGGTTCTGAAACAGAATTAACAGTTGAACATCTATTTCCAAGAGTGTTAAATGGTCCAGACAATGAAAAAAACATAATCTGGATATGTAAAAAATGTAATTCATCAAAAGGATCAAAAAAACTTTATGAATGGTGGACAACCAGGATAGGATTAAAAAACGCTAAATATAACGTACCTAGAATAGCAGAGGGAAAATATTTAAAATTAATTTATGAATCATTAAAAAAAAGCGATATGCTGGAGTTTGATATTGAAAAGATAAAAAATAAAGTCTGTCCAGAATGTGATCTTAAAACCCTTTGTAAAAAAGAAAATAGTGAAAATACACTCTCTATTCTCTGTTTAGATAGAATTGCAACAATACGTTTCAAAGAAGGATACACGGATTAATTTTGTATATTAAATACTGCACCACATATAATAGTAGATCCAGATACAGATGATTTGTTTTAAAATAGGAATCTGTAGCGGGTCAATTTCCATATATAACACATAAAAATATATATTAAAGATGAAATTCAATGTATTGCGTTCCAATTCAAAAAAATTGAGGTGATAAAAATTAACAATAAGGAATCGGAAATGAAATGGATGTGGATAGGTCTGGCAATAATGTTTATTTTTATAGGAGCTGCAGTATTTATAGAGGCATTGCTGTATAAAAACATACAGAACGTATCTTATGGAAACACATCAGGTATTGTCAGCACAATTGTCTGGGCTGTAGTTGCGTTATGGGTAATTACTTTAATATTCTGGCCTGGTACAAGGCATTCGCGTCACTATAGATGGTATGATAGAGGCATGGATGAGGCGTTGGCTATTCTCAGGAAAAGGTATGCTTCCGGAGAAATAACTAAAGAGCAATTTGACCGTATGATGCAAGATTTAAAAAATGATTAAATGGCAGAATTAGGGAATACGGCGATAGATGTAAATGACAATTTAGATAAAACTATTAGTAAAATAACACTTACAGGTACTGAATACCTTAAAATTGAAAAACGAATAAACACAAAGTTAAAAGATGTGAAAAAGATGGATAATGAAATAAAAAAGGTTTTAGAAAATACATTGAATCAGTGGATAGATGAAGAGAGTTTAGAAGTTCTTTATTATGATTTAAAGGAATTGAACGACAAGATAGATCCAGATTATGCAAATGTTATATCTTCTCTGTATGGAACCATATCTGCATTTTATATATTTGTTCATATGGGTGATAAAGAAAGACCGGTAACTGTAGAGGAAAGTACAGAGTTTTTGGAATGGTTTAAAAATGAGGCTGTGAAAAAAATTGAAAAAGCTTTATCAAAACATAATATTGGGTCAGATGAATCAGATAAATAACAAAAATGAATGGTAATATAAATGAGAAAAAAAGAGATAGATTTTGATAAACATATAAGGTTCTATGTAGCAATAATTGCGGTCATAATTTTAGCAGGCATTTCACTTTATATAATAAGTTATATACTTACTGCTACCAAAATTTTTCCTTCTTCTATCATAACAATTCTGTTGGTAGGTATAGTGATTATAGTAGGCTATT
Organism: Thermoplasmatota archaeon; assembly: GCA_023379385.1. Classification (GTDB taxonomy): domain Archaea; phylum Thermoplasmatota; class Thermoplasmata; order Lutacidiplasmatales; family JAMCUS01; genus JAMCUS01. The sequence goes on from JAMCUS010000028.1 coordinate 20,277, forward strand.
TGATTATAAGATCAATCAGTAATGCTTTATTTGCTACGCTCATTAAAAAGGTGGATAAAAAACGACTGGCTTATTTGAAATTTTTTTTTAATTTTATAGCTTATTTTATATTATTTATGGTTGTTCTCTATCTGCTGAAAGTTGATTTAACAAATTTGCTTCTGGGTGCTACGTTTCTTGGTCTTGTCATAGGTCTTGCGGCACAGACGGTTTTGGGAAATCTGTTTGCAGGAATTCTTGTGGTAACAACAAAACCTGTTGAAGTTGGGGAGAGGGTTACAATTTCTACATGGCAATATGGATTGCTTGCACCTACATACTCTCCAAAGTTCTATTCCAACGATTTCATAGTTCCAGGTTATACAGGGACTATTGATTCCATTGGATTTTTATATATAACAATGATATCCGATGACAACAGGGAGATAAAGATACCAAATGGCATATTCTTTCAGGCATTGATAATAAACCATTCCAAATATGATCATTGCGTTGTGAGAACACGTTACGAAATAAAAAAAGAGCTGGATCCTGATAAAGTTATGAATGGTATAAGAAAGCAACTTTCCTCAAACAGATGGATTTATAAGAATAGCGTTATAGATATATACGTTTCTGAAGCTACCATGAACTCCTATGTGTTAATTGTATCCACCACTGTTAAAGGGACACTGGAGGAACCACCACGGAGTGATATAATCAGAGACATCATGAAAGCTGTTTCAACAATAAAACCGGAATCTGATAAGCTCTCTGGTTAATGCAATCGTCTGGTTACCATTGCAGCATATATTGTTTCCCAGTCGAATGATAAGCTATCCAGTATCTCAACCTCTATATTTTTGAATTTTTCGATATCCAGTTCTGACAGACTAGAGTATATGAAATAGGCCCTATCGTATAGTTTATCGTTCTGCAGGCATAACAGGAACCTTTCAATGGTTTCACAACCCCTTTTTCCCCCTATAGCATACTGGTCATACCCATTTTTTTCGTTCCAACCATCATATGGCAGGTAGGGTGGATTGAAAGCAATTACGTTATATTTATGGCATATGCCTGTATACAGATCTGTATTGACAAAATCAATTTTTGAAGAACTAGCTTCTCCGTTTTTTTTCGCTTCTGCTAGCACGGCCCTGCTCATATCTGTAGCCGTAACCATGGTTGCTCCATTTTTATAGGCATGTATGGCTATCACTCCACTTCCCGTTCCCACATCGAGGAAGGAATTACCCTTATCCAGTTCAATAATTTTTATGAGAAGGTACGTATCCTCACCGGGCGGGTATGCAATGGTATATTTCAATGGTAACGTAAAGCTTTTCATTTGTTCACCACATTAATCAAACATTTCCTGGTTATCAACACCTTTGAGTATTGAGTACATGAACTGCTCCTTTTTTGTACTGCTGTAAAATTTTCCAATATCCTGGGTATCCTCGGCAAGCAGGAATACGACCTTTCCGATCCTGTGCCTTCCTGTTCTACCCATTCTCTGAATTTTTCTTATTTCGCTTGACACGGCGTCATAAAAGACAATCATATCTGCATTGGGTATATCCAGACCCTCCTCGCCTATGTTGGTGGTAATGAGGACTCTAAAATCTCTGTTTTTGAACCTATCCAGGACCTCCGTCTGTTCCTTTTGGGACATTCCCTTTCCGTCACTCTTTGATCCCTGACCCACCAGTTTATCACTCTGTAGGCCATTATCATTTAAAAATTGCGTTATCTCTTCTGCCATTCTTCTGTAATTTGTGAATACAATAACAACCGATTTTGCATGAGTTTCAAAAAACAGTTTTAATATCTCCAGTAATTTCGTCTCTTTAGGATGCCCTATTCCATTGTATTTTGATGCCATCTCAAAAGCTGTCACAATTCTGTCATCTCTTGACAGTATTGTTTCATATCGTTTTTTCTCTTTATCCTCTCTGATAATGTTTTTGATGTAATCTCTCAACATGAATATGCTTTCTGTTTCTATGTAATTCACCATATCCAGAAGGACCATGAGAATGTATTTAAGTACCAGCAGATCATATCTCTTGTTGTCTATAAGCTGTTTATCTACATCGCTGGTAAAATAGGACTGTATCATTTTTTTTGATATGAAATTAAATGAGTGCTGCTCCATCAGATGATTTTTTTTCAATTTGTCAAAACACTCCATTGCATAGCTTCTGAGCAGATTCCTTATATCAATAAACAGATCGGGCAATTTAACCTTTATAACCTCCTTCACCACCTCCTGCATATGCTCGGAAAGATCAATGCTGTCCTTGCTTCTGTAAAGGATCTTGTCAATGTGCAAATTTCTTTTAAGCTCCATGACTTTCTCTACGTCAGAACCGGTGGATGCAGTTAGTGCTACGATCTTTCCCGCTGGTTGCTGAACGATGTAATCATTTACCACGTTGACGTATGCATGATTTCCTATCGTTCTATGCGCTTCATCAATCACAAGCAGGGAAAGGTCTTTTAAATTATACCTGCCTCTCTTCAGGTCTTCCTCCACAGTTTGAGGTGTTGCGAATATCATTTTGGAGCTTAGCCAGAGAGATGCACGCTCCTTCTGTTTGGTGGTTCCAGTAAGTAAGGCGGATTCTATCTGTGGATTTAGCCAGTAATTGAACCTGTCTCTGGCCTGTGCTGCAAGGGGTTTGGACGATGCTATCAGCAGCATTTTATCCCTGCCCTCATAAAACAGCTTTGCATATATCAAAACAGCAATTTCCGTTTTGCCTGTTCCTGTAGGAAGTACAACAAGCACATTTTTTTTTGTGCCTTCCTCTGCAATGGATAACTGGTACTGTTTGGCAATCATTATACCGGGTTTTATTACAGGATAGGAAACAAAACCATCCACTATTTTGAATATGGTTAAAATATTTTTTTCGCTGTTCTTCTCTTCAGCGATGTCTGTATGGCTATTACTCTGAATATTGACAGGCCCATCGGATGCCTCCATAAACTCCGATAATGTTTTCTGTCTTTTTTTTTCATCCATATAAGCCACTTCTTTTTGTATCACCAGCATATTTTTAGATCAGATACCCTATAAACCCCTTTCTGTAATAAATACCTTCATGATATGATATTCCAGAGATAATAGAGGGTCTATCAATAAGCTTTTTTTCATCAAGATGTGCAATTACGGAGGAGGCTGCAACAGTATCCAGCATGAAGGTTGACCACGTTGCAGTAAATATTTCGTTGAGATCATGCTTATAATTTAAATTATCCAGGATATCTGCAGCGATTCCAACAGTCATCTCTCTTTTTGATAAAATATCACCGTACCACTCAAAAAGTTTTTTTGCGTCCGGTTCCATTTCAAGGAAACTCAAATCATCACTATTCTTTTTTTTGACTGGTTCTTTTGATCCGTTTTCTTTATCCATCTTCATCAAATATATTTTATTTCCTCTCTTTTCAATGGAAAGATAATCTCCGCTGGTAGATACAAAAAAATTGTTTTTATCACTGGAAAGATACCTGATAAAATCTAAAACATATGATTTTTCATCATTTTTGCATGTTACCTTCTGACCATTAAAATCGTCTTCTGCATTACCAGTAATATCTGCATCCAGAAGAAGTTCACAATATTCTTTGGATCTCCAGTTTATCATAATGTCTTTTATAAAATTCACATATTCTCTATTTGCCAACTTCCAGAAGTCGTTATAAATTTTCATGCTCTTTTTATGAATGGATATTATATCTTCTGATATCTGCTTTATCATCGCTTTTTCCATACACATGACCGCATCATTGACTGATCTGTTGCCCTCATTCCACAAGCCAGGACAGGAATAATCAATCAACACGGAGATTTCCGAACCTACGAATATTCTGACAGGATAGAGTATGCAATGGACTGGCCTATCCGTATAAATTTCACACTGCATGTTTTTTCTGTTCAGATGGATGCAACCGCCACTGCCATTTATGAATCTATACTGTGTACCTTTAAATTGATCTCTACTTTGTATAAGTTTTGTTTTGTTTTTGAATACCTCAATTTCTTTATTAAATAGTTCAGGCGATTCATAACAGCAATAACCACATGATTTTATGCATCTGAATTTCGCAATATTTTCATTTTTTTCCGATACGTTGTATAACATTTTGTTCTGTTTTTTATTATAGGCATGGTTCTATTTTATCATTTTTATTCTTTATTTAAGTAAGTCATGCGAAGATAACATGCAAAATAAAATGAGAAAGAGTTAAATTTGTTGAAAACTATAATATCTGTTAGAGGTAGTTAAAACAATTATAGATTTAATGGAATGATAAATAACGTAATAAATAATGACTGGTTAGCTTAATTACATGAAGATGATTTATTGATCCACCCGTGTATGCCGTAGCTGTGTAAGGTAGAAACACGACCTCCATGAATAGAGGAGAGCAGGGATCACGGTGTAACACTCTTTTGGAATGTAGCAATGCCAATATGGAATGACGGGATTGAAAGGACTCTTTGAATAGATTCAGTATGAAAAATGGTGTGAATAATGAAAGACTTAAAAAAGGATAATATTGACTTTGAGACCGGTACTTTGAAATGTCCGGTATGCGGTACTATCAACAATATAAATTCAACGTCATGTTCCAATTGTAAAACAATATTTCCAGAGGGTATTTTAGGCTCCCGTTCTGTCAAACTGAATGTAGATCTTAAAGACAAACCCAAAAAAAAATTGAAAATTAAAAAATTGAAAGAGCCTTTGAAAATTGTAAAAACCAGAGAGGAGATCATAGCAGATTTTATGCTGGTTCCGGGAATATCGTACGAGGACGCTAAAAAAGCCTATAACATAGGTCTCAGATCCCTGTCTGAACTTTTTTACAATGTGATGAGTGAGAAGAAAATATCTCAATCAGAATATAAATGCAAAATTTTAGAGGACAGAATATTTTTTGTTAAGAAAGGTGTGAATAGTACCGTGACATGTCCAATCTGTAAAACAGTATTTCCGATAAACTATAATACGTGCAGGGTATGTGGCGCCAATATTGAAGAGGATATTCTTAAAATTAAAGAAGAATCTATGCTGGTGGATGCCTCTCATTTTATAAAAAAATTGAGTACAGAATATGAAGAAGGCAGCGACGATAAACTTGATCTTAGTATTAATGATATAGATAATATAAAAAATGATAAAAAAGTATCGGATCTTGACAGGCTTATTGAAAATGTTTCTACAGATGTAGATACAGAAGACTCCGAAATTTACCATAATAAAACTTACGATGAAGGTGTAAAAGAGGGGACTGATAAATATGAACCAGAACCTGTGTCCGACGCTGAAGTTGAAAGAGATGAGAATAAATCAGAAAAGGTTGAAGAACCACCTGAGCCATCCCTGTCCAAAGAAGATTTGGAACGCATAGAAATTGAAAAATACATAAACGAAAAAGTTGAAGAATTTAGTGATGATGTATATGAAACATTTGATGAGGTAAAACTGATTGATAATTCCCACGACGCATATATGAAATTATTATATATATACAAAAAAATAGGATTTGATATACTGCCTCTTTACAGAATTCTGAGAAAGAACCTGCCTATGTTTCTGGAGGTTGGCCCCAATATGCTGATTACGCAATACAAAAAGATGCTGGAGAAAAAGCTTCTCTAAAGTATATTATGCAAAAGCAAAATGAATTTGTAATTGCCATGCCATGCACCTAAACCGATTATGCATTCAATATGTTTCTTGTTTTGGTAAATGTGACATCCTCTCCTCAGCTAAAGCATCGGAGCATCCTGCTTCATCGTTCCGACTTGCTTGTCTATTTGAGTAGTTTTATTATCAGGATATAGTCTATATTGATTGAATACAATTCATTTAACGTTTTTTGATCCTCCATTTAATCAAGGAGATTATTACCTACACCTCGACGATGAACAACCATCTAAAGATTACTGGAAGTGGATTGGAGAAGTTCTATCACACATCAATATTCATTCAGCCTGTCGGGTGGATAACATAGCGCAGCACTACAACCATGCCCTTTAAGAAACGGTCTGGGGAAAATGATAAAAACCACATCAATAAAGCCCCAACGCTAATAAAAACAATTTTTGTAAATATTATATTCCCTGATTCTTTTTAAAGTCATATAGTATACTAACAAATATTTAAATAATATTATATACTATACTATATCATGGATAAGGAGATACTAAGACTGGTAATAGCAGATCAAAGGAAAATCATAGAGGAACGATTCAAAAACAAGGACATAATTATTAGAAACTCAAGCAAAGACATATCGTTGAAACATCCTACGGCATTAGTTATTCTTGGCGTAAGGCGGTGCGGCAAGTCGACGCTTTCGCAGCAGCTGCTCATCGGATCAAAATTTGGGTACATAAATTTTGACGATGAAAGGCTTTTGGGTGTCACAGAAAAAGACCTCAACGTAATACTCCAGATATTTTATGAACTGTACGGCACAGATCTTGACAATATAATACTCGATGAAATACAGCTGGTTCCAGGCTGGGAACCATTCGTAAGCAGATTGCGTGATACGAAAAAGGTCATTGTGATCGGTTCTAGCTCTAAACTACTTAGCGGAGAACTATCAACGCGATTGACCGGCAGGCACTTGGATCTGCTACTTTTTCCTTTCAGTTTTAGTGAGTTTCTATTCTATAAAAAATGGGCAATACCAAAAGCATTCTCCACTACAGACAAAGCTAAAGTCGTAGGATTGTTAGATGAATATATCTCCTCAGGTGGTTTTCCAGAACGATTTACGCTTGGCAGACAGATTGTAAGAAACATATACACCGACATATTGACTAAGGATGTTGTTATCAGGCACAAAATAAAGCACATAGATGATTTGAGGCAGGTGGCACGCTTCCTGGTTTCTAACAGTGCAAAAGAATTCACATATTCATCGTTGAGAGACATAACAAAAGCCAAGAACGTGATAACGCTTTCTAATTGGGTCAGGTATCTTGAGGAAGCGTACCTTCTATTCAAGGTTGAGCGATTCTCATACAAATTGAAACAAACAATTTTGGCACCAAAAAAGATATACTGCGTAGATAACGGCATTATAAGTGAGGTAAGCCCCGAACCAACAGAAAACAAAGGAAGATTGATGGAGAATGTTGCTGCTATAGAGCTAATTAAAAAAAGTAAAAACGAAGCGGGATTCGACTTATTCTACTGGAAGGACCACAAAGGAAGAGAAGTAGATTTTGTTGTCAAAAAAGGAAGGAATGTAGAGCAATTGATTCAGGTTACGTACGCTTCTAGTAGCGAAGCAATTGAAAAAAGAGAGATAGATTCGCTGATTTCTGCTTCTGAAGAGCTGGGATGCAAGGACCTTCTTGTACTTACTTTGGATTACGAAGGTAACTTAACCGCAGGTGCAAAAAAGATATCATGCATACCACTTTGGAAATGGCTGTTACCATAGATATCTGAGAAATAATTTAAACTAAATTCCCATGAAAACAGACGAAAAACATGAGGTTGAGGATTTGACAGGCTAAGAGAACGGGATAATTCAATAAAATCTTCAAAAATTCATGCTCAAAAAATTAATTTTTTAGTTTAAAATGTCTGTTTTTTAACATTCTCTTACTGCTGTATTGAATAAATCCAGCATAATATCTTTTAATTCCATCCAAACCTTATCCGTTTATACTGGGTACTATTGCTTTGCGTTTTTGAAAAAAGGTTTTATATTTTTTATACTCGTATATTTAATGATAGAGATTCCTGTTTATCAAGGACCTGACACTTTTAATTCGTTAATAAATGATTTTGAGCCGTATTTCAATAGTTATAAAGGTTTTAACCAGTTCAAGGGTCTTGTAAATGCCAATGGTAGTTAGCGATTCAAGATCCGTAGCACATTTGAATGGAATAAACATAGATCATACAAATCAATCAAATCTGAACAGGTTTATCAGTGTATGCGATAAGCGACGGAGAGAAAGAGATGATAACAGAGGTACCAAAAAAAGCAAGAATATTGAACGAGAAACTTAAAACGAACTTATTCCCTGAAAACAGGAATTAAGGGTATAAAATCGCAAAACAATATTTTTATATATCAAATTTATGCTATAAAAATAGAATGGTCTTTATGATGAGAGCTGAAGAATGGGTAGGTGGTAAGTCATTTTTGATGATACTAAATAAAGCAACAGACGAGGTTTGTGATTATTTAAAATTAGATAAGGACATGCCCAATTTTCAAACTAGGCTGTACAGGAATTTTAATTTCAGCGGTATGGGTTTCGGCGCAATACCCACTTATGAGGTCGTTAAGGAGCCGATTGTCAATGAATTGATTCACAGTCAGTTTAAACAGTTAAGTCAGTTACCATCCGTCAAATCTCTCATAGAGACTATAGGTAAGTTCAGGAGAATACTAGAAGTAAATCAAGAACCCGAAAAATTACAGAAACCACCGATTCCAGACAATTTTGAGGAATGGACTGTTTGGTATCTGTTGGTATATACACTGAAAGAAAGATATTCGTCTAATTATGACAACACTATTGGAAAAAGATTCATATCATACGTGGAATCATATATTAGAAAAGAGCCTATTCGATTCAATGTTGGGATTTACTTAGAATTTTTTGATATTCCAGGAGAAGATTTTGTTGAACTTTCACCTGTATTTTTTCTAAGAAGACTTACTTCAGAAGAAAGGTCTTGACTATGTTCAAGTCCTGATTCATATTTATCCAACATGAGAACATCAGTCATTCCTTCAGACATTCAGTATATTGGTTGGAGACTAGATAGATATTGGATGCAAAATTGGTCAAGTCAAATGAGTGTAGATACTTCACAGCACAATTTGGTTATGTCTCTCATGAGGTGTGTAAATCCTAGTCCTATTTTTTATAGGGCTGTAACTTACGATTTTGGTGATTGGAGGAATAAAGATTCTCTTTGGGATTTCTCTACTGGTGTGCATCCAAACATAATTTACAATTCACCCCACAACTTTTCGAAACAAGATATTGAAATGGTCAAAAAATATATGGCAAAGTTCTTAAAATATTTCTCAGATGATAGGCTCAAACTCAGAATTGGACTGTCGAGATTTGATAAGGGATGCCTAGATAGAGATTTCGAAGACAAGTTAATCGATTATGTAATAGCCTTGGAGTCAGTCTTGATAAAAGATGCTGGATCTGATCTAAAATTAAGGTTTTCGTTAAGGGGCGCATCATTATTAGGCAACTCACCGGATGAGAGGTCCGAACTGTTCGCAATATTAGGTAAAGCCTATAATGCCAGAAATTCTCTAGTTCACGGCTCATCGAAGACGGATTTGACTAGAGTTGACATTAAAACCTTATCATACATAGCTGGTCGTGTGATACTTAAGATGGTAGACTTATCAAGCTTAAATGAGAATAGGGAAAAAATTATTGAAACACTTAACAATTTCTCATTATCAAGAAAGGAGAATGAAAGTGTTGACGATTTCTTGTCAAGGACTCTGAGCTAGGAAGCATATTCTCCAATAGCCCGAACCTGAGGTAACAAAAAGGAAATGAGAAGTGGACTGGTTCAGACCATCTTCATATTGGACAATATAGTATTAGAATATATATTAATAATGAAATACAATAAAGGGGGTCTGAGGAGAATTCAATGAAAAATCATACAATTGATGAAAAATACAACACAGTAATGGAACTACTACTGGGCGGTTCTCCTACTGAGATCTGTAGATGATACTCTGTATCTTCATCTCAGCTCTACAGGTGGAAAGATAAGTTTATAGAGGGTGGTAAACATGGTCTCAGTCAGGGTGTAAGAAACGAATATTAACATGAAATGGCACAGATGAAATCCATAATAGGTGATCTTACCATTGCTAACGAACTTTTAAAAAAATCTACGGAGGAAGGATATAAAGAATGGAAAAAAGATATAAAGCAACAAAAGATAGGGAAGAGATGAGAATAAACGTATAATAAAAATTCTCAAAAAGTGTCCAATAATAGATGGGGCAGATCAATACGTTATGAACAGATTAACACGTTCCTTTGAATTCCAAATAACACCGGTTCCGCCGTATAATTTTGACCTAACCGCCAGACGACCTACCGGTTGGTCCCTGTTCACTCCTTTTGAAATCTATGAGAATGACATATTATGGACGGCGACACACTTAGACTCCACTTTAGCTGGGATTAAACTGTCATCAAACGGGAGTGTAAGCAACCCGAAAGTGTTAGTGCGGATATTCTCAAGAAAGGAACAGAAGCCGGACGAACAGGAAAATGTTAAGAGGTTGATCGGGAAGGCTCTGGGAGCTGATCAGGATTTGAGTGAATTCTATGGTATGGCGCGTAAAGATAGCATATTGAAGCACGTGATTGATGATCTTTATGGTATGCATGATACTTTCTCGATAACGATCTTCCCAGAAGCCGTGCTAGCTATTCTTCTTCAAATGGCTCCGCTCAAAAGGAGCAACGAGATGATGGCTTGTTTTATACAGAAATACGGAGAAGTGACGGAATTCGAAGGTAAGAAGATTCTTGCCTGGCCCACTCCAAAAAGAATATCTAAAGTAACGGATAGAGAACTCGCAGAGAATTGCAAAGTGGGTTATAGAGCCAAGAATATTGTTAGTCTTGCCAGAAAACTTGCAAAAGGTGATTTTCCTACATCGGAGCAGATCCTGGAGATGGATCCTGACGAAGCTAAAAAAATGCTGCTCGAGTTACCTGGCATAGGTGATTATTCGGCAGATATAATAAACCCTCACGGTGGTTTTCCCATTGACGTGTGGTCCACCGAGGTTTTTGCTAAACTCTTCTTTGACAAGAAACCGCATAATAACAGGGAGGCCGTGGATAAGGTGAAAAATGATGGTTTAAAGAGATGGGGGAAGTGGTCATGGATGGCATTTTACTATATTGTGCAGGATCTACCAAATCTATCCAAAAAGTTAAAAAAAGATTTGCGGCTTTCATAACATGGAAAATGTGTTCAATTTTCGTATTTCCTTAAAACCTTAATCGAATCCAGACCGGTTCAATTCATCAATTTAATTTTTTCCAGTTTTCTGTGCGGTTAATAGATCCTCTGTATTAACCTTTTCACCACTGAGTAGCTTCTGTAATACATCATCATAGGATGCAACTTTATCCTCCTTTTCTTTGTTTTTCAGTACTCTGACCATTTTATCTATATCATGAATATTATTTATGCATTCAATGTGTTTCTTATGCTCCTCATCCGCCTGAATTTTTATTTTTATAAATTCTTCCTGCGCCTCATCAATCTTCTTTCTCAGCTCATCTACACTTTCGTATATCTTCATCATTTGTTCATGATACTCCTGTGCTAAATTTGCGTTTTCATTAACCTGTTGATGTGCATTTTCTGATTTCTCTTTTGCTTCTTCAAGTTTTTTTGCAAGTTCATTTATCTCTGGATCCCTGTATAACGATTCATTGGCCTCTTTTATCTGTGATTGCAACCTGGATATAGACTGAACCAGCTCATCTTCCTTCTGCTTTGTCAGGACTGAGGTCATTTGTTTGAATTCCAGTTCCTTTAACTCTTTTTTCAGCTTCCATAAAGGTGTGCCGTTCTTTGGCTGTTTTTCCTTTTTCATATTTACAAGATCCTCTTCAAATTGAAGCGAAGCTCTATACCATTTACTTCGTTCATTCTTTTCATTTTTTACCTTTTCATTATATTCGTCTCTTAATACTCTCAATTTATTTGCCTCTGAAATAAGGTCTTTCAACTTATTGTTAAAAACATTACGTTCGTTTAACCATTTTTTAGCTTCGTTGTTAAGCTTATCCCTTTTTTCTTTATGCAATTCAGCTTCCTTATTTTCAAGTTCACGTTTGACTTCAAGCTCCTTTAAAGCGTTATCCACCATTTAAAAACCTCATACAACTAGGATTTATAAAATAAAAGACTTTTTCACATATAAGTTTTTTGTTGACTTTTTGCGTTACGACGCCATCTATAACAAGCTAACGGTTTAGTTTGATAGGCAGTAATAGAACGGGATAATTCAATAAAATCTTCAAAAATTTACGTTCAAAAAATGTTTTTTTAGGACAAAAACATACTGTTTTTGGTATTTCCTTACAGCCTGTTGAGAGTAAAATGTATATTTCAAGTTTATAAAGTTTATGAAGTGTATGATATTATAAAGGATACTGCTGTTGTCTCATATAAAACCGTTTTTACTGAAGATATACAAGATATAAAATTGATTCAATATATATTTAAGTATGGTATGTATTTCTATAGACCATGGATGATTTCATTCCAATAAATCCAGTAGGTAAAGTTACAGAGAAGTTGAACCTTAAAACTGACGATATAGAGGAAACACTGTTAAAAGTATTTGAATCAAACTTTGAAGGATTCATTAACTATGAATACGATAAGAAAAAAAAAAAAGATTACGGAACCATTTTTCTTATTAATGGAATACCAAAATTAGCATTTTTTTATAGCAATGATAACAAATACGTTGGAATAACTGCTTTACAAAAATTCGTTAATGCCATACTTTCAGATGATGGAACGGTTACACTGTATACTACAAAATACCCTTCAAGTTCAGTTATTGCTGACGACATAATTAAACAATACAGTGATTATACAATACCTTCTCTTGAAGGCCACTGGTGGAATTATGTAATGGATGATGTAAATAGTGAGAGTAATGACGAAAATTATGATGACAATAACCTTTCAGATAAAGAAACATTAGAACTTAAAGTTCAGAATGAAATGTCCAATCTTCATAAAGAGATTGAGGATCTGAAAAAAAATACCTCTTTACTACTGGATGCTTTATCTAAAAGATCTAAAATAAGTAGTTATGGTTCTGGTCCTGAAAAAATAATGGAGATGCAAGCTGCTAAAAAGGGATCTGTAAATGAAATAAAAGACGAAATAGGATTACGAAAAATTTCTATAAAAGAGAATGACCTCAAAAAAAGAGAGGAAATTCTACAGAAAAGGGAGGAGGAGCTAAATCAACAGCTTCAATCCATAAAAAATGAGAAGATAGAACTTGAAAAGTTGTTTCAGGATATAAAACTGAAAAATGAAAAGAACTTTGAAGATAAAGACGATATAAAAAGAAGAATTGATGAACTCTCTATTATAGATGTAAACTTAGCAAAAAAAGAAAATGATCTTAACCTAAGAGCTGAAGAACTTGACAGAAGGGAAATGATGCTAACACACAAAGAAGAGATTTTTAACACCATGGAAGAAGATATGAAAAAAAGAAATGAAGAGATAGCTAAGAAAACAGATGACATGTTAAAGGAGGAAAATAGATTACGCGAAATTATAGATGACATAGGAAGAGAAAAGAGAGAGATTGAAAAGCAATATAATGTAATTTCAAAAGAAAAGGATCTTATTGAGAAAAAAAAAGAAAAACTAAAAATAGAATCTGATGCCATTCAGCAATCTACCAAATCCCTGCAGGAATACATGGAAAAAGTAAGTAAAGAATATAACAGCCTTACTATAGCCAGGGACATGGTAAGAAAAGAAACCGAAAAACTAAATGAAAAAAATAGGGAATTTGAGGATAAAACCAAGATAATCGATGAAAAGGATAGAGACATTACAAAAAAGATTAAAGATTACGAAGAGATGCAGAACAAACTCAAACAATTTGAGGAATTCCTTAATAACAAGGAATCAGATCTCAAATACAGAGAGCAGATACTGACAGAAAAGGAGACACGGAGTAATGATCGTGAGATGGTTGCAAACAGAGAGATCGAAAAATTAAAAAATAGAGAGATCGACCTCAAACATATGGAGGAAAATTTATTAAAAAGAGAAACTTTATTAAAGAACAGAGAAAAGGAACTGTTAGACGAGGTAGCTATACTAAATAATCGTGAAAAGGATTTTGAAAATAGAAAAAGCGCTTTACTTCTGGATATAGAGAATAAAAGAGAAGCTCTGGTAGCGGATATAAAAAACATGCTGGATAAAGACAATGAAATAACAAAAAAAGAGGCTATGTTGAGCAATACTGAGAAAACCATAGAACTGAAATTAAAAAAATTACACTCTGTAAGTGAAGATTGCTCGAACAGAGAAAAGGAAATTGGTAAAAAAGAAGAGGCTATTAAAAAAAGACTGGAAGAAATTGATGAACTGAGTTCTAAACTGAAAAAGGATAAAGAGGACTTTGATAAAATAAAAAATAAAAATATAGAAGAACTTGAAAAAATGAAAGAGGAAATCAATAAAAAATTAGAAAAAATAACTGCTAAAGAAAATGATCTAAAGATAATGCTCACTGAAATTAATAATTCTAAAAAAGATATAGAGATAGCTAAAAATGAAAATATTATAAATGAAGAAAGATTGAAAGAATTAAGCGAATCACTGAATAAACGTGAAGAAATGATATTATCAAGAGAAGAAAATATTAAGAAAGAGGCCGTTGCTTTACAGATGAGGGAAGATTCTATGAATGCACTTTTTTCTGAAAGGGAAAATGCTGTAAAAATAAAGGAAGAGCAGATGAAAGCAATTGAGGAGAATATCAAAATCAAGGAGAAAGAGATTAAAAAATTCATGGAGAATTTAAATGAGTTATGATCGTTACGTAATAAAATCTCATTATAGGTTATACAGCAATACATATATATGGTTGTAATATGTGTTATTTATTCTATATTAAAAGGGTACAGGCTTTGACCGAATGGAGTGAATGAATATGGCACCAAATTTAAGTGTATCTAAAGAGACAGAGGATATGTTGAACGATTTTAAACCTCTTTTTGAGGCTATAATGGAAAAAAAATTTTCAAATGATTCATATGTAAACACCATAATTCAACTTGGAATTCAGAAGCTTTTCAGGGAGATCATACCATCCGATGATGAATGGGAGGTTATAGAACTCATATTTAAGAAAAATAGAAAATTTTTATGTAGCCTTGTCACTGAAGTTTTTATAAATAGTGAAACGAAAGATAACATGAAAAGAAAAGAGATAAAGACAGCTATCCAAAAATATATAGGATAAATGCTAGATTATTCCATCTAAACATGTAATGAATTATTTCCCGTTTATAGCATAAAGAGAGATCGCCTCCTCTTCTGTAAAATGTAATAGTCTGGATGGAATTATTATTGTATGTAACGGATCTCCAAAATTAATCTTTTTCAATTCGGAAAGCATTCCTGACGATACGGTTAATTTATCGCTTCCGGCTCTGCATACAACAATTCCCAAAGATTTATCATTTAAAGTGCCTTTTTTTTCTGCCTTTTCTGCCATTTCCAGTATTATAGATATTGCCTCATTTGCTTTCATATATCTGTTATTTTCTGTATCAATATCTAAAAGTACAATTGTATGCGCATTTATGGATAGATTATCTTCAATTACATTTAGCGATGAAAACGGCAATACATTCTTATATGGAAATGGTATGGATGCAATTTTTCCAAACTTATAGGCATGAAGACCTGTTATAGAAATTACTGCGTTTATAATGGAGACGTTGTTTATCACCTTAACTGTAACATTCCTTTTTTTTAACCATAACAGAAGGTCATGATGTGTTGTAGCTATGAAAGGGTCACCTGCAGTAATAAAAGAGGTATCTCCCTCCAGAACAGACTTGTATATCCGTTCATAACAGTTCTCAAGATCTTTTCTTAGAAGAATATTTACTTTATTTTTAATTAACTTTTCAAGTTTTTTAACGTCCAGACCCATTGATACAGAGGTATATTGCTCCATAAAAACCGTTTTTGATCCTTTGATTGCGTTGAACCCTTTTATCGTTAAATCATTTTCATCACCCAAGCCAGCACCTACGAAATAAAATATGCCACAATTTTCAGATTCTTTCGTCAACTACTACACCCTGAAGGATTGTGGCTTGTTGCCGGTCTCCACCATACACGTAGGCATGGTTTCATTGAACCTTAATGATTGGATGGTTGACAACATCCTGAAGTACTCAGATTTACCGAGTACCTCAATGTTTCTTGATGCATTGAGGTCTGCATGAAGCTCGAATCCACACTTCAGGCAATGGAATATTCTTCCTTTTCGATTGTTCCTATCAACGAATCCACATTTTGAGTATTTCTGTGTTGTGTATTTGGGATTCACATATACAACCGATTTGTTCATTTCCTGCTCCTTGTATTCAATAAACTGCTCTAACTGTTGTGGAGACCATAAACCAAGTTTATGGCTAAATCTTCTTCCATTGCCCCTCTTCCTCATTTCTGTCGATCTTAGTTCTTCAAATGCAACTACGTCAAATGGATGATTTACTATCTGCTTTGAACATGCTTCTTTGAATTTCTCATCCGTTTCCAGAAGTACCTTATCGTAGGGAAGTTTTAATTTAATGGTTCTAAACATTATTTAATGGAAGGTTATTCTTGATAATAACACTTTTTGTTTGGGGAAGTCCGTGTATATCCATCCTAAAGCACTGGATTTTTACTGCTTCCCTCAAACTCCCACCAAAGATTATAAAAGTATAGCCGTTCTTAGGCCAATACCCTGACAGCCAACATGAATATATAAAAAACTCATAATCAACGATATTATAAAATAGTACAAAATGGTATAAATGTTTGTGTGTTTATGAGCGATGTTGATGCATTGATCAGCGATTTGATTTTAAAAATAAAGGAGAATGTTAAAGATAATGCCATAATTGCCTGTTCAGGTGGCATAGATAGTACGGTAGCCGCGTATTTGGTACACACAGCTATAGGCGATAAGGCGACTTCTATCTTTATTGATACAGGTCTACTGAGAACAAATGAATCTAAAAATGTAAAAAAATTGTTTGAAAAGCTGGGTATATCGTATAAAATCGTTGATAAGCATGAGCTATTTCTAAACTCATTGAAAAACGTGGTGGATCCAGAGGAAAAGAGAATGATCGTAGGTAAATGTTTCATTGATTCATTTATAGAGGTAGCTAAAAATATAAACAGCAGATATCTTATACAGGGGACCATTGCTCCGGATTGGATAGAAAGTGGTGACTCGGTAAGAGATACAATAAAAAGCCATCACAATGTGGGGGGTCTGCCATCAGACATTCCGTTGATTGTTTATGAACCTTTAAGAGATTTATATAAAGACGAAATTAGAAAAATTGCTGAAAGAATAGGTATTGAAAATGCATACAGGCAACCTTTTCCAGGCCCTGGATTTGCGATCAGGGTTTATGGCGATGTTACAGAGGAAAGGGTCAATATTGTGAGAGGTGCAACTGATGTTGTTGAAAGGATTGTTGAAGATGCTGTAAAGAAAGGACTGATCAGGCTTCCATGGCAATATTTTGCAATATTTCTTCCTGTCAAAAGTGTTGGTGTAAAAGGAGACCTGAGATCATACGGCTATACCATTGTGGTGAGAATTGTTGAATCCACTGATGCCATGACTGCATCTGTATCTAATATACCGTTTGATGTACTGGAGGATATATCCTCCAAAATATGTTCGTTATATTCCTCAGATATATCCAGAGTACTTTACGATATAACCTCAAAGCCACCTGGAACAATAGAATGGGAATAAAATACCCGGTACCTGTTTAGCTCTGTGCCAGTATCCTTTATTATGCTTTCGTTCAACTTTAATAAAATAGCATTATTTGTTACCCAAAAATACAGTAGCAGTACCCAGAGTACAGTCCCTATACCTACAATTTTTAAATTTAGCAAGATAAAATTTTTTAATTATTTCGTTTCTTGCAGGAAATGATAATAATGATTGTGGTAAATAGCTGTATGCCTCTTCGTTTTTGGATAATATACCTCCTATATAAGGACCTACTTTTAAGAAAACTTTCTTGTGAATTTCTCTTATCACTTCATTGGTAGGAATAGATATCTCTAAAAGTATGAATAATCCAGATTTTTTTAGAATTCTATTAACTTCTGCAATTGCATCATCAATAGGTGAAATGTTTCTGAAGGTATACGCACTTATTACGTAATCAAAACTTTCGTCTTTGAATGGTAATGTAAAAACATTACCCTCTATAAGATTAACCTTTTTTTTATTCGTGTAAAGCTTTTTGTACCCAACTTTCAGCATATCTCTTGTGATATCAATACCCGTTATACTACCTTTGAATCCCTTTTTTATAAGATATAGTGGAATATCGCACGTTCCAGTACCTATATCAAGTACTGATTTGTTAGAGCCCATGGAGATGTAAGAGAGTGCAACAGTCCTCCAATATATATCTAATCCAAAAGTCATTATTTTATTTGTAATATCATATTTGTCATAAATTGAAGAAAAAAAAATCCTTACCTTTTCAGTTCTTTTATCACCTGTAAGGTATGCATCCTCTACGGAACCCATGTACCTGCACCTCTATTGAGATCATAATTCTTGTTAAATTTATTAACATTAATCTTCATAAGTTGTCACCTTACACGCTTAAACTTGACGGGTATAACTCAATATCCTCCCATTCCTGACAAATGCTTCAGGTAAAGTATTTATCAGCATTACATGAACAACATGGATTTTATCACGTGCCGGCAACCTCATACCCATATCAGTCCACGTATGTATGTACACAACCTCATCTTCGTTCATTGATATGGAACGCTGTTGCCATAAATCCTTTCAGATGTTGGCTTCTTTCAGTTACACTTTATAACTTGCATTATTCCTAAAGATTTAAAAGTATATAGATGCTTACAGATAGGTTTACATATATTATTAATTACATCAAATTTTATGATTATATCAATCGTACTGTTTCAAGATTGTTAGGTACTTTAATATCAATGTTAAATTTATTTCTTAAAACAGATGCTAACTCTATTGATTTCTGGTAATCACCGTGTGATAATATAATCACAGAGGGTTTCGGCTCCATTTTAGCAACATAGTTTATCAGCTGATTTCTATCACTGTGTCCTGAGAATCCATCACATGTTTCGACGGACAGTCTTATGGGAACAGATTTCTGGACTCCGTTTTTATCAATATAAATATATTCATTCATACCGCGTTGTATTCTTCTACCTGTAGAATTTTCAGCCTGATATCCAACGAAAATCAATGAATTTGACGCAGAATCACACCAGTTTCTGAAATACTCCATAACTGGGCCTCCGTTAAGCATACCTGAGGTAGCCAGGACCACACACGGTTCAGGATCATTTATTACCTTTTCCCTTTCGGCACTGTTATTTACAATCTTAAAAAAAGAGGATAGAAATGGATTGTTTTTCTCCTGCAGGATATCAAATTTAAGTGCTGTATTTAGATACTCTGGATATGTGGTATGAAGTGCTGTGGCCTCATGTATAAGCCCATCCATATATACATTAACTTCAGGAAGTATCCTGTTTTTTATAGCGTCACTGAGAACAAGCATAACTTCCTGAGATCTACCAACTGCAAATACAGGTATAAGAACATGCCCATTACGTTCCATGGACCTCTTTACCAGAGATACTAAAAGATCAGTTGCATCTGACCTGGATGGCTGTATATCTTTATGTCCTCCGTACGTAGATTCCATTACAAGTGCCTCAATTCTTGGAAATTTATTTGCTGCGGGGTTAAATAGCCATGTCTTTTCGTATTTTATATCGCCTGTGAAGACAATATTATAATCACCATCGCCAATATGGATGTGGACACTTGCAGAACCAAGTATGTGCCCAGCATTATGAAACGTCATTCGCATATCCGGTGCAATATCTGTAGTTTCCCCGTAATTCATTACGATACAATTTTTAAGCATACTACGTACATCTTCGGAATCATAAAAACTTTTTTGACCATCCGATTGATTAACTTTTATGAAATCAAGCATCAGCATAGTCATCATATCTCTCGTTGGTGGAGTGCAGTATACGGGTCCATCATACCTGTATTTGAACAGAGCAGGTAATAACCCAGAGTGGTCTATATGTGCATGTGTTATTATAACAGCATCTAATGAATCAAGTGGAAGAAGTTCTGGCATGTTAAGATATGGAGTTCCACCATTCGCTACGTCGTATCCACATTCTACCAATATCTTGCTCTGATCTGTGGTTAATAGATGGGCACTCCTTCCAACTTCGTGATAACCACCCAATGCAGTTAACCTCATCCAGTGTTCACCTGTGGATCTGGGTCTTGATATCTTCTTTGCGACCATTTCAAGAAATTTTTTTCGATCTTCCTGAACCATTCGCATATGCATTCTAATATCATCTACAATTTTAGACTTCAGTGGGGGGGTTCTTATAACTATGGGAAGCCATCCGATTTCCTTTTTGAGTTCATTTAAAATAAAGTCATTATTTCCTGTTATAACGGATGGATCTTTCGCCTCTATAACAACTTCTCCAATTTCAGGTTGAAAATAGATAGAGGTTACTTCTGCCTCTTTCGGAACGATTTTATTTATAGACTTCTCAGACTCATCCTGGGGTAAAAGTATTGAAGGATCCGGTCTGATAACAACGCGTCTATGAATTCGCATAGCAAGCATTTTCACAAGATCTGGCTTGTCTGCTATGATATCCATATTTTTGGTATATAATACCACAAATGGACCTTCAAATTCAATGGAGGTTATTTCGATTCCAGATGGAAATATAGTACTTATTGCACTTTTTACATTGCTTAACAGATCTCCTAACATAAAAATGATACCATCAAATATTTAAGAATTTAATAAAATTTAATTTTAATGGGTTTTAGTTTAATTTCAATTTGGTTATTCTTTTTTTAATTTCATCGTCCGTAAGCTCTTTGAATTCCTTGTCACTTATAACGGCAATACTCATGCCATCTCCTGAGGCTGAATCCCTTTTCATGGCTGCTGTTAGACCGCGTATAACCATATCAATTGCGTCGTTTGTAGACATATCTGCTTTGTAATAATCTTCCAGAACACCATAAACAAACATGGAGCCAGAACCTGTAGATACAAATTTATCCTCTATAGAACCACCCGCTGGATCTATGGAATATACATGCCCTCCGTTTTTATCTACACCACCCAACAGGACCCATGCGTAATAAGGATAATACCTGTTACTGACCAGAATATTGGACAATAAAGTGGATGCACTATCTATTGTTACCTGCTTATTCTGTTTAAGCTTGTAGAGAGCAACCTCAGCTTTTAAATATCTGACAAGAAGCTGTGCATCCCCTACCAGACCTGCTACGGTCATTCCCATATTTTCATCAACTTTGAATAACTTTTGCGTAGTTTTGTGAGCTATGAAATTGCCCATTGTGGCACGATGCTCCGTGGCCATTATAACGCTATCTTTTGTAACAACACCTACCGTAGTTGTTCCCTTCTTTTGCTCTTCTATAATATTATCATTCATACAATATCAACTCCAAAAAATAAGTTATGCCAATATCAGTAATAACAATATCGTATTTAAAGATTGCATAAAGCTCTATGGTTACAATAAGTTAAATCTTCATTTAACTTTTTGTTATGAATATAAACCATCTATTCAGAAATATTTCAAGTTATTACGTCAAAAGCCATTACTGCGGGATAGCTTATTCTGTTGTGTTATTATTATGTAACCCATTTGTTAAAAAAATCCAAACCATAAAAGTATAATACCTATAAACTCTGCGATGTATAAAAATGCAGGGAATTTAGCTATATACAAACCACCTGCAATACTTACGATAATTGTCCCGATAATTATGCTCAACATTTTGTTATTCTTTTTCTGCCTATAGCTCTGTGCCGCAACAACGATAAGTATTAATGCCGCTGGAAAGGTAGCTAGAGATGAAGAGGCAATTATACCTAAAGGCAACGGACCAAAAACCACATAGTTTGTGATAAGATTTCCAACAGGTTCAGTAATCACAAAATATAAAGTTACTGCACTTATAATGATACAATATAACAGGTAAACCCTTTTTATATTATCTGATTTTACAAGAGATATGGATCCCAGTGCCAGCAATTCAACTATAACAACCACTACTAAAAGATATGTTTGGATAAGGAATTGATCTCGGATGTTAAATGCAAATAGAATTTCCAGAAATACACCGATAGCAAAAAACCACATTCCAGAACTCCAGTATAGATATGATGTTAATTTATTTGCAACATATTTCTTTGTTAAATATCCTGCAAGAATACTACATAAGATGAATATTATAATGGTAGATAGTTCCACTGATGCCTTTATTAAATCACTCATAGATTATAAAGATATAAAAATATCAGATATTTAAGCTCATAGATTCATTTTGCTCTATGAACTGTTCTATTTTTATATTACTTCCGGAGTCGTAAATATGTTATACAGCGATTTTCACCAAATAATTAATTGTCATATTTGATTCCTGATCGCTGCTATTATTTCAACTTCTCCATTTATAGAACGTACTCCCTCTAAGGGATTACCGCAATATAATATATTAAATCTTTGATATCGTATAATTTCACCGAAAATTTATTTTGTGGTTCGTGATGTTAATTTTACTATACTCTTTTCAGAGACTTTTCTACCTATATCGTACATTTTCTTATCTACTCTTGCAGATATCCGTAACCCTTTATTTGTAGTTGTTCCACGGATCAGGTTCACTATCGTTTCGTAATTTACCAGTGGTTTCCCTTTCCAGTTCATACTGATAAAAGAGAACATTCTATGTTCAATCTTGTTCCACTTGCTTGTACCAGGTGGATAATGACACACAGTTACGTTCAGACACATTTCATTTGAAAATTTTTGCAGATGATATCTCCACAGCCTACTACGACTTGCATTACTGCCTCCACAGTCCGCTGTGATCAACAGTTCCTGTGCACCAGGATAGTTTTCTCTGCCTATCTTCTTCCACCATTGTCTTATGCTCTCTACCGCAAATTCTGCAGTATCATGGCTTATTCCAACATTGACAAAACCGCTGTTTGTTTCCAGTTCGTATATTCCATAGTGGACTGCTTTTCCTTCTGACTGAATATTAAAATCTCCGGGCGGTCAGCCCTTCATTGCGGCTCTTAGTCAGTCATAAGAGCCGCATAGGAGGTGGATTATATGTATATACGAAAAAAGAATATTGACAATAGTTTTGCATATATATGTAAAAATAAAAATGCCATTTCTATTTATTTATTAATAACCAGATGTTGATTTTAAATATTATAAAATATTAAATATTATTTAATATTCTGTAATTCTGTGCTATCCATTGAATCAGGAGGTCAATAAATATTTTATATAATGAAACGAATGCAAAATCATTGTAAAATATATATCAATTATCACACTAATTTGCCATACCCATGTCAATAAAATGCTGATTTTATCAAATTTATATGTGTCAGTATTTCTAAATATTATTGTAATTTTGTTATATAAAAAAATTTATTACTACCTAACACTATTATGTTATTGGGACACTAGATATTGTGTTTGGTGTTCTTGGGATGGTGGTGTTCTTCGCCACGGTCCCCTAAATTTCCTTTATACCGTAGCCGTCTACTTTACTTTTATCATAGGGTGATGTATCAAATTTGTTATAGATCATATTAAAAAAAGTATTAAAGTCAAATACTCCTGTTATTGGATTTGAATATTTCTTAAATACCGAATAAGCTACTAGATCTGAGAGCTGTATGCCTACATAATCTTTTGAATCCATAAATAAAGGTCTATTTAGTATACTTCTAGATGATTTTATACTTTTAGTATAGTAACCATTTTTAATTTCATTTTTGATTGAATCCCTAATTGTTATGTCGTGACTTATTTCTGTTTCGTCTATTATCAATATTGCCATCCCATTTATTTTATCAATATATTTTGCTATTCTTTCTATAAGGTACTGCCAGGATGTAAATTCTCTAACATTAACATATTTTTTAGAATGGTTTTGTGGACTGAGTTTATTTCTACTTATAACACTGATTATTGTACAGTCCATAGTAGATATATAGCCATAAAGTTTATTCATGAATGACTTCCTAACATTCACATCGTAACGTCTATAATCACTTTTTCCATGAACTATATAATTTGCATGTATCTCTAACCAGGGATCTACTTTGGGAAATGCATCTAACTTCATTTTCATAATAATATTTTCAATATCAAAAAACAATGAATCCTCCATTATCAATGCAGACAAAACAAAAGGTCCTACATCGGTTGCTTTACCACTTTCATCTATAAGTGCAAAATACATGTTTTGTTAATATGCCTTACCTATACTTATTTTTAACCTTAGGCACTGTAATTTAATTATATGATTATTTATATTTAATTTTCATAAATAAGTTCTTGTGTAAATGCTTATGTTATTTATTTACAATGCCTTAACTCCTATGTCAATTATATATGATTATATGGATAATAATTTTTTATATTATTTTACATTGAACTCACAAAGCACTGAAAAGTTTATATTTGTATTACCTACACGGGTATTATGAAATGATACTTTATGAACGTTGTCGTAAGAAGACAGGACAGTATCTAAAACTGTAAAATCTCTGACTTACGGCGAGTTCACAACAGTGGAGCACATAATGTATTGCAAATTGCATCCATCGAAATTGTACAGATCTGAGGCTCTCTCATCGCTCATAGGTCCATACTGCAAATATGCCAAATATCCGTGGATTTTTCTGGGTTCAACCATTTTCAATAAAGAATCATCTAAAATTTTATTATCCTAACGGTATATAATCGACATAGTATGTATAGAAAGATTGATAAATCTCTTTGTTTTATCTTTATAATCTAAATAATACAACATATGATTGATTTTAGTTGCTATTGATAAATGGGTCTGTAGCTCAGCTAGGTAGAGCAATCGGCTCTTAACACCTAAAAGAGAGATACCGAAAGGTCAGGGGTTCGAATCCCCTCAGGCCCGCTAAAATTTATAAAATACTGTCTAAAAAGAAAGATTAAAGATATAGCGTTGTATCACGTGTTATGTATAAATGGGGGATCTAAATAAGGATAGTATACGTGGGTAGTGGCAGGTATTCAATTCCACCTGAAGGATACGGGGCTGTTGAAAAGCACATATGGAATTTAGCCAGTGCTATTAAAAAGAAAGGACATGAAGTACACATTATAAACAGCGTTATGGCTTCAAATAGCATTGGAGAATACAAATTTGCTTTGAAAAGCATAAAGGAGGTAAAGAAAATAGATTATGACGTTCTCCATATCCATACGGCACCTGTTGGTCTGGTCTATTCTCTGTTTGGATACGATATGGTATACACATCACATTCCAGGCACTGGAACGGTGTTAAATCTCTGCGTGAACTGTATGGATTGATGGTGGAGAAGCACAATGTCAAGCATGCAAAAAAGGTTGTTGCTTTGACAGAGGTTATCAAAAAAAAGATGGGTATAAACAGAAATGTGGTGGTAATTCCCAATGGTGTTGATACCTCATTGTATAAAAATAGCAACATGAAAAAAAACAGGATTGTAATGATGGGTGAAGTTTCTCCCAGAAAGGAGTTTCATTTAGCCTTGCTGGCTCTTAAAGATCTTAACTATAACGTAACTATTATAGGACCTGTTACAGACAGAGATTATGCAGATCGTCTTAGATGCATAATGCCATCTGTAGTACTTACAGGAGAGATTGAGGAAATGAAAATGACCGGTGAACTCTCTTCATCTACAATATTCATACACCCAAGCAGAAGTGAGGGTTTGAGCATGGCTGTCATAGAGGCGATGGCTTCAGGAATGGCTGTTATAGCTTCATCTGTAAATTCTATTGTGGAAGATGGAAAATCTGGTTATCTGTTTGATTCATCTCTGGACGATGCAGGTATAACCTCATTTATAAGAGACAAAACAACGATGCTCATCAATAACAATGAGCTAGCTGCAAGGTTAGGACAGTATGGAAGAGCCATTATAGAAAGGAGTTATTCATGGGAGGTTATTGCAGATAAAATGATTGAACTCTACACAAGTTTTCTTGCCATGTAAGGCTCCTTTTTAAAATATCCAATTTTTCTGAAGTATTCACGCACTCCAACACCACTGAGTACATGGATCATGTCAATACGGTTATCAATAGTTATGCGTTCAGCTTCCTCAATAAGCCATTTGCCAAGTCCTCTATGCTGTACCTCCCTGTCCATGTAAGGGGTTCTGTTCAGTAATACCTCTGCGCCCAGTACCTTCAATTCACGAATAATTGATGTTTTTGCATTGCTGTTTAAACGCAATCTCAAATATCCAAAAATATGCTCTTCGTTGTTCTCTATGCTGAGAAAGTATTCGGTTCCAGAGGACGCATTATAAATAAAACGTTTCATTTGAAGGGATCTATCACTGACCACGTTTCTTGCAACCTCCCTGCATCTTATGCATCTGCATTTCATACCTTTCTCTTCCAGTTTTTTAATGGCTATTTCGTGAAGGTTGCTCTGCTTTACACCGTCAACGATTAATCTGGCAGGAATATCTCTCTGTATTCTCTGTATTCTGACGTAAGGCGGTATAATCTCCATTATTCTGGCAATGAGTTCTGCACTTACCTCTGTATCATAGGGAGTGTATGCACCATGCCTCCATAAGTCATAGAGAACCGTATTCTTTATAACCAGTGTAGGATATATTTTAAGCATATCTGGTTTAAACCGTTCATCCGAAAAGATCTTCTTTGCACCTTCAAGATCCCTTTCCGGATTCATACCCGGTAATCCAGGCATTAAATGGTACACGATTTTAAAACCATCTTCACGTGCTCCAGATGTAGCCATTGCTATATCATTTACCGTATGGGCACGATGTGTAGCTTTCAATACAGAGTCTTCAATGCACTGGACACCCAGTTCTACTCTTGTGGCACCATATGACAGTGCAAGATCCCTATGCTCTTTCATAAACCAGTCCGGTCTGGTTTCTACAGTAATGCCGATTACCCTTCTTTCTGCTGTCTCATTTATAGCTATTGCCTCTTCAAGAGTTACAGCATCATAGCCATTCACTGCGTCAAAAGCCCTTTTTATAAAATCCTGTTGATACGATCTATCCCTTGCTGTGAATGTACCACCCATAATAATGAGATCTATTTTATCTACAGGATGTCCGGTAGCAATAAGAGTCTCCAGCCTTGATTTCGTTTGAAGGAAAGGATCGTAGCTGTTCTGCCTAGCTCTGAGTGCTGCAGGTTCTTCACCCGTATAACTCTGGGCTGTATGGTTTTCAACGCCACCAGGACAATATATACATTTTCCATGAGGGCATGCATATGGAGAAGTCATGATAGCTACAGGTGTTACACCTGATTCTGTTCTGGATGGCTTTATCTGCAGTAAGTAGTTATATTGTTTTTTGTCTGCTTCATTGAGCATAGCATATACGACAGAACTTCTTATAACAGGGCATTTATACTTTCTTGATAAGCTTATTTTTATATTCTGTAGTTCATCTTTATTTTTTATCTCTCCTTTTTTCAGTAATTCTATAATCTCCATAGCTATTTTAGTATCATTAATATGAACGCACCTCCATGAATATATGCTGAATTAACCACCTGTTTAATCAGGCTCCATCACATCTTAATCCATTGTGAACACTCACCTTTAATAATATGCTCCGATCTCTTCAGCATATCAATATTTTTAGAGCCAGTAAGATACATAGATACCTTCAGCTCTTTAATAAAACCATTTAAATATTGTCTGGCATACTCATCTCCTTTAACGACTTCCTGCAGAATTGCTCTGGCGAATCCTGCAGCGTCGGCACCCATAGAAATTGCTTTTGCGGCATCTAAACCATTTCTAATACCACCACTTCCTATGATCTCCTTCTCTGCCAATTTTCCATTGATTATGGAAATGGGAGCTGGAACTCCCCAGCTGCCAAAGAGGTTTCCCAGGCTGTATCTCTCTGAATCATTTTCATATGCTCTGTATTTCTCCACCTTGGCGAATGAAGTCCCACCTTTACCACTTGTATCTATACCCATGATCTTGGTTTTTCTAAGCAGAAGAGCCACCTGTCTGGATATGCCTGCACCAGTCTCCTTCACTATAGTAGGAAATTTTTTGGATATCTGTTCAATTCTATCAATACAGCCAGTGCTATTAAGATCACCCTCCGGTTGAACCACCTCCTGCAGGTAGTTAAGATGTATAGCCACGACATCAGCATTTATGAGGTCTACAAGCATGGATATATCATCATCACTCAACGCTTTCTTATCCTTTTGGTCTACAAGTTGCGGTGCGCCAATATTGGCTATTTTTATAGGAATATCATAATCTTTTATACAGGAATAGCTCTTTTTTAAATCGTTAGACAAGAGCGCACCACGTTCACTTCCTACGCCAAGTCCTATATTAAATTCCGATGAAAGGGTAGCCAGAGCTCTGTTTATCTTTTCCCCTCCGTCGTAACCACCTGTCATGCCCGTTATTACCAGGGGATAACGGAGCATCTTCCTCAATAATCTAATTTCTGTATCAATAATATCAAAATCTATTTCCGGTAAAGAGTTATGAACCAGTTCTACATCATCCCAGTAATTGTAGGGTGACGTGACGTCGTTGCCCAGAACAATATTTACATGCTCCTCTTTTCTTTTTGCATATTTTTCAGCATTTTTATCATTGATATTATAAGATAATTTATTGATTTTACCATTCTTTTTTGAATTTTTCATTGCCTTTAACACCTCTGAAACCACCTGTTCCTACGCTACATGACAAATGTCAACAGGTCTTAATCACGTTTTTTATTAGCGAGCTCTTCCATTGACCTAATCAAACTATATAGTAGTGAATTATAAATAACTTTCAATTTGACAAAATTACCTTTCTTTATGATGTATCCGTTAATCTCCTCAATCTCTGTTCTTCTTCCCATTTCTATATCCCTCAACATGCTTGATCTGTTGGTACTGCTTTTTTTTATGGTATCAAATAACATGTTACGAACTTCATCAAGAGAAATGTTAATGTTCAGCGTATTGGCAATTCCGACGCCCTCTTTCAGTAATTCATCAATTACCAACGCAAGATTCTGGTTATTGTACAGATACCCATTTTCTACATTTAATATGGCTGTCAGAGGATTTATTATTGAATTAACAATTCCCTTCTGCCATATAATAGATTCAATGTTATCGGTAAGAATGCAATTTATACGAGAGCTGGTGAAAAGATCATAGACAATACCGGATGAATCTGTCTTTTGATAGGATCCTATCCACATGGATCCATTTCCTGCGTGCACTAAATCTCCGTGCTGATCAATGTAAAAGCCATGGTTTGTAATACCCATAACAATATATTTTTCAGGACTACCTTTCCAGTTTGTTTTTAAAGTTTTATTAATGGTGTCGTAATTATTCAATCCGTTCTGAATGGATACAATGATCAGGTCACTCCATTTTTCAGATATATTCTTTATTGCCATCTCTGTGTCATAGGCCTTTGTAGTTATAAAAACAATATCTGGTTTAAAATTTAAATCATCAATATCTGTTACTGCGTTACCCTGGAGTGTTCCGGTATCTACACCAGTTACATGCATTTTTTCAGAATTTATTTTATCAACCATTAATTTCCTGCCTACAAACCATGTCTCATGATCCCTAAGCATATATCCAATACCACAGCCAAGTGCTCCTGCACCAAAAAATAACAGCTTTTTCATCAGAATAGGTATTGGCAGAGACATTGATTAAGGTTTTTGTATTTATTCAGGTACAATACCTGAACATGTTATGATTTATGGATTGTAAAAAGGATTCCAAACTATCTAATTACAACAATATCTATTCTCAAGAGAGTTGATTTAGCCTTCAATAAATTCTTTGTTAATCTTAAATCAAACGGTAGAACTAAGACTGGATACCCGCGTTATAAATCATACGGGCAATACAGATCTTTAACCTACACGCAATCGTGATTTAAAATAAATAATAATAAATTGATAAATTGTCTATCTCTAAAATAGTCCTGATCAAAATAATTCTGCATAGAGAATTAATCGGTAATATTAAAACATGCACTGTTAAAAGAGATAAAGCAGGCTCCTGATTCGTTTATTTTACATGCGAATTACCAGGTACAGATAAGAAACCGTTAGAACAGATTAAAGAACAGGATATAATCGGTGTGGATGTAGGCATAAACAAATTAGCGGCCTTATCTAACGGCGTAGAGATAAAGAATCCAGAGATATTAAGGAAATCCTAGGAATCCATTAAAATAACGCAGCGTGAACTGAGTAAGATGATGAAAGGCAGTAAGAACAGATTGAATGCAAAACAACGTATGGCTAAGAGGCAGAGGAAATCAGCAAATGAGAGAAAGGATAACCTGCACAAAGTAGCCAATGAAATAGTAAAAAATATGGTTCAGAATCATAATCTTGCGAAGAGCATAAATGATGCGTCCTGGAGTAAACTCGTAAACAGCTGTATTTACAGAGCCATTGATGTTGGTAAATACATAGAATTCGTGGATCCGAACGGTACAGGTCAGTTATGCTCACGTTGTGGAGCAGTCGTAAAGAAGAATCTGTCCGTAAGAATCCACAGTTGTAATAACTGTGGATTGGAAATGGATAGAGATCTTAACGCTGCTCTGAACATAAGAGGGGGTACATACGGACTGTGTGGAACTCTGTAAAAAGGTCTGCGGATGCTCTGACCCCTACTCAGACAGCCGAGCAAGTCGGAACGATGAAGCAGGAAGCTCCGATGCTTTAGCTAGGAGATAATGTCACGTTAGTCGTGTTGATATCTACATTAGAAAGGTATCATTATCATATTGTCTAACTTCAAATGCTTAGGCACCGTGATTTAATTAAATGATCGTTTATATCTAGTTTTGATAAATAAGTTTTTATGTAAATGCTTATGTTATTTATTCACAATAACTTAGACATCGTGAAATGCAAATTGGCAAATGCATTTTGTATAACTCAAAAATCCTCCGGTTTTAGTTGTTTTTTTAGATCTCTTACCTCATTCTCTAGAGAGGTAATCTTTTGTGTTATATTATTCAGGCAAACATCTATGTTATTATATATTCGCTCTTCCAACTCACTTAATTTTTTATCCACTACCTCTGGAGTTTGTTCAATATTTAACACGATTGATATGGTGTAATCCTTGGCATAGATGTTTTTATATTCATCTTTAGAAAACGTTACCCCATCTTTGGTATATTCTACCTTGAATTGATAGAAATCCCCTCCTAAAATTCCTGTATCTATTTTTTCAAACAGAGCTTCACCATTTGAGTTCGTTTTTACAGGACCGTATCTTTTTTTGCTTGAGTCCCATGCATTGTGATTTATAGCCATAACTTTGGCACCTTCTAAAGGGTTCTTTTTGGTACCTACAACTTTTATTTTAATGTTTGCAGCCATTTTTGACACACTCTCACTTAGTGAAAATATAATATTATATAATAATGTTTTCATATATGCAATGGTCACGGTTAACGGTTAGAGCAATCACTATAAATAATCATATATCACCTCTGTGTTTACACATATAGTAGAAGAAAAACGAGTACAATCTATTATTCGTCTCTCAGAGGGAGGCGCTGTATTGATACGCATGTGCTGCCAACCTTAATTGAGGGCTCGGCAGGCTGTAGGGATGCTAATAGAACGGCTGAAGATAGGAATGGAGGCACTCATAACCAACAAAATAATAAAACTACAATACAATAGGGGTTAAAAGTTATCACTACAAATTAAAAGTAAAAAGTGTGCTCATTTACACACAAAATCTTGCCGAACTCGGGTTCTATTACAGCCTGTTGAACCCTGATTACATACAAATGTTGCAATATTAGTACCAAAATATTATTCTATTTAAGGATATATCTATAATCCTGTTTGAGATCCATCTGTCTCTGTTTTATAATTTTTAATATTACCAAACAGCTCCTTCAGTTCATTTTTGCCGTTGCTGAAGAATATAACTTCAATACCCATAAAAAATCGTTTAAAATGGTACTGTGGGTAATACCATATTACAGAGATTCTATCTATTCCTGTTTCTACACTGTATGGAAATATACCGGGGTCAAACATATTATGATCCATTATAACTTTTATTGAATTATAGAATATTTTTTTATCATTTATGCTGTTCGCAGACAGATCTGTCTTTTTTATAACAGTCTCTGTTCTGTGCAGAAGGTCTATACTATAAAGTATGGATGTATAATCATCTTTGTGTGACGCCCACTTCACTACATACCATCTGAATGGAGATGACGTTGGCTCTATTGCAATATTCATTTCCCCTGTTCTATGTTTTAAATATAATGATGAATAAATTAGAACCCTTGTCCCGTAGTTAATAACGAATATCGAATAAAGTATGTATAGCATCAGATTGAAATAGATTATGTTAATGCTATATGCCCTGAAAATAAAAAGTGTGACGGTAAAAAAGGTGGATAATAATAACATATACACATTTACAGCTCGATCTATCCCAATCCCTATTTCAATTTTGCTGAATGGTTCAAATGGAGCTATCTGGAAATCTGTTAAACCATCCATTAGCAGGTGTACCGAACCACCCAGCAGTAGTAGCATATAGTCAATTGTTATGGTATTCATGCGATATACAGAACCTATTATTATTGATACAGGTATGAAAACAACACCTAGGAAAAGATAGGTATGAAATATACCGTGATGGCGAAGAACTTTTACCCGTTCTTTGATTGGAAAGAAGAAAATATCAAAATCAGGAAATGCACCACCTAGAATTGCAACTATAAACATGCTGTCAGAATGGATATTGACAGCATAGAGTATCAGATATACAGTTACCAGATGAGAGAGAAAATCCATATTTTTTTATTACCTATATGTTCTAAGATAAAATAGGTATATAAGAAGTTCTATTCTCTATTATGTGATTCTATGTACGAAGGAATAAAGATAACAGATATTCCAGGCGCTGGCAAAAAATTTGAATTTTCATTTGACGATGGTGGAATAACTGTAGTCATAACACATGACGAAAGCAGATTTGTAACAGTTAATGACGACGAAGGTCATGAAATAACAGTCAAGGTAAAGGACGAAGACTTAAGAAAAATTGCAGCTATATTCATAGCTGGTGATCTGCTCTTCTGAGATGGGGTTAATGGATACCTACTCAATATATGGTATAGTATTCTTTCTTGCATTTTTGGGTTCATATATAGCAGAATACCTCGGGCAATCCACAATTCTGGGATATATAATCATAGGCATGATAATAGGCCCGTTTATAGATCTTAGACCTTATGGGATACCTTATAACGGATTAATAACCACACCATCAACCCTGCAGATATTTGGAAACATGGGGTTGATATTCATATTCTTTTTTATAGGACTTAGTTTCACTGTAAATAAGCTGTCTCATAACCGTAATGCGGCTATAATAATTGCTTTGATGGATATGTTTATTAACATGATGGTGGGCATAGCAATAGGGTTTCTGTTTCACTGGCCAATTCTGGATACGCTTTTTCTTGCCAGTATAATAAGTTTAAGTTCCGCAGTGATAACGGTCAAGGTACTTGAGGACCTTAAAAGAATAAATACCCCTGAAACTGGATTGATTCTGAGCATAATGATTGTTGAGGATTTCATGTCCGTTATATTGCTTATACTATTGAGTTCAACCTATGTGGGTATTGCCACCACAGAATACATTGCCTTCATAGAGATCGTGGGAATATTTACACTGATAATGTTCTATATCATTCTTACCTTTGTATTTATACCGGCCATACGTGTGAGGATAATGAAAAGGGCAAGTGACGAAGTCGTTGTACTTCTGGTTGTCGGTATAATCATGCTCTCAAGCAGTTTAGCATCCTTTTTTGAAATATCACCTATTATAGGTGCTTTTTTCATA
Source organism: Thermoplasmatota archaeon (assembly GCA_023379385.1). Lineage (GTDB taxonomy): Archaea > Thermoplasmatota > Thermoplasmata > Lutacidiplasmatales > JAMCUS01 > JAMCUS01. The sequence goes on from JAMCUS010000028.1 coordinate 54,213, forward strand.
GGTATGACCTTATCAGAGACCAATTTATCAAAAACGGTAGAAAATAAAATAAAACCTATTGGCTATCTTTTTGTATCTATTTTTTTTATTTACGTTGGTACACTTATAAACCCCATATATATTTTTAAAATTCTACCGATCATAATGGTTTCATTTATCTCAATAATTATAATAGATGTATTCATTATCAGCGCCATAACCTACCTGCTGGGATTCTGTTCCAAAGTGGCCATGGCCACCGGTACATCACTCCTTCCTAGAAGTGAGGAATCAATAGTCTTTGCCTCCTTTGCCACTACTATCAAAAACGGTGACAATAAACCATTGCTGACACACTCGGGTGACATGTATCCCTTGGCCGGTATAATAACCTTATTCACAACTCTGCTCACGCCTTTGCTTATAAAATATTCAGGTAAAATAAACACATTTATGGAAAGGATTTTGCCGGCCCACATGAAGGTATCTGGAAATGCAATATCAAGGGTATTGAGAGGCATGATCAATTCAAGTCCCTATATGAGGAAGGTAGAAAGGCACTACCTGCTCATCCCTTTCATCATCAATGTTCTGTACGTAATCATGTTTGGATTGTTTATTAAAATGTTAATTCCACTGTATGTTATAATAATACTGTTTCCGGTAATTGTTATAATAGACTATATGATTACAGGCAGCGTATTGGACGGGACAATTTATCCATTCACATATTCAGGATTGAGTATTCAGAAACATGACCGGTACCTTAAATCACTTATAACAGGTGTAATAACCGCAATATCAATGATCATATTCATACCGATAACCTTCTTCATTGATAATATACCACTCTTTTTGTTGTTGAACCTCGCCATATTTGCAATAATAGAGATACACCTTTATCTGTACTATAGCCAAAGCCCAGCAAACATTTAATCAGAAACATCAATTAAAAGGTTATGAATAAGATCCAGGAGCTGTTCAACTGGCAGTTGCTACAAAAGCTGCTGTGATCTGTACAGTATCTGTAGTCAGGCTGTTATAATTAACGAAGACAAGATAATATGTACCTGCTCCAACATTGGTATTTATACTACCACTGCTGACACTTCCAGAAGTATAAACATATGAACTGGCTGTACCACTGGGAAGTAAAGAGGCGTATTCAGACGGCGTCATTATGTAAAATGTGACTGGTGCTGACGTAGTGAATGATCCTGTTATAGTAGCAGACTGAGATAAATTGAAACCAACAGGTTGTGCTGTACGGGGGTTTATATTAAATACCACACCATTCTGTACGATTGTTAAAGGGGCTGGTGTTGACAAACTAGCTAAAATCCCTACCACTATTATGATGACTACTACAACTACCACACCTATAATTATCCATTTTGTTTTGCTCTTCTTTGGTGCCGGTGGTTGCATAGGCTGTCCATACATAGGCTGTACAGGCTGCTGATATACAGGCTGACCGTATGGCTGCGGCTGCATTCCCTGTCCATATGGCTGCTGTGGTGGCATTTGCGGCGGTTGGGGGTTCTGCCCCTGATTTGGGTTGTACATTTTTCAACATCCTCCCTACATTTACTTTAGCATCTTAAAATATTTCTCTCTAAGGTTATATCACATAACCTATTGATTTTATAAATATTGTAATAGGTATAAATATGTTACTGTATTATTTTTTTAAATCATTTATAGATTCCCTCATCCCCTTAACAATATATAAATTCTGTGGGGGTTACGCATATCATAAAAATTATTGATTACAATTTATATCAATAACTTTTTTAATCTATCTAGATTATCCATATTTGTGGCAAAGATCGATGATGATATAAAGAGAATAGACGATGAACTTAAAAAGACAATATATAACAAAAAGACTCAACATCACATAGGAAAATTAAAAGCAAAATTAGCGTTCCTTAAAATGGAGGCTGAAAGAAGGAGATCATCTCATAGCTCTTCTGGACTAAGATATGCTGTTAAAAAAAGTGGAAATGGTACAGTTGCATTGTTAGGATTTCCGTCAGTCGGTAAAAGTACAATTCTCAATAAATTAACCAATGCATTTAGTGAAATTGGCGCATACGACTTCACAACAATAACGATAGTGCCTGGAAGCATGAGTTATAAAGGCGCAAATATTCAAATACTGGATATGCCTGGAATAATAGAGGGTGCGTCCGACGGGAGGGGTAGGGGAAAAGCCGTTATATCTGTTGCCAGAACTTCAGATCTTATTCTTCTCATCGTAGACCCGGTGAAGTCAAGCATAAGTGCACTGATAAAAGAGGCAGAAAGTGCAAATATAAAATTGAATGGATACAAGCCGAATATAGTTATAACACCTAAAACAAAAGGTGGTGGGTTAAAGATCGTTTCTACGGTTAAACTAACACATATTGATGAACAACTTATCGGAGAGGTTGTAAGGGAGTGGGGAATTGTTAATGGAGAAGTAATTATAAGAGAGGATGTCACGGTAGATCAGCTTATAGATGTTTTATCAGGAAACAGGGTATATATACCTGCCATAGTTGTAGTGAACAAAAGTGATCTGTTAACTGAAGAGAATAAAGGCAGAATTATGAAGGAGATAGAAAAATACAACATGAGTTACATATTGACCTCTGCTGAAACAGGCCATAACATGGAGTATCTCAAAGAATTGATGTATGAAAAACTTAATTTTATATCAATTTATCTAAAACCACCTGGTAAGGAAGCAGATATGATGAATCCATTAATTATTAAAAAAGGGACTACTGTGCGAATGTTATGTGAACTTATACATAAAGAGTTTGTAAAACAGTTCAGGTATGGACAGATATGGGGTAAAAGTGCCAAATTTCCGGGACAGATCGTTGGATTTGAACATGTTTTATACGACAAGGACGTAATAACCATACATACAAAAAGAACAGAGTAAGTCAACTACCACACCACGAAGGATTGTAGCTTGTTGCCGGTCTCCACCATACCCGTAGGCATGGTTTCATTGAACCGCAACGATTGGCTGGTTGACAACAGCCTGAAGTACTCAGATTTACCGAGTACCTCAATGTTTCTTGATGCATTGAGGTCTGCATGAAGCTCGAATCCACACTTCAGGCAATGGAATATTGTTCCTATCAACGAATCCACATTTTGAGCATTTCTGTGTTGTGTATTTGGGATTCACATATACAACCTATTTGTTCATTTCCTGCTCCTTGTATTCAATAAACTGCTCTAACTGTTGTGGAGACCATAAACCAAGTTTATGGCTAAATCTTCTTCCATTGCCCCTCTTCCTCATTTCTGCCATCCCAGGTCTTCAAATGCAACTACGTTAAACGGATGATTTACTATCTGCTTTGAAATCACATGGTTTGTATTCTGCACTAACCGTCTCTATCTTCCGCTCAATTCCCTCAATTTACGACGGGCGTACCGAGTGCCTGCATGCTGTAATTTCTTTTTATTGTACTGGTATCCCCCTTTTACACTTCTCAATGGTTTTGAATTAAAAAACCTATTATTTGATAATACTGTTGCATTCTTTATTCCTCTATCTATTCCTACCACTTTTACATTTTCGTCTATCTTTTTTCAACCTCCTTATCTGGCAATTCTACCTGTATCATTATAAACATTTTCCCATGCATTTTATCAATGAATACCTGTCCATTGGCATATTCTCCTCTATATTTCTCAATTACTGGTGTGTGTGCAACGGGGAATACCAGCCCGCCACTGACAATTGTCAACGATACTGTGTGGGAATCGGGATAGAACTTAAACGTTCTCCTACCATATCTAATAGTGAGGGATCTCTTCTGTATTTCCCTTTCAAGTTTGGTCTGTTTTAATGATTCAGATGCAGTATCCCTGGCTGTTCGGACAAGTGCAGAAGGCAGAGTAGGTATTGCCTTCCTAATATCTTTACATGTTGCTCTGTTAAGCTTATTCTTATTGATTGTATGTACAGGGAATCCATAATCTAGAAACATCTGGCACGCTTCTTTGAATTTCTCACCCGTTTCCAGAAGTACCTTATCGTAGGGAAGTTTTAATTTAATGGTTACAAACATTATTTAATGAAAGGTTATTCTTGATAACAGCACTTTTTGTTGAGGGAAGTTCGTGTATATCCATGCCAAAGCATTGGAGTTTTACTGCTTCCATCAAACTCCCAACAAAGATTATAAAATATCAAATTTTGAAAATGAAAAAAGTTAATGCACTTTGTAGCCACAATACGGACAGTTTGTTGTGCTGGTCGGTACCTGTTTATTGCATGCTGGACATGTGGTTACAACAGATTGCTGATATACCGGTTGGGGTGAGGATGGTTGAGGTATATTTGGTACGTTCTGCTGGCCGTAAGGTTGTGTGTACTGCTGCTGCGGATTGAACTGCACAGGAGGTTGTTGTTGATACGTTGGCTGTGCCTGCCATGAACCAGGAGCCATGGACGGATAGGGTGATGCCATTACATTTTGTGGGCCGTATATACCCATGCCTCCATAAGGTGCGTTTGACATTTCAGCTGCCTTATCTATATGTTTCTTTGCAAAATATAATAAAATGGCGGTTATAATTCCTGAGAAAAAGAACGAAATAATCAGGAATCCAGTAGTGTTGATGGATCTGGCCTTTATAACATCCCCAGATTCTATCGCCTCTTTGAGACTTAATAACCGTATAAGTACATAAACATCTAAAACAGCAGATACACTATAAAGTATAATAAAAAGAAGATAAAAATTGCTTAAAGCCGGATTGGACTTTCTAAGTCCTATTGACCCAATTATCGAAAGGGCATCCAATAAAAGGACAATTATTGACCAAATTAATGCAATTAATACCAACGTTTTGGATTTATTTAGCTCATCATTCGCAGGACTTCCTCCTCCATACATCATGCCACAACAACTCCTATTTTTTTACAAACCTGAAATGAACAAATCAAGTCAAAAAGTGGTAGCATAATAATAAATATATACTTTTTCATATAGAACGTTAAAAAAATCATCGTATTTTGTAACCGCAATAGGGGCATACAACAACCATTGACGATACTGCTCTATGACAGGACTGACAAACAGTAACACCAGTTTGTTGCAATACGGGTTGTTGTGGTGGTGGTTGTATATACTGTATCTGGGGCTGGAGTGGTTGACTGTATTGCTGTTGTACTGCAGGATTTTGCGGGTACTGATACTGTTGTTGATAATATTGTGAAGGGTATTGCTGTAATTGTGGTATAGCCTGCGGATATTGCTGTACGGGTTGGGCAGTGGTGGGTAAATTGTATATGCTCTGGCCTGGTTGTTGTGGTTGCATTTGATTATATACGGGAGGGTATGGAGTAGTATGTGTTATTCTGTCAATATGCTCTTTTGATATAAATAACAATATTCCAGGAATAACCCCATCAAAAATTATGGCAATTACAATAAGTTCCATATTCATAAGATTGTGAACCTTTAAGATATCACCGGCAGATAATGCAATTTTGATCTCATTTATTTTTAATACAACAAAAACACCTATAACATCAGATGCTAGTATATATGCATCAATTATTTTATATACAATGTATGGGGATAAAATAATTTCAACAGATGCAATAATACCTGATAAAACGATAATAATTAATCCGAATATAAATGCAAGCAATACGAAAGTATTGATATCCTCCAACTCCTTCTTTACAGGGTCTGCATACATCAATACACCTCCTTAAATAGAATGAATCTATTCATGCAAGAAACATATATAATTTTTAGTATATAATGCTTTGTTGATTAAATGCCAGATTATATTAATATAGTGTCATATAAATTATGAATATTTATCTGGTATAAACAGATAGGTTTAGATGAAATTAAAAGGTGTTATACTGGATTTATTCAACACGGAGATATTGAAAAAATATTGTCTTAAAAATAACCAAACATTATATATAAGACAGGAACTCTTAATGACTGTGAACATTAAAAAATATGATTCAGAAATAATGGTCAAAACGGAACGCAGAAAGAGAACTGTTGAAGACAGGGATGTATGGCATCATGTATTTGATCTTCCCACTGAAAAGATTATACAGAAGATCATAAACAGGAGAGTCATAGACACGCTTGATTATGCTATATCTTCCGGAAAGGAGAGTGGTGTATACAGGGCTACCAGTAAAAGTGGATATTACGCCGTAAAAATTTACAGAATAACAGATTCGTCGTTTAGAAATTTACCGTATTATATTTTTGCAGAAGAGAGATTTTTACAGGTAAAAAAAAAGTGGCATCAACTGGTATTCGCATGGGCGTTGCGTGAATACAAAAACCTCACTATAATGCATGAGTCATCAGTGCCTGTACCGAGACCCGTTATGGTACTAAAAAATATACTTATAGAGGAGTTTTTGGGAGAGGATGGTGTAGCCTATCCCATCCTGCAAAAATATAATGGTATTATAGATGTTAAGCTGTGGAATGATATTATAAATTCCGTAAAAACAATCTACTACAAAGCCAATATGGTACATGGAGATCTGAGTGAGTACAACATAATTATTGGTAAAAACAATATGCATTATATAATTGATGTTTCGCAGGCGGTAAAAAAAGAGCATCCTGCAGCCAAGGAACTTCTTCTAAGAGATTTAAAAACAATAGGAAAATTTTTTATTAAAAAAGGTGTTAAGGTGAATATTGAAGAGACCGTTAAAATTTTTGAAAAAGATGGTGTGAACCCATGAATATATTCTATCTCAGAGTGCCTACGGACAGGATAGGCGCACTTATAGGAATCAACGGAGAGGATAAAATGAAGATAGAAACTACTGGCAAGGTGAAATTGGATATAGATTCCAGTAGCGGAGATGTGGAGATCCTGTTTGATAACGACCCAGTACTTGGATTAAAGGCGAGAGATGTCGTTCAGGCAATAGGCAGAGGATTTTCTCCAAAACATGCCATGAAATTATTCAATGAAAATATATACTTTATACTTATAGATATCAATGATTTTGCCCGTAATAAAAAATCACATGTAAGGAGAATAAAGGCTAGAGTAATAGGTACCGAGGGTAAAACAAAGAAATTTATAGAAGAGGAAACTGGCACAACACTTTCCGTTTATGGAACAACAATTGGTGTTATAGGAACTCTGGAGATGGTGGAAATCGTAAAGGAGGCCCTTACCCTGCTTCTAAGAGGTAGTGAGCATAGTACCATATACCGATATGTTACCAGAAAGGTGAGAGAGGCTGCACTTTATGGATGATAAAACAGAAAAATTCATTACAAATCTTTTTAAACAATATTATGATGGTTTAGATCTGAGTAATGAGCATTATCTGGATATAAAGGAAAGGGAATTTGCATTTACCTATCTTAACAGAGATGGAATGGATAGACCAAGATATTTTGATAACTGTGATGAACTGCATAGATACATAATGGATAAGCTACCAGCTGCCATATTTTATTCTACAGCACATTACAGAATAGATAAGGTATACGAGCAAAAGGAATGGATGAAGGCGGATCTTATTTTTGATCTGGATGCAGATCATCTACCGGGTGCTGAATCGATGAGTTATGCTGAAATGTTAGACCGCATAAAGATAGAGTTTTACGATCTTGTAAAAGGGATTCTTATTGATGATTTTAGAGTGGATGAAAAGAACATTTTAATCACCTTTTCGGGGAACAGGGGATATCACGCACACATACATTCCGATGCATTTCAGAATCTGGATGCCCGCTCAAGAAGATCAATAACTACCTATCTTGGACTTTCAAAGATAACCGTAGAGCAGTATAATAGAATTGGAAATAACGGAATGAAAAAAAGGATAGACTCCGTTTTAAAAAGATTGTATGAGGACATTGGTAACGGGAAAACAGTATATAACCTGGAGCCGGAGATTATAAAAAAATTACAGGAAAAAATAAAATTGATTGAAAAGAAAAACAGAAGCAAAGCCAGAGGAAGCAATGGTTATGAATTATTAAAGGAGTTATTGAACTCTATGAAAATACCTGATGTGGACCAAATGGCTATACTCAATACATTAATAAAAAATAGCATGGACCTGAGTGTTATACATATAGATGCGCCTGTTACAGGCGATATTAAACGGTTAATACGCATGCCTCTTTCACTGCATCCTAAAAGTGGATTTGTTGTTAAAAAAATGGACCTGAATTCTTTTGAAAAATTTACTCCAACAAAGGATGCCATCCATAAAGGATTTACGGGCTCATCCATATCTGCCAGGGTTCTGGAGAATACTACGTACACCCTTAATGATAAAGTTTTTGATCTTAAAAAGGGTGCGCTTATAGAACTTCCTGAATATGCAGCTCTCTTTTTTGCATGCCGTAACTATATATCAATAGCGTGATGAAAAATGAGGCCCTACATACATATAAACTGTGCAATGTCGCTTGATGGAAAAATATCATATCCATCTGGCAAATCACTTGCAATATCCGATGAAGAAGATATGGCGAGGGTACATGAACTGAGAAACAGTTACGACGGAATCATTGTTGGTGCTAATACTGTTATAAATGACGATCCCTCTCTCAAGGTCAAGGATAAATATGTAAAGAGAGTAAACCACCCTGCAAGAATAGTTCTGGATAATACAGGAAGGATTCCGCTGACCGCAAGGATATTTGACGGTACTGTGAGAACCATTCTGGTTACCAGTGGAAAAAATAACCATACCTATAGCAGAATAGAGGTTATATATGCAGGCATTGATAAAATATACCTTGAAACAGCAATGAACGAACTTGTGAATAAAGGAATAAAAAAGTTATTAGTAGAAGGGGGAGGGGATGTTATATGGAGTTTTGTGAGTAGCGGTATGTTTGATGTAATAACTGTTTTTATGGCCAATATAATCATAGGAGGAAAGAATACACCAACAATGGCTGGTGGTCCTGGAATTATCAGTGAATCAGATATAGTGAAATTGAATTTGAAGGAGGTATCAGTAAAGAAAAATGGCATTTTGCTTACCTATGAACCCAAACAGTAAGTTTCATATTTCAGGTAAAAGAGAAATAGAAAGAGAAACTATTTTAATAAATCATGTATTTATAGCATAGATGAGTAAAGCGGATATCATAATAAGGTGTAAATCACCTCTTAGAATAAGTTTTGCTGGTGGGGGTACGGATGTATCACCATATCCTGAAGAGAGGGGAGGAGTTACACTCAATGCTACAATAAATAGATACGCATATGCCACACTGGATAAGACGGATAGCACAGGATATGTGATAAGATCACTTGATTATGATACAACTACAAAATTAACAGATGAGGATGATTTTATATATAATGGAGAGCTGGATCTTATAAAGGCTGTTCTTAACGTAATGACTGAACATAAAGACGGTATCAAACTATTTCTGCACAGCGATGCACCTCCTGGCAGTGGACTTGGATCCTCTTCAACAATGGCAGTTGCACTTATAGGTGTATTCAAGGAATTTTATAATTTACCATATACCAGTTATGAGATTGCAGAACTGGCATATAAAATAGAAAGAAATGAGTTAAATATTGCAGGTGGTAGACAGGATCAGTATGCCACTACCTTCGGCGGATTCAATTTTATAGAATTTCAGAAAGATGGTGCGATAGTAAATCCATTAAAAATAAAAAAAGAGGTAATAAACGAATTGGAGTATAGACTGATACTATGTTATACAGGTAAAACCAGACGTTCTGGCAATATACTGAATGATCAGATAGAGGGCTATACCAAAAAAAATGAAAAGGTTGTTAAGGCGCTTGATGAAACCAAAAAACTTGCCTATGAATTCAAAAAAGCGATTCTTACAGGCAACGTAGATCTGTTCGGTGAACTTCTGAGCAGGGGCTGGGAACTCAAAAAGAAATTCACAACAAATATAACAGATCAATACATAGACAGATTATACGACGTTGCTGTTAATAATGGTGCTATGGGTGGTAAGTTATTGGGGGCGGGTGGAGGTGGCCATATGCTATTTTTCTGTGATCCAGAAAAGAAAAGAGATTTGATAAAAATGCTCGAAAAAGAGGGTGGTAGAATAATACCGTTTTCCTTTGAGGAGAACGGTATGCAGACATGGAGGATTGGGTAAATGAATATAAGAGAGTATATAAACAATGAATTCAAAACAGTTATTGATGCGCTTACAGATACAATCAATAATGAATATGATCTGGAGATGCTGGAAAAAATAGCAACTGTAATGGCCAAGCAGCTTAATAATGGTTATAAAATTATATGGTTTGGCAACGGAGGCAGTGCCGCAGATGCTCAACATCTGGCTGCAGAACTGGTTGGACGGTTTAGAACTGAAAGAAAGGCATTGCCATCTATTGCGATAACCGTGAATAGCTCAGTAATTACAGCGTTATCAAACGATTATGATTTTTCAATGATTTTCAGCAGGCAGATAGAGGCTTTATGTAATGAGGAGGACGTATGTGTAGGGATCTCTACAAGCGGTAAATCGGAGAACGTTATAAACGGTTTGATAAAGGCAAAGGAGAAGAAGGCCATAACGATCGGATTCACCGGTGCGAACGGAAAGTCAATGGGTGATTTTGTTGATCATCTTTTTGTTGCCAGAGCTGCGGAAACGTCACATATACAGGAAGAGCATATAGTGGCAGGCCACATAATATGTGGCATTGTGGAAAAGCTTATCATATGAATATATTGCTGATGTCAGTAGCATCTACATTCATATTGCTGCTTACCTTTGCAGCATATATTAAGAAGATCGTTACCAGAGAGGGTGCAATGGCTACGGCACTTTTCGGATTGATTATCAATTTCACCGGAGGATTCATATACATTCTGATATTGATGCTTTTTATCACGGTTGCGTATATCGCTACCATGTATCAATTCTCACTCAAGAAAGCGATAGGAATCCAGGAGGGAAGTGGTGGCGAAAGGGGATGGCAGAGTGTTACAAGTCACGTTCTGGTGCCTACCATACTGATTGTAATGTACTACACCTTGCATGCCATATCAACACCATTATTTGAAATACTTATTTTATCTGCTTTTGCATTTGCAATATCAGATGCGGTTGCATCTGAAATGGGTGTCATATCCAATAAAACATATTCCATAATAACGTGGAAAAAGGTTGATACAGGTGTTAATGGCGGTATATCCTTGTTTGGCGAGGTATGGGCGTTACTTGGAAGTCTGTTCATAACCTTATCCGGTTCAATTATTATGAATATTTCAGGCATGACTTTATATACATGGTACTACCCTGTAATTCTTTCGTCTGTCTCTGGTTTCATTGGATGTAACATTGATAGCATCTTGGGAGACCTTGTTGAGAATCGTGGCTTTATTTCTAAATTTTCAAACAATTTTTTATCAATGATTGCTAGTATTTTTATAGCATATGGTGCATATATAATCATGATGCGATAATTCAAAACAGATATAGCAGAACGTACATAATTTGTTGATGTTGTGAATGCAAAACAGAATCAAAAAGTATATAGATGTTTAAATATGTATAAACAGTGATAGAACGTAAAATGGTATGCTCTGTTCAAGATGGCTGAGGTAATATGATGAATAGAAAGGCAATGGTGAAATGTCCTGTATGCAGGAAAAACTACACTGTTACAGGTGCAACCTCTTCAAAATGCCCCTATTGTCATACTTCATGGAAAATTCAGGAAAATAACAACCCTTCTGTAAAAACATATATTTTTTCTGTATCTGCTAAAAAAATAAAAAAACATAAATGGGCAGGGAGTATAATCATAGTAGCCATTGCCATTATTTTATCCATTCTTCTTTTAACGTATCCACTTATAACAATAATATCCAATGGAGTGGAGACTGGCTTTGTGACATCATCCAGATTTACAGTTTCAAGAGTAATCTCTATACAATCTCATACCAGTAACGTATCCGTGCATGTACCATTGCCTGTAAATATCTCAGGTGAACAGACCATTGATTCTATCTACACCTCTGTGCCCTATGGTATAATTAGTAAGAATGGTACCAGCTGGTTGCTATGGAATAATAGATTATCCGGTGCATTGAGCAATATATCCATTACATATACAATATCCGAAAATTCGGTATCATGGAATACGGAACCATCTCAATTCGGTACCCTTTCCCAGATCCCGTTCTATTATTTGAATAAATACAGTAACAGGACAGATGAGTGGACAATAACAAGCAGGGACTCGCAGATAATCAATTTAGCAAGAATGTTGAGAGGGAATAGCACCTCTGTATATCAGATACTTGATAATATATTTTCGTGGGAGATAACACATATACAGTATAGAATAGGGAATGAAACTTATCCACATAATGCAACCACTACACTGAATCTGGGATGGGGGAAATGTGACGAAATGGCATTTCTTTTTGCAGCTCTTGCAAGGGACGCCGGAATTCCAACGTGGATCGCTTTTGGCCCTCTATACAATCCTTCAAGTGGCCAATGGGTAGATCATGCATGGGATATGAGCTATTTACCGCTAAAAAATGGAGGGTATACAATCGGGCAGATAGATCCGGCAAATAAACAGTTTCTTCTCAAAGATTCATACAGATTTATAGAATACATAGACAATGGTAATGGAAGCAATATGCGCTATTATTATAATTTCATTTCATATACTTCAATAAACCCTGGCGTATCTACAACATCAGAATATTTCGTTTCACAATCCTTCCAGATAACCTCTGTTGCCGGTGTAAAAAACTTTATTAGTACTGAAAAAATTACGTATGTAACAGATATATACAATAAGGTGTAAACGTCGTTTACAGTAGATAGAATATGCAATTATAAATTAAAGGTAACTGATTATGGATTCAATAATAAAAAATATTAAAATAGTTAAGGAAAGCATCTCTGAAAAGAGCGAGCTATATGAGATAATAAAAAGGGAATCCTTTCACCTTATAAGAGAATCGGCAAGAACAATACAGGCTATGCATAGAGACGAGAGGGTTGATATCAAAACGCTAAAAGAGACGTTCAGAAAGATAAAGGAACTGGTTGGGAATAGAAAGGAATTTTTATATGAATCAGTAACGGAAACGGGAATGCAGGAATATGTTGAGGCAGTACTCTTTTATCATTATAAATATGAAAAAGGTATGAAAATGCCCTCCGCAGAGGATTTGAAGGTTACTGGAGAATCGTATATTTTAGGGGTAATGGACTTTACAGGAGAGATGAAAAGAGATGCGGTGATATCCATAAAAAAAGGAGATATACAAAAAGCAGAACAGATCTTACAGTATATAGAATTGATCTACGATGAAACCATGGAATTTGATAACTATATGGTATCACCATCTATGAAAAGAAAGCAGGATGTACTCAGGAATATAATAGAAAAGTTATCAGACCAAATATCATTCCTAGCCATGGAGAAGCTCATAATAAAAGAGATGAAAAGATCAGATTAACTGCTCTTGATATTTGCATCAGATCCTTCAACAACCACTTGTTCAATCCTGTCAAGATGCTTGTTCAAACTTTTCGTGAGTGTGTTAATAGATTCTCTGAGCTCCTCAATCTGACCATGGATATCTCTATCTATGGACCCTGTTCTGGATTCAATAGAACCTATCCTCTCCTTTATGGAACCGAGACTTTCTTCCATGGCTAGCCTTACAGCCAGTTTTATAGATTCGTTTTCTGTTTCATCATTTGCAGATATTTCGCCAATTCTTCTATGTGTTTCGTTGAGAAGTAGCCTCATCTGTGTTATAACCTTATAACTATCAGATACCTCTGTAATCAATTTTTCGAGATTCTCATTATTTATTGCCTGATTTGATCCAGAAACTTCTACAGGTGTGGATTTTATGGTATCCTTTACAATGTTAATAATATCAGAAACGACTCTATCCATTCTTATGTCAATTATTTTTTCAATGGTCTGTGATAATTTCATATCCATATGTGTTATTAAATCTTTAACATCATCCATATTGGTCCTGTTCATCTCAATAAATTCATTAAAAGTTCTACCGAAGATCTCAAATTGCTCTGTGGTATGGTTATATGTGAACTCATTAATCTCATCAAGATGTTCCCCGTTTGTGGCAAGAAGCTTTGCCAACACATATAGCATATAATGCTCCTTTCCCTTAATGATAGAAAAACTACCTCTATCCAGTGAATCTCTTACATCCCTATTTGCAGAAAGCAAATTTAATTGCTTTTCAAGTTCAGATTCAATAGCTACAGCTCCCGGTCTAGTCATAAAATCACCTTCTTTACCATATAGGTATAGCAACTGATCCCCTTATATACATTATCTATCTCTTTTAACTTTAAAAATTAGATACTATTTAAGTTCTAATGCATACGCTATATGATCCTTTTCATAAGGAGATAAATCCACCTTATACTTGATGTGAAAGCGATTGTTCAGATGCTCCTCAACCCTTTCGATAATTGATTCGTTGCTCTCTACAGAACTTATACTTTTAAGTTTTGCCATGAAGATTGCAATACCCCTCTTTTTGAGAAATAATATTGCATTTTTTATAAGTATGTCTACCTGATCCATTTGAGATATATCCTGATATAAAAAATCAACTTCTGGAATAAATTTAACATATCTTTCAGGCATAGAGGCATCCGCAAGTAATGGATAGATGTTGAGTCTGTTATTGCACATCCTGTATAACTTAAGAAATGGAGTGCTTGATAGCTCAATCGCATATATTTCACCATTTTTTACAATATCAGATATATGACTGACGGTGGTTCCACTTCCTGCACCAAGATATAAAATCGTTGAATTATCTTTGAATGGAAGTTCGTAGCCTGTCAAAAGAAGCGATGCCAATTTGCTTCTATATGGATCCCAGAACCTGTACTCAACATTATTGATCTTTTTAAGTTCTTCTCCATATACAGACTGATTATTAACTAAATTTCTGGTATATAGATTTTTATTAAATTTTATAACATTTGCATTCTTTTCATCCATATCTTCATCCATATCTATAAGATTGCGTATCTATACAATATATTTTTGGTATTTGTTTTGCTTGAAGTCAGATTATAAACAACACCTTAAAGAAAGACAGGTTGATAATAAACTAATAGAACCGTTTAAGAGTAAGGACAATCTATTGACCAGCTATGCAAAAATAATTCCAATAGTTGATAATAATTGGAAAATAAATGATGCAATAACATATTTTAATAATATACACTGGCACATAGCTAAATGGATACAAATTTTATTAAAATTGTCAAAAACACACACCCGAAAAGTAATTTTTTTAACATTCTCCTGCAACCTGTTGAAATGGAAAATCAGTATTTTTGAAAAATTTTCAGAATGTCTACAGTAAAGTAGAACTATGTTATTAGAAATTCTTACAAAGATGAAATTTTAAAGAAAGAATATATAATGATGCAAAGCAATACACTTCCATTAAAGGAGCAGTGTGTTATTATGAGTGAAGAGGAGGATTCAAAAAAACTTGGTGAACTTTCACTTAAATATGCCTCATCTTTTAAAGGAAAGATTCACACATTGCCAAAAGTTCCAATAACCAAACTTTCTGATTTTGCAATATGGTATACGCCAGGTATAGCACGTGTATCGAAAGAAATTGAAAAAGATAAAGATACAGTATTTACACTGACAGGAAGGTGGAATACAATAGCAATCCTTACAGATGGAAGCAGGGTTCTTGGATTGGGCAATATAGGACCGTTGGCCTCTACACCTGTTATGGAGGGAAAAGCACTTATTTTCAAATATCTAGGTGGTGTAGATGCAATTCCATTGCCTGTAGTGGCGCATACAAAGGATGACCTTGTAAATATAGGAAAGGCAATAGAACCTGCATTTGGAGGAATAAATCTGGAAGATATAGAATCTCCAAAATGTTTTGAAGTGCTGAAAGACCTATCCAATAATCTGAACATACCGGTCTGGCATGACGATCAGTTGGGGACTGCAAGTGCATCACTGGCAGCATTTATAAATGCAACTAGACTTACTGGAAGAAAGATAAATGAAACGAAGGTAGTGTTATTTGGTGCAGGTGCAGCAAATCTAGCTACGGCTAAAATGTTTATCAAAGCAGGTGTGAATGCTAAATACATGATAATAATTGATTCTAAAGGGATACTGAATGCAGAAAGAGAGGATATGGATCACATAATGCTTACCAATCCTGAAAAGTATAAATTGGCACTTGAAACAAATAAAGAGCATTGTACGGGAGACATAAATAACTGCATAGATGGTGCAGATGTGCTTATATCTGCGTCTAAACCCGTACCTGGCCTCATAAAGAAAAAAGATATACAAAAGATGAATAAAGAGGCAATTGTTTTTGCGCTGGCAAATCCACTTCCTGAAATATGGCCTAAAGATGCAAAAGAGGCGGGAGCAAAGATCGTTGGTACAGGTAGATCTGACTTCCCCAACCAGATAAATAATAGTCTGATATTTCCTGCTGTATTTAGAGGAGCTCTTGATGCAAGATCCAGAAAAATAAATATGGAGATGGCTATAGAGGCCGCATTCGCCCTTGCTGATTCTATAAAAGATAAAATAAATGTGGATTATATAATACCAAACATGACTGATCACGAAGTATTTCCCATGATAGCTGCAAGAGTTGCAATGAAATCGGTAGAAATGGGTATGGCAAGACGCACTGCAACCTATAATCAATTTTATGATGAGGCTAAAAGTATAATAGAGGATAGCAGAAAAGAGTTTAACTTACTTCTTTCAAATCATTTGATTAAAGGATTGAATGAAATAGGTGGTGTATGAAATGACTATGGAAATAAAGAATGCGAATATAAAAGATTTTAAGGAACTGGCACGTTTACTCGTAAGGCTCAAGCGCTTAAACAGTGAGTTTGACCCGCTTTATGCTACAGGAAACGATACAGAGGATGAAGCTGAAGAGTATCTAAAAAAATCGTTCGATGATGAAAATACATACATTCTTAAAGCAGTCATAAATGATAAAATAGTGGGTATGCTGAAGGCAGTAATTGAGAGGAGATCGTGCTACATACCCAAGCTTAAATGCGTTATAAAGGAACTATATGTTCTACCAGAGCATAGACGTACAGGAGCAGGTATAAAGATGATTGACGAAATTGTAAAGATGATGAAAACAAAGGATGTGGGTATGGTGGTAGCAGAGTTTCCAACACATAATGAAATTGCCAGAAAATTCTATGAAGGTCTGGGATACAGAGCAATAAGTTCTCAATACGGTAAGTTAATATAAATACAGTTACAGAACCGACATATTTCAAAATCATGACAGTCAAAGTGGTTACTATGTACTCTTCCAGAATAGATCATCCGGTTGTTCCATCTGACTATATAGCATGGACAAAGGTTTCATAGGTAATGTATCCATTTACACTCATTTCTACCCTCTCTATAACCAGAATAACACCGGATATGACTGTGACATTGTTGTATTCTGAATCCATATTTTTTAATACTGAAGAATTAGCAGATACAAGACCGGAACCCAGTAGCGATAGATTCCACGGATGTATTTGGTTTGAGAGTGGATAATATGCATTTTCACCCTGCCACGTAAGTATGACCGACTTATTCTGGATGGTTATTGTATAATGAGAGGATACCATTATAAATGGAAGGGTAAATTTCGTGATTGTTTTGGGTATTACAAGACCCCTTTGTGATGATGTATAAACAATATATTCAGTATAATTTGATTGCATGGTAGAAATGGAATTGATAGTTTGTCCAATACTGGTAGCTGTCTGAACAAGCACGGAATTACTTTCGTTATTGTATATCAATACATATACACCCATAACGGATACTATTAACACAATCACGGTTATAGCTATCCATACCTTTGATAATATCCAGTCAATCATATATACACCTCTCTAAACTGTTGTTGGCCACACGTATAGCCATATATAACCCTCACCACCATTAACATATACAAGATCAAAGGAAGCTGTTTTTGTATTTGGCAGTTGTGTATAGCTGGTTATATGTGTGGCAGAATCGGTAAAAAATAAAGATGCTTTAGGGCTGGTTGCCGACGGGTAGTATGCATACATGGCGTAATGATATGGGGGTACAAGACCTAAATTGAAATATCTGTGTATAATGCCGGATATATTTGCCAACCCAGATGGTGATATGCCCATCATACTGAGATTTAAGTACTCACCAATCATGTACTGTATGGTGAAGGTTCCGTTGATATATATCTGTGTACCACCATTAATATAATGTGTTGAATTTACAGTACTCTGAAGTACTGAACTCAGGAATCTGTTTGTATATTGCTGCTGATAGTAAAAATTCACGGATGGTGAGACTCTGAGAAAAAAAGAGGTAAAGGTTACAAGTATTACAGAGGCTATCAGCATCAGCATGAAGAATATAACAGAGTCTATAAGAGCAGTCTGCCCATGTTTCTTTATGAATCTATACCTGGGATGATGTCTGCCATACATAAATTTCCATAACCCCTACGTCAATTACATTATTCTTTATCTGTATATCTACAGGTGTTGTAAGCGTTACAACTGTTATAAGATTATTGGTGTATGTCAATTTGTCTCCGAAAGTCCATGAAACATTTGTTACCTTATCCGTAATATTTATAAAAAAGTTGCCGGGTGGTTGAAGATCCTTTGTAATTACCTCCGTACTATAGACATTATTTTCAAAGGATACTAACTTGGACATATTGAATTCTCCGGATATCAACGAGCCATTATAGGTTCCATTCACTACTAGTAAATCGTATGTTCTAACGCTGCTTTCAAAATTATTGGCTGCATTGAGAAGATTGTTATACTTTTGGAAGGATATGTACACAGATAACGTATGAATCATTGCAATCATGAAAATTGTGATGGATACAATAACAATAACTGCAGTCGGTAATTCTTCAAAAAAACCTGTAACGCCATGCTTTCTCTTTCTCCTTTTTATCATAAAATCACTTTAACCAAAAATAGATAATAAATATGTATAAAAAAGGTTATGGATGTTAAAATTTTTGCTGTTTTCAGTACTGTGTCCATGCATATGGACTGTTTGGAGTGTACTGCCATTTGACCAACCATGGGGGTACAGTTCCGTATAGGCCACCACTGTTATCACCTGAGTAGTAGTTTACAAATAGCGTATAGTGCATTGCGCTGGGCGGGTTGTATGGGTTTATATCCTTGTAGGTATCTATGGACATATTGCCGAATGCCACGTACTTGAAGTAGCTATTATAAAAGCCTGTAGAGTAGTTACCGCTCATGTTAATTTCGTATGATATGTATATCATCGGTGGCTGTACCGGTTTCTGCTGATAGCTGTACGGTATCTGGTATGCATCTGCCGGTATCGTTACGTTGCCAGGCAGTGATGTGGCGTTTATCACCGTTACATACTTGCCATTGACCAGTGCCGTATAATTGAAGTGCGCACCTGTTGTATTGAATACACCTGTGTAGTTTATTAAGGTAATGTTCGCTTTGGTGTATGGATCGTAGTACATTACCGATATTTTATCCGACTGCTTGTAGCCATATGTGGTATAAGGTATATAACTTGGTGTTACGTACGGTGTTATCATATCATCTACACTGAAGGTATAGTTGATATTTACATCCACACCAATACTTACTGTACTTGTAGAGTTAAAGAAGTTGGATGAGCTGAACGGATATAGCGTAACTGTCTTTACATTGGGCACCGTCAGTATTGCACTTGCCGGTTCAGGTGAGTTCCACGATACCACATACTGGCCAGGTGTAAGGTATATATAAAATGGCAGCTGCTGTACGTTCTGGGCAGTCATTGTCACCACGCCATTTGACGCATAGCCGTTGTACCCCTTACTGTAGTTATGGAGGTAATAGAATCCAGCACCTGTAGTAGATTTAACTGTCAATTGAACTGAAGTTAACTGTGGAGCGATGTATACAGGCAGCATACCCATGCCCTCTGTATAGTTACTGCTGTTTCCAAAGTTCTGCACATATGATAACCTTGCCTTTGCTCTGACCAGCATGGAGTTCCAGTGTGATAAGTCATTTCCAGCTACATTCAGTTCCTTGGCCCATGTTGTTAATCCATGATTCTTGGTTGCTATCACGTTGCCAGCACCATTTGGACCCGTATTGATTATGAAGTTTACGGAGATGTTCTTTGCAATAGACATATTCATGTTGTTAAGGAAGTTTGCCACATCGTTTGTATTTTCCTTCAGGAATGGGTCAGATGGTATTGGTGTAAAGAAGGAGGCAGCAGACCCGCTAGCCGTCAGGTAATCCTTTGAATTCGCCAGTGATTTGGCAACATAGTTAGTACTGTTTGTAGAGTTGGCAATTAGATATATATTGCCCGCATACTGATGCGTATAGGTCTTGGTACACGAACTTATCAATCCACTGCTGTGTACTGTTACGTAGTCCTGGAAGCCATATGAGACCTTACCGAAAAACTCAGAGGTTATTGCAGAGTTTCTGGATTCCAGATCCAGAGCGGATTCCCAGAAATTCATCACACTCCACTTGGTGGACTGTGCATACACTGCGTAGGAGAACAGGGTATAGCTGTAATCCTGCTGCCACATCGAGGTGTGGTTATACTGGTATGCAACGGTAGGACTCAGGGTAAACGTTGCAACGTTGGACATTGTGAACATTTCAGCTGCTGCCTGCGCAGAACTCTCAAACATCGCTGCCGGTGGCTGACCGTTTATACCTGCATCGATGTAGAGAGTCTTCTGCAGTACAGAACTGATCTCTTGCTGTAGATTGACTATTGCCGAACTGCCTATGGATGGCGATGGATCACTGCAGTCACCGAACAGCATATCAATAAACTGCTGTGGATCAAGTATGATCCATATAACAAGCACTGCTACACCCACCCATAACAATACTGTGGACAGTGTGGCAAGTACCGATGCAATTGCCGATAAGGTAGCGCTGCTACCAAACAGAGCCGTAAACATTGTGGATGTCAGCAATGTACTTATAGCGCCGAAGGCACCACTCAACGCAAAGTACCACATAGCCGAGTTAAGGTTAAACCCTAAGAATAACTGATATAATGCCTCACCTACATTTCCATGATCAATAGCCAGTTGCTGCTGGAACATTTCTATGACCGTTGCCACAGACGCTACCACATCCGCAATCTGTGCCACATCTGCAGCTACCTTCTCCATTACCTGTACGGCGTCAGAGAGTTCACCGCTCAATACCTTCAAATTGAGGAAGTTAGCTATCTCCTCAAGGAATTTAGCATCCTGTATCATCACATCCAGTGTGTTCTTTATCAGGGTAAGAACCTGTGTCGGGTTGGTCCAGTTGGTGAAACTCTTCCATGATTCTATCAAATTGAGCGTTGCTGTATAGGCAGACAACCCATCCTGAACTATATTTATAACCTGTATAACGTTTGACAGATAGGTCTGTATGAAGTTGTGAATATCGCTCCACCATGAGGTAGGCAGTATTGAGAATACACCGTTACCGCTATTTTTCATGAAGTACATGGCGATATTATTGACTAAATTCACCACGTCCCTTGCCTTGAACATTAACTGATAGATCTCGGGCAAATTGCCGTAGTTCTTGAAAATACCTATGAAACTCTGTACCTGCGTAAACCAGTAAGTAGCACTCTTCATGACCATTGATGCAAAGCTACCTATAGACTCATTCGGATAGAAATATTCTCTTGCAAGATATAGACCACCAACTATAGCTGCGGCTCCAAGGAGAACAGCACCTGTTCCGTATTTCGCAGACAGCATCTTGTAAAGCGATATTCCCTGCTCAATATCTGTTTGATACTGCTTTATAAGACCTAAATAAGACGTCCAGCTATCATTTCTTGCAAACAGATATTTAGCTACAACCAGCGCTGCAAATCCGATGTATTCGTTAATTCCTACCTGTCTGAAATCGCTTTCCAGAGTGGATAATGGCCCAAGTATATTGTTATTAAGATTGGACAGATACTGCGTCCAGCTCTCATTTGCATCAAACACGAATTTGGCTATTACTAAAGCACCCAGTCCTACCAGGCCATTGATTCCAAGATTCTCCAGTTCACCCTTTATAGCTGCCAGATTGGATAACACAGACGTAGCACTGTTCAGATACTGCGTCCATGTCTCATTGGCTCCGAATATAAACTTACCCAGTACAACTGCCGCCAGTCCCCAAGTATCAGGAACACCCAGACTGCTCAAGCTGTTCATCATACTGTTGATATCGTTTAATCCCTGGTTGGTTATCCATGAAAAGTATCCAGCCCATGAAGCATCAGGCATAAGTACGAATTTGCCCAGTAGCACTGCTGCAAATCCAACAATTCTGTTGATACCCCAGTGCTCGAACTGTGCGTTCAACTTCATTATTCCAGGCATCCAGAAGGTTGTAACGTTCTGGGTAAAGTTGAACCACGAAATATCAGATGCCAGTGTAAATTTGGCCAGTATCAGTATACCGAATCCCCATACATTGCTTATACCCAGTGTTTTGAAATCATTTTCCAGGGTCAGTACGTTCTTCAACATACCATTGAGACCAGTTAAATATTCAGACCATCCACTGTTAGGTGCCAGAACAAACTTGCCAATGATAACAGCTGCCGCAGCCACCCATATATTGGTAACGCCCAGCTGTCCCAGTTCCGTTTTTATTTGGCTTATAGTCCCGAGCAGACCATTTGCTTCATTCAGGTAAGTGAGCCATGATACATTCTGGGCAAACATAAATTTATACAGGGCTACTGCTGCCAGTCCTACTATAGAGTTTACACCTATATTGTTCAAATCACCGATTATACCCTTTATTGGTGTGGCATATGCGGATAAGGTCGTTATGTACTGCGCCCAGCTCATATTCGCTGCAAAGGCAAACTTGCCTATCAGTACAGCTGCAAAAGCGGCGAGGTTACTCACGCCAAGTTCATTTAACGTTGACACAATATTCTCTGTCTGTGTATAATAGAACGCAACATTACCCGGTAGAACCTTCAACAGGAATGTCTGTACCGGTATGGATTGTCCACCTGCGTACAGATCCAGCGCAAAGGCATCCATACCTATCACACTATCAGGAATACCGATGTTATTCAGGACAGGTATTATCTGTGCTATGATGTTCTTCCACGTAGTTACGTTGTGAGCCATCGAATACCCTATACTGGTGATTGAATCATTTTCATAATTCATTATCCAGTTAATGGTAAATGCCATTGGTGATAGCGATGAACCGTACAGGTTCTCCATTTGAGTTGTGTGATTGTTGATCCAATCAGACATCTGCTGGAACATGTAAGTGTATTGTGGCAGTACGTTTAATGTACCGCTGACGGAGGTTATTAATCCACCCGGTCCTGCAAATCCCTCCATGTATGCCAGTCCAATATCAACTGATTCTGTATTAGGATAGTATACAGGCACATTTTCAAATGTAAAGTTGAGATCGTTAAGAACTATTGGTACTCCTGACTGTCCCTCTTTATGTAATATTGTTATCATGCCCTGTGCTATCTGAGACCATGTCGCAACAGAGGCATATATTCCCTGAGTCATAGAATAGCTCTGGAAATCCAGCTCAAATGAGGTGGATAGTGCATTCTTATTGATGTATTGTTCAAATCCAGTTGCCCATGTAACATAGGAAGAGAGGGTATTGTTCATCTGTGTATAATTGGTATTGTTATTGAAGGAGAATCCCACCATTCCAGGTGGGAATGGATAACCTAACAGGGTAGCGTAGAACTGCGATAGCTTGGATAACCACATATCTCTGGGCACATTCTGCAGGTAACTCATATCCAGAGTCCATAATGTTTCCGTATTTATTCCCTCCGTAGTATTGATGTATAAATTGGTGAAGCCATCTGCAGTAACATTTACATAACCCTTACCTTCCTCCATTGCACCATTTGGATATTTTATTGTCACCGCTATGAGATTGGATCCCTGACCAAGGTTATAGAGTGTTATTGGCTGTGACGCAGAAAAGATGCCTTCTTCCATATTGTTTACAGATACGCTAAGGTAGGTCTGATTGTTGAACAGATTCTGTGCTATCCCTGTACTGTTGTGTATAGTTATATGTACTGTTTCATACGGATCAAGTATCCCTGCAAACAGTGTAGTGAATATTGATGGATTGTGAATGCTTGGATACTGTGTAATCTGCGAATTCAACGCTCCTGATACAGCATTGGCTGATGATGCCCATACTCTTGTTAACCCCTTTATGTTGTAGTTAGAACCATACGACGCACCATTCAGCTGATTCAGTTCATTGACTTTTATATTGAATGAAAAGTTATAGAAGTTAATATCATACACGTACGCACCTTCAGTGGGAGCAGCACCAGTACTACCGCTGCTACCTCCGCCACCTCTGCTGCCTCCTCCTGTTATCACTCCGTTGCCAAGCCCGCCACTGCTTGCATAATAACTTGCTGGATTTGTGTATGGCGCAGAATAGACATTCTTATCCACTCTTACATTGAAGTTGGATAGTAAAAATGACGTAGCAACATTGTAACTTCTTGTAGTGGTTTGCAGATTAACCTGCTGACCATTGAAAACAAACGGTACATTGAAATACTCCAGATTCAGGAAGTATTGATCATATGGCACAAGTTTCTGGAGAGACGGGTTTGTAGCACCGTTTACAGCTTTATATATTTCTACAGGATTTATGTGAGATCTGGCTGCAGTGCTTAAACTGTTTAAATAATTATTCAGTGCACTATCACTTGATGTCCTGTACAACGCCGCCTCATCCAGATATACAGCAAACTCCAGTGCATTCATAACTTCACTTTCTGATGGAGCTACGCCAGGGTTTGCCATCATTTCACTCTGCAGTATGGCATGGGCTATTGCCATACCCATTCCCTGTTCAGTAAAATCAAAATTAACTCTGTTAGCAGAGGTCATTAAAAATGCTATGGTTGTTGGTACCACCTGGTCTATTGATATCGTTGTATCCATTTTTTGACCGGTTGTGGGATTCAATATCGTTACTGGAACAGTACCTGTCACCCTTATATATGTAGGTGTCGTCATGGAGGTAGCCATACCCAACGAATTTACACCAGTATATTCAAATGGCACAGCACTGGTATTGAGTGAAACGCTACCTGGATAACCGCGTATTGTAACAACATACTGGCCCACAGTGGCACCCTGCCCTGCAACGCCATTTTGCCCCATACCGAAGTTGGTTGACAAAGATGAGAGAAAATTCTCATACGTTAATCTGTTTATGGTGAAGAGGGATGAACTATTGGCAAGATCCGATAATGACTGGATTGCTGCCTGAGTAGCAAGCGATGTTATGAATGTAGATTCAGTATTCACCATACCTGTAAAACTCAGGGAAGAATTATTATTGTTAGCCTGCCACCAGTGATCCTGCATTGCACCAATGTAAACTATGGCGAAGGCAGATAAAATCAGGATTATTACTGCTATCAGCGAAAAGGGTATTGCTCCTTTTCTAACCTTTTTTTTATTTCCTATATTTTCTATACCTTTTTTATCCATATTTTCACCTTTTTTTTATCACCTTAACTATCCTCAATTATAAAATTAGATGTAATGGTGTTTGATACAACACCAGTATATGATACAGTAATTGACAGTGTATAGGTAGACCCATGCCCTGGTATACTGTAGTATTTAACAGTAAAAAGGGCTGCAGGTGCACCACCTAATGATCCTGTACCACTACTCGTTGGCAATGTTGTTGATGTAGATGTCGTACCTGCCTGCGATGGCCCATATCCACTTATGGTTACAGTAGCACCTACAATGGGTTTACTGTTTGACCCTATCGCTACCACATACAGTGTAAATGAACCACTTGTACCTGTAAAAGTGTAGGTACTTTCTTGAGACAGACCCCCCGTGGGTGCTGGCGCATAGGTTGTAACCGTCGATAAATTGGGTTTCTGGAGAGGCAGCATAAAGCCAACCAGAATAGCTATGGCGATAGCTGCAATTATCACTAGTATTATTAAATATAGCGGCATGCCTTCCAATCCACCTTTCTTCCTGATGCTCAATCCTTTCCTCAACGTTTTATACATACAGAGTATTCCTCCAATTTACTATAACAAACATATATAGTATTTCTAATTAGTATTATTTAAAGGTTATGTGGTAATCACCTTTACCTATCTGCATGCTTACTGCATGATGAAAATGTGGGTATGTGAATACAATTAATATTAATAGAATAGATAGCAGTGTAGCAGTAGCAATAATCAATGCGTTAACATCAGTCAATATATGACCGATAACTTATTGATTTTAATAATAAATTTTTATTGATGCATTTAATATTTTATTTAATTTTACACGTAATTCATCTAAAAACAGAAATCATTGCAACTACTATGAAATCGTAAAAGGTGTAATGCATGGAGAAAGGAATGGAGATGCAAAACTACAAAAAAGATTATAAATAACCTAAACATCACGTTAGTGAGGTTATTAATGAAAAGGAACTCACGAGCATGGAAGAAGCGTGGAAAAATGAGATGGAAATGGAGAAAGAAACGGATGAGAAGGCGAAAAAGAGAACATAGGAATAAGCGTGCCTGATCCCTCATTTATGATGTGTGGTACTGCTAATGAGATTTAGCTTAACCTCTTACAGGTTTTATAACGCAAAATACATACTATTTGCTACCTTTTTGATAAGGTTAGGTTTTGGAGTGATGCTCTCTACATTTCCGGAATATATACTGCACGCTCACGGCATAAAAATAGAAGAGTTCGGTCTGATATCAACGTTCAGCCCTCTGTTTGAGTTTTTAACGGTACTTTTTTTTGGAATATATATAGATAAATACGGGAAAAAAAGATCTTTAATGCTGGGGATGGTTATAGCTACAATAGCAATGTTCGGTATATCTTTGAGTAACAATCCATACACACTCATACCTTTTGTATCTATGAATGGTATCGCTTCAGGTATTGTTGTTGCATCCTCTCTGGCAATAATTATAGAAATAACCACTGTAAAAAACAGAGGTTGGCTTACAGGAATCTTTGACTCCATGAATATTCTAGGATGGGCATTCGGCTATTTTGTTGGATTTATTTTTCTCACACTATCTACCAACTTTTCATTGATATACATATTTGCGGGTATGTTATCCTTCTTAGGTTTTATTTCCGTATACTTCCTGAAATTTAAAGATAAGAATATGTACGGGGAAATCCCCATTTTTAAAATGTTAAAAAAACTTTTTATGAATTCAGAAATTGTATTAACCGTTATTCCATGGCTTATAATATACATATTTATAGGATCTTTTCTTATCTATCTGCCCATTGGAGTAACGGGTTTGAAAATACCTTACTGGGAAATAGGAATAACTATAGCTGTTGGAAGTATTGCCCTTATAAAAATTCAGACCTTTTTTGGGTCGTTATCTGATAGATTGGGAAGATTAACTGTAATTTTTATAGGTGGTATAGGGTTTACAGGATTGATTTTAACTTTGTTGTACATGAGGTTTTATGGCTTAAATACCCTGGCAATTATATTCATAGCCATATTTGGTTTTATGGCGTTAGCATTTGCACCCTCCTCACTGGCATCCCTGGGGGATCTTGCACCTGCTGAAATGGGAGGTACTACCATGGCGTTATACAGTTTTGTTATAAGTGGTGGTATGATTATAGGCATACCAGCTACCTCCTTTTTTTATACCGCATACGGGGATAATGGATTGATTCTCTTTTTTTCCACCGCTGGAATAGTAATGATGCTTTTGCTTTTCCTTAAATACCTTATTTCAAAAAAGTAAATGGTTGGTTAAATGGACAGAACTTATTAAGGATTTTGATCCTTTTGCCAAAGTTCAGCTGCAACTGAAGTTCCGATGCTTCGGCAGGAGGTGTTGGGATCACTTGGGATGAATTACCCGCGTTGTGGATTGCCTTTCTTTATAAAAGATTTTGCTTCCGCAGTTAGGGCATTCCATTCTAAACCCAACATCCACTCTCAATTCCTCCTTGCATTTAACACATCTATACATATGCCTTATGCCTCCCTGCTACCTGCTTCTTTGGTAATGCTACCACCTGTGTCACCTTCATGACCACCTGTAACTTCTCTGTGAATGGCTTTTGGTGTAGAAAAGAAATAGGCATTGGATGCAAACGTATGCTTACATTTTTTACATTCCCATATTCCTGCTGATACCCTTTTAACCGATTCTGCAGCACAGTTGGGGCATAAATAGGTATCTGGTAATTTTTCTACGTCCAAAATCTGTTTTCTAATTCTTACTCCGTATCTGGGACCCATTCTTCCTACAGATCCCACCTTCCTGGTTCGTCTGCTCATCTGAACACCTCTACTTTACCTTTAATAATTTCCCGTATACTTCTATTTATCTCTCTGTTATTTGCAATTATTTTATATATTTCATCTTCTTTAAAAACTCCACTAAAGCCTTTCTGCATTGCCCGTATATCACTATTTTCATCAATCGCTATTGTTAACCTTGCATCAGCAATGGTTTCCTCTTCCAGTGAGGGATCAACCATTATTGAATTACCTATCTTTACGTATGTAGATTCGATTGGAAAATGTTCTACAGGAACGGATGGATTTGCAGATTCTTCAAGGTTGAACTTTTTGTATGGAAATTTAGCAGTTGATAGAGCTACTACGGATGCAATAAAGCAGGTATCAAACAGATTACCGTCGTAATCAATAACATGAAGATCTATGTATATAATCCATACCTTTTCTCCTTTAACAATCGATAACTTCTCCATATTGATCATTTTTGATTCTCGAATGCCTCTATCAACCACACGTGCAATCTCTACTGCTTCTGGCGATGGTGGACCCGATTCAAATACAGGTGATGCCATAGGTATAAGTTCTACGTTGGTAGTCATAACACCGGCATTTGGTGTATCGGGAAATGGTTCACCTGTCTCAATCTTTATACCAGCGATAACACTTGTATTTCCAATGGATACATGTGCAGAACCATCAGCGCTTGTTATTATACCAGGGTTTATCTCAATATTTCTGTATTCATTAAAATTCCTATTGTCAAGCCTCTTCTCATTTTTGATCATTTTTAATATTTTTTCTCTTATTACAGTAGTAACTACTTCATCTGCCATTGTTAATCACCTTATCCGTAACTGTATTATCCATATCAGCCTTATAATGTTCCTTAAGTGCTTCCACTTCCAGTTCATAAACCCTTTTACATCCTTTCTTGGCCAGATCAATAGCCTTCTTAAACTCATCCTCATTTAGATGCCCATCCATCTGCATCAATACAATATCCTCCGTTTTAGGCACCATTGCAAATGGCAAATCCGCCTGACCAAAATTATCTTCCTCTTTTCTAAGGTCAAGAACAATCTGACCATCAATTTTTCCTACAGCACATGCAGCAATGAGGTCTTTCATTGGAATTCCTGCATCCGCGAGTGCAACAGATGCTGCTGTTAATCCTGCACATCTGGTGCCTGCATTGGCCTGCAAAACCTCAATATATACATCAATAGAGGCTCTGGGGAATTGTTCCACTATAACCGCACCCTCAATTGCCTCTGCAATAACCTTGGATATCTCAGTTGATCTTCTATCTATACCGGGTCTTTTTCTTTCGTCAACTGAAAATGGTGCCATATTGTATTTACATTGAATAACAGCTTTGTACATATTTTGAATGTGTCTGGGTTTTGCCTCTCTCGGACCGTAAACAGCTGCTAAAATTTTATTTTCACCCCATTCTATATAGGCAGAACCAGTAGCTCTTTTCAATACCCCTACATCTATTTTTATATCTCTCAGCTGTTCTGTTGTTCTCCCATCAATTCTTAAGCCGTTTTCATTAATCAATTTAGGTATATTTACCGCTCCTTCACTACTCATCAACATCACCAGAAATTCCATTTTTCCATTCCATAATCATATTTTTTATATTATCTGTTAGCCCAGATATCTGCGCATTTTTGTCTATTTTTTTTACAGCGTTAACAGCCATAGCTAAATTATCCTTCTCTCCGTTAAGCCATATAATGCCATTCATTCCTACAATTATCCTGCACCCTGTCAGGTCCTTGATCATTGAGATCATAGAGCCATTCTTTCCTATAACTCTGGGAACTTTTGACGCAGGAATTGTCATTGTTATACCATCTTCAATCTTTCTTCCAAATTCTCTGCTTTTCATAGTAATTCGTATGTGTTTTACCTCATCAATCTCTGATACATATGCTATGATGGCCTCACCTATATCGATGTAGTTCTGCAATTTATTGGATCCTACCCTCCATGGCACATCACTGGCAAGCATCATTGCTGGATATATTGAATTTATGTTAACCATCCAATTAGATTGTGCAATATTTTCAACATATCCTATAACCATTTCACCAACTTTAGGATTATATTTTCCATTCAGTGGTATAACAGAGACAACATTATCTTTAACAGATTTTATTCCCAAATATTCGGAATATATCCTGTTATCAACGGAATATGCACCGCTCCCGATCTTTAGCTTACCTTCAGCTATTAGCTCACCAGGTACAACAATTATACGTTGAGAAGTTTTATAGTTACCATCAGATTTCATAACACACCAAAGCTCTACTCTATTTAACTATTTTTATTTCACATGCACCATGAACTTTGTTGTTAATGGCATCTATGAAACTGGTCTGTAAGCCACCTGGAATCTCGACAACGGTACTCCATGAACCATCACTTAACCATTCATCTTTTAATATTTTTCCTGTATTTTTTATTTCATTAATAACCTTACCATAAAGATCTGCCCGTACCTTGATAGATACCTTTACCTTTTCAAATTTAAGTGGTAACAGCACCCTTAATTCATGAATAACGGCATCAATCTGCTCTTCAGATTTTTTAAATGGATCAATTCGTATTTTTACTTCACCAAGTGCTTTTTCAATTCTTGCTGGTGGATGGGGTGCACCGGTTCTCGGGTCTATAGCATTGGTGGCTATATAATCGATAATCTGTTTTTTCTTTTCCTCTACCAAGTCCCTTCGCTCTTCTGTAGTGAGTTGCACTTCACCATTTTTTATTATAAAATATACAACTTCCTCCAGATTATCGGTTCCAAATACTTTAACAACATTCTCATCCGCTGCTTTATCCCCTTTCTTAGCATTTTTAAAAATAACGTCACTTGCAAGCAGGTCGTTTAGCGATACCTTCTTACCATTCCGGACTTCCTGCACCATCTTTGGGTCTACAAGAATCTCAAAATGAAGGTCACCATGCGCGTATCTTGCTATTATAGCTTCATCAACCTTTACCATGCAATCCTGCGCCTCACTTATTTACCTTTCTTATTTATATACTTTTCTACTTCATCTTTAGATAACTCTCTGTAGGGATGATCCTTCTCAATAATCGCTATTTCAACATTGAGAAGGGCCTGTGAATCATCGGATGCTTTTGTAATTCCCTCAAGCCCAAGCATAATTGCGTCATCAAGACTCATACCATCCCTGTATTTTTCTTCAAAGAATTCCATGACTGCTGCTCTGTTACCACCTATACTGGTCGCTCTGTATGCACTGTATGATCCACTCGGATCTGTTTCAAATACATGGGGGCCTTCATCATCTACACCACCAACAATAAGTGAAGTGCCAAACGGTCTCACACCACCGTACTGTGTGTATTGCTGTTCATAATCGCATATCTTTTTAATAAGAACATCAATAGGGATTTTCTCATTATACGATATTTTATTCACCTGGGATGCAGTTCTGGCATAATCAACAAGGACTCTTGCATCCGCCATTAAACCTGCTGTAGCACATCCTACATGTGTATCTATTTCAGATAATTTTTCAATAAATCTGGCATCGGCAAGTTTACTGCTTGTTCTTTTTTCTGCTACCAGTATTACACCATCTTTGAAGATGATTCCAGCAGTAGAAGACCCCCTTCTTACAGCTTCTCTAGCGTATTCGACCTGAAATAATCTACCGTCTGGTGAAAATACAGTTATTGCCCTATCATAAGCCATTTGACCTGGTTGCATATCCATAAAATATCACACCTCTAACTATGCCTATAACGTTATTCTTAATATAAAGATTATCCTCCTCTTTCAATGACGCAATCAAGGCTATTCTGCAATTTTTAAATCTTTGATCTTGGATAACATATTTTGTCTCTCTACTGGGAAACACCTATGCCATATATGATTGGTAGTTCACCGCATATATGGACGCACCATTACATGAATAAAGCAGTACAAAAGGTGACTGCATGAATTTTTTAGGGTTCTTTAATGGCAGTGCAGGTGCATTTGGATTTATATCCACTCCATTTATTATATATTGATCTATTACAACAAGCTCTACATGTCTCTTTACAAATGGGGCGCCGGTGTTATTCAGTGATTGGAGGATTGCTGTTGTATTTTCTGAAAAAAATAGAGCTTTGGTATCGCCCCAAGTGGCATAATTTCCTGTAAATCCCCAGATAACAGAACTCAATCTGTGATCCGTTGCAATTGTGTCACCATGTATATTATAATGCATCCATGATATGGCCCCGAAATCGCTGTAACTATATGATTCATTAAATCCATTCATTATTTTTTGCGGTGGATAATCAATAACTGCATTGGATATTAATAATGCTGCAATGAAAAAAACAAATATTAATTTCAATTTTTTAGAGAAAGATATGTTGTAATAAATTATCCATACGGAAGCACCAAAAAAGATTCCTGCTGGGTAAAGAAGGTATTCTATGTGCCTGTACGGCATCAATACAGGACTGTCTGTTACAGCACCAATGAAGGCAGATCCCACTATGGCTGTTAACCACCCCAGCGTATAGTTGCCATATTTAAAAAAGTCCATTACTCTGGATCCTACAAGAGTCATTGAGAGGATTATGATCATGGGAATAAAAAATATAAATGATGCAACAGGTACCTCCATTGTTGTGCCTGGTATATCTACCAGAGTCAATAAATAGACCCCTGTAATTACCAGAACGAAAAGTGATAGGCTCCTTACCGTTATTTTTTTAATGGATAACGGGTGCAATCTCATTTTGAAGGGTAGATATTCCCTTCTGATCTTAACGATGAGAGGTACTGCAAGAATGGATATTCCAGCAATAATAAATAACATATAAGAACCAATATGTATTGAAAATGCGGTTCCCACTATTTTTTTTTCAAATTTATATGCATAGGTAAACCAGTAGGTTGTCATAAAGAGCAAATATATCTCCAGGAAGGCAACTTTCCCCCATGAAAATTTTTTATCTTTTTTAGCTATCAATAATTCTGAAATGAATAGGGCACCCAGAGCAGATATAAAAAACATATATGTAGATAGATTATCCGTAGGAATCAGACAAATAGACACAATAAAAAGTATTAACCAGTATCTTTCGTCATCATCCACTTTTATGAAAAGGTATAAAGAGGTAATAAAAAGAAAATCACCTACAGTACTTGGGATGGAATGGGAGGTTACAAACACAATCGGCATAACCACCGTTATAAACAGAGCAGAGCTTATGGATGCTATGAATGAGGAGGTTATTCTATCAGCAATAAGGTATACAGTTACAGCTGCAAATGCATCTATAACCGGAATCAAAAAATTGATAGAATAAAACAGAGGTACACCTGAAATTAAGGTGAACGATGATACGATTACAAACATACCTGGAAAATAGGGATAACCAAATCCCCATCCACCGTAATTATTCAATAATAAATGGTGGTTTGATATCAGATAAGAGGATAGGTAGTAATATTCCCCGTAATCAGAACCCCACATGGGACTGTAAATAAGTGGTTCAAGTCTTAAAAACATTGAAAATAGAAATATACCCACAATAGATAGGTATACGCTATAGACCTCGTTTAACTTAATTTTTAAATCTACCATTTGATGATTATATGTTTATTATGCTTATTATGTTTATTATGTTTATTTTTTAACATTGTATGCAAAGAACCCTCTGCCAGTTTTTCTGCCAAGCCATCCTGCTCTCACCATTTTTTTAAGAAGAGGTGCTGGCCCATACATGGGATTGTTGTATTCTCTGTACAGTATCTCCATGACATCCAGTACAATATCTAGACCAATCATATCGGCAAGTTCAAGTGGGCCCATGGGCATGCCTGCACCAGTCTTCATTGCTGTATCGATCTCTTTTGATCCAGAAACATTTTCATCAAGCATGTATATTGCATTGTTGATCATGGGTATCAGCAATCTATTCACCAGGAATCCAGGTACCTCCTTTATTTTTACTGGTACCATACTGGTGCGATGATTTTTCAATGAGGATATAAAGCCATAAACTGTTTTTTCCGTCTCTTCAGAGGTCTGCAAAGCAGGTACAACCTCTACCAATGGCAATATGTAGGGTGGATTAAAAAAATGTGTTAATATAACCTTTTCTGGTCTGCTTACAGTAGATGCAAGTTCTGTTATGGATAAGGAGGAGGTATTGGAGGCAATTATAGTCTCCTCTTTTACTATATTATCAATAGACTTGAAAATCTCTTTTTTAAGCTCTATCTTTTCAGGTATGGCTTCTATAACCAGATCCACATCAAATATCTCATTCAGGTCCACGGTTTGCTTGATTCTGGACAGTACAATATCCCTGTCATGTTCTGTAAAGGCAGGCCTATATCCCAGATTAAAGGCCTCTTTCTGTGTTTCGTTCAACTCAACATTAATTTTTTTCAGTTTATCCATCTCTTTTATAGATACAGAGTAATTAAATTTAACATGTGAATCCAGAGCATTTTTTATATTGTTCATTCCTTTCTCAATAAATTTTTCTTCAATATCCCTGAGAATAACATTATAGCCGTTGAAAGCCATAACCTCTGCAATAGCGCTTCCCATCGTACCAGCACCCAATACAGCAATTTTTTCAATTTTCATGTAAACACCAACAAATAGCATATATCATGGATGAATAAAAGGGTTTCTGGATTTTTAAATGTGGATATGAATATGCTACCAACGTATGGAAAGTACCTGATAACGAAGATACGTTATCAAATGAATTGATGGTATCATTGTTATTCTATTTTGCTTTAATATTTACACATTTCAATGTGAGATCTTTTATTTGCATTTTTCATTCCAGAAACCATAATAATCTTTTATTACATTTTATAAATAATAAGCGATAATTTAACCAAAGGGCAATAACAGTTAATGGTGCAAATATAGATAATGTATAAGTAGTACCTAATCAGGTATATATTTATAAAGAAGAAAAGATAGGCACGTTTAGCTTAGCTGTATATGGTTAGGGAGATGGCCTTTGGTTGGAGGTAGTAACCATGCGTTGTAATGGTGTATATGGCGAGGGACGTAGAAAGGGGGTTATTCCGTTTTCACTTATTGCAGTTACCATGCTTGTTTTATCTTTATTTGCGACTATATACATTTTTAGTATGAACAGAGAATGGAATAAACCTGCAAATGCAAACGTCTCAAACATTGATTCTGCTGCATCGTTTCTTAATTAGTATATAAGTTCACTGGCAGAAATGGACGCAATAAATGCAATTCAAACTGATCAAAAATCGCCGTGGTGGGCAGTTGCATTAACTGCCCATAATTATTTTTTAAATGATCTTAATAATATGGAAGGAACCTATTTTGAATCGGAGTATGTAGTGACATTTACCAATGTCTCATATACTGTTGGAACAATACCGTTTTATTATAAAAGTGTAAATATATTAGGTAATTCAACCCTTACATCCTCACCTGTATATGCAGAAACATCAGGTAGTGTATCATATATATTAAAAAATGTAATGACTGGAGAGACTATTGAAGAGACTACAGGAGTATCAATGGTCATACCCAAAACACTACCCTGGTTAATGTATCAGGAAGGCAAAATTAGATATGATTTTGCTAACTATGGATTAATGGATAGGATTATAGAGTCATTACTGGAGCAATATTATTATAATTTGAATGGCCCGGTTATGCCTGATAAACAGATAATTGTTGATACTCTGAACTTTGCAATATATATAAACGATATAATCGTCTACAGAAGTGATCCTAATCCAGTACTCAACACGATATTAAGCGGATATGGTGTTTCTTCGCTGAAGCATGTAAATATATATAAACTCTGGAAGATTTGGATGGTGCAGAGTAAATTCATTGTTAATTTTAATACACGATATAATCTCCCATCTAACTATGTACCTACATATTATTTAGATTTATCAAATTTTAATAAACCAATCTATTTCATGAATATACCGCCTTACTCCGTGGAGGATACCATGAAATCTTTCAGAGTATCAAATGGCGTGTCTATAAATATACAGAAAAATATCGTAATGGAAGCACATAATTTTTCAGATCTTTACTATAGTTCAAATAGCCCTAATTATAGATACGGCGCAGAGGTATATGATATATATATTGAAAATGCAAGTGTGAGTTACTTTTCAAGTTCTACAAATTCTAATTCTCCGTCTAGCTTCCAGTTCACAATTCCATTGAATTTATCTTTGAGATTATTTAATTATGTTAATAGCAAAATACCGTTGTTAGATTATCGCAACACCATTCCAAAAAACAGTTCAGCTGGTTTTGGATTAGAAGATGTTTACCCCAATGGGCATGAGCCTGTAATCTTTCAGGATTACTTCGCTGATTTACTCTTTCAAACAGGAAATGTTACTCTTTATGTATTTAATAATACAGGCATATCTGCAAATAACCTTCCGTCAAACTGTTTGATAAGCATTATGTTGGATGGTGCACAATTGGGTGATTATACGCCAGCCATGTTTGGTAACTATGGTAGTATAACATTTTATAACATACCAGCGGGAGAGCATTCATTCAACATTATTATTAAATATACATACAATGTAGTAGAATATGGCAATGTAGAGATATCAATAGGAAATAGAGGTATAAATGTAGTAAATGGTAATTCTGTGTTAAGTGGTACAGATGTTCAGGGCAACAATTACATGTTAAAAAATAATATTGCACTTACTGTTAATGAAAACAATAATATTGAAATGCCAGTAATTGCCAATTCCACCTCTATAGATATAGAACCGTTTATTATATTCCAGCAATTAATATTGGTAAATGTACCACGTTCTAAGTGGTTATCAACTTTAATGGGTACATATGCTGCAATATCTGGCTATTATGTTCCGTCATATATTTACAATGTTAACTATGGCAATCTAAATGAATTACAGCAGCTTGTTTTATGGTTAAATGGTTTTATTAGATATCTTCATTATTATGACATACCTGGTGGTGGAAATGAAATGGCTACCCTGTCTATTTACTATGGTATAATGTCCTCTTTATACATATGGAGTAATCTAATAGATGGTTTGGTTAAAATAGAACAGTCTCCCACATGGAAAGATACTAATAATTTGCAAATAGAATTTTTTCAAAATGTTTCTATGATGCCTTCTTCTGATAATGGTGGAAGTGGCGTTGGAAATAGTGGTATTGTAACGATTATAAAATATACATTAAAATTTATAAATGGACCTACTGGCACCACTGCAACTGACGTCCCAGAGGTATCTTTTGAAGAAAGCTATGATGTAAATGCGAAAGAAATGTCATTAACATTACCGGATGGAGATTCTTTTAATTTTAATGCTGAATCCATAAGCACTCAGGAAACTTTAACAGATATTGTTCCTGGGGAAGAGGATGGAACATATACGCTGGTAACACATCAAACAACAGTTACAGAAACATCCGTAACAATATCTGTTACAGATACTGAAGGAAATTCATATGTAATAAACTATGATTCGGTATCTTATGAATATGAAGAGGCATCTCAGGAATATTATGTTGTCGGGAATATAGACCCCCTAGAATTGGCGTTTGTGGCGGTTGGTATAATATCTGCCGGTATAAGTATAATGGAGTTGGATTCTGAGATATATACAGATTTTACACATCCATCATTTATTGCTATTAGTATGACGATAGAGAATATTGCTAACGTAGTTGGAGCCAGTATACAGCTTTTTAAGTTTCTTATTCCACGTATTAGTACCCTAACAAACCTTTTTGAAAGTAGTGCAGATTTGATAGACTCTATTTCATTTATCATTGCAGGTATAGGGGCCGTTGTAGCTGGAGTGATAATAATAGCTCAATTGATTCAATCAATAATGAATAAATATAACATCCCATGGTATGATGCATTGGGAATGTTAGCCACAGGTACTGCAGGATTAAAGTACACTCTGGTTTTCTATTTAGCTATAACAGTTACCATATTGGGTGCTGTTATGATTGCTGCTACTGCCGTGGCATTGTTAGCAGGTGCTGCAGTTTCCGCTGCAGTACCTATAATTGGGTGGATTGTAGCAGGTATTTTGGTGGCTATATTCCTGATATTGAATTGGAATGCTGTAGTTAACTTCTTAGAAAATTTACCGTCAGAAATAGTTAATTGGATCGCGGGAGGTGATAAGGCAATAAGCATATCAGATTCGTCAATACAGACTATGGAAAGTTCTATAACATATACACTGAATCAAACACTAAAACTATCAGCATCTCTTAATAGCCAGAATTTATCATTTAGCATATATAATGGGTATAATGGGATGGCGATGGGATTTTATGATTATGAAATATATATGTTTTCTACAGATAAGGGTATATCATCTGAAATGAAAAATGTTAGTACATATGAATTTGATGAAGGTTCTGCATATCTCAACACCACTTATGTAAAGTATTCATTACAATGGTCAATAATTAATGTATGGCATTCCATAGATGATCTTTTAAATTTAGTAACCACAAGTACTCCAATCTGGGGATGGAAAACAATTTATTTACCGCCATTCTTCATCTATACCATTGTAGGTTATTCAACAGGTGAATCGCCGAATTATCTATTTGGAAAAGATAATATGGAGCCATTTACCAATACACATGTTGGAAATGGTTTATACATATCCAGTGATTTTAGGCATAATTTCACTGGAAACATATTTGTAACTACTAACAGTTCTACCACCTATAATTATATAAATGGTGTGGTAACGGATCCATATGATAGTGAATTCTTCTGGCCGTCATCGTACAGCAGTTACAGTCCACCATTCTCAAACATTAATGACCCGTTCTTTAACGGATATGTGCCGTATCTTATGGCTGCTACTGGTGATATAGCCAGATTATTGACTACAGTAAATATGACTAACAGTAAGGATCTGTATGTACATTATATAGTAAGTGGAGGGAGTAGTGACAAAATTACAACTGTAGGCCTGAACGGATGGCTTACAGCAGTGAATTATACAGGACAGAATCTATCTTTGTGGAATATCAATAATGCTATAGCATCTGCTAAAATAAATTATTTAACTGGATTTTATAACGCACTAAACTTTACTGAAAATTACTGGGGTATGGCCGAATTTAATGTAAATGTTAGTATACCATCTGCTACTTTCACCATTACTACATCTAATGAAAATGTATTCAAATATTTTTATACAGGTATTAATGATAATTTTCATAACGGAAAAGGGAATAAGTTGATTATAAATTACGACCCTTCTATGGGCAATAGAGGTATGCCTTTATTTGTGTATCTAACGCCTGGAAACTATATAATACAATGGACAGATAAATACAATACAAAAGAAAAAAAGTTGGTTGTATACCCATTCTCATATCCATCATTTTTTGGCAATCTTTCTTTATCTGAAGTCAATATAAATCATATCAATATAAACCCAATATATGGATATTATCAGATAGATAATCAGTTTTCATATGAATTCAGTATTCATATAAAGGTAGTAAATAAAACAACTGGTAATATTGTTCAATCATATAATTATAACTCATCTACCAATGTAGCCCTGGATACGTCAACAATCCCTATAAATTCCGAATATATAAATAACAATTACAACATAATAATAAATATTTCACTGAATCTCAGTAACATAGGTATAAATGAATGGTATCATCAGAGCAATGCTACGTCCCTTGGCACTTTACAATTTCTCAGTGAATTTGGTTTATCACATACCCTAATTTTTATGATTTTCAATAAAGCTGAAATTGATAAAAATGGTAATACCTTCTGGGGTGAAATAAAATATAAATAAACGGACAAATATTTATTGATGTTGAATCTATACTCATATAAATGTGATGGCTATGGTGTATTTGAATGAATGATTTTTACGGTAATGGCACGATAATGGATAAAAGATATTTTGTAATTACTAGACCGGAAAATCAAATAAGGGATTTTATGGATAGAGACAAAAATAATTTTACAACGTTACCCAATAGATCTGAATTTTTTTATCATGCGTACTGGATAAGTGAGGGTATACCTAACAAGATTGCTACCACGGGCATTCCTCATACTTTTACAAATATGAATCCTTATGAAAATGTTTCAGTGAGTGATGCTAGAACAGGAGAATTTTTTTCAACAAATGTAATGATGGAGGACCCATACAGATGCAGTAATCCATTAGTAAAGGGTATTGACGGAGGGCAGTTCGTTGGTAAAGTATATGATGTATATCCAAAAAAAATTAGCATGTTATCATCTAGGCCACAAATACAGGAAGTTTTTAACATGGAACCACTTTCCATAGACGAGCAGAACAAATTTCAAAAAATTATAGATGATAGGATAGGAACTATGGCTCAACAGAACCTAAATATGTCGTCTGTACTACATAATTCAGCTATTAACACTAAAATAAACAGTGGCAGAACGACAGATACATTATTTAAAATAATATACGGAAAATATAGTCGTGTTCGTAAAATTCTTAACACTACTGGTATGGAGATAGGATCCATTAAATTAACAAGTGTGATGCACAACAATAGAACGATCTATGACGCTGCGGGGCATCTTTTATACGTGGATAATAATCTACTTCATAAAATTTTTACTAATGGAAATATGCGGGTATTGTTAGAAGTAGCATCCATTATAAATAGCATAAATCAGGAGGTGGCTATACTGCGATTTTATTATTACAGAGTTAACCCACGGTTTGTGCAATGTAATATATCAATTGCAATGGATAATAGTGTAGATCAACGTTACATTATTGCATATGCAATCGACAGACATTACAACCATCAAGGAATTTACGATCATCCGAGAGCGAGTCCTCAGGATGCAGTGCTTGGATTGACCAATAGTGTTATTTAATTATGCAAACGGAAACATACATTCCGGATGGAAGATAATAGGCTACGTTACACAACATGCAGAGAGTTATATACAAAGCTATTGTAGGCCCATTTGTGCCGTAAATAAACACCAGCAATACAATTATTGAGAGGTTGACTGTTAAATCCCATTTTCGACAGGCTGTAATAAAACAGGATAATTCAATAAAATATTCAAAAATTCACGAACAAAAATGTTTTTTTAGGATGAAAATATGCCGTTTTTGGTGGTCCATTACAGCCTGCAGATTTGGGTGGGCTACTAACAGTGTTAAATAACACAAATTCAGGTACGTAAAACCCCTTTTAACATTCTTTTTTCTCTGGTTTTCTCTATAAGCTTTGGTATAACCTCAAAAAGATCCCCTACAATACCGTAATTGGAATATTTGAATATAGGTGCGTTTGGGTCGGTATTTATAGCTATCACCACTTTTGATCCTTTCATGCCTGCAATATGCTGGACAGCACCTGATATTCCACATGCTATGTACAGATCTGGAATCACAGCTTTACCTGTCTGACCAACCTGATGATCACGTGTTATCCATCCCTCATCTACAGCTACTCTGGAGGCTGCTACAACACCCCCGAGTAGATCAGCGAGCTCATATAACAATTTAAACCCCTCTTTCCCATTAACACCACGCCCACCTGCAACTATAACCTTTGCAGTCTGAAGGTCCACCTCACTTGCCGGAATGAATTTTATCAATTTAGTAGCAATATCCTCCTCTTTCAGAGTAAGAGATACGTTTATAGCTTCTATGGCCCCCTTCCTGCTGGTATCACGTTTAAGTGGTTTCATAACGCCAGGTCGGCCTGTTGCAATCTGTGGTCTGTGCTTATCACAGATAACCGTTGCGAGCTGTTTTCCTCCAAACGCTGGCCTCCTTGCCAAAAGCAGTCTATTATCAACATCAACATCCAGTTCAGTACAGTCTGCTGTAGCCCCTGTTCTAACTCTTACAGCGATTCTACTGGCCAGATCCCTGCCCTCTTTTGTGGCACCTATAAGCAATATTTCTGGCTTTTTATCATGAATAAGCTGTTCAAAGATATCGGTATAAGGTTCAGTTCTATAATCCTTTAAAACAGGATCATCTGCAAAATATACGATGTCAGCTCCATAAAAGATTGTTTCCATAGCTATATTTTTAACGCTAGATCCGATAACGACAGCAACAAGCTTACATCCAAGTTTGTCCGCGATAGTCCTACCTGCACCCAGAAGTTCAAATCCAACTTTCGCAGGAATGCCGTATCTGTGTTCTATAAAGACCCAGACATCTCTATAATCGTTTATATTTATTGTGGGTGTAGCAGGTTTAAATTCAATCATTTAGATCTACCTTTTCTATAACAGCATATAAATTATCTACAATCTCTGAAATACTGCCGGAAAGAATGGTAACCTCTCTGTATTCACTTTCTTCAGTTTTAACTTCTCTTACTTTTGTGGGAGAACCAGAAAGACCCACCCATTCCTTCGGTAATTCAATGTCTTTCAAACCCCATTTAACTATAACAGCTTTTTTACCTCTGATCCTGCCTTTCAATGTTGGAGCTCTGACAATATTCATATTAAGAGATGCCGTTACAACAGCTGGTAGAGGTATAGATAAATATTCAATACCACCTTCTACAAGTCTTTCTGCAAGAATTTTCTTTTCATTCGGTTGATATTCCAGCGAATGTATAAAGGTGGCCTGGGGTATCTTCAAATGCTCTGCCACACCTGGACCAACCTGAGCTGTACTGGAGTCAGTGGTCTCTTCCCCGCATATAACAAGATCAAATTTTATTTTGGATACTGTTTTTGCAACTGTTAGTGACGTTGGATATGTATCCGCACCAGCAAAGTACCTGTCTGTTATTAAAATTCCATTATCAGCCCCCATCGAAATGGCCTCTTTCAACTGGTCTTCTGCCCATGGAGGGCCCATTGTAATAACTGTGACAGTTCCACCATATTTCTCTTTGAGGGATATAGCAAGCTCAATTCCATTCCTGTCAGGCGGGTTGATAACTGATTTTGCCTGCGACCTGTTCAATGTTTTCTTTATAGGATCCACAATTATACTCTGTGAATCTGGAACTACCTTTATGGCAACTACAATTTCCATACTTAACCCTCTTTGTAAATAACGCCAAATGGCCCTCTTGGATTGTGCCATGTTACAGCACCTTGATCACATGCTATAGCACAGGTTCCACACTCAATGCAGTCTTCATAGATAAATACCAGTTTACCACCCATAATCTTGAAGCATTGTGCAGGACACGAATAGGTACAGAAATAATGTGGGCAATGCTCACAGATAGTTGTGTCAACAGTAATGTGTGCGTACTTTTCATTGTCCGTAATATATTTAACCACCCCCAATCTGTTTTTTATTTCAATTCTTTCAATCACAACCTCCACCCCCATGAAAGCATGTCACGCATCAGTGTTAAATTGGATATACCTTGCTTTTTTCTGGCTTCTTTAACAATTGTTCTGATATGTTTTTTTGGATTTCCATGCTCACCTATAAAATTATTCAGAATGTCCGTAATAAGATAGGGATATGTGTGGTGAAGCCTTTCATTCCATGAAAATCTATCTACGTGGGATAGCATCTCTATATCCTCTAATAGATGATTTTCTTTCAATCTGTATATATATTCCTGAAAACTTTTATCAACCCAGTTATTCTTCTTAGCATTTATCAATGTTTCCGCGGCGACC
Source organism: Thermoplasmatota archaeon (assembly GCA_023379385.1). Lineage (GTDB taxonomy): Archaea > Thermoplasmatota > Thermoplasmata > Lutacidiplasmatales > JAMCUS01 > JAMCUS01. The sequence continues at coordinate 98,300 of JAMCUS010000028.1, forward strand.
ATTCCGGACCTTATGGCATAGTTCATGCCCTGAATAACAACACCATTTGAATAACATAGAGATGCTGCATCACCCACGACAAGGTATCCATTACCAGCTAACTTAGGAACCCCGGTTGGCCCTCCTTCTGGTATTAAATGTGCACTGTATTCTACAAGTGATCCCCCCTCTATTAAAGGTGCGATGAAAGGATGTGTTTTGTAGTCTTCTATAATATCGTATGAATACAGTTTCCCCTTTTTCAAAGAGGGGAGATTGATCACTACTCCAAGAGAAATGGATTCTTTATTGGTATACAGAAACCCGCCACCCATGACACCATTCTTCAAAAATCCAAGCAGATATTCAGATGCCACGCCGTATGGATAGGTGATATTAAACCTGTCATTTATGGTCTTTTCGTCAAGTTTATAAACCTCCTTTATTCCTAATGCCATATTTTCTATGGGATACTCCGTTTTCCCCTTTATATTTACACCACCAAATTTTTCATTCAGCACTATACGTGAGTTAGCCCCGTCTGCCACAATAACGCTATTGGCAGTAGTAACCTCTCCAGATTCTATAATTCCTGTAACTCTTCCGTTATTCCATGCAAGTTTTTCTATGGGGGAGCCATTGATAACAAATACACCGGACTCCTCTGCCTTTTTCAATAGCCACGAATCAAACTTTACTCTGAGCACAGAGTAACCTACGTTCATATTCTCCCATTGTTTGGTTCTGTAATCCATGGTAAATTGATCTGTTTCAGTAAGCATACCTATACGTTTTGCTATGATCTTCCTTTCAATCGGCGCCTCTTTATTCCAATCCAATATGATCTTCTCTAGATCATTACCCCATAATACACCACCTGAAACGCTTTTAGTACCTTTCTGTTCAGCTCTGTCTACCAGAAGAACGTTCATACCGGATTTAGCGAGAGGTATGGCTGCGGAAACGCCTGCCGGACCACCTCCAACAACGATTACATCAAAATCTGCTGAATACAACTGAATCCCTCAGGAAATAGCTCCATTAAGGAGATAAAAAGGTTTCCGGACATTCAGATATCTCCTTTCTGATCTCTGTTATAGATCTTTGCAGGGCATCTGCTTCCTCTACCGGTAGTTTAAGTTCTATAACCCCTTCTACACCATCTTTGCCCAGTTTCGCAGGAACACCTATGAAGACCCCCTTTGCACCATATTCACCGTTAAGGTGAACAGAACATGGTAAAATTCTTTTTTTATCATATACAATAGACTCAACCATCTCAATTATTGAGAGGGATGGAGCATAGTACGCACTTCCACTTTTTATTAAATTGACAATCTCCCCACCACCACTTCTAGTTCTGGCAACAATTTTATCAATTGCATCCCTGGATAACAGTTCCGTTAATGGCCTACCTGCAACGTTTGTATGGCTTATGATGGGGACCATCATATCTCCGTGTCCACCCAGCAGAAATGTATGAATATCCTTTTTTGATGTTTTTAGTTCTTCGGCTATAAATGTCTTAAACCTAGCTGAATCAAGAACCCCGGCCATACCCATTATATGAGACGGTTTGAATTGTGTAACCTTATATGCGATGTATGTAGTAACATCAAGAGGATTGCTCACCATTATAACGATGGAATTGGGTGCATGGGTTCGTATTGCTCTTGATACAGACTGGATTATTTCTGCATTTTTGGATAAAAGATCCATTCGTGTCATTCCAGGTTTTCTTGCTAAACCAGCGGTAACGATAACAATATCACTATTCTTTATTTCGGATATATCGTTGCTACCATAGGCATGTATATCTATACCACTTATAGGTGTGGATTCCAGAATATCAAGAGCCTTTCCTTGAGGCAAACCTTCTACAACATCTGTGATAACAGCCTCATTAGCGAGTTCTCTATCCACAATTCTCTGAAACGTAGTTGCACCGACATTACCAGCGCCAATAACGGCAATTTTTTTAACATTAGCCATAGAAATCCACCTTTTTCTTATATCTACCTTATTACACATTACAATTTATATCTTATGTCTACAAATGCAGGAATATGTTAGTCAAATAGGTTTTCAAAGCAAAAAAATATAATGACATTATGCATTACCACACCCATGTACAAAATTATTGTTACAGATAAGCTAAATGCTGATGCCATTGAGATGCTGAAGGGGTTTGGAGAAGTTACCTACGATACTGAAATAAAGTCGGATGAATTAAAGGTGATCATAAAGGATTTTGACGCCATCATCGTGAGAAGTAGAACGAAGGTCACTGCAGATATTATAAATGCAGCAACTAATTTAAAGGTGATAGGAAGAGCCGGTGTTGGTGTGGATAACATAGATGTTAAAGCTGCTACATCACGAAGGATTCCCGTCGTTTTTTCACCTGGTGGAAGTACAAGAAGTGTAGTGGAAATTGCCGTAGGGTTGATGGTAGCTATGGCAAGAGATATAGTAAACCTTGATAACGAGACTAAGAAGGGAATATGGTTAAAGGGAAAGGTAGAAGGAACTGAACTTCACGGAAAGGTTATCGGTATATACGGATTCGGAAGAATTGGCAGGGAACTGGCAAAAATATGCATGGCAATGGGAATGAAGATACATGCATATGACCCGTATGTAAAGGATTCGGATGACGCTATACTCTATAATGATTTCAATAAATTTCTTTCGGAGATAGACATTCTATCAGTTCACGCCGTTCTCACGTCGCAGACAAACCATAGTATCGGTACAAAGGAGTTCAACATTATGAAGAAAGGAATATACATAATAAATCTGGCACGTGGAGAAATTATAGATGAAAATAGTCTTATTAATGCAATAGAGAGTGGAATCGTCAAGGGAGCAGCACTGGACGTATATGAACACGAACCGCCTGTCAACACCAAACTGGTAAATTTTAAGAATGTTATTGCACTTCCACATATTGGCGCTGCAACAGCAGAAGCCCAGAAAAAATCAGGTACCATGATAGTCAAAGATGTTATAGCTGTACTATCCGGTAAAAAACCAGAAAGTTGTGTAAATAGTTCCATTCTGGATGGTTGAAATACCCGTGAACTGGTCAATGAAATTCAGAAAAACCATAATATTTGGGGTCCTTTCTTCATTTATATGGAGCAGCTATTACCCCCTTCTTTACATAGAGGGCAATTCCAGCTCGTTTCTTACAGTAGGCATTCCCTTCCTTGTAGGAGGGTTGATCTTTCTTTTTACGTCATGGAAACGGGGAACCATTAAGAAGGATATTAAACGATCTTCAATCCCCATTCTTGTTTTATTATCCATACTAGCATATGGCATGCAGGAATCCATCGTAATTTCTGTGGTTCATAATGGATCTATAAACACCTCTCTTTTTATCATGTTAGGAGATATAATTGTGGTACCACTTCTGGTGATAATTCTAACTGTGGATAATACCGAAAGAAACCTCCTGCTCTTTATTTTGAGCATAATTCTTCTTTTTGTAGGTGGGGATATTGTCATTGCCAATGGTATATATCTACCACCTGCCTCAATTGATCTCCTTTATGGAATAGCTGCCATGATTTTTATGTCTGTGTATTTCATTACCACTCAGCATACAATGGGTAATAACATTAACGAGACCACCCTTGGTATGACTTTCATAGGAGTGTTCATAATATCAATAGTATCAATACCGTATTATCCATCCTGGAATGTAATAACGGCTTTTCAGTTTTTCATTTTGGTTATAATAGGGATCACCTCCTTTAACATAGCATACTGGTGTTATTTTATATCCAGTTCTGTAAAAGGTATGGCTGTAACATCAATTCTTCAGGCACTTATACCCGCCTTTACTACAGTGTTTATGGTAACACTGGGAGAACCAGTTACCTTTTATACCATTTTGGGTATATGTATAACTAGTGCCGGTGCTGTAACAGCCTCTCTAAGCACTGTAAAAAAAATTAAACGAAATATATTCAAAAATAATTAAATAATATTTAGTATATATAGATTAATAGGGTATGTAGAAACATTATGATTATGAATATTAAGATTGGTATCAGCGGAATACCTGGTTCAGGAAAAACTCAGGCACTTCTGGAAATTATAAAAATGATTGAAGCAGAGGGTGTAGTTGTTGGTGGAATGTTATCAATCCCCATTATAGAAGATGGAAAAAGATCTGGATTTTATGTGGAGAACTGGACGTCGAAAGAGAAAGCCGTTTTTGCGCACATAAATTTAACAGATTCAAAAATAAAATATGAGAGGTATGGTGTGGATCTATCGGCGCTGGAGAAGGTTGGGATACCAGCTATTGAATATGCCTTAGAAAGATCAGATTTGATTGTTATTGATGAAGTCGGAAAAATAGAATTGGAAAGTGAACCCTTTATAGAGGTTGTTAAGAGGGTTATTGAATCTGATAAACCCACAATTCTTACCTTACATAAAAAATCAAGAAATCCACTACTGCAGGAAATAAGAAGAAAAGACGATATCAGAATTCTAGAGGTTACGCCTATAAATATTAAAATACTGCCATTTAAGGTTATAAAATTGTTGAATGGAGAACATTGAGTGCATACGTGATGTTATGATACTCATCAAAGAAGGCCTGGTAGAGCTCTATGTTTCGCCACATAATGTAAATAAGACTGGTCCAGGTAAAAAAACTGATGAACCTTTCTATAACAGTATCATGAAGTTTTCAAGAGACCTTACTGTTTCTGTTATAAAATCGTGGAAAAATTCCGTGAGAACACCACAAATTCTGGACGGCCTTGCTGGAACAGGCGTAAGAGGTATAAGAATTATGACAGAACTGGGTATGCCATACGAGGTTTATATTAACGATCATAATCCAGATGCGTATAAACTGATCAGAAAAAATCTTGAACATAATGGATTGCCAACTATAAACAGTTCAAATCTTGATCTGAATAAAATTTTGTTGAATTCTAACTATTCTTACGTGGATATAGACCCTTTTGGATCTCCTGTTAAATTTATGGATAACGCAATCAGATCTGTTCACATTGGCGGTATAATTGCTATTACTGCAACGGATACTGCAGCTCTTGAGGGTGTGGCGAACAGAGCCCTTTTCAGGAGGTACTGGGCATATAATAGCAATGGATACTGGAGCAAAGAGACTGGTATGCGTATACTCATAGCAAATAGCGTAATGAGAGCCTCCGTATATGATAAATCTTTATTACCACTGCTTTCCATAAGGAGAGACCACTATTTTCGAATATTTTTTAAGGTAGTAAAATACCACGAATGGAAAAACGAGGTTGGTTATATGTCTGTGGATGATGGAAATATAACTATAAATTACGATAACGATAGGACAGGATATGGTCCAGTATGGCTTGGACAATTACACGATAGATCTTTTGCAGAATCAATTATAAAGGATTTTACTAATAATAAGATAGATTATAAATTTTTAAACAGATTATATGAGGAATCAGGTATGCCACCTCTATTTTATGATATGGTATATGTATGCAGAAGATTAAAAATACCCCAGCCACCTATAGAAAAGGTGATAGATCATTTAAAGCATCATGGGTTCAGAGCGTCACGAACAATATTTTCTAAAACAGGAGTAAAGTCTGATGCGGACAGTTCATCTTTTAAAAACATAGTAATGGAGGTATCAAATACTGGCGTAACGTAACTCATTTCCTTATCTGTACAATCATCACGTAACTCATACCCATAAAAAAACTTTTGAAAAAAAGAGTTTTTAAATTTTTAAAATTTAGTATGTAACTTATCACATCCCTGCCAAAATATGTTTTTCCAATAACAATAGCTGTATATTTTATGAAAAAAAATATGAAACATGATATTTTACCAGATGGTTTTTTACCATCCATAATACCAATTTTACCTTCATTTTTAAGGATACGCATACTCTCTTTCAATGATCCTTTGTAGTCAGGCAAGGTTGTTAATGTGAAAGCATATATAATAGAACTTATAGAATTGTCTTTGAAGGGCAGATTGTTAGCGTCACATACAATAAATTCTGCATGTGGAACGTTCCTTTTAGCTATTTTTATCATTTTCTTAGAAATGTCTATTCCGGCATAACATACATCCGGATACTTAGTCATCGCTTCCTTTATCATTATGCCAGGACCAGTTCCTATTTCAAGCACCCATTCATTATTATTAGGTACAATATATTCAATTAATTTTCTTCTCCATGCATATTCACCTTTGCTGATGACAGGAACAGCATCCAGTAATCCATAAACGTTGCTGAGTTTGTCATATCTTTTTGATACATCTACCATAAAATTACCATTCTAACATTATAATTGCAGGTTTTATAGATTTTTATTGTACATATTCTTAAGTCAGGCTTTGATTTGAATCATAATTAAGTTCTCAGTACTCATAGGGATCATCATGGTATTCAGTTGACCCTCTTATCATCATTGAACATATATTATCCATCTTTGCCATTTATGCCGAGAGAGGGAGTTGAACCCCCAAAATGCAGATCTGCAGTCTGCCACATTTGCCGCTCTGTCATCTCGGCATGTATTTCATATTACATAAAATAGATTCAACATAATCAGGTTATGATATCTGTTAAACATGTTAACAACCACCTTTAGAAGTTATCATCTGCTTGATGCTTAAACTTCGTGGGTATAACCATGCACCCTCTATCCCGTTCGCAAAAGCTTCAGGGATTGCCTTTTTTATTATATTGTATGCACCGTTAAGATCTGCATGAATTATCTTCCCTAATCCTGATTGAAACGCACCTCTTTTTACTCTTTTACCCATGTAATTATCGTGATGTTCTATGCTTTCGTTATCGAGGAAACTGCATTTACTGGTATGGCTTTCATTCGCTATTTTGACTTCTATTCCCTGCTCTTCTGCCTTGTATTGTATT
>JAMCUS010000029.1 GCA_023379385.1 Thermoplasmatota archaeon
ACGGAGGTCCTGCAGGAAGCACAGGAGGTATAAGCCAGGTATTTCCGGAGCCAGTATGGCAACTGAATACAGAAGCCAATAATACATTGCAGGGACATGGCAGAGGTGTTCCTGATATTGCTGCCATTGGGAACAATACTATAATGTATATGACTACTGATGGGGTCCTATATATTTACTATGTGTGGGGAACAAGCATAGCATCTCCGGTAGAAGCTGGTATTGTAGCAGAAATGGATGCTATACTTAACTTAAATGCACAACCAAACCTAGGATATCTCAATCCGCTGATTTATACATTGGCCAATCAGCAGGTAGCACCACAGACCACTACAGCAACAACAGGTTTTGATCAGACAGGTGTGTATAACTCTACCCTGCCAACCCTTCCGTTCTACAATGTGATGTACGGAAGAAATCATGTATACAATGCATACTATGGCTATAACCTTGTTACAGGGTGGGGATCGATAGATGCATACAACTTCACAATGTATGTACTGAATGTGAATTATAACAACAGCATAGGTGCTTTATCTGGAGTAATGAATCAGTTGAATTTGACAGCACTTAATGTGACGTCATACTATCCAAATGGAGCTTTAAATACCAATTACAATGCATCAATACAGCAGAACTTTTTCATAGCGAATAGCATGGGTATGCCGATATACTGGATACAGAATGTGATTTATATATACGGTACACCTGCAAAAGGATATGATATGTGGTATACGGGCTGGGTGGTGTACCCATTTTACGGCCTATATCCATCTGAAACAATATATGAATATAACTTTCCTGCCGGAAAGTTAGTTACTTTACCCCAGAGCTTCAAAATAGCATCGTGGTTATCCAATCTTAATACGTTTAATAAGCAGACGATGAATTTTGAGGTGAATTCGCAGGTAATAACCCTGCCAGTTCCTGGATCCTCATATATAATTGGATTATTGAATTATAGTTATCTCTGGCAGGGATCTGTAATATCTAACGGGCCCTACCCAAACAATCCATATCCAGGTGGACTTGCACCGCAATTTGGAGTAGTTGGAGGGCCATCAGGTGGGAATGGAAATTTCTATACCCCTACATACGGTAATATGACGTCATACTTAATGCCAATGGGATGGACTGAGTATACAAAAGCGTCATCAATGACATATAATTACAATGTAGATCAGACAGGAGAGGATGCAACAAATCTATTATGGGTAAAACAGAGCAATGGTGCATGGAATATAACAACCTCTGCAGGAAGTACAGAGCAGGGTGTATTATCATATATATCAACGGCTTATAAAGTAACGTTTACAGAATCAGGATTGCCGGCAGGTACTGCATGGTATGTAAATTTATCAAACGGTCAAAAATTCTCATCTACTAGTACAACAATAACATTTAATGAACCGAATGGAACGTATTCGTATACAGTAGCGGCAGGAAATAAAAAATATGCACCCAGTCTGGCAAAAGGATCATTTGCAGTGAATGGAGGGAATGTAAATCAAGCAGTAACGTTTAATTTGGTTACATACAGTGTAACGTTTACAGAAACAGGATTGCCATCTGGTACAATCTGGTATGTGAACATAACAGGTGGTGCATCATATTCATCAACGACTAGTACAATAACATTTAATGAGCCGAATGGAACGTATTTGTATAGTATAGCGACGGGAGATAAGGAATACGCACCGAGTTCGGCATCAGGATCGTTTACGATTAACGGAGCAGTCGTATCAGAATCTGTTACATTTAGTTTGGTTACATACAGTGTAACGTTTACAGAAACAGGATTGCCCTCTGGTACTAAATGGTATGTAAACATAACAGGTGGTGCATCACATTCATCAACAACGAGTACAATAACATTTAGTGAACCGAATGGAACCTATTCGTATAGTATAACAACAGGAGATAAAGAATATGCACCAAGTCTGGCATCAGGATCGTTTACGATTAACGGAGCAGTCGTGTCAGAATCTGTTACATTTAATTTATTTACATATAGTGTAACATTTACAGAAAGTGGATTACCCAGTGGAACAATCTGGTATGTAAATATAACAGGTGGTGCATCACATTCATCAACGACTAGTACAATAACATTTAATGAGCCGAATGGTTCATATTCGTATACAGTAGCGACGGGGAATGAAGAATATGCACCTAAACCATCATCAGGGTCATTTACAGTTAACGGAGCGAATGTGAATCAAGCAATAACATTCACATTTACGTACAGAGTAACATTTACAGAAAGTGAATTACCCAGTGGAACAATCTGGTATGTGAACATAACAGGTGGTGCATCATATTCATCAACGACTAGTACAATAACATTTAATGAGCCGAATGGTTCATATTCGTATACAGTAGCGACAGGAAATAAAAAATATGCACCCAGTCTGGCAAAAGGATCATTTGCAGTGAATGGAGGGAATGTAAATCAAGCAGTAACGTTTAATTTGGTTACATACAGTGTAACGTTTACAGAAACAGGATTGCCATCTGGTACAATCTGGTATGTGAACATAACAGGTGGTGCATCATATTCATCAACGACTAGTACAATAACATTTAATGAGCCGAATGGTTCATATTCGTATACAGTAGCGACGGGGAATAAAGAATATGCACCTAAACCATCATCAGGGTCATTTACAGTTAACGGAGCGAATGTGAATCAAGCAATAACATTCACATTTACGTACAGAGTAACATTTACAGAAAGTGGATTACCCAGTGGAACAATCTGGTATGTGAACATAACAGGTGGTGCATCATATTCATCAACGACTAGTACAATAACATTTAATGAGCCGAATGGTTCATATTCGTATACAGTAGCGACAGGAAATAAAAAATATGCACCCAGTCTGGCAAAAGGATCATTTGCAGTGAATGGAGGGAATGTAAATCAAGCAGTAACGTTTAATTTGGTTACATACAGTGTAACGTTTACAGAAACAGGATTGCCATCTGGTACAATCTGGTATGTGAACATAACAGGTGGTGCATCATATTCATCAACGACTAGTACAATAACATTTAATGAGCCGAATGGTTCATATTCGTATACAGTAGCGACAGGAAATAAAAAATATGCACCCAGTCTGGCAAAAGGATCATTTGCAGTGAATGGAGGGAATGTAAATCAAGCAGTAACGTTTAATTTGGTTACATACAGTGTAACGTTTACAGAAACAGGATTGCCATCCGGTACAATCTGGTATGTGAACATAACAGGTGGTGCATCATATTCATCAACGACTAGTACAATAACATTTAATGAGCCGAATGGAACGTATTCATATACAGTAGCGACAGGGAATAAGGAATACGCACCAGGTCTGGCGGCAGGATCGTTAACAGTAAACGGAGCACCTGTATCAGAATCTATAACATTTAATTTATTTACATACAGTGTAACGTTTACAGAATCTGGGTTATCAACAGGTGTAAACTGGAGTGTAACGCTGAATGGAGTAACAGAGCATTCTACATCAACAAGTATTGTATTCACAGAGCCTAACGGTACGTATGCATACTCTACAGGATATGTAACAGAATCCACAACCTCATTTGCATCCGGTAACGTAACGGTAAATGGAAAAGCAGTTACACAAAAAATAATCTTCTCATCTACCAGTACATCGTCTACATCCACTAATACATTATCAATAACGTCTGCATACCTGTATAGCATTATTATAGCAATAATAATCGTTGCTGTTGTTATTGTAACAATTATGCTTATGAAAAAAAGAGGTAAACAATCAGGTGCTAATGTGAGTGCAAACAATGCAACATATACACAAGGTACAACGCAAAATGAAATGGGAGGAGGAGGACAATTTCCACCACAGCCACCACCTGTACAACCACCGATGCCATCGAATCAGTAAAAACAAATTATAAAACATTTTACACATTTATTTTATAAATCATACAAAATCATTGTAATACTTATTCGTTAAATTGCAAAGCTCTATTATCCCATGTCATATCTATATTATTGAAATTGTGTAAATGAATAAAATTATTATTATAGATGGCTACATTGATGAACCGTCAACGTTTGGTGTACCACCATACATATCTCCTTATCCACGATATATAGCCGGTGCTATATTCTCCACATCAAACGATGTTCTATATGCAACAATAGATCAATGGCGGAAAGGATCTATAAATTTTGCAGATTATAACATTCTTATATTGATAGCTGGTGCAATAGTTCCCGGAAAATATTTAAGGACCTCTCCGGCATCACTCAATGAAATTAAAAAAATAGGTTCAGAGTTTAAAGGTATAAAGATATTGGCTGGACCAATTTCATCATTTGAATATAACATAGATTTTGTAAACAATATTAATTATGACTTTTATACTAAAGGAGATCCAGATGCATGGATCTATGATTTTTTAATGAATATAACCCCTAAAAAAAGGAATAGAACAGATGATGAATGGAAAATTTTTTCTATTGCAGGAGCCAAAATTATTACAGAACATCCTGATTTTCCTGTTCCGTTGATAGCAGAAATAGATCTATACAGAGGCTGCATAAGGTATAAAACAGGTGGATGCCTTTTCTGCACTGAAATTTTATATGGTAAAATACGGAACAGGCATGTAGAAGATGTTATAAAAGAAATTGCTACCCTTTATAGCTACGGTGTGAGATACTTCAGATTGGGTGGTGCTACATGCGTATTGACCTATGGTGCAATAATGGTTGATGAGAAACTGGGCGACTTTAAACCAGATCCGGATATTATTGAAAAATTATTGAAGGGAATATGGAAAGTTGCACCAGACATAAAGGTATTGCATACGGACAACGCAAATCCACACGTTATATATGAATATCCTGAAGAATCAGAAAAGATCATAAAGATGCTTGTAAAATATACAACACCTGGTAATGTTTTATCCTTTGGTCTTGAATCCGCAGACCCAGTAGTGATTAAAAAAAATAATCTCAATTCAAATTCAGAGGAGTTATTATTCGCCATAGATATGGTAAATAAATATGGTAGAACTATGGGTATAAATGGTATGCCGGCTTTATTGCCTGGTATAAATTTTATATCTGGCTTAGAAGGGGAATCTGAAGATACATATGAATGCAACAAAAAATTTCTTATTAAAATAATGGAAAGTGGTAACATAGTAAGAAGGGTAAATATAAGACAGGTAGCTCCTGTCAGATACAGGTTCAAAACAAGAATAAAGAAGGATCTTTTTTTGAAATTTAAAGAATTTGTTAGAGGTACTTTTGATAGGGCAATGTTAAATAAAATGTTACCACAATACACAATACTCAGAGACATCTTTATTGAACTTAACATTATGAATGAAGCGTATGGAAGGCAGATAGGCACATACCCACTTATTGTAAAATTTCCATACAGAATAAAGGTAAATAAATTTATAGACGCAAAGGTTATATCATACGGAGGTAGAAGTGTAAAAGCCATTGATACGGAATTCAACATAAATTATGCACCTCTTTCAGTATTGAAAAAGTTACCCAGAATTTCTGAAAAGGATGCAGTTAATATTGTAATGAATAGACCATTTGATGATTATGAGGCACTCTCAAAAGTTATAAATCATAAAGAATTGTTACCTCTCCTTACCGAATTGGTAAAAATTAATAAGGAAAGATACTGGTTGGATGAAATACTTAACGAAAATATGCAGATAAAAAAGTGAAATGTGTATGAATAATGAATTTACAAAATCTAAAATAATGGAATTTCCAAGTGCAATTCTTGCAGGTCATGGCGTTATAAACCAGGTAGCAGATATATGCAATAAATACAATTTACCAGAGGATGCAATTATCATTACTGGAGAGAATTCATACAGATTTGCAGGCAACATTGTTGAAAGGATTTTAAAAGACAACAAATATAGAGTCAATGTTATATTTACTAAGGAGGCCAGTACTGATAACTTAGATGCAATTATATCCGGAATAAAAACAATTAACAGAAAAAAGTTTTTTCTTGTTGGTGTTGGCGGTGGCAGTAAAATTGACCTTACAAAATTGGTAGCTTTTAAGCTGCATGCACAATATATCAGCATACCAACCATTGCATCACACGATGGTATATCATCTCCAAGAGCCAGTTTAAAAAATGAAAATATACCTGTATCCATTGAAGCCTCAATACCTCTTGCAGTAATTGCGGACACAGAAATAATACTTCGTGCTCCATTCAGATTCCTTGCATCCGGATGTGCCGATGTGATATCAAATATAACAGCTGTTATGGACTGGAAACTTGCATCAAGATTAAGAAATGAACCATATTCAAGTAGTGCCGCTACATTGGCGCAATATACTGCTGAAACAATTCTTGATAATGCAAAAAATATAAAACCAGAACTAGAGGAAAGTGTATGGGTATCCATAAAGCCAATGCTTATATCTGGAATAAGCATGAGTATAGCCGGTAGCTCCAGACCTACGAGCGGTGCAGAACATATGTTTTCACATGCATTGGATAGGTTAGGGGTGAGCAAAGCACTTCACGGTGAACAATGTGGCATAGGTACTATAATGATGATGTATCTTCACGGCGGTGACTGGGAGCGTATTAAAGAGGCTCTCAAGACGATAGGTACCCCGACCACTGCAAAAGGGTTAGGCATATCTGATAATGATCTGATAAAAGCACTTACAATTGCTCACGAAATACGGCATGACAGATATACTATTCTGGGTGATAAAGGCATATCTAAGGAATCAGCCTACAACGTAGCTAAAGCTACCGGAGTGATCTAGGAGGTGTTTTGAAATGATTATAACTGCTATAGGAAAGTTACAGGCAAGAGAGGGTTTTGAATTTATATACACAGGACCTCAACAGCAATGCAGGGAGTGCAAATACAAAAATGTATGTATAACACTTGAACGTGGTAATATGTATAGAGTTTCCAAGGTACGAAATGTTGAACATCCATGCCCTATTCACTTTTCAGGAATAAAGGTAATAGAAGTTGAAAAAATAAATAAAGGGTTTATTGTTGATGATAATAACATTTTGGCGGGCTCTATAATAAAATTGAGGCAATATCCGTGTAAACATATAGAATGTTTATACTGGACATTCTGTAATAGCATAACATTGTTGAATACTGATAAATACAAAGTTACCTCAATTAAAAGATCGTTTACCTGTTCAATGGGTAGATCACTCAAAGAGGTTACAGTAGAAAACATATAAAATAACCTTTAATTAATTTTTGTAAATTTATACGCGATACGCAATCAATTCCAGTTCATAAATGCAAAAACTTCTTTTAGTTAAATTCATTACACAAGACATACACATCTTATTTACGGTCTATTTTAGTATTTAGAGTCTATACACAAAACATAAATAGTATATATCAGATTGGATTAATTGGTGGTATATATGGTAAATAAAATGGCACTTATTGTGTTTTCTGGTACGGTAGATAAACTTCTTCCGGTGGGAATAATAGCGTCTGGTGGAGTAGCAATGGATATGGAGGTACATATATTTCTAACCTTTTGGGGATTGAATGCCTTTAGAAAGGATTCAGTAAAATCCAATAAAAAATTCAGTAAAGATTTTGAGGAAATGGCACCGTATATGATGAATTTGATAAACAAGAAAGGTGTTCCGTCATATATTGATACAATAAAACAGGCAAAAGCTATCGGTAATGTTCATGTTCATGCATGTGCTATGACTCTTGATTTAATGGATATGAAAAAAGAAGATTTAGATGATATAGTAGAGGATGTTATGGGTGTTGGAGAGTTTGTAGAACTTGCCAAAGACGGCATGACACTATTTATATAGTTAATGAGGTGAAACTTATGTCCGATGAAAAGGTAACAAAGGTTATAGATGCAAGAGGCAGCTATTGTCCGGGCCCCTTGATGAAATTGATAGAGAATGTAAGACTTGCAAAGGTTGGAGATGTGCTGGATCTTCTATCCTCCGACAGTGGAACAAAAAAAGATGCTCCGAATTGGATAAAAAAAACAGGCCAGGAGCTCATAGGTATATATGACGAAGAGGGGTATACCAGAATTAGAATCAAGAAAATCAAGTGAGTGGTATCATGAAAAATATTGTAATTATAGGTGGTGGTACAGGAGGCACTGTAGTAGCTAACAGATTGGCAAACAGGCTGTATGATCAGAAAGATATATCAATAACGCTGTTTGCACCTGAAAAGAATCATATTTATCAACCTGATCTTCTTTTTTTATCTCTGGATTTATCAGATCCAAGACGAATGTTCAGAGATGAACAAAAATTACTTAACAAAAAGGTAAACCTTATTCAGCAACCTGTTGATGCCATTAACGTGGACAATAAATTTGTTATTTCTAAAGGAAAGAAGTATGCGTATGACTATCTGGTGATAGCAACAGGAGCAAGGCTTGTACCTGACCTTATACCTGGTCTAGCAGGCAATAACAACCATTTTTATGATTATTCCAGTGCTATGCAGTTGAGAGATAAATTAAGAGGATTCAAGAAAGGGGTAATTGTAACTGGTGTCGCAGATGTTCCATATAAATGTCCCCCTGCTCCCCTTGAGTTTACATTGCTTCTAGATTATAAATTGAGAAAATATGGATTAAGAAGCAGTGTGGATCTGACATATATATATCCAATCAACTCTATATTCACCATACAGAA
This sequence comes from Thermoplasmatota archaeon, assembly GCA_023379385.1. GTDB lineage: Archaea > Thermoplasmatota > Thermoplasmata > Lutacidiplasmatales > JAMCUS01 > JAMCUS01. The sequence continues at coordinate 8,706 of JAMCUS010000029.1, forward strand.
TGTAGTGCCTATACTGCAGAAAGAGTATGATACAAGAAACATAGCATATAAAACCTTCTTCATAGTAGATCACGTTGACCCTGAAAAACACGAGGTGGTGGCTATGGACGGTGAAACTGTCAAATATGATCTGCTGGTTCTTATTCCACCACATAGAGGACAGCAGATTATAAGTGATGCAGGTATAGGTGATGAAGGAGGCTGGATGTCTGTTGACAAATACACGTTACAGGAAAAGAATCACGAAGAGATTTATGGTATTGGAGATGCAACAAACCTTCCGGTGTCAAAGGCAGGATCTGTTGCCCATTTTCAGTCCGGTGTGATTGCCAATAACATCTCAAATTCGGTACTGGGCATAGATGAAAAAATAAATTATGACGGAAGCACTATGTGTATGACTGAAATAGGGTATGATAAAGGGTTGATACTGTTATTTGACTATAGCCATCCACCATATGGACTGATTCCGTCACGATTAAACCATCTTGCAAAGGTATTTTATCTGGATTACTACTTTGCGAATATGATGTATGGATTGCCGTAAATAAAGGTGATTACATGGCAGATGATAAAGTAAAAATGGATAAAAGCATTGCAGTGGAGCAGTACGACGCTACTATCAACAAGGCTTTGAAGATTTTGAAAGAGATGGATGATAAAGGATTTTTAGACAATTTCAAAATAATCGCTGAGATGAATCCTGTAAATGTAGAACTTATGTTTAAAATGCTGTTGAATGAGGACATGGTTAGAAAATTGGGACAGTTAGCAGCGATGGGCATCGCCATGATGAGCATAGCTACAAATCCAAAAATTGTTGAAATGGTAAACAATCTATCTATGAATTTCGAAACCTCTATAGAAAAGGCAGAAAATTCGCAACCTATTGGTTTATGGGGCATGTATAAAGAGATGAAGAATCCGCAACTGAACAAAACAATTAGGTTGTTATTGGAAATTGTAAAAAACCTTTAGCCTCTGAACCTATTTCATTAATTTTATTAGATGTATTTAGTTGATTATTTATAAAAATAGATGGGGTTCTTGCCAAATTATCACCAATATTATAAAAATTTTGAAGTGAATGTTAAATAGAACTTTCATCTCTGCCAGTGGGAAGCCCCCTTTCGCAAGACAGGGAATGAAAGCGAGTATAATATGTCATACTATTTAAATAGCATATAAACATATCCTATACCCATATTACTATGGTTATCAGAACTTATCAATATAGGTTATATCTAAATAAAAAACTGTTAAAATATTGAATTATCTACTGGAACTATGCAGAAATGTTAGGCAACGGCACAGTAAGTACAGAAATAACTAATCCAAAATTAATAGAGAAATATAAAAAGGTATTAAGGTATTATTGAAACAACTCTCTAATAAGAAAAAACGCACTCACAATAGAAACGGGGCAGGAGATAAATTAGCCGGGAAACGGCGTAAGTTAGCAAATGCAAGAGAAGATGCATTACAGAAAGCATCAAATGAAATAGTAAAGAAGGACTTATCCGTGAGAATCCATAGTTGTAATAACTGTGGATTGGAAATGGACAGGGATCTTAACGCTGCTCTGAACATAAGAGAGAGGTTAGATCTCATATAGCATTCATACGGAACGTGTGGAACTCTGTAAAAAAGGTTGCAGATGCACTGACCACTACTCAAATAAATGAGCAAGTCGGAACGATGAAGCAGGAAGCTCCGTCCTTAAGGGCGGCGGGGTAGTTCACTTTCAGTGTCGCTATAAAGGGGGCTGTGGGGTAGCTTGGTCCATCCTTCGGGCTTTGGGAGCCTGAGACTCCGATTCAAATTCGGACAGCCCCATAAAATTTTATATATGGTGGCAACATCATTCTGCCGTCACACCAAGGTGTGAAGTAATATATACAATTTGAATTACTATTAAATTATGAGGTATACAACAATGAGCGAAGAAGTAATAAGAATTCCGTTATATTGTGAGATATGCAAAAAGGAAACAATGCACAATATATTAGAAAAAAAGGTATATAAAAAAAGCATAAAATTAAAGGTAAAATGCCTTACCTGTAGAACGGTTAATGAGCATACTGAAAACAGTGAAGGAAGGCATAAAAAGGATGTAAAACTCATTATAAGTTATAGAGATATCAGTAATATTGAGAACTCCAAATTAGATAATGGTTCTACATATTCAGTAGGAGATGTATTAACTCTCAATGAAAAAACAATAAAAATAATTAAAATAGACACGATAAATAATAGGCATGTTAGGTATGCTAAAGGTTCGGATATACATACGTTATGGACATTGAATTACGATAAAATTCCAGTTAAGGTGTCCATAAATAGAAATAGGGTGACAGAGAGCCATATAATAGAGGTAAAGCCTGAACATATATTCAAAATAGGAGATGTGATGAATCTATTTGGAATGAGTGTTACCATTACATCAATAAAAGCAATCGATTACCTTTATAAAAAAGGATCTGTTGAAGCAGCAGACATTGTCAGAATCTATACCAAAAAGCGTTTTACCAGAAGATTATATAGGCATTAATATAAATGTGCAATATCATTATGATTCAAGACTAATTTATGGATTGTATATGGTAAACTTAGGCATTGTGAATAAATAATATGGACATTTACACAAGAACTTATTTATAAAAATTAAATATAAATAATTGTCTAATTAAATTACTGTATCATAGATAAGATGTAGGAGCGGCCTATATATCAGATGTTCCAAGAGAATTTTTAAAAAGATCTATGAATACATGCTATGCTAGGTCTTTATATCTTACGTTTATTATTTATTTTCTTTATGGTGGCTACGGTTACCCCTTTATTTTCTATTGCTACGGGCATATCCAGCCCAGGTACCTTCATTAGATTTATTCTCAACACCCCTGCCCTAGGCATTTGCTTCTATTTTAAGGTCGATTCAATAGCACTCGTCTCTCCCAGGAGATCATTTAGAAATGTTTGCAATAATACGATGTTTGCTCTTTCTTCTATCATGACAAAGCTCTTTTATCAGAAAGAACGTGTATATGCTTCCGTCTATGGTAGCGTCATGTTCACCAACATACGTAAGGGCATAAGGCATTACAGGTATACAAATGCGTCTATAATTAGTGAGTACAAATAAATAAAAACTTATGCACATTTGATAGTAAAAATTGGTTGAAAGATTCGGTATATGCTGCTAATGACAATGGGAGAAGCCATGCACGGGCGAGTGCAGTTTATATGCGGAGAGTGAGGATACGTTGTGTATTTGGTATTTTACAGGTTAACCATATATAATGCATGTGTCACTATATATTATTGATGTATGATAGAATACGTTCCAAAATAAGAGCTGAAAGGAAAGGTGCAATTCCTTTTTCTTTAATATCTGTAATTATCCTCGTGTTATCCTCTTTTGCAATTATATATATCAGTGGAGTGCAGAATAGATGGGAAATTGCCAACAATAACTCTAATATTTCCGGTATACAGTCAGAATACAAAAATATGGAAACATATGTACAAACATTAGCTGTAAATGCAGCTTTAAGTTCATTAAAAAATGTTTCCAGTAACGGATATATGTGGATGTTAAATGCAAAAACAGAGCAGAACTTTCTTGAGATGCTATACAACAACATAGATAACAACAATGGTTATATGAACAGCTATTCGATTACTATTCCTGGGTTTCCAGACAGTGTGTCTATAACAACAAGCACAGTGCCATTCAATTATAATGGCACAAACGGACTTGGAATGGCTGTTGAAATGAGAACACCGGTAGCCGTAAGGATAGCTGGTTCAGTGCCCATAGACATTGTTAATCCGCAAACTGGTGCTAAATTGGAAGCAGCCGTATCTATCAATGAAGTAGTGCCCAGTACAATATCATTTTTAATGTCTTCATCAAACCTTGTTAAATATGATTTTTCATCTGTAGGTATAGGGATGAAAATCGTTCATTTAATATTGCAGGCAGAGGCAGAAAATGGTGTAATCCTTACTGCATCAAAAGTAAATAATGCTCTGCAATTTGCGTTATATTTGGTAGAAGCGATGGTGTACAGGATCACCTCTGATTCAAAAATGAATGCACTGTTAAGCAACATGCCACAAAACGAGCTTCTACACATGAATCCTGTTGCGTTATATAACGAAATGTATGGAACATCTTATGTTATTAATTCATATTATTCGTTGAATCCCACTATATACCTTGATCTTGGAAACTACGGAACATCATTTGTATTTGATGGTTCATGGGATAGTATTGCAAATATGATAAGAAGCTACGCAGTAACCACCACTATAAATAATAGTGTAACTATCTCTATAGATAGATACCAGTATTCCCCCCCTTTTACTTTGAAACCAGGATATTGGAATGGATTTATACAAGGTGCAAATGTATACGACATTAATATAAATAATTTTAATTTTTCTATTATGGCTAAGGAGGCATATACCAATAATCCATCCACCTATACCACATTATATAATGTAAATACGATGACACGTGTATACAATTTCGTATCTTCAACATCAACCATTAGCCCACCAAGTATGCATAATCCTTACTGGTTTGTTACGCAATTTGCAGCTATACTTGATCCATCTAGCATAATAAATATATCTGTTTATAATCAAAGTGGTTATAATGCATATGCCTTCACCCCTGGTACGCTTATAAGTGTAAACCTCAATGGTATGTCTATGGGGTTGTTTTCCCCATTTAATGCAATTACATTAAATAATGTTGGTGTGGGAGATAATCAGGTAGCAGTTACTATAAAATATCCGAACGGTATGATGGAATATGGTAATGTAACAGTAAACGTAGAAAGCAGTTCTAGATACAATGTGAGAATCAATACGACATCTGAAATTAATACACAGGAATTGGATACAATAGAGATGACGTATCTCAAGGATACCCCTCATCAGTTATGGATACCAAAATTATCTCAATTATTTGCATCATTGGTTGGTTATCCATATCCATCAAATTCATCAAATTTCCAATTTAACAATTCAACCACCAGTCAGCAAGTTGATAGTGCCTTTAATGCGTATTTAACATGGGCAACCGGGTTTATAAGCTATATATCGGCAAATCAGTTATCTCTATCATTTGAAAATAATTTTGAAGGATATTCGCTGATTGAGGGTATCGTATCGTCTTTAGAAATGTGGAAGCAGATAGTGAGTACATTGATAACTGTGAATGAACAGTACGGAGTTAAAGCTACGTTGCAACAGCTTAACTACACAATGGAGAATATAGCTACGTATTATCCAACTGCGGCAGGAATGGATATGCCATTTTCATTTATGGAAGGATTTGCAGCACCATCTGGGTTTATAGTTGCTTTTATGAATATGATGAATGTTGTTCCAGCATATGTATCAATGTACCAGAAAATGTATAATTACATAACCTCTGCATCATCAACCCTTATAAATTTGTATGACTCTTTGCCATCAACCATGGCTTTTACCTTTATATGGATAATCAACTATCCTACAGAAAATCTATCACAAATTGAGTTCAGTATAACGCATAACGTACAGATATGGAAAGGATTGTCCATTAATGTAACAAAAGACCTGAATAGTATAGGTGTACCTGATACCATAATTGGAATGGAGGCATGGTTGCTGGTATACTATGCATACGATCAATTTAATCCAATAAGTAACAGCTTAGAAATTATTATGCCTGGTAATGCTAACTTTTACAATGGTGAGATAAGCAAAATAGTAAATGAACTGAACAATATGGGTGGAATGGATCAACTGACAACCTTTACTGGTATTTTGATAGTAAAACAGATGGCAGCGGAAAACCTCAGTTGGAGCAAATATGTAAATAATTTGGTACCGTATTCATCTAACATAAATAATGTGTCCTATAAGCTTCAGCTTAATGGAATTGTAGCAACCTCCTTAATAGCTGCAGTAGTACTATATAAATTTGTATATGAACAGAATGTGAGTTGGAATTCCTATCTCAACAATCTTGAGGGAATTCTTTCTAACCTGAATCAGAGTTTAAATGACCTTAAAGCTCTAAAAATGGATAATTTGTGGGAAGCGTTAGGGGCAATAGTGATCGGGAAGTTCTTTATAGGAGAAAACATGAGCTGGAGTCAATACATGTCGAGTGTAACCTCCTATCTTAACGATATAACTGAATTAAATAATGGATTTGCTAGTTTAGGCATTAACAACGTAGTAGGATTTGGATTGGTGATCCTAGCAAAATATACACTTGCATCAAATACTAGCTGGAGTAATTATCTTAATAATATATCTGGATTCTGGATGCCTGCCATTTTGAGTTTAAATAATGAGTTTCAGAAGTTAGGCATCAATAATGTTGTGGGATTCGCAGCGGTGATATTGGGTAAATTTATACTTCTTCCAAATTCTGATTGGTCTGGATATTTCAAATGGGCATCCACACATGGGGTAAGTGATATCAATACGATAATGAGCAGCTTTAAAACTCTGGGCATTAATAATATCTGGGGATTTGCGGCACTGGTGCTTGGTAAATTTATAGTTGGAGCGAACCAGACATGGGCAGGATACCTAGATAGTGCATCAACTAATCTGGGTTTTATAGCATCTATAAAAGATAAATTGCAGGAAACAGGTATAAATGGATTTGCCGGATTAGCTGCAGTAGTAGCAGGTAAATTTGTATTCGGAGCTAATGATACATGGGAATCATATTTATCCACTATAAACCATTCATTAAGTGCCCTCTTAGCATTAAAGAAAGATTTTAAGGCAATGGGGTTAAACAGTAATTTTGGATATCTTGGATTCGCAGCAGCTATTGCGGTAAAGTACATTTTCCTTAAAAATGAAAGCTGGAGCAACTATTTTAAACAGATAACCAAGTATTCCGTGTACTTAATGCAGGGTATTACCTTCATTAAGAAAATGGTAAATAAATACGGCGTTGGAGTAACCCTACTAGCAGGAGCGGCAGCGGTAGCTGCCTTCTTTACAGCTAAAGAGATCTTTGCACCCGATGAATCGATAAGTCAGTTTGGTTCGCAGCTATTCAAGAGTGGGTCGTTCTGGTTTGGTAAAGTATCAGCGCTCTACGGAATTTTCCAGAAGTATGGAAATATGCCTGAGGTGTTGAGGCTAACCTTCCAGATAGGAAATGTTGTAACGTTAGTTGACAAAACGGCTCTTTACTTTATAAAAGGAGGTAATGGTGTATACAGCATATTATCCACATCAACATGGCAAACTATACACAGTTTTATTAAAACATATTTATACCTACCTTTACAGATAATACAGGTAGTAGAGGAAGGCATCAGTGCCGTAACAAAGACCATAACCCTTATACAACAATGGAGTGATTATCATAACTGGGGTAATCCTGTAAAAGATGTTTTATTAATTTTAAATACCGTTCAGGTAATTTTGGTGGACATCACATTTGCAATGGAGGTAGTTGATACGGTAGTTGCAATTATAGATACAATAGATGCAGGTCTTATAACTATGAATACATATGCAGATGAGATACCTGTATTGCAGGAAATCAGTTTAATAATTACGGCTATAATGCTCTATATAGAAGGTGTTATGATTGGTACTGCACTCGCCATAGAGATGTTTCAGCAGCAATTGACAATAGATCATGGAAGTGTTGCTGAAACTTTACTAAATTTATTTACAGATTTTTTCAGTCCCAGAACCGCCTTTTTTGATGTAATAGCGGGTATTTTACCGGTTATTGTTCCAATAATGCTTTTTGAAGAAGGCAAAATTGGGTGGGGGATTGCATCAATTTTTATTATGCCACTCATAGCACCTCTGGTGTTACTAATAGGTTTATTATCCATGATATATAATCTGATTTTTAATTGGAATGGGGTTATGGCATTCCTTTTTGGAAGTCCAAGTGATTATTCACCCAGCGTGAACAATCACCAAATTGTAAAAATGGAAAGCTCTTTGTCAGACAATTTGCAGAGTACACTATCTACAGTTGCAAATATAAATTCAATGAAACCTAGTGAAACATTTTCTGCTGCAGGAAGTACGGCTGGAGAGATGTATGCCTTATCAAATATAGCAATGTTTACCACTAATTCTCACCTCTCTCATTCCTACTGGAATGCCACCAAATGGGAATCTGACCAGAGTAGTGCATATTTCAGGTATGCTATAACAGAAAAATCTACCAGGTGGAGCGTAATGAATTTCTGGGAATCTGCCTTGGATTTAGTATCAAGAGGGTATAGCACGTCTGGAGGTGGTGTAGGTACTGGAAAGGTTGCAAGAGGGTTTAAACATACAATCTCTGTCACGGCATGTGGATTATTCGGATGCACTACTGATCATTATACACATAGCTATGCCGGTAATATCTACGTTGTTGCAAACAAAACATCTAAAAACTATACAATAGCAAATAACTACATTCAGCGTACATTAGCAAATCCTAACGACGCCATTATGTATCCTAATCTTAATATGTATGGTAACGCACCCTTTTTAATGCAAAATACAAGTGATGTAGAAAATTTACTCATGAATATGAATAGCACCATTGCGAATGCATTAAACGTTCATTTATCCATATATGCACCGGATGGCAAAATTATTGATTCACAGTCTGGCCATGGATTACAGACGTGGATCAATGAATTAAAAACTGCAGGAGTGGATCTATCTAGTTGGAGCAATCTATTGTCAGGCGCCAAATTTAATTTATCATACGTAGACCATTTTGGTAATGCTACCGGATATAGTGAAAGTTTAGGCATGGAACGTATATACTTGGAACCTGCTTTGAGATCTGTTAATTTAACGATAACATCCGATAGCAGTTCTACCTTTTACTACGATTCCAATGTAGGAAGTGGATATGCACATACACGCGTTACCTTACAGGTATTTTCCAATAAAGGCAGTTCATTTTATATCTATCTTACCCCTGGTACATATACATTCAACTGGAGCTCCCCAGTCCCAGAAAGCAATAATACAAAGTTCTCTTTAACTGTACCCACGTCAAAAACAGTTACCCTGTATCCGTTTACGTCACCAAAGTTCTACAACCCAAGCAATAATATCTATATAAATGTTATTTTCTATACAACCTTTTATTTGAAAATTAATGATATGGCTACACCTATTCAATACGTCGGCTACCAAAACATAGAAAATAATACATATATATTCAAACATAAAGACTGGGTAAATATAACTTATACTAACCCGGTAACCGGTTACACTACAACAGTGCTCGAATATGAGGGCATATTCAACGCGACAGGATCGCACTATATCTATACATATGGTAAACTTAATAATAACAGCATAGCACTTCCAGTGTCATCGTACAGCCCATATTTTGGTAATGGTGTGCCATCAAAATCTATCTTACCATATATTACAATCAATACGGCATTCCTTGTTGGAAATTACACGTACTGGTCATGGACCAAATCCATTATATGGAAAAATAAAACTGTAGTTTCACCTTACTGGTTTATTAATAATTACTACGACATACCGTTAACTCTCTCCTTCCTTAACATAACAATCAATTACTACATGGGGTGGTATCCTGCAGAATTCAATACATCTAGTAATTGGGTGTATGTGAATGCAAATTGGCAATAAATGCCGCTATGGCATATGAATAAATAACGTGAGCATTTACACAAAAATTTGTTTATCAAAACCAGACATAAACAACCATTTAATTAAATCACAGTGTCTTAGATGGCTCAACACTCTTTCTATATAAAAGTATTAAAAAAAAAGAATAAATATTAAATAGATGAAACAATATTGCATCAATGGAATCTTTAAGGTGAGGGAAATGAAATTTAAAGCAATATTGGTTTTTTTGCTAATGTTTTTGGCGAGTTTTGTTATAATTGGTAACGTTAATGGGGCGTCTATTTCTGCCAATACACATATTTACAGCAAATATACAAATTTTACTAGCGGTAAAGCAATAACATCTAATAATATGATCAATATGGAACTTGTTTTGGCTGAACATGGAAATTATAAAGGGTTCCTGCATGATCTATATACACCTGGAAATCCACTTTATCATCATTTTATAAATTCATCTGAATTTTACACAATGTTCGGGCCATCCCAGTCTACAAAAAGGTTTATTGAAAACTGGTTGACTACAAAAGGATTTGTAATTGCAAACTCTCCATCACCGTTTGCAATTGAGTTTTCAGGCAGCCCCAGTATGATATACGATACGTTCCATGCAACGCCTGTGAAGGTAAATGGGTACTCTACCTTTAATAAAAATCCAGAGATTCCCGTAGAGATATCTCAATTTGTATCCGGTTTAATTATAACTGGCGGTAAATCTCCTTTTGTTCCTATGAACGTCAAACCGCATCTTGCAATACCTCCACAGTTCAGATTAAGCAGTACAACATCATACACTCAGGGTTTAAACGTTATGATTTTCGGATCATATCTATATCAGCAACAGGGAAATTATAGTCTCTTTACACCACCAACCAATTTAACGATAACCTATACTCTGATGATAAGTGGTTCTGGATTTATTCCTAAACCTCCATATCATGTTCATATACGCATTGTAGGGTCTGGATTGGGTAGTAACATTTCATTTAATTTGACGTCAAACAGTTCTATAATTAACTTCAATTATAACTTCCTGACAACCACATGGCCTAACTACTATTATAATAATTATTATCCTCCATACACATCGATGGCAATCAATGAGTATTATATGCATATCAATGTTAGCAGTAGCAATGGGATATATGGCAAGGCAATGGGCTTCATATATCCGATGATATCTTCAAAGCAGCTGGAAAGCGCATACAATCTTGGGCCACTCTACGCAAGCAATATAAAAGGGCAGAATACAACGATAGGTATTGTAGATATGAACGATCCATCTGAGAACACCAGTATGATTTTAAGCAATCTTCATACTTTTGATGCAGCAATGGGTCTTCCAAATCCAAATATAACATTTGCAGGTGGTGGTGTAAAGAATCCATTCTCTGGGCAATATGGATGGGCTGGGGAAACACTAATGGATATAGAATGGGCACATTCAATGGCTCCCGATGCAAAGATAGAGGTGTATTTGGCTGCAACTCTTACAATCAACGGAGATGCCTATTTTGTCAATCAGAGCAAGGTCAATGTAATATCAAACAGCTGGGCGTGGGGTGAAAATGCAACAGCTTCAGAATTTGCTTCTCTTGGTATGGGTACCATGGCATATGGTAATGTTACTTGGCAGATGGGTGCAGCTGCAGGTATTACTATTGATACAGCATCTGGTGATACAGGCTCCCAGGCGTACTGGACCAACAGTACTGGTGGTTTTGGAATGGCCAACATGACTGTAAATTTTCCATCGGATGAACCTTATGGACTGGCAGTAGGTGGGACCTCTATAAAAATATCAAATTCCAGTTCATGGCTTGCGGAATATGCGTGGAACGGAACAGGCAATAGCTATGTATATCAAGGACAAAACAGTGAAGGGTCTGGTGGTGGGTTCAGCAATATTTTTACAGTACCGTCATGGCAGAAGGGAGTTTATGGATTTCCGTCTACAGAGACTCACAGGGGTATCCCTGATATATCTGCAGATGGTATAACATTCGTGGCAGAGTATCAGGGTACCACATGGTACCCCGACGCAGGAACAAGTCTGGCTACGCCTCTCATATCCGGAATAATAGATCTCGCCTACCAGTATAACGGAACCGGTAAACTGGGGTTTGCAGCACCATATCTTTACAGAATTGCCAAAAATCCAGTGTTATATAATGCGAGTTTTCACGACATAAAGATAGGGAATAATATTGTTGGAGGTCATGGATATACTGCAGGTCCTGGATGGGATCCAGTAACAGGGTTGGGCACTCCAAATGGTGCTGAATTTGTGGAGGCACTGGCAAATATCAGTCACAACAAATCATTTACCCCATTGAAGGTAACCATATCATATGGTGTGAATACAGAGCTACCAAACATATATCTTTCAGCAAATGTGGTAGGTGGAACTAGACCTTATAATTATGAATGGTTTATGAATAATCAAAAAATTGGAGGAAATACTCCTGATCTTAATATATCTGTAACGTATGGCGGCAACTATACCATTTATGTAATTGTTAATGGTGTACATAGCTCCTCAGTTATTGTTTATCTCAACGGAAAATCCTTTTCAATAAGTGGTGTGGTAGAGTATCTGGGTACCGGCATGGACAATGCTATGGTGTCTCTCAATAGTGGTGTCATATCGACAGGTTCTACGGGTACATTTTCTTTCAATGTATATAATGGGACTTATTCACTAATGGCTATCTATCCAGGAATGAAAAGTTACACAACAACGGTAACAATAAATGGAAGTTCTAATAAAACAGTTATAATATCGCTGACACCTTTCACTTATACGGCATCCGGTACTGTTACCTACAGTAACAATGGAGTATCAACTCCAGTTACAAATGCAGAAATAGTTGCTGGTAATCAAACGGTTACTACTACCAGCACTGGTCACTATTTAATAAATCTCCCAAATGGTACATATGTATTAACTGCAACTGCGGCAGGTATGATAAACAAAATGATAACGGTTACAGTTAACGGCAAAAACGTAGTAAATAATATAGACATGAGCATTGCATATGGCTATGTGGGTGTAACCATAAAAAGTTCTTCGTCAATTACCATTTATCTGGATAATGGTATCGTCAATTATACAGGTAGCAGCCTTCAGATACATGTTAGCGAAGGGTACCACTGGTTAAATGCCACCTCTGGAAACGTCGTTGTATACAGTAGCAGGGTCTACGTGGGCTACAATGAAACCACGAATGTTACGATATATTATGGGTCACAATCTACATCATCTCTGAGTGTATTTGAAACGTCAAACGGGATAACTTTAATTGGTATTATTATAGGCATTATAATTGGAATTGTAGCCGGTATTGCTATTGGATCTTTATTTACTAAAAGGAAGAAGAAGGTAATGCCTCCGGTTTATCAACAAAATCTTCAGTCAGCACCACAAATAAATAGTAATTTGGGCAAATCTGAACAACCGCCTGTGCCACCTGCACCACCCGTCGCTGCTACAAATCCAAATATTCCCAGCACCAAACCCGAAGAACAGAAACCGCCTGTAAATAAGATGTGAATACAACAAAAACCTTTTATTTTTATATTATATTATTCTGCAAATGGACTGTTTATCATTGTATTAACAATATTATCAATATGCTCTTTCTTTATATGTGGCATAATAACAAATCTCATAGCAGATGGATTGATAGACCTAGAGACGTAGTATCCATGTTGAAGCATATATTTTTGCCATTTTTTAGGGTCTTTTACAGATATGTTAAGTATGTTCATTACTGGTTTTATAACGGTATTAAATCCATTTTTTTGAAGATTTCTGGATAGGTAAAGCGTATTCTCCCAGCAACTGGTTGCTATTTTTCTGTATCCCTCTTTTCCTAACATGTTTATGGCTGTGTATATGGCTGCAATCGAACCAGATGCCTTGGTACCTGTGAGCGATTTACTGTATTTGCTGGTAAGGTATGGCGAATATTTTCGTATCGAGTTTACAATATTCTTGTTTCTGATAAGTAGAATGCCTGATGGAATTGGTGCCATTCCCATTTTATGTGGGTCTATAGTCATGGAGGACACAGAATCAATCATGAAATCAAATTTTTTATTTTTCAGGTGATCAAGAAATGGAATAACAAAACCTCCGAAAGCGGCATCAACGTGGATCATAGTGTTGCCCTTAATAACCTCTGATATGTCCTCAATGGGATCTATAACACCCAGTTCTGTTGTTCCAGCTACAGCAACAATCGCAGCAACCTCTTTTGAAATTTTATTTCTAAGATCGGTAATATCCATTTGATATTTATTATCAAGTTTGACAAATACAGGTTTCATGCCCAACAGATCTATAGCTTTAATAATGGAAAAATGGGCACTTTTGGTGAGAATAATCTCTTTTTTTCCTGTATAATTTCTGGCCACCCATAAAGCGGTTATATTTGCTTCCGTTCCGCCACCTACCACCGTACCGTAACCATTTTTCAAATGAAGAAGATCTGATATTTCTTTAATGATTATATTCTCCATTTTCTTTGTACCAGGGTATAGATTGGGATTTCCTAAATTGGATTCTATAAACATTTTATATGCATCTACAGATTGAGGAAGTGGCGCAGTACACATTGAATTGAAAACTTTTCCATCTTTAAAATGTATGTCCATTTTATATGCAATTTTCATATGTTTTTTTATATATTCTATAGAACATCCTTTTTCAGGAAATTTTGTGTTATGGGTATTGCCTGTCATGATAATATTCACCCTTAAATGTTATCACGTCATCTGTACTTAAACTTTCATGGATATATCCAAATATCGTTAATGATCTGCTTTATTTTATAGACCAGCTTTATTATTTTATAGATTGTTAGGGGTTGGGGGAAGCTATAATACTCCGACGCTTTAGCGTGGAGATATATGGACTTCCCCCATCTTACTTAACATAACTATAACTATATATATATATGAAACGCATATATATATGAAACGCATATATATATGAAACGCATATATATATGAAACGCATATATATATATGAAACGCATATATATATATGAAACGCATATATATATGAAACGCATATATATATGAAACGCATATATATATGAAACGCATATATATATATGAAACGCATATATATATATGTCTATCTATGATACGTACATATCAATACAGACTGTATCCAAATAAGAAGACTACTAAAATTCTAAACTATCAGTTGGAACTATGCAGGCAATTATATAACAATGCCCTTACAGAACGTAAAGAAGCTTATAGATTATCTCATACATCTCTTAACTATAAATCACAGGCAAATGAATTACCCACTGTTAAATCGGAAAACCCCGAATTTAACGATATTCACTCTCAAGCTCTACAGGACGTCCTTAAACGATTGGATAAGGCTCATAAAAACTTCTTTAATAGAGTTAAAAATAAAAATAGAAAAGGTAAGAAAGCGGGCTTCCCCCGTTATAAATCCAAAGAACGCTATAATTCTATTACCTATCCACAGAGCGGCTTCAAATTAATACATAAAAGTAAAACTAACTCTTCCAAAAAAGGCATTCTACAGTTAAGCAAAATAGGTGATATTAAAACCATTATCAGCAGAGATATAATAGACGGAGAAATTAAGACATGCACCATCAAAAAAGATAAGGTAGGCGATTGGTTCGCTTCCTTTACTGTGGAATTTCCCGATACAGTTAAGAAGCCGATAGAACAGATTAAAGAAGAGGATATTATCGGTGTTGATGTAGGCATAAATAAATTAGCCGTCCAATCTAACAGTGTAGAAATAGATAATCCAAAGCTAATAGCGAAGTATGAAAAAGGTATTAAAACATTACAGAAACTACTATCCAAATCAAAAAAACTCTCTTATAACAGAGCCAAGATAAGAAAGAAACTCTCTAAAAAACAACGCAAGTTAGCGAATGCACGAAAAGATAGCCTGCATAAAGCATCTAATGAAATAGTAGAGAGTGGAAATATAATAGTCTTTGAGGATTTAAATATTCAGGGAATGGTTCAGAATCACAATCTTGCAAAGAGTATATCAGACTCCTCCTGGAGCAAACTGATAGACATGTGTATATACAAAGCCGAAAATGCTGGTAAATACATAGAGTTTGTAAATCCAAGAGGTACAAGTCAGTTATGCTCACGTTGCGGAGCAGTTGTAAAGAAGGACTTATCCGTAAGAATCCACAGTTGTAATAACTGTGGATTGGAAATGGATAGGGATCTTAACGCTGCTCTGAACATTAGAGAGAGGTACATGCGGCTAGCGTGGAACTCTGTAAAAATGCCTGTAGATGCTCTGGCTTCTACATATCGTAAAGATATGCAAGCTGGAACGATGAAGCAGGAAGCTCCTATGCTTTAGCATGGAGTAGTTCACATCGTTTAACAGGTGCATTAGATAAAATAATATAATTTAAAAACAATATCCATCCATGATAAGATATCCTGTATATACGCTTGTAGAGATCA
This sequence comes from Thermoplasmatota archaeon, assembly GCA_023379385.1. GTDB lineage: Archaea > Thermoplasmatota > Thermoplasmata > Lutacidiplasmatales > JAMCUS01 > JAMCUS01. The sequence goes on from JAMCUS010000029.1 coordinate 24,876, forward strand.
ATCTCCTTAAGGCGCATGAACAGTTTGTTGAAGAAGATGTACGGAATCTTGTAAAGATTATAAAAAATGAAGGGAACGTAAGAGAACCCATTGTAGTTGATATAGATACTATGGTTATACTTAATGGACATCATAGAGTAGAAGCACTGAAACGCCTTGGCGCAAAATACATTCCTGCTTATTATGTAAATTATGCATCTGACGAAGTGATGGTTGATAAATGGCCAGATGCCAAAGATAGCGTAAGTAAAAAAGAGGTTATAAAAAGAGGTATGTCTGGTAATCTGTATCCACCCAAAACAAGCAAACATACTTTTAAATATGAACTGAAAATTATAAAAACTAATTTAGAAATTCTTTTTTAAGATGGTACGCCGCAAATGAATTTACCGGCGGGTATTTACTGGCATTAAACAATCTCCATGGACGCGTAACCAACTACGTCATGCATTGGTTCCATATCCCCCGAAGTAGCGTATTTAAGGAGTGTAGCCTTTTTGGCGTCTACAGAGAAAAGCATTGTAAGCACAGGACCTATACCACACATACTTATATCGTATTTTTTAACAACATCTTCCAGACCATCAGGGTCCAGTTTTTCTATCATATCTATCGCTTTTTTATCATTTCTGTATGCTACCTCTCTTGGAACGTAATGAGAAAAATCTGTTGATGCTATTACGACAATATTCCTATTTTTAATAACATTTTTTATATATTTTGATATACGCCCCGTACTATAAACATCCGTATATTGAATAAGTATTGGAACAAATTTAAGATTATCTCCAAATATATACTGTAAGAATGGTATCTGGACTTCAATGGAGTGTTCACGCAAATGACTCAGATCATCATTTACAATGGGTCCGTTAATAAGCTCCATACCAAGTTTTGCGTCTACTTTTGCTATGCCCAACGGTGTTTCAAAATCATTGAGGGTAATAGCAACAGGTGATCCTATGCCGTAATGATTCACCCCAAGTATTATTATAGAGTCTGGCATTCCATTCCTTGCAAGCCGTAAATATGAGTGTGCAGCTACAGGGCCTGAATATATGTAGCCAGCATGAGGAACAACTATGGCTTTCAGCCTGTCAGATTTGATATTATCCGGAGAGGCAGGTAAACTCCCTGGTCCAAATTTATGCGTGAAAGATCTTTCAATCAAACTAAGAAGAACTTTTCTGTCGGAGGGATAAAAACTACCACTAACAGCAGGTTTTCTCATATGCCTAAGCTATGGCATAAATGATATTTATTTTTTAGCTTGCGTTTTCGTTGATACGTTATTCTGTACATACACTGGCCTACATACAAAAATATATTAATGTTACCGTAAATATCTGCAATATGAGACAATACAAAGGACATTCCACCTTTCCACAACATTACATTGATATTGTTATAGAAGAATTTTTGAATACAAAGAGAGGCAATGGTAAAGTCGTGCCCATTGCCAAGGGGTGGTCTTACATGGTTTACTCCATAGATGACTCCCTTATCGTAAGGATTCCAAAATTTACTAATTATAATGAAAAAATAAAGATTGAAGTTGATCTTTTGCGTGCACTAAAAGGATTACTTCCTATAACTATTCCAGAACCTGAAATCAGAATGGTAAAAAAAAATGGGATAGATACAATGTTTATGATCTATTCTCAAATTCCAGGAATTATACCTGACCCCTGTTATATGAACAATATAAATTATTTTAAAATAGGTGCGTATCTATCCTCTTTCCTTAATGTACTCCACACAATTCCTTTATCTATTGTTGATAATATTAAATTAAACCGGGTTGGAGCAATAAATCTGAAAAACAGATATAAAATGATATTTATTAAATTGAAAAAATATGGATTTCCTTTATTGAACAATGCAACAGTAGTGTATCTTCAAAATCTTTTTGATAAATTTTTATCACTTGATTTATCTGATTTTACACCCGTTCTGATTCATGGAGATATCGGTCCTGGAAATATTCTCTTTAATCAGAATTGTTTACATATTACGGGAATAATTGATTGGGAGGATTGTGAAGTAGGTGATCCGGCCATAGACTTAGCGGGTGTCAGGTCCTATCTTGGAAATAAAATATTTAATATTGTTTATGAAAAATATACCGGTAAAATTGACTCTACTTTTATGGAACGTATCCGTTTTTATGAATCTGTAATTGGTATATACCCTCTTTTATATGGTATTGAAAATAACCACGAAGTCTATATAAAAAAAGGTATAAATCAGCTAATTAACCAACATCCAAAGTAATTCACAAATAGCATTAAATCAGGTGTTTTGTTAATCCGTCAGGGATCTTTTTACGGATAGGTTCAGCTGTGAAACCTAATGACTACGGGGTTGCGTAGAAATAACATAGCGAATATTAAGGACCCGTAGGCCGATCTACACATACAAAAAAGGTTAAATACGATTATCTCGCGAAGGTAATCAAACCTAACCTGGATACGTCATTATTATAGTGCAATGATATTTGAAAATGTTTATAAAAAATTAATATAAAAATGGGTTGTGTTTACAAAATCCCTGCAGGTACGAAATACAACGCGGAGGCGTCGATCTTTTCTAAGGGCATTTCTTTAAATTTTGGTTTAATTTTCATACCTATTTTCAGATCCTTTTTGTCAATGTTTATTTCATCTTTTTCATTGGTGATAAGGATTGATATAAGTTTTGAATAGTTGTTGTTGTACCTTGGGAATTCTACGTTTATAAGCGTTAATGGTAATTTATCCAGAAAATTTTCACCTGAAAAATACATAGTTGTGAATGTGTATACTCTGATATCTTCATTTTGTAACTCAATCCATTCCTCAAGAGGTACCATGCATTCCGGGCAATCAGCTCTAGGCGGAACAAATAGATTATCTTCACCAGACATATGATGCTCTTTTCCTCTGCATATTGTTCCATAAAGTTTTTTTTCGTGCAATCCCTTAAAGAATTTTGATACCTCACCAAAACTATGCCTATACTGTATGTGATATGGCTGTTCAACTATTATCTGTTCCCTGTTTTTAGATCTATATTTTTCACCTACTACCATATTTATTCACCGTCCTTACTCATTACAATAACTGTTACATCGGATCCTGTACCTGCATGGCTATGTGCTAAACCTTTTTTGGCATTTTTCACCTGCAATTTATCGTTATCATTGAATTTTTCCATTTTTTTCTGTAATTGCCAGAATATATTTCCCACCTGCATTATACCTGTTGCACCAACAGCATGCATACAACCTATCAAACCACCTGATGGATTTACATATGTGTGATCCCCCATCTTGGGATTTATTTCCTTAAATACCCCTTTTTCTTCATCAAATTCGGCTGTATCTATAAATTTTCCACCATCTCCATATTTTGCAAGTCCCAAATCTTCATACGTCTGAAGTTCTGATGAAGTAAATGCGTCATGAAGTTCAACGACATCTATGTCATGAAGTGGATTCTTTATACCTGCCATCCTGTAAGCCATCTTGGTAGCAGCTCTTCCTGCCCTGAACGAGTGTAGTCCAGGATAGCTCATATTTTCATACCACTCCGGTTTTTCATGTGGAAGGAGAAGATTCTCCTTTATTAAACCGCCTTTTGTTGTGGGCCTGTCACCCGGTCTCATAGTATCCGTTCCTCCCCCTATACCACTTATTATAACAGGATCCTTTGTAAGCTTTCTAGCTAGATTTTTTTCTGCAAGAAGAACAACAGCCGCTCCGTCACTCATTAAACAGCAGTCAAGTCTTTTTAGAGGTGTAGCTATCATATTTGATTTATATACGTCATCTATATTTATGAATCCTGAAGTGCTTTTTGTAGAATATGGGTTTTTACTGTTTGTCTGTGCAAAATAGTTGTATTGTGCATTATTTCTGTTTTTTACAGCTACTTTCGCAAGTTGCTTCTCTGTAATACCAAATTCATGTATGTATCTTGTTGCCATTGCTGCATAATATGCGGTATAAAAACCACCTACCTGAAAATCAAAATCTGTATCCGATGCCAGGGCTATGAACTCGTTTCCCTTGGTAGTTGATACCTCTGACATTTTCTCAAATCCTGCAACAAGGACAAAATCTGCATCTCCTGATTTAACCATTTCATAACCTGTTTTAACACCTAGACCACCTGTAGCGCCACCACCTTCCGCCCTTACACTCTGCAGTGGGTTGAGACCCAGATAATCTCTTATTATAGCACCGAAGAGCAGTTGCTTTTCGAAATGATCTGAAAAATAACTTATGACGGTTCCGTCAATCATTTTCTTTATGTCGTATGGATCATAATTTAGATCATTTTCAAAGAGCGCCATTCTTGTCGCATCCATAACAAGTTCTTCCTGCGTAGAATCTGTTCTTGCCTTACCAAACTGTGTCATTCCTGCAGCTACGACGGCTACCTCTCTACCGTTATTAACAACATCCTTTCTTACACTTTGATAGATCTTTTTATGATCCTTAACAACATCCTTTTTCATACCAATATCTACACTCATTTCAATTCATCTCCATGTATTTCTCTTACTAATGTGTGCAATCTATTAAATATTAACTATTATAAATTCGTCAACTACTACACCTAGAAGGATTGTAGCTTGTTGCTGGTCTCCACCATACCCGTAGGCATGGTTTCATTGAACCGCAACGATTGGCTGGTTGACAACAGCCTGAAGTACTCAGATTTACCGAGTACCTCAATGTTTCTTGATGCATTGAGGTCTGCATGAAGCTCGAATCCACACTTCAGGCAATGGAATATTGTTCCTATCAACGAATCCACATTTTGAGCATTTCTGTGTTGTGTATTTGGGATTCACATATACAACCTATTTGTTCATTTCCTGCTCCTTGTATTCAATAAACTGCTCTAACTGTTGTGGAGACCATAAACCAAGTTTATGGCTAAATCTTCTTCCATTGCCCCTCTTCCTCATTTCTGCCATCCCAGGTCTTCAAATGCAACTACGTTAAACGGATGATTTACTATCTGCTTTGAAATCACATGGTTTGTATTCTGCACTAACCGTCTCTATCTTCCGCTCAATTCCCTCAATTTACGACGGGCGTACCGAGTGCCTGCATGCTGTAATTTCTTTTTATTGTACTGGTATCCCCCTTTTACACTTCTCAATGGTTTTGAATTAAAAAACCTATTATTTGATAATACTGTTGCATTCTTTATTCCTCTATCTATTCCTACCACTTTTACATTTTCGTCTATCTTTTTTCAACCTCCTTATCTGGCAATTCTACCTGTATCATTATAAACATTTTCCCATGCATTTTATCAATGAATACCTGTCCATTGGCATATTCTCCTCTATATTTCTCAATTACTGGTGTGTGTGCAACGGGGAATACCAGCCCGCCACTGACAATTGTCAACGATACTGTGTGGGAATCGGGATAGAACTTAAACGTTCTCCTACCATATCTAATAGTGAGGGATCTCTTCTGTATTTCCCTTTCAAGTTTGGTCTGTTTTAATGATTCAGATGCAGTATCCCTGGCTGTTCGGACAAGTGCAGAAGGCAGAGTAGGTATTGCCTTCCTAATATCTTTACATGTTGCTCTGTTAAGCTTATTCTTATTGATTGTATGTACAGGGAATCCATAATCTAGAAACATCTGGCACGCTTCTTTGAATTTCTCACCCGTTTCCAGAAGTACCTTATCGTAGGGAAGTTTTAATTTAATGGTTACAAACATTATTTAATGAAAGGTTATTCTTGATAACAGCACTTTTTGTTGAGGGAAGTTCGTGTATATCCATGCCAAAGCATTGGAATTTTACTGCTTCCCTCAAACTCTCAACAAAGATTATAAAGAATGCAGTAAAACTCCAACTTTTAAGGTGGAGTTGCACATACTTCCCCCATCGTAACGTTTATATAAATACATTCTATATGCATGATTTGCATAATTCAGTAAAAGAGTATATGAGAAGCGTCATCGGGCAAACTCGCGAACAGCTGTATTTACAAAGCTTGAAATGCCAGTAAATACGTGTAATTCATTGTTTCGGATGGGACAGGTCAATTATGCCCACATTCCAGAGCAGTCGTAAAGAGGCTGCTTTCGAATACAAGAGAGACGTACGCGTGGACTGTGTGGAACTCTATAAAAAAGCCTGTGGATGAATCAGCCACTGCACATCCAAAAGAGGATATGCAGGTTAAAACGATGAAGCAGGAAGCTCCGATGCTTTAGCTGAGGAGAAAAGGTCACTGATGAATGATTAACAGAGGAGCAGTTGATATATTATGAAAAGAAAAGTAACGGATATGGAGTTAGCAGAAACTATTAACTATCTTAAACATGTTTCTACAGTTGAAAATGTGAATATATGGGTGGATCTATCTGAACGATTGACAAAATCATGTAATAATAGAGCAGAGATAAATCTAAAAAAGATAAATATGCACGGTAAGGAAGGCGAATATATTGCCGTTCCTGGGAAGGTATTAGGAACAGGGGTTATATCCTATCCATTCAAAATTGCCGCATACAAATTTTCGAGTTCTGCTAAAATTAAAATTGAAAAAGCAGGTGGAAAAGCATATAGCTTTAGAGATCTTGTAGCTGAGAATCCTAAAGGTAAAAATGTAAGAATATTGGGTTGATGAACATGATTCTAATAGATGGTAATGAGAAGATTATGGGTAGAATTGCTGCTATAGCTGCTAAAAAATTATTAGAAGGAGAAAAGGTCGTCATTGTTAATGCAGAAAAAGTTATAGTTAGTGGAAAAAGAGAGGTCATAATAAATGAATTTGATAAAAAAGTTAAAACTGGTGGTTTAAGAAAAGGTCCATACTTTCCAAGAACACCAGATAGAATTATGAGAAGAGTTGTCAGAGGCATGCTTCCTTATGCAAGAAAATCCAGCGGAAAGACTGCATATGGTAATCTCACTGTTTATATTGGCGTACCAAAAGGTGTTGATGTAAAGAACAGCTATGTGAAACCTACTGACCAGTGGAGATTTCCATTAAATTATATGAATCTTGGTGAAGTTTCAAAGTTGCTTGGTTATCAAGGTGAGGTGAAACAACAATGAATATAGTTAATGAAAGCGGTAAAAGAAAATGTGCAACTGCCCATGTCACGATCAAGAAAGGAAATGGAAAAGTATACATAAATAATATACCACTTGAAATATATACACCATTGCTAAGCAGGGAGAAGATTATGGAGCCACTTCTGCTTATAGGAAGTAAACGAAATGAGATGGATATTCACGTAAATGTTAAGGGTGGTGGGGTAAGCGGTCAGGCATCTGCTATAAGAACCGCCATATCCAGGGGTTTAATTGCATATCTGGATGATCCATCCATACAGGATATAATCAAAGGGTATAACAGATATCTTCTTGTGAATGATACGCGAAGAAAACTTCCCAAACTTCCAAACGGTAGAGGAGCAAGAAGTAAAAGACAAAAGTCGTACAGGTGATCTATTTATGATTATACCAGTTAGATGTTTTACATGTGGAAAGGTGATCTCCTCGTATTATGAAGAATATGACGAAAGGGTAAGGAAGGGTGAAAAACCCTCAGACGTTCTGGATTCAATGCATATTAATAGATACTGCTGTAGAAGAATGCTTATTTCCAATGTAGAACTTATAGAAGAAGTATCACACTATTGATATATGCTAGTTTCATCCGCACCTGGAAAAATCATTCTGGGTGGTGAGCATGCAGTTGTATATGGCTATAGAGCCATCGCAATTGCTATAGATAGAAGATTAACGATATATGTAAGAGATACAGAGGATGTGTATCCCGACAACAGGAACGGGTTACTATCCTACATGGAACATTATCTGTATCCCCTTAAAATAGATGTGGTCACAGATATACCGTCTTCAGCAGGGCTGGGATCATCTGCGGCTATGTCTGTTGCGGCGTCAGCAATAAAATATCATTTAAAAGTTAATAGTGCATCATCAGCTGATAAAATTGCTGCAGAAGCTTTTAGAATAGAGTCTGAATATCAGAAAGGAAGAGCTAGTCCTTTAGATACGACTATATGCACACACGGAAAGGCAGTTATAGTAAATGATGGCAAACCAGCTGATTTTTTATGGAAAATTGATAAAAATGATAAATACTGGAAATTTTATAATTTGGATATGCCTGAATGGAAAATAATTATTGTTGATAGTGGCATTCCCAAAAATACAGAGGTAATGGTTAGAAATGTTGAGAAGGTTGTACTTGAAACCATTGACGGCATGGATCATATCATCAGAATTGATAATATTGTTGGCGATATGGTTGGAGCTATAAACCATAAAGATTTGGTTAAGTTAGGAACCCTAATGACAGAAAATGAAAAAGAGCTGGAAGCATTAGATGTAAAACACACTGTAACAGACAGGATTATAAAATATTTAAAAACATACTGTTTTGGAACCAAAATTACTGGCGCTGGTGGTGGCGGTTCTGTTATAGGGTTAGTAGAAAATGATTTCAAAGCAAATAAGGTATTGGATCTCATGAAGGAGCATGGATTCAATGCATTCACTCTTAAAACAGGTGTACGTGGCCTGACTATTGAGAATGCTACTAAAGAATAGGCAATCTTGGTTAAATTAACATGCATACATAATATTTACAATATTTTATATTGTAAAAGATCATAATGAGTTACAATATGTGGGCTGAAGAGAAGAAAAAGTTGATAAAACTTTATGTTCCGAACGGAGACGAATGCAATGCCTCCAGAAAAGTTGCAGAAGAGCTCAAAGAAAAAATTTCTGGTATTGTTAGTAAAGAACATATAGATGTTGTTGAGATAGCCATAGTAGGGTCTATAGCAAGAGGTACCTATATAAAGACCAAAACACCTGATATAGATATTTTCCTTCTCTTTAAAGATACTGTAAATTTAGAAAACATTAAAGAGGAAGGACTTAAAATAGGTAAAATTGCGATAAATGGAGAAACCAGGTATGCCCAGCACCCCTACATTCATGGATTTTACAAAAATTTTGAAGTGGATATTGTTCCTGCATATAAAATTATGGATCCGTCAATAATGAAAATGAGTGCAGTGGATAGAACGCCGTTCCATAATGCATTTGTGCTCAATAAAATGAATGAAAGAATGCGAATTGATACGGTTATTTTAAAACAGTTTCTGTACGCACATGATATATATGGAGCTGAAGCAAAGATATCTGGATTATCTGGATATCTAACTGAGCTTCTTATTATATATTACAACACATTTGAAAATCTGATTAAACATGTTGCAAAGTGGAAGCCCCCTGTTAAGTTAAGTCTAACGGGTGATGGGCATTACAATGGATTCACAGAACCTATGATCTATATTGATCCAGTTGATAGTAGCAGAAATGTTGCAGCAGCGTTATCCATTGATTGCTTATCAAAATTTATCACATTGGCAAGACGTTTCAATGACAATCCATCAGAGCAATTCCTGTTCAAAAAAGAGGTTAAAATTGCGTCAAAAGAAGAGCTTATTCATAAACTGAAGGAACGGGGTACTGAAATTCTAGTTATAGAAACAAAGGCTCCAGAGGTGGTAGATGATATTCTCTATCCACAGTTAAAACGATTTGTCAAGGTAGTTATAGACTCTCTGGAACGATATGGATTCAAGGTGGTGAATGGTGTATACGATCTGGTAAATAGTAGAATTGTAATACTCATAGAGCTTTACAGCTTATCTTTGCCTGCTTTGGAATTAAGAAATGGCCCTCCGGCCTGGAATGATAACAGCAATGAGTTTCTCAATAAGTGGCTCAATAGTAAAAGATCCTTATCATACCCATTTATAATGGATGGCTACTGGTGGGTCTACGTCCGCAGGGAGTTCAATACAGCTATGGATCTCGTAAAAGATAGGTTACAGACATGGAATCCTGGCAAAAACATCACCGAAATACTTTCTGAAGGCTTTTCAGTTAAAAAAATTGATGATTCGGCAGAGGATTCACTTATGCCTCCTCTGACAAAACTTATGAAGTTAGAAGAACCAGACTGGCTTACTTTTAAAGGTGGGGAAAGTCTACAATAATCTTAAACTATATATACCATTGCCTACTATTACCTGTTCATGGCAAAGAAAGATAAAAGTGAAGGTGGATTTCAATCTGCAGCAGGCTTGATAAGGTATTTTGATGCAGAAGAGGAGTCTGCCATACACATAGACCCGAGAATTGTTTTGGCAATGGGTGTTATATTTGGTGTAATTATTGCAATGCTCAGCTGGCGTTATGGGTTCTGAATTTTTGTATCTTCTCTACTGCTCATAAGAAATACTTTACTATCTTTATTTTTATCAGCGATTGTGTATCCTGTCTCTTCGGCTAATTTTGTTGCGAATTCCCCTATCTCATCAAAGGATGGCATATTGCTTTTTGCCAGGGTTTCTCTGGACCTGCCAACCCATGCATATCCCTTTGTTTCTATAAAATCCGGAGACGCTATTTTATCCAAAATTCCATATTCTTTTATTTCATTCATATTCCATCCTTTAACAAGAGTATGTCTGATGACTTTCCTTGTGTTAAGTGAGGGTAAAATTTCTATAGTCTCTTTTATCTTATCCCAGCTTGCATTATTTGAAGGCACGCATGTATCATTAAAACTCTTTTTATTATACGACGTCAGGGATACATAAAGTTGTGTAGGTAGTGTAGACAGGTTCCGTAATACGTCAGGAGTAGTTCCATTAGTAACCAGAAAAGTGGTCATACCTCTCTTCCTGGCTTCATAAATAAAATCTGAAAGATATGGATAAAGCGTCGGCTCACCTGTTAAAGAGATGGCTATATGCATTGGCATTCTTGACTCTTCCCATTTATTTTCATCACATCTGTCATCTCCTTTGAATCCGGATACTAACCTTCTCTGAGCCTCAATTATGCCGTTTAATAATTGAACGGGATTGTCCGCATCCTCTCTGGATAAAGGAATGGTTTCGTCAAAACCTTTATGTCTCCAGCAAAAAACACAGGAAAGAGAGCATCTATCAAATACAGGTGTCATCTGTATGCATTGATGACTTTTTATGCCATAAAACTGTTCCTTATAGCATACACGACTGTAGTAAAGGCTCTGCCTCATCCAGTGACACAATTTGACAGCACCATGATTACCTACAATACTGTAGTGTTGCTTTTCAAGATCATTTTTCAAAAACTGCATGAGTGAAAGAGTTATCAGGAATATTTGAGATTTTCTAACAGATTTTTACATCTAATTTGCATTCAGCATTATCACAAAACAATATATACAAATATCATGACAGCATACAGTTACAGTGATATGGAAATAAAATCTGAGTTTGACAAAAATAGTAGCTATACCGCGAAGGATATAAAGGTGCTGGAGGGTCTTGAGCCAGTTAGAAAGAGACCCAGTATGTATATCGGCAGTACAGATGAGAGAGGGCTTCATCATCTTATAAATGAGGTTGTAGATAATTGCATAGATGAGGCCATGGCTGGATATTGCACCAATATTGAGATCATTATACACACAGATGGTTCTATATCTATTTCAGATAATGGTAGAGGGATACCGGTAGATATACATGAAAAATATGGAAAGCCTGCTGTAGAGGTTGTAATGACGATACTTCATTCAGGAGGCAAGTTTGATAAGAATGTATACAAGGTATCAGGAGGTCTACACGGCGTAGGAATACATGTAGTGAATGCTCTATCAGAATGGCTTGAGGTTATGATAAAACGTAACGGAAAGGTGTATATACAGCGTTATGAGACGGGAAAACCTGCCAATGAGCTTACTGTAATAGGTGAAGCAACAGGCACAGGAACAAATATAAGATTCAAACCAGATAATACCATATTTGAAACAGTAAAATTTTCATATGAAACAATCATAAACAGGGCAAGAGAGCTCTCATTTTTGCATCCTTACATTGCAATACACGTTAAGGATGAAAGGAGTAACAAGGAGGAGGTTTTCCATCATGAGGGTGGAATAGTTGAACTTGTTGATTATTTAACTACAGGAAATGTTCCATTACATAAACCGATCTATATAAATGGATCACGAGAAGAATGTGTGGTAGAAATTGCTATGAAATATGTTACAGATAGGGAATCCGAAGAAATTCTCTCTTTTGTAAATAGCATAAACACGGTAGATGGCGGTACACATGTAACTGGATTTAGGTCCAGTTTAACAAAAACATTTATTTCATATGGAATTAAAAATAAAATATTTAAAGAAAGTGATGGCATATCTGGTGAGGATGTAAGAAATGGGTTAACTGCCGTTATAAGCACAAAAGTTATTGATCCACAGTTTGAGGGGCAGACGAAAGCTAAATTGGGCAACAGTGCTGTCAGAGGCGTTGTTGAATCTATAACCTCAGAAATGCTGTATACATACATGGAAGAACATCCGGCAGATGCGACTAAAATCCTCAATAAAATAAAAATAAATTTTGAGGTAAGAGAAGCTGTAAAGAGGGCGAAAGAGCAGGAACTTGCAAAAAGAAAATCTTTACTTGAAGGAACGCTTCTACCATGGAAACTTGCAGATTGTTCAGAAAGAGATCCATCCAAAACAGAACTTTTCATAGTAGAGGGTGATTCTGCAGGGGGTTCTGCCAAACAGGGAAGAATGAGAAGTTTTCAGGCAATATTACCATTGAAAGGAAAAATTCTCAATATCGAAAAAGCTACAGCAGATAGAATATTTAATTCTGATGAAATTAAAGCTCTTATATCTACTATAGGAACCAGTACTCAGGAAACTTTTGATATCTCAAAGCTAAGATACAATCGTATAATAATAATGACTGATGCGGATGTTGATGGATCCCATATAATCACCTTACTTTTAACCTTCTTTTTCCGTTACATGAAACCACTTGTGGAAAATGGTCATATTTTCATTGCACAGCCACCTCTATACAGAATATCTAAAGGAAAAGAAACCGTTTACTGTTATTCAGATGATGAAAAGAATCAACAGGTTGCTAAATATGGAGATAATGTTGCAATACAACGTTACAAAGGTCTGGGTGAGATGAATCCCCATCAGTTATGGGAGACTACGATGGATCCTGCCAAAAGGTTGATTATAAAAATGGTAATAGAAGATGCAATAGAGGCAGACAGGCTCTTTTCCATACTTATGGGCAGCAAAGTTGATGAAAGAAGAAAATATATAGAAGAGCATGCCAGCGAAGTACGAAATCTTGATGTATAATTAATCCCTTGACTTTGAAGCCTTTTAGGGAATATACTATTACAATGCCTATCCATACAATTTTTATATTGAACAAAAGGTTTGAAACCATTATTAGAAAATCTGGAAATGTGTATTACCTGACATACTCTCCATGCTAAAGCAACGGAGGTTCTTACTTTTGCTTTCTGTTACTTCCTCATTCCTCACGGTCGGATAGCGTTTTGCAAGAACCCATTACCGAGTTTTGGCGTCTTTTCAGCCCAGAAAGTTGCACCTTTAGGGATATCAGTGTTACCTTTGCATACATCTCTGTCTGCATGCAATCGGGATATCTCTTTAATCCATTCCTCTTTGTTAGGGCTGCAGAACGGAGACAATCCCAACCACATGTTGAAGTCCTTTCGGATCAATCATTGCATGGGGATTTTTAATACACGACTTTCTCAAAGAGAAGTTTCGTGCATAAATATATGTGTGGTTAAGCAGTATATAAAAGGTTCGCAATTCATCTCCTCCCTAAAGGTTGGAGCTTTCTTGCGATTCTATTGTAAAATTAAGCGGAGTTGGTGTTAATCAATTACTAAAGTTTTGCGTTAATTTTATTAACCTGTATAAGATTATATGACCTGTGTTTTATGCTTAAAATCAAATGGATTATTATGATAACCGTAGGCGCAATGGTTATAGGCGTTACAGAATATTCTCTTCTATATTATAATTTTCATGGATTAACTCCAGTTATTATACTTGTTACTATGTTTGAGATATATTTTCTATCTATTTTTGTTTTCATACGTAGGAGTAGAACTCAACAACCACACCCTAAAGGGTAGGAGCCTGTTGATGGTCTCTTACCTATCTGAATAAATATAATGCAAGACCCTTATAAGTTATTCAATTTTAATTTTACGTCTCACGCATATTGCGTATCTATCGCCATCAAAATAGACCTCTTCATCCTCTCTGCTGTATTTCTTTCTTGTCTCATCCAGCAAATTTTTAAGTTGAATTAATTGTGTTTCAGGGTCTACAGCCTGTACCTCTATAATTTCGTAGGCATCTTTTTTTTTAATTGTATCTTTTGCGGATACATGGTGACGTGCTTTCCGTACTCCATTATCTTTATGTTCTTTAAGTATGTCACCATCCACCATATATAATCACCACCTCTAAATATGTTGCAAAGAGTTAAATCCACCGGATTCTGACTTGTGTCAACAACCATCAACATGCAATCAAATACTTTTGATACCAGACATCATTCATCCTGTAGTTGTCATACACACGTAAACCATTGCGATTGCAGTCATGCATAAACACAGTCACAATTGATATGGATAACGAATTATTTAAAGGTATTGCGTTACTCTCCTGTAAAAGTAAACGGTCAGATCATTTTGTAAATGCTTGATCTACTCTTTCCAAAAATAGCACTTGCAATCTGTAGCATATTTATTCAACATCCATTATTATATTTCTTATCAATCTTTCTGAGGCTTTTTCCATATCATCAAGGGTGCCTTCATTTACGATGATATAATCAGACATAGCGATTACGTTACCTATACCATACCTCAGTTCTCTTTGATCCCTATCAACGAAATCATCTATTTTTGACGGGTCGTCTCTCCTTTCTCTCTTTTTCATTCGATCATATCTGGTTTTAGGAGTCGAGAATATGCATACGATATCAAGATTGCCACCAAAGTTATGTTTAAATATATTGAGTTCCGCATCACCTCTTATTCCCTCTATTACGCTGTTTTTTTCTGTTAAATATGGAATCGTTCTTTTTGCCCATATACCCATACCATTTTTCTCTCTTTCTTCAGATGCAAATTTAGGCAGTTGTTCCGGTGTTATTTGCAAATTTCTTTTAATCATTTCATTTCTGATAACGTCGCCCATCTTTATGACTTCTAATCCAAATTTTTTAGAAATTTTCAGAAATTCATCTTTTCCTGAACCAGGCATTCCAACCACAATTATTATTTTCATAATTAACAACAATTATAACTTTTACATCTATATAACCATAGTTGTGTAATTAACGAATGTTGGTATTGTTAATGTTAGTAGGTTAAATTTATAAATAATTCCAGAATTGTTACGATGCTGGTTCGTGCACCAAAATTGTACCATAAAGTACGATGTTTGCTGTACCGTAATATTGGGCTTTAACTGTTATTGTATATGTGTAGGTATAATTACTATGGAAACATACAATGGAACTAAATATTGCTACACCCGATGAATCTGTGATACCAACATAATCAACAGGACTATATCCATACAACGTAACTTTTACAGATGCCAGTGGTTTATTATTTTGTCCGTATGCATATACTTTTATGGGAGGTAGATTACCTGGACAATTATTACTTGAGGCAGGAATTCCTGTTACATTTATCTGTTGAGGTGTGACATATATGCTAGCCAAATTGGGTCTTTCGAGTGGTATAATTATGTTGAGTACAATAGCCAATGCTATTGCCGCTATTATAACTGTTATTATCAGGTAGAGAGGTAAACCTTCTAATCCCTTTTTTCCCCTACCTAACATCTGTTTTTTATAGCTCATAATTTTATAGTTGCAAATTTTATGGGCATTCATTTACTAAACCTCCATTTAACTTGCCTGGTAGCGAACGGAGACTGTATTCTCCCGCCAATCCTAAGAATTCTAAATTCTTTGCACCTGCATAATACGCATTATCTGCATGGCTACATCGCAAACATAAGAAGTTAGCTCCCCTACGATTTCTCCTCTCTATGTTGCCACATTCAGGGCACCTCTGCGAAGTCTTCCAGGGATCTTTGCGATATACGGATATCCCAAGCTCTTCACACATCTGCTCTAACCGAATGCCTACCCTGGCATAATGCCAGAAAGACAGAAGTCTATTTACCCCACGTGAAAACCTTCCACGTTTATTCATCGTGACATTTTTTAAATCTTCTATTACCATTGCCTTTACTCCCTCTAAATTCAGCTTTTTTATGTACCTGTTCTCCTCTGTTGTTATATACTGGTGATATGATTTCCTGTGCTTATCTACCGATAACATTTCTGCTTTCATTTCGCTTCCTATGTCCTGTCCATCTGATGTAAATAGCATTGAATTTACTCCTCTATCTATTCCTATTATTTTCCCTTTTGCACGTTTTTCAGGTCTTTCTTTTTCCAATATTAAATCAATAAATAGACCATTCTCTTTATTCCATCCTAATCTTATTGACTTCCCTATCTGCCAACCGTCGTTAAGTAATGCATTTATTTGCTTATTCAGATTGAATAATATTACCACACCGGGAACGCCTGAACCGAATTTTACACACTTATCAAAAGAACCATCAAAACCATCTATTCTTGTGAATCTGCCATCTAAATTGGCTATTGTTTTATGGATTCTGGGCATTCTTTTATTTTTTTTTTCTAACTGTGATGATATGATTTCTTTAGACTGCTTTCCTATGCATTGTGATAACCTGGCTGTAATATTAAATTTAAGGGATGTCCCATCTGTTACCTCCTTAGATAAAAATCCACTGGAGAAATCCTGTGCAGACCATAGCCTCTCTATTGTATAATTCACTGCCCTGTTATAAGTAACTAAAAACTCCTCAAGCTTATTGACCTTGTTTATATTTACCTCTTTCAGATATATACGGGATGTCCTCTTCATTTTATTATTATTGGTTAGATTCATTCTTTATTACCTCTACTATCTTATCTTTCTTCCTCTTGCCCTTCCTCAGCCCGTAATATCTAGCGCACATTGATGTTACCATTGATATCATATCCTGCATCAGGTCGTTCCTATCATTATCCGTTTCATTCACTACCTCTATATGCTTCCCCAGCTCATTGAATAATATGTTTATGTAGTTGAATCCAAATCTGGTAAGCCTATCTTTATGCTCAACTATAAGTGTATTATAATTCTTATCTATAAATAATTTATTCAATTGCTTACGATTATCATCAACTCCACTGCCTGTTTCTTTGACTATCTTGTATATGGAATAACCTTTAGCTATTGCATAATTTTCTAAACGTTGAGCCCGTGCATCCAGATTATTTTTATTCTCTGAACTGGAAACCCTTGCATAAATGCATACCTTATCTGGGAATTTATTTTCAATCAGATCATTTACAATAACTGTACCGGTTGGTAATGTGAATGCATCTGATTTACCATCCTTCCATAATCTCCAAGCTGTTTTATAAGAAATGCCTGATTTCTTAGCCCACGTTGATAATTTTATATGACACTAGATATCTATATATGTCTATTAAATATTTAAAGTTCTTAATACAGGAACGCTTTTCCTGACATCAGGCAATACAAACATTTTCAGAAAATTATTTCTGCATTCCAGATCTCGGATAGAAAAAGTGTTGCTCACCTCTCTCACACTTGCACATGTAAATCAATCTAACATGAACAGGATCCTCTCCTACAGTATTGATGAGGAGATGGGAAGTAGAGATTATAGACAGGGATCTAAAGCAGGACGGGTTAGGGCAGATCTTACTCAGGAAACAGTGCAAAACGAAATTGTACCTTCGTCTCATTGTTTTTGGAAGAGTGCTCCTTGAAATAGCAAGCATTAGATCCTTCAACAGTTATCCATGTCTTAATGAATCCATTGAAAAGAGGAAGAGATGAATATCCTTTGAAATCATAAAATTACTCTCCAGTGGATTCAGGAAGTATGGAGAATATTTTGTTGAGGCAGTGAAAACCGTCATAACGAATCATCCATACAGATCCACAAGAAAGACTTTAATATACTAAATCAAGCAGTAACAATATAATTAACGCAAAACTATAGTTATATATATAGCATATATAATACTAAGCGTAGTGAATCAATATGTATGGTAGGAATGAAAATAATCAGGAATATGTAGCATCATCTACAGGCAGAGCTGATCCTGCATCTCAAACACAATATGTTAATAAGATGCCTCCTGGAACCATGCCTGCCAGTGCAGTGACAACTGAACAAAATATTGTTCCACCTAGCATTTTACGTTCTGGTGAGAGGGTGCTAATAGAAACGAGACCGAGTTTTTGGTACTTTTTCAGTATTGCTGCTTTAATATGGTTTATTATAGGTGTTTTAATATTGGCTATTGTCCCTAAACCTTTTATGGTATATGTTTTTATAATAATATTCTTATTACCACTTTTGATAAATGTTCTTCGTTCAATATTTTATTATAGAGCCACATATTATGCCCTTACAGATGCAAGAATAATCATGAACCATAAAACAGGTTTTTTCGGGTATCAATTGGAGGATTATAATATAACCAGATCATTTGGTTATACTGATGTCAATACCATTAGAATAATGGGTGTTGATATTATACAAAATTTTAAAGGACGACTATTTGGATACAGTGAGAATCTTATATTCAAGACAACAAGATCACCTATATACTGGAAAGGTGTTCCAAATGGAATGTATTTAAGAAAGGCGGTAGAAGATGTTGTAGGTCAGATACAGACATCGCAACATGTGTCCATGACTGGAACTGATGCATTCACTAGGCTGGCAGCAGACATGTATGCACAACAGCATGTGGCGCAGGCCCAGCAGCTCGCATCTGCAATGGGTGGACAGCTACCAATGATGCAGGGTGCTGGTGGTGGTGCAGCAGCTTTACCTGCTAGTAATCGTTTATGCCCAAGGTGCAATACTCCAGTACCTGCAAATATGAAATTCTGTGGTAACTGTGGAGGGCCGGTATAATGCAGCCAGGTACCTGGCATAACATTTTTGGATGGTTTTTTATAATAGCGGGTTTTGTTTTTCTGGTAGTTTCCATAGTTTATGGTATAGAGTTAGTAATTGTAGGTACGGTATTAGTAATATTGGGTGCATGCCTTATATATCTGTCAGCAAAGATACGAAAATATTCATACAGTGAAGTTAAATTGGTATCTGGGTTGGGTCTACCGTCTACACTGACTCCGCAGTTTTACATTGCAAATCCTCACCCAAGTACTTTACCTCCAAAAAGATGTGCTTACTGTGGATTGATTATCAGTGAACCAAACACAGGAAAATGCAAAAATTGTGGTGCACCAATCTTAAGGTAAAAATGAGAAATTGAATCATTAAGTTACCTGAATCCCGTATCAATTAACCATTACATGCCCTTTATAGTAGATAAAAAGATCAATGGTCGTATTTACCGATACCTTATGGAGGCTTATAGAGATTCACATACTGGAAAGCCCAAACAGAGAATTGTTGCATATTATGGCAGGGTAATGGAGGTGGATGGAAAAAGGGTCCTGAAACCAAAACAGTCTATTAAACCTGTGGTGGAGGAGATCTTACCGTTCGGTGATCTCGCTCTTATATACGATACAGCTATGAAGCTGGATTTCA
>JAMCUS010000030.1 GCA_023379385.1 Thermoplasmatota archaeon
GATAAATTTGTTAAGTATTGATTGAGTTCCGTTCTGTTGGAGAGTTTAAATGAGACCATAACGGTCATCATGCCTGTATATGGCCCCGTTGTTCTGGCGTTATCTGTGTTGTGGATTCTATATGGTAACTGCACCATTTTGTTATTTGAGATTGGTTGATCCACAGTATACAGCCCATTTCCATTTTTTATTAAACTGCCAGTTAGATTATTCGTTCGCACAGAATGGCCATTTGATGCAACAGCAGTGAACGGGGACGCCAGAAATAGGAATATTACGAAAATCGTCGCTAAACACCATTTATGTAAATATAAATTTTTTACAATATTTTTAGACATAAATTTCATCACCACATTAAATTTGTTATGCAGTATATAAAAGTTATGCATCATACCATACTGATTATATATAACTATATAGATAATAACTCCCTGTATTATTTTATGTTTAACCAACGAAGCACCGAAAAGTTTATATTTGTATTACCCACATAGCTATTGTGAAATGATACTTTATGACCGTTGTTGTAAGAAAACAAGACAGTATCTAGGACTACACCATCCAAAAATTTATTCTCATAACTGTATGTAATCGGCATAGGCGTCATATATGTATCCATTGATAAAATGAGGAAATATTCATATCTTTATAATGGTTTTATGGTTTTGTTGTTAAAATATGATGGACGTGGAAGAGATACTACATTATGAAAAAAATTACAATGACTATATAGAGTTTTTAAAAATAAATAATAAGAGTTATAATACATTGAAGGAGTATAACTCTATCATTTCTTTAATGCTTAATTTTATCAAAAAGAGTGCCAAGGATATGAATTATGACGATATTAACAGATACCTTGCATATTTGACGATAGATAAAAAAATGGCAAAAGCATCAATATATCTTCATGTTATTGCAATACAATCATTTCTTAAATTTTTTAATAATGATCTGTATAAAAAATTAAATGCTCCAAAACGTTCAAAAAAGCTGCCGACATATCTTAATAGTGAGGAAGCACACACTCTGATAGAATATTCCAGAAAATCCAGAAAAGGATATGCAATGATATGCTTACTTACTTATACCGGTGTCAGAGTAAGTGAACTGTGCAAATTAAAAATAGAGGATTTGGACCTGAATGAAGGAGTCATTCAAATAAGATCTGGTAAAGGCGATAAAGATAGAATTGTTGTTATAGAGGATAAAACAATAAAGGCTTTGAATGATTATTTAAAGGAGAGAATGAAAAGGCATATTGTATCAGATTATCTCTTTTATTCCATTAAAAATAAAGACACACCCATATCTTCTGTAACGGTTGAGAGATATATTAAAAAGGCTGCTAAAGAATCAGGTATTATTAAAAAGGTAACGCCACACGTTCTAAGGCATACCTTTGCTACCACACTTCTTAAAAACGGTGCAGATATAAGATTCATACAAAAAATCCTTGGACATTCTAATATAAGTACGACTGAGCTTTATACACATATAGATAACAAAGCACTACAGGACGTATATAAAAGATCAAAACCAAAATATTAATTTTGTGTTATAATGGCATATGTCCAGATTTTTTGAAAATATCTAGATATGGCAAGATTTATCTAATACCGGGCTATTACAAATTAAGAGGAGCAATATCATATGAATACATTTAAAAATACGGATAAATTTACAAAACTTTCTGAATTAAAATCAAATACGGTTGTGAATATTTCAGTAAAAATTTTGAGTAAAAAGCAAAGGGAATATACAAACAAGGCAGGCACGAAGTCAACCTATTTTATAGGCGTTTTAGAGGATGAATCCTCCACAATATCATATAAAGTATGGGGAACCCCTAAAATAGATCTAGATGCAAATTTTGATGAAGGCAGATCCGTCCTTGTTTACAACGCTATGGTAAAGGAATGGAATAGCAAATTAGAAATAAACCTCAATAACAATACGATTATTAAAAAAGGAGAGGATATTGTACAATCAACCAAGAAAAAAATTAAATATGGTTCTATTGGAGAGATCAGTGGCAAAGAAACAACTGTAAATATTAAAGCTGGTATAAGTAAGTACAACATAATAGAAACTTATAAGAATCCAGGTCAACCATCTAAATTATATATAGCAAAATTGGAGGACAATACCGGTTCCATTGATTTAATGTCATTCAAAGAACAGAATACATTAAAAGAGGGTAATAAGGTAGGAATAATAAATGCAACGGTTTCTGTAAGAAGCTTTAATGATTCTAAGACCTTGAGATTGATTGTCAACGACTATACTGATATTTTTATTATCGATAGCATACATGAGGAGACAACAACCCTGCCTCAGATAAATGATATATTTGACAAGGTGGCTATGCCTTCTTCACTTAAAATACTAGCGGATGTTATCAATGTAGAACGTATTATTGCCAAATTGTCTTGTTCCATATGCAAGAGGTATGTTTCTGCTGATAAAAGATGTGCAGAGCATCCTGACGCTGGCATCAATATAGAAAAATATATAAAATGCATAATTGATGATAATACAGCCTCCGCAAGGACATACATACCGGTATCATTCGTTACGTCGGATGAACATCTCACTGATGATGATATTATAAGCATTGGTCAAATGAAATTGTTATTCCGTAAAATAAGAATAAACGGTAAGGTAAAGATATCCGATTACGGTATTGATATATATACTGCTGGAGAAAAGGACGTTGAGCTTATTGATGAGTCAGCATATTTCACACAACATATAAAAAAAATGGAGAGTCTTTTAAATGATTAGAAGAGAAGTTGCATGGAGGATCCTGTCTATGGAGTTTACTACAGGTAATAAGAACTACGTACAGAATACAGGTACAACCTCATCAGATGTTAATGGCAATCAATACCAGAATGACGAATATGGAGTGAATTATGTTATAACGCCGTTTGGTGCCAGGGTTAACAGAGTTTACGTATGCGGTCAACTGGAAAGTTTCACCCCTACTGATTCCCCAAATGCAGAACAGTATACAGGCATCATTACAGATCTGACAGGAAGTATTTCCTTTAAAACCAGTAATTTTTCGAAAATTATAGATTCTGACAGGATAGATGAGATGAAAGATACCTCCGGTAGGGAGGTAATTGTTGCCATAATTGGAAAATATCAGCTTGAACCATCTACCATAATATCAGGTAACAGTGGTATAGATGTGGCTCAATCTCAATCAAATGTATACCAGCAGTATATCAAGGTTGAAACTGTGAAAATTGTTGATAGGTCAATGTATAACAGATGGTTGTTGGAAACCTATTACGATCTCATAGCAAGAATAGATTTTATGTCGGAAAATCTTAAAACCATCAATAAACTGGATGGTTTCGTAACTAATAAATTGGATAAAAAAATAAATGGCAAAATCGTCTATTTTAGTGACTCGTTTCGCGAATACAGAGACCTGCTTAATGAACAATATTTAATGAATGTAAAGGAACGGTTGCAAAACGATGTTAAAAGCTATTTTTCTTCTATCAGGGATAGGGTAAACGAACAGCTCACTGCGTCTGTTAAGGTTAGAATAAAAGAACTGACGTCAAATGGTAAGAGCGAGATACCTAGAGACGTCCTAAGAAAAGAGGTAGATATATCAGATGATAAGTTTTCCACCATACTGGATGTTTTAAATAAAAACGGAGAAATTCTTATAACAAAAAATGGCTTGAAATATATTGGCGATGTCAGCAGTAATAAATAATTTTATCATCTTTTACTGTAATCCCTGGTAAATGAGACATCCTGAAAGAGATCCAACATCGGAGGTAACAGATGCTTTTTGCTTAAATATGCCGCTTCTGTTTTTGTATACCTGTACATCACATCCGCTTTGTCGTCCTGAAAACTCCATGGTTTGATGATAACCAGATCGCCATCCCGTATCCACATCCTTTTTTTCATTTTGCCCGGGATTCGTCCCATTCTATGTTTGTTATCGGCACATATAACTCTTATTCTAGAGCTACCCAGCAGCTGCTCCGTTATTCCAAACATCTCGTTATCCTCTTTTTTTGGTAAGGGAACACGTATAAATTCATCGTCACGAGGTTCTACATTCACCAGTTTTACTCACCTGTACGGATTATCACAACCACTCTATTTAGACTTTTGGTTAATAAGCCGTGATTACATTAATTTACCCAAACATAGGAGCACTATGCAAACTCCTCCATTAATTTTTCAAGGATGTTATTGTCTACTCTGTCCTGCTTTATTAATGGGCTTTTCTTTAATACCAGATCTCTCTCTTCGTATGTAGGCGTGTCTGTTTTATAAAACAGACCTATTGGCAACCTTTCAGTCTCTTTTGCATGCTTCATAGCCTCTGTAAAATCATCTGTTCTGTTACCTTCCAGTTTATATATATTTTTTCTAAACCAGTCGTATGTATTGATTTTATTGAAGGTTACACAGGGGCTAAAAACATCAATTAAAGCAAATCCTTTATGAGATATGCCACCTTTTATAAGTTCTGCGAGATGCCCTGGATCCCCTGAAAACCCCCTCGCAACATATGTGGCGGATGCAGATAGTGCCTGCGCTATGGGATTGACGGGCGTCTCAATAACACCAAATGGTGTTGATTTTGTTTTATGACCAAGCATACTTGTAGGAGACGACTGACCTGTCGTTAACCCATATATTTCATTATCCATTACCACGTATGTTATATCAACATTCCTTCTCATGGCATGGATCATATGGTTTAATCCTATGCCATATCCATCCCCATCGCCACCAGTAACAATAACATTTAATTCATGATTTGCGAATTTTATTCCCTCGGCTACAGCCACTGCCCGTCCGTGTATGCTATGCAGACTGTACGAATTAAAGAAATGTGGCAGGTTAGAGGAACATCCAATACCGGATACTATTACTGTATTTTCAGGTTTTAATGATAACATCTTCGCAGCTTTTATAATTGAGTTAAGCACACCGTAATCTCCACATCCGGGACACCAGGTTGGTTTTACATCGGATTTGTAATCAATTTCATTCATGATATCACCTTCCTGATATGTTTATACACTTCAACTGGATATAACGGCTCGCCGTCATATTTTAACATGAGGTGATTGAATACATACCCTGTTTCAGATGTAATCAGTTTGGCCAGCTGACCTGTATAATTCATTTCAACCATGTATACATTTTCATACTTTTTCAGCAGTTCTAGCATAGCTCCACCATTGATTGGCCAAACCACATCCATATGTAAATGATCAAAAAATAGATTGGCTTTGCTTAGCAATTCAATAGCCTCTCTCACCACTCCTTTGGTAGACCCCCATGAAATAATCAGGTTATTGTTATCCTTTTTCACGCTGTATGGTGTATAGCTGATAATTTTTTTAAAATTCTCCAGTTTTTTCATTCTTTTATTCATTGATTCAATTCTTTTGGAAACACCGTAAGGAGTACCGGCAAGAACATCTGAAACAAGTTTGCCATATTCATCGTGTTCATCTGATGATGCAGTGTGGATGGTACCCACCATTCCAGGGAAAGAACGCCGTGAAATGCCGTTTGCAGTGTATTCATACCTTTTGAAATCAGGTTCCCCTTCAGTGGCAATAGCACCTCTATCAATTTTCATGTCAAATTTTATATTTGTAACAGATTCATACCGTTCAGATAAAGAGAGATCCGAGGCGATGATCACAGGAACCTGATATCTATCTGCTAAATTAAATGCATTCTGGGTAAGATAAAACGCTTCTTCTACAGATCCTGGAGCAAGTATGATTCTTGGAAATTCCCCCTGTGAAGCACCTACAAGCATATTGAGATCTGCCTGTTCTGTTTTAGTAGGCAATCCAGTGCTTGGACCACTTCGCTGTGAGTCAACTACCACAAGGGGCACCTCTATCATTCCGGCCATACCAAGGGCCTCCACCATCAATGAAAACCCACCGCCAGAGGTAGCCACCATGGACCTAACACCTGCATAGCTGGCGCCTATAGCCATGTTAATGGCTGCTATTTCATCTTCTGTCTGTTTAACAAAAATATTGAGATCATTACTGTGTGCAGATAACCAGTGTAAAATTGATGTTGCAGGAGTCATGGGATATTGTGCAAGAAATTTGCAACCTGCAGCGGCAGCACCTAATGCAATTGCATCATTGCCTGTCATTAAAAAAATCTTTTTTGGGGGAATGTTATCAGCAAATATGGGCTGAATGTTATATGACAGTATAAGGTCATAGCCAGCTTTAGATGCTTTTAAATTTTCATTGGTGATGGCATCACCTTTGTTGATGAAGTTATCCCTGATTACACCTTCAACAACCTCCCATGATATGCCTGTTATCCGCGATACACAACCAAATATAACTGTATTTTGTACAATTGGATTCTTGCTGTATTTGGTTGCAATATCTAGAAATGGAACCTTGACTAAGCGGGATTCATCCACCTTTATATTTGGATCAATTCTCATAGGGTCTATAAGTACCCTACCTTCCTTGTTAAGATATGGCATGTGATATGTAAGCGTATCATTGGTAATACAGACAAGAAGATCAATGCTATCACCATATGATTTAAGTGGTTCTACACCCATTTTTATTTGATACCATACATGTCCACCTCTGATAACAGATTGATAACTATTATATGTGGCTGTATATAAACCCATTCTCACGGATGCTTTTGAAATCATCTCCCCTAAAGAGGAGACCCCATCACCAGCCATGCCACCAAGTCTTATTGAAAAATCTTTTACAGAATTAACCATCAAAACACCACCTGTTTTTAGTAAATCAGCATACATACAGCATATAAAACTATTTAAAGAATATTTTAAAATATGAAAAAATGCCTCTTTATCCCAAAATATAGGTTTTATGGAGTTAATCTGAAACCATGCACACAGAACATACTGCATAAAAATTATTGCAATCATTGGTTGCGATAAAAAAACAGATATAGTAATACCATATTAAGATGCAACGAGTATAGTAAGTAAAACTGGTAACTATATAGATTATTAATGATATATATGTTAATATATATATGTTAATAATAGAGGTAGGTTATGAAAGTGACAAGGACTGAACAGATATACATTAAAAAGGATGAAACTATTTCATATATGTGTCATCTTTCTAAAAATCTCTACAATCAGGTTAATTACATTCTATTGAATCAGTTCTTAAGGCATGAAAAACTAAGCGGATATGCTGTTCTTGCTAAACAATTCTCAATTCCTTCTGATAATGAGGAGTATAATAATTATCAGAAACTACCTGCACAGACAGCACAGTGGACTATTAAAAAATTAATACAATCATGGAACCCGTTCTTTAAAGCCTTGAAAACATTGAAAAAACACCCTGATAAATTTATAAAAATGCCGAGATCACCGCATTATAAGAATAGAAACGGTGAGTTCATGCTGATTTTTACAAATCAGCAATGTAAAATTGATAAAGGCATATTAAAATTCCCGAAGATAATGGGATCGGAGGTTAAAACAAGATTGGAAAATGTAGATTTAAGGGAAGTGAGGATAATACCTCAAATAGTCGGCTATGTAATAGAGATTGTGTACACAAAAGAAACAGCAGGAACAAAACAATTTGCACTAAAGCCACAGAGGGTCATGGGAATAGATATTAGCGTGAGAAATCTTGTAACTATTGGTAACAACATATTTGAACAGGGGATTGCTGTAAGGGCAGGATTGCTCAAATCAACCAATCAATTCTTTAATAAAGAACTATCCAGACTCAGAGGCATAAACGATTTGCAAGGTAATGAAAAAAAGTCAACGAAACACATACGGAAACTCTTCGTTAATAGGAACCATAAGATAAAGAACTTTATGCATAAAATATCCAGACCCATAATCAATTACGCTATGAAATCAAAAGTAGATACAATAGTCATAGGGCACAATGATGGTTGGAAACAGAACGTTAATATTGGAAAAACAAATAATCAGAAGTTCGTACAGATTCCTTTCAATAAACTGATACAGCAAATACAATACAAGGCAGAAGAGCAGGGAATAGAAGTCAAAATAGCGAATGAAAGCCATACCAGTAAATGCAGTTTCCTCGATAACGAAAGCATAGAACATCACGATAATTACATTGGAAAAAGAATAAGTCGTGGGATTTTCCGTTCAGCTGATGGAACATTGATAAATGCAGATCTTAATGGTGCATACAATATAATAAAAAAAGCAATCCCTGACGCATTTGCGAACGGGATAGAGGGTATAGGGTTATACCCACGAAGTTTAAACATCTTTGAACTAGGCAGGATGATAACTTCTAAAGGTGGTTGTTAACATGTTTAACAGGAATCATAACCTAGTGATGAATTCAAGTTCTAAAATAGTAACGATTATATCTGTTGGATTAATTATGGAAGCCAGCTTAATATATACAGGTATGCTGCTTGGTACAGTCTCTTTTGGATATGATACTGCTGTGATTGTTTTACTGTTACTTGGTGGAATTGCATTTGGATTTTATTCATATCAATTATCACATGTAAATGTTATTGACAAAAATGATTTGATCAAAAAATTGATTGATGAAATAAATAGCAATATATCAATTCTGTTATCGTTGGATGAGATGTACCCACTCCTTCATACAGAAACATATATTTTTGTAAAAAACAGTGGTCTACCATCTAATAACACACTGGATATTGCTTATAACACAATATATGCGTGGAATCATAAAGGTGAACGGGCAAGATTACAGTCCCCTGCTTCCTTGAAAATTTTATCACTGGCAGAAAGAAAAGAGAGGAAGGAACTTCTCAATCTGCTTAACAGGACTCTACAACTCTTCGATAACGTTGAGAAATAGACTTATCCCTGCGAGGTTTGACAAATGAATAAAAAAAGGATATATGTAATGGAGAACCTTTCACCGGAAACTATTGCCGTAACGTTTGCCAAAACCTCACGTAGTCCGGAGCCATTTGATGAAATAGCCAAGGGGCTAACAGAGGAGAAGAGCTCAAAGTTTAATGAAAAATGGATAATTGGATACGGACATTCTTCGGTAGCAGAGCATGCCACGTTATCCATTGCCATAGAGAATGTTTCCCGCATAGCTGGCGAAGTTATAGAATCCTCTAGACTTGCCTCTTTTACCGAAAAATCCACTAGATATCAAAAAATTGATAAAGAGAATTTTTTTATACCAGGCAATATACAATCAGAAGATTTTTTAAAAGATTACATGAATATATGCAATGACCTTGTGGATCTGTACAGCATATCTTATGAACGTATCAACAGTTATTTTGGTAACGCATTAAATGATGTTAAAAAAGCAAAGCATATAGCTCTGGATAACGCAAGATACCTGTTGCCATTATCCACACTTACCAACATAGGTGTAACTGCAAATGCAAGAGTCATGGAGCATATGGTATCAAAGATGTTGTCCAGCAATATCAAAGAGGTAGAAGAGATAGGTATTGAACTAAAAAGAGAGGCTTTGAAGAGAATACCCACCCTTATAAAATATGCATCAAAAAACGATTTTATTAAGAAACAGAATGATCTTGATAAATATATAT
Source organism: Thermoplasmatota archaeon (assembly GCA_023379385.1). Taxonomy (GTDB): domain Archaea; phylum Thermoplasmatota; class Thermoplasmata; order Lutacidiplasmatales; family JAMCUS01; genus JAMCUS01. The sequence continues at coordinate 9,598 of JAMCUS010000030.1, forward strand.
GCAATGCATCACCTTCTGAAATACCGGTATTTAGAGAGCAATCACTGCCTGTACCAGCTTTATTATACGGAGATTTTGAAAAAATAGACCTGTTAAATAAAATTTTGTATTATGCACACGATAACAGGTGTTTTGACGATATAGTGCCTGACCCTATGCTGGATTTTATTGAGAAAAACATGGAATCGCATGATGAGTTGCCCAGAGAAACAGAACACCTTGCCTTTACCTTTGAATTGTTAATTGACGAATCAGTTTACTACGAGCTTAAAAGGCATAGAATGTGTACACTCTCTTCACAACCTCATAATATAATGAATGGATTTTATATTCCTGAAATTTTTTATACACTCTCTTTGCAGAATGAGGTAATGAATATAATAGATCGTGTTAAGGAATTCTATATCAAATACCAGCATGACAATATCAATGTTATATATGCATTGCCTAACTTAACCATGAGAAGGGTTTTATTGAGCTCCAATTTAAGAGAACTCAGGCATATATACAGACTGAGAAATGCAGATAATGCACACTTCGCTATAAGGTATCTAGTAAAGAAAATAAAAGAGGTTCTTGTTTCAAAGAACAGGTCTATAGAAACAATTTTGAACAGCTAATTTTTATGTAATTGTAAAAGGTTTGCAACAAAGTCATCTGCTTACTCATCTTTTGTTGCTATTAGCAGATGTTCAATGAAATGATCCTCTGGATACGCTCCTTCTAGCTCCACCTTATCGTTTATAACTGTTTTTGGAACACCTTCAACAGAATACTTTTCCCCAAGTTCTGGGAACTCAAGTACCTCTATCATATCTGCCTTTATATATTTGGATTCCAACGCCATATTGTGTGATAACTTAACAGATAACGGGCAGTATGGACATGTTGGCGTTACAAATACCTGTATGTGAACCTGTTTATTGATAGTGGATAAAATCTCCTTTGTCTTTTTGCTTAACTTTGCCTCATCTTTTGAGACATTCTCTATGGCCTCTACCAGCGACATGAATTCATAGCCAGATGGTATTCCATAAAATGTAATTCCATTCTCTCTTTTGCCTATAACCTTGATTGCTGGCACCTTGTTAATACCATATTTCTTAACTATATCTTTATCTTTCTCAATATCGTAGTTAATCATTGTTATATGATCTGGTGCTAAATTGGATAATTCTGTACATACCTCCAATGTTTCCTTGCAATATGTACAATTCGTTTCTCCTGTAACAACCACAATTGTGACCTTATCCTTCAGTGTTTTTTTAAATTCTGTAGCAACCAAATCCCTATCTTTATCTTTCAATAACCCCATCTATTCCACCTCTTTTACCTTTGTTTTATTTAACATATTAATAGGTATTTGAACTATATATCGTTTGTTGCATTCATAGATGGCATTATTCAACATCGTATGCATTCTATTGATGATGACACCCAGCTCATATTTTAAAATTAAAATTTATTCTGTTATCAACAATGGTTTCAGTAGTTGACATACCGACTGAATATTAAAATCTCCAAGCGGTCAGCCCTTCTTTGCGGCTCTTAGTCAGTCTTAAGAGCCTCAAAGGAGGTGGATTAAATGTATAAGCGAAAATGAACCCATCAATGAATATTATAATTCAATCAAGAAAAGGAAGGGATCTGGGAAGTTTGCACATGTGTCCACAATGCGCAAACTCACGAGAATGATATACAAAATGCTAACAGAGAGAGAGGAGTGGAAATATCAAAGTCCTGTACTGACAGAGAAGAAGCTG
>JAMCUS010000031.1 GCA_023379385.1 Thermoplasmatota archaeon
CTGCAACATTAATTATTTTCTTTTTTCTTTTCTCGTTCTCAAGAAGAAATAATTTTTTATAAGCAATAATATCGCTATCATCATTAACAGGTCCAAGATGCCTGATGATTTTAGTTTTCTTTATACCCTTTTCAACGATATCTTCAACGATCTGAGCGTATCTGAAAGTTTTAGAACCCGATTTCACACGATTAATCCTGAGTCTCATGATTAGTATAATGCAATACAAGTATATAAGCATTGGTATTACAATCCGTACCAACATAATGAGCGTGGAGAGTAACAAATTACTAGGAATTTCAAAACAAAAATGCGAAAGTCAAGTTTCAATGTAAATTTATATATTTAAAAGTATTCAATGAACAGTGCATGACGATTATGACTTTTATAAAAATATCAATAGCCATTTTTATCTGTAGCAATACAGCAGAAAAATTCATTATAGATTTTTAAGCTTTAGATAAAAATGAATGCATTTGATTTTTAAGCTTCTTAGCAGCATCAGTATCTATGAATTCATTCATAAAATCCTGCTCGTTTTTATTGATAGCATAGTGATGATATGTATCAGGATCTGTAGGTATTTGATATTTATTTAACAACGTATTACCAGCACACTTAATTATCCAGTTTTCAAGTTTTTCTTCAAATTCTATAATCATTTTTTTTGAATTATTTTTTGAATTATCATCAAAATATACGGTAAAAAAGTATTCCGGAATTTTTTGTTTAGTAAGTTGTTTTAAATATGGAGGAATAGCTGCTGTAGGATCCTCATCAATAATTCCGATTGATTTAACAGATGTTTTTTTTAATTTAGTTATAACATTGCCTTTTCCACCTGCATGTTCATAATCTCTATCAAAACCCAGTGAAGTTATTAATAGTTCATCACGATTGCATTCTATAAAAATCACAATAATCAGCCTTTTACATAAATTTATTTAAATTGAAAAAAACATCCATACCCATTACACCGTTTTCATCATACAATTTATCAATATCATTTTCAGATAATTTTTTTACTTTAGTTGTATCTTTATCTTTTTCCAGGTATGTAATGAATATACTTCCCTCTTTTTTAGGAACTTTTTCAAGTATTGAATAGAACACATAGGGATTATGAGTAGTTACAAAAAATTGATTGGTTTTATCAAGAGCAATCATTTCTGCCAATACTTTGGTGTAATATGGAAATGCGTATGATTCTGGCTCATCAAAAGTTATAACTGAATTTTTATTTGATTCAATTGCAATCATATGTGAAATAATCCTTAACATTGTATCTGACAATGTTTCTATAGGAAAGTTAATGTGAATAGCATCCTCTATTTCTTTCTGAAATTCTATTGTCTTATTTTGCTGATTGATTACTAATTTTAAATTGATGTTTTTAATGTAGTTTGAAAAAAGATTGCGTGCTCCCTTATTTGTCTGTAGTAATGTGATCATATTAGCTCCATTAGGTGGCAGTAAATAATCAGTAACAATGTATGCTAACGATGTAAACGTTTGTTTGTTAAAATCCTTGAATTTGTAAAATTTAAAAGGGCCTGGGTGATATGATGGTGGATTAATAGTAAAATTAATCATCGAACCAGTAGATATACCAATTTTAGGACCACCTTTCTTATCTATGGACAGGTTGTTGCTATCCCACGACACAGTTATAGCATCGTTATCATACCCAATTTCAAATGGCTTATCAAATTCATTGTTATAAAAAAGATTGTACAAATTACCATGACGTACAAAATCGTTAAGATGGAAACTGTTAAGAGATATTGTATTATGCTCAAGCCATGACAAAAAACCGATTGATTCCAATATATTTGTTTTTCCTGTGTTAGGTTCCCCTATAAAAACATTGACTCTGGAACATTCAATATCCAGATCGTTCACCGTTTTGAAATGTTTAACATGCAAATTTTTTATAATTAAAATCACCTTTTTTAACAAGATATAATTATGTTGCATTAATATAAATGTTATTATGGCGATTTACTGATAATGTTTGATGTTAATGGCTTTAGACTACCCCTTCACTAAAATTTTTTTCAGAATAGTGATCTGCACCTTTTTTCCTATCTTATCTGTATGATCAACTTTTGATGTTATCTGGATAGTCTCGCCATTGATACTTATGTATCCATTCCATAACCCCTGTACATTGCTACCTGATATTATTCGCCCTGAAAATTCACCAGCAGCCTCTGTTATTTCTATCTCTTCAGGTGCTATGGCATATGTTTTGCTGTTGATATTGAGTATATTATAACCTAAAAACCACGCCACAAAACTGTTTTCCGGGTTGCTGTATAGAGTATCTGCCTTATCAATCTGCTCAATCTTGCCATTATTGAGTATAGCGAGGTAATCACCCATGAATAATGCTTCACTGTGATCGTGTGTTACATATATGAACTGGATTCCTTCACTGTATTGCATAGCCTTTAGTTCACCTCTTACTACCTCTCTATTCCGTCTGTCAATGGATGATAAAGGCTCGTCATATAGCAGAAATTTGGGTTTAACAGCTATGGCTCTTGCCATGGCCACCCTCTGTTTTTCACCTCCAGATAGTTTATCAGGCATTCTATCTATCAACCTCTCAAGATGAAATATGTTTTTCAATACCTCTATTCTATCATTTTTTTCTTCTCTTGTAAACCCATAGTTATCAAGACCAAATTTTATATTTTCTCTGACACTCATATGAGGAAAAAGGGTTGATTCCTGGAATACCATTCCGATCTCTCTCTCTTCCATTGGAATATCAGTTATATCTCTGTTATCAAGAAGAATTTTGCCATTATCAGGTTCTTCAATGCCACATATCGTTCTGAGAAGTGTGGATTTACCAGAACCGCTGGGCCCCAGAATAGACAAGGATTGTTTATCAGATATGCTGAACGATAATGGCCCCAATTCCCATTTTACATACTTTTTCTTTAAATTTATAACATTTAGTTTTACCATAGATTCTCTCCATTATATATAATATAAAATGATAAAAAGGTAATTATAAGCAGAATTCCCGATGACGCGTATGCTAAATTATATAACTTTAACTGTTCAAAATCATATATGGATATGGGTATTGTTGTATATTGCGGCGTATATATAAAAAGGGTTGACGCAAAGTTCCCCATACCCATGGCGAATGAGATCAATGCAGCCATTGTAAGGGAATATTTCATTATTGGCATCTTAATTCTGAAAAAAATTTCAGTGCTCTTCGCATTGAGAAGCCTTGCTGCATTTTCATAACAGTCAGGTATATTCTTTATGCCATTATCCACAATTCTGGCTGTTATTGGCAATGAGATGACTACCTGGGTAATGACGATAATAGGCCACACATTTATAAACAGATTCAGGTAAAATAGATAATCACTCAATGCCAGTACAATGGGTGATACAATAAGCGGTATAACTGTGGAAAACCTTAGCCAGAATTTTTCACGTCCTATGTATACAATGAGCAGCGATAGTGCAATGGTAATTATGGTAGATAGTGAAGAAAAAAACAATGTATTTATAATGACATTTGTATAGGATATGTCCAGATGATATTCTGTACTTTTCTGAAAGAGTTTTATGTACATGCTGTAGGATAGCTGATTCCCATTCAAAAAAGAATGATACATAAGTTCATAGACAGGTATTGAAATGAATATGATATAGGCAGAGAGGATAGCTGTTACAGCTGCGCCATTTTTAAAATTACTGAACTCAATTCTGAGTTTTTTTAAATTTCTTTCAGATACTACAGAACCTGTTTCTGTTAATAAGAAATAGAGATAAGCAGGTATAATCAGTATACCTATCTGAATAATACTTAGAAAGATAGCACCTCTGTAATCAAGGAAGGTTTTAAAAAGCGAATAGATCCATACTTCCAGAGTATAATTTCTTACTCCACCAATCATGAGTGGAGCGGTGAACCCCATAAAAGAGTACAAAAAGGTTATGAGTGCACCCAGAAAAAGGCCTCTATAACTGAATGGCAAATAGAGATCTTTTAGATTTTTGTACCATTTAGCCTTTAGTAATTTGGCTGAATATATCAGTTCGACCGGTAGCGCATCAAGCGATGCAGAGGTAAAGATGGCAACAACCGGTGCATTGAAAGTAACATTAACCAGAATAATACTCCATAATCCATAGAAATTGTATAACTTCATGCTGTAAAACAATTCAATATACCCAAACACCATAAGTATTGACGGCATAAAGAAAGCCAGAAAAGAGAGTGATACTGCAAACTTCTTGCCCGGAAAGTCATAGATACCGAACAAAATTCCTACAGGAAATCCTATCATAATAGAGATAGCCGTGCTTAAAATAGCCTGTATTAACGAGTTTTTAAGTGCTATAGTTAAAAGTTCAACTTTAACAGATGATGCAAAAAAGTTCATTATGTAAATATAAGATATATTGAAGGAAGCATAAAATAATGGAAGGAACAGAAAAAGAATGAAGGGTAGTAAAACAATCACATAAAGTAGTATATTTATCGCTTTTCTGTAGAGAGACATATTTAGCATCACCGCCACTCCTTTATAAAAGAGTTAATGGGTTTAAGGCATATGCAATTCTGATTAATTTTACGACATTGTTACCTGCCAATCCTCCAGCCAGGTATTTAAATTGACAGAAATTTCTGTTCTGGTCATATAATTGTTCAGAGATATAACATTATCAGAATTAACTGCGTATCTATACACAGAAGGAAGATGCACCGTACTGTTAGCGGGATATTCCCATTCATTCAATGGTATCTGATTCTGAACTGTACCACTCAAAAACCAGTTTATAAAGGCTTTATCTAAATTTATGTTTTTTGAACCGTTAACAATTCCTATACCATATATCGTGTTCCAGCCATATATGCTGCCGTTATTTTCAGATAGTGTTGCATTGTACTGCATTGTTGCATTATAAACGCTGTTGTTATACATCTCATATGCAGGATCCGTTGCATAACTTACTACTGCCTGCTGTGGAGTACCAGCTGTAGTGAAAAGATTGAATGCACTACTCCATCCCTTTTCAACAGTTACCTTATTTTTAACAGATGACCACCACGATTCCCAATTGCTCTGGTGGAGTACATACTGATAATATGCAATCTGCCATATGAGAAAATTCTCTCCAGTAATTGAGGTTGTTGGGTTTTCAACAATAAGATTCTTTGCCCATGTACCATTAGTAAAATTCTGAAAATTTGAATGTGCAATTTCACCTTTTGTTTCGTTGTAAAAATTCATCATATAATCTATTGATAAATATGAGTATTCATAGGGTGTAAGGTAGTGGTGCGTGCTTAAATCAGAAGTCAGCCATCCCGGAATATTGTTATCGCCACTGACGTTATACGGTATGAGTAGTCCATTTGAGACAGCCGCAGGTTCTTCAACATTTGTAAGGCCTATAACGATATCTGCCTGTGGTTTTGATTTCTGCGTTAATAAGGTAGATAACAATCCGGCAGATGGGTAATCTATCACTATATTTACATTATACATGCTTTCAAATGCCTTGAAAACAATATTCATAGTCTGATTCGGATTAGCACCGTATTGAAAGAGAGAGTTATACGTATATATAACAAGAGTACTCCTGTTACCAGAATTTCCACTACCTGCACTAAGCTCTCTCTGATACAGAACATAGCCAATAACTGCACCAACAACAATCAGGGTTACAATAATAACTCCTATTTTCCAATTCAAAAAATCCTTTTCTTTCATTTTTCTTTCTCCAGTATGGGGAGAAAGCTGGAGCATCTTTTACCTACGCCAGTATTATCTGGATCAGGTTAAAGGGGTCGATATCTGTTGATACCCTCTCAGCTTTTTAAAGCTCCCCCAAGACTGAATGTGTAATGGATAGCCAAGATATAAAGTTTTTTATGGTAGTCATGACGATTATACTTAAAAGAAAATCTAGGAATCCTAACGATTAGAAATGCCTCTTCTAAATAAGCAAGATATCTTTTTACAGTATGCACACTTCCAATTTCTAACATTTTAGTAATTCTATTCAATGATAGCTCAGTACTAAAGGTATTAAAAAGGTATTTTCCCAACTCATACAATTCTGATGAAAATCGTATATTGTATCTTCTCACAATATCTTTAAATATCACACTTTCCACCAGTGTTTTTAAATAGGCAATATGGTCCAAATTTTTTACAATTATTTCTGGATATCCACCCTTAATTTGATACTCTTCCAGTTTATTTTTTAAATATGATAAATCCTGTAATTTATTTTTTTCAATATCTCGGGCATTTAGAAATTCAATAAATGAAAAAGGAAATATCTTTATCTCGTAATATCTTCCCGTTAAATGGGTAGAGAGTTCTTTGCTTACCAATTTGGAATTGAACCTATAATTACTAAATTATAATTCTGTCTTTGAAGTCTATTCACAAATAACTCCCAATTATGTAAATTTTGTATTTCATCCATCAGTAAAAAATGTATGTTTCCATTAATTGAATAAAGATGTTTGGTTATTTCATCATAATCATTAATCTTGATAAGTGTTTCATCATCAAAATTAACATATGAAAATATTTTATTTTTTAGCAATTATAAAGCAAAAAAAAATTTCCAGACCTTCTTGGGCCAGTTATCACTTTGATTAGATTTTCATTTAAAACACGTGGATCTAAATCAACATCTCTAGAAACAAATTTTTGGTTATACATAGATTTGATTTCAAACTTTTGTTTTTCTAATAAAGCAGATATATTTTTTGTCATATTAAAACTATAGTGCATAAAATACATATATTTTATGCATTATGATGCTTTTAATGCAAATAATCTCATTTGATTGCAGATGAGAGAGGTTTGGCATGGCTCCAGAAATGTGACTCCATAAAAGAAATGCTATAAATAGTATTATTCTGTACCAGTAACCTCTTTTTATATTAACAATGAAATTTAGATAAATTAATAAATAGCAAGATGTATATTCTGTCGTATGAACAATAAAAAAGCATTGATAACAGGTATATCAGGACAGGAAACATCTGATTCATGGTTGAAGTTGGTGAATAAAGGATATGAAGTCCATGGAGTTATTAGAAGGAATAGCCAGATGAGTAAAGGAACCGTTGAACTGCTGCCTGAACAGTACAGAGATAAAATCACGATACATTTTGGTGATGTTACGGATGCACCCTTTATAGAGGAGACAGTAAAAAAAATAGCTCCTGATGAACTTTATCATCTTGCGGCTCAATCATTTGTGGGTTACAGCTTTAAAAACCCCTCTGCTACCTATGATGTGAATATCGGAGGCACATTGAACGTAGCTAACGCTGTTAAAGATCATTCACCGAATACAAAACTCTATTTTGCAGCTACATCAGAGCTGTATGGTCAACCAGAGACAACACCGCAGAATGAAGATACCGTATTCCGTCCCAGAAGCCCGTATGCCATATCAAAGCTTGCAGGATACTGGACAGTAAAAGTGTATAGAGAGTCGTATAAACTCTTCATGTGTAATGGTATACTTTTCAACCATGAATCAGAGGTTAGAGGCCCTGAATTCGTTACGCGAAAGATCGCCATGAAGGTTGCTGCCATGGCAAAGGGTGATGATACACCGCTCGTTGTGGGGAATCTAGATGCCAGAAAGGACTGGGGATACGCCGAAGATTATGTATATGGTATGTGGCTCATGCTTCAACAGAAGGAAGCATCAGATTATGTTCTCTCCACCGGAGAAATGCATACTGTAAGGGATTTTATAAATGAGGCATTTGAATCCATAAATAAAAAGATAGATTGGAAAGGTAAAGCTCTTAACGAAACAGGTATTGACAAAGAAAATAACAGGATTGTTGTCAAGGTAAGCCCAGAGTTTTACAGGCCTCTGGAATCTGATAACTATATGGGTGACTATTCCAAGGCAAAAAGAATACTGGGTTGGAAACCCAAGGTGCTGTTCAAGGATCTGGTCAAAAAGATGGTTATGTCTGACTTGAATACAGAAAAGTTTTAACGCCTGTACCATCCTGTTTATAAAAATAGTACCGGTATAATTTTTTTGAACCACCTCAGTCTATCAGGTATTACATCTATAAACAGATCCAAATCGTTTTTATTTATAGCAGAGGTTAGTTTTATAATTCCTGTGAATATTAATGCGCCTATCACCATATATGGAAGGATCATTAAAAGAGACCTGCCTAAAAAATATTCTATATCAATAACTGTAAAAAACATAACTATGGAGGCAAGCCATATTTTTGAGATGGTAACATAATCAATTTTAGCAACATTCTCTTTTTTTAAAAAATAAAAGAGAATAAAAAAGGAAACAAAATAGGTTGATGAAAAGCTAAGAGAAGCACCCAGTATATTGTATCTAGGGATAAGCAGGATGGAGAATAAGACGTTGGAAAGAACAGACATTAGACCGGATATAATAAACAGGTTTGTCTTCTTCAACCCGTAAAGGACAGTGGTAAATATGAAAAGATTTATACAGAATGCCAGAGAAAAGGTTATTATTATCAAAGGATAAGTACCTCTTAGATAATTACTACCACCTATGAGATACAGTATCATCGGAGATATTGCGGCAATACCAACCGCTACAGGAATAAAAATAAGTGATAAAAATATTGAGGACAACCGTACCCCTTCCCCAATTTTACTTTTGTTGCTTTCATCGTAAAAACTTTCTCCATAATATTTGGAGAATTTTGTGATCAATATATTTGTGAATGGTGTTGCTATGAATGTTGTGGAGGTTGCTATAATCAATGCTAGATTATATATGCCCAGATCCGATAGATTTATGAAAAACGCAACAACAAATCTATCCACATATCCGGCGCCGTACCCCAGAATAGAGGATATAAACAGTGGCATGGAGTATTTCAATATCTCCTTTGTATAGAATGTTTCAGCTGTTACATTAATTTTTGTTTTACAATTCTTTTTCACATACTGTATAACGAACACGATACCCATAGAGGTGGATACAGCACCACCTGCTATAAGCCCGTATACAATTGAATATACAATGTCAAGAGTACTGTTATGGTTATAAAGGATCATTAAAATTGCTGTCAAATAGCCTATACCAGATCCCATGGCTACCACATACGCTCCTTTTTTGAAGTTACCAACGCCAAGCAGTATGCTCTGTGCAAGTAATGAGATTATATTCAAAGCCACCGCAACAGAAAGTACGATTATAAGAAGAGTGTATATACTGCTATGGAACAGGTAAAGTGATAGATAAGGAGCTAACAGAACAACACCTCCAATGGATAAGGCTGCCATGATAAATGATAGATAAAAATAACTTAACAAGATTTTCATTACCTTGCTGGTATCACGCTTACCATAATAGAAAGAGATCATATGCTGAACTGTGGGTGGCAACCCTACGGTGAATAATATAGGTAGAAGCATGTTGATAGCCTGTATTAAAGCAAATGTCCCCACAACCTCTGTTGAATAAAATCTTATTAAAAAAATGTAGAATCCAGAACCTGTTAAAAATGTTACTATAGCAGCAAGATACTGCGATAATACGCTATGAGAAAGCCTTTCTGCGGGTTCTTCTATAAGAAACAGATCTTCCATTTTATATGGGTACCAAATACTGTATAATATTCTTTTTGGTTTTAATCAGTTATCAACAGAATTATTTAATGATAATTTTGTTCTGTAACCAGATCATATCAAAACGAAAATTTATTGATAATTCTTGGAAAAGGCACGACCTCTTCTATTCTATCAAACCCGGTGATATACCTTGTAAGTCGCTCTACACCAATTCCGAATCCAGCTGTTCTGGGCAATCCTTTTTTGGCAAATTCCAGGTAATATTTGAATTGCTCTTCTGTCTGCCCTTTTTTTGATATTCTTGTCAGAATCTTATCATATTCATACTCCCTTTCGCCTCCGGATATCGCTTCGCCAAATCCTTCCGGGTAATACATATCCATATCGACAAGTATTCCCTCTTTATTTTCGTATTCTCTATCATAGAATTCCCTTTCCATAAGAGGGATATCCACAATCCAGAAAGGATTCTTTTCTTTTTTAGATAAGATCATATCAAAATCATTACCATATCTGTTTTTTTCATCAATATACGAATACCTTCTAAATGGTTTCCCAGGAATTTGGAGTTTCCTTCCAAAATATTCAAGATCCTCTTTACATGTTTCAGAGACCTCTTTTGTTGTGTATATAAACATATCCTCTGCTAAATCCATTACATGCTCTCTTGTCACATCCTTCATCTCAATATCAACCTGAGTGAATTCTGCAAGATGTCTGCCCGTACTACCTCTTTCTACCGGTTCAAGTCTAACATTGGGTGAAAATATGAAAACCTTATCGTATGACAACAAAGCAATCTGTTTGTGAAAGATCATGCTCTGTGTTAAGCCATATGGAAATCCATAATAATCCACAGATGCTTTATACACTGGATGGTTAAGCGGATCCGTAATGGGTGCAACTATAACAGGTGATATTTCATAAAACATTTTCTTTGTAAAAAACAGATGAAGTGCCTTCCTTATCTCACTGTGTATCTTCATCAAATGTTGCATCTCTTTAGATTTCAATTTATTGTACAGTTCATCTATTCCACTTTTTTCAATAGCTTCCATATCACACCTATTCTTGTAACGTACATAATTCTATATATAATTATTCCAAAATTTTTAATCATTATGTCAATTATAGACAATTTATATATAATAAATATGTCATTATGACTATTATGAAATATGAAATTGATAATATTGACAACATTATTCTGTCTCAGCTGGAGATGGATTCTAGAATAACAAGCAGCAATTTATCCAGAAAATTGAATATTCCCAGGACAACAATACAATTCAGAATAAAAAAATTAATTGATAATGGTATAATAAAGAACTTTACCATAAAAAAGGACTTCTCAAAAATGGGTATGGATGCTTCTGCCTTTGTACTTATATCATATGATCCTTCCTCCGGCATAAATGAAAAAGAGGTTGCTAAATCCATAGGTGATATAGAGGAGGTTGAATCAGTGGATATAATTTCAGGTGAATACGATCTGCTTGTGAAAATAAGAGCCAGGAATGTAAGGGAGATAGGGTCCATTGTGGTTGATAGGTTGCATTCAATAAAGGGGGTATCAAGAACCGTTACACTTTCTTCATTTTTTTCAATCAAGTAGTAGAACAAAAATAGATGCATATAATGTTATATACTGCTCTTTGGAATGATTAATGCCTATAATGACTAATATTCTATAATAATCTTTATATATATTATGTAGATGATCTGGATAAACTCAGAAACATAATCAGAGTTTCAAGCCTTCGCCCTGACACCGATTGTGGGCACAAATTAGTGGAAAGTAGAATAGTAAGTAAAACTGGTAACTATATAAATCATTAATGATATATATGTTAATAATAATAGAGGTAGGTTATGAAAGTGATAAGGACTGAACAGATATACATTAAAAAGGATGAAACTATTTCATATATGTGTCATCTTTTCTAAAAATCTCTACAATCAGGTTAATTACATTCTATTGAATCAGTTCTTAAGGCATGAAAAACTAAGCGAATATACTGTTCTTGCTAAACAACTCTCAATTCCTTCTGATAATGAGGAGTATAATAATTATCAGAAACTACCTGCACAGACAGCACAGTGGACTATTAAAAAATTAATACAATCATGGAACCCGTTCTTTAAAGCCCTGAAAACATGGAAAAAACACCCTGATAAATTCACAGAAATGCCGAGATCACTGCATTATAAAAATAAAAACGGTGAGTTCATGCTGATTTTTACAAATCAGCAATGTAAAATTGAATCAGAATGCCACTGGTACAATTACTGCAGAACCCATTAATAAGGATTCTCAAGCTTTCCTGAATCCGCTGCCTCCTTATACTCTTTTACGAATTCCATAACTATCCTAGCTGTGCGCTTATCATATACTTTAAGATAGCGTCTCAATTTTTTTGTGTTTACTGCCCTTAAAAGCCCGCTATAGTTTTGTATCGCAAGTTTAACCTTGTAGTAGAAGAGATCTATGAGCGTCTTTTCGGGATCGGATACCAGCACCTTCATCGTTCCATATCTAACTACATCAAATCCAAAAAAGTATTTTGCAGACATATGGTGAACGAATATTCTGTCCTTCGGGTCGTCAAATATGCTGACGTTAGAGGTACGCACCTTTTTGATTGTGATTATGTCGGGTCTAGAATTCTGCGTCCACAACTCCCTTATTGTCAACGCAGACAGCAGCCCGTAATAAAATGGGCTATACGAGAAGCCTGATACCATATCGTCCTTTTTGAAGGTGTATACTCCCTTCCTTAGTGCATAGAGTTTGCCATTGCTCTTCATATATGATAGGAGTCTTGTAAGATTCGCTGCTTTTATCTTTCTATCGGTAAAATAGAGCTTGAGATCCCTACGGGTAAAGACAGGGTAGCTTGAAAAGTGATCTATTATGTCTTTAATTATTGTCATTCAACCACCTCTCTACCCTCTCCATCATAAGCTCAAACGAAGGTGGCAGACCAGCTAGGATCAAATGCCCCAAGCTTCTTATATCCTGTGGCGGGTTCTCTTTTATTCTTCCAATCAGCGACCTTAGATCCTTTACAGTTCTCTCGTTGCCTTTTTTAATTAAAGATACCAGATAATAAATATCATATAAATCATGCACTTCTGGATGCTTAAACCCTCCGGTGCTCGTTAACTTATCGTTATATGCGGCTATCTTCTCGTCAAGGAGTTCCGCAGGACTGAGCGTCAGCACTACGATTTTGCTGTCATCAACCCTTGTATATTCCGCCTGTGTCCCCTTTTTGTACCTGAAATTGATGTCTATTTTCATTTTCACATTCAACTCTACTAGAAAGTGCGTCGTGTCTGTAGAGTTCTCATAGTCCTTTTCCTTGATTACAAACCCCGAATCCTTCAAGAATTTTGAAAGCTCTTTATAGTACTGCATTTTCTCCTTAGATGTTTTTGCATTCAGATAGAAATCCAGATTCCGTGAGAATCTGTTCCCACCATGACACCGCCATATCGATGTACCGCCGTGGAACACTAAGCCATTATATTTGTTATATAAAAGTTCTACCAGAATATCCTCCAAACGTGCTCTCTCTAACTGCGAAATGTCCCGTATTTCCATAAAATCACAACTACATATTATTACATATTTATGTAATAATATACACATATATATTTAAATACATTTCGATGTAATGGCAGCGCACCTGCATGGCATGCAGGAGACCGCAGGTTAGGGGTTGTGTTAATCAGATCTGGCATTTGTTCAACAGAGCAGTATAACAATATATAAATAATACTAAAATATTATTATAATAGATGAATTTGTATGTTTGTTTTTCATACCATTTGGATAAATGATGGTAGTAAGGATAAAATATATGTATGGATAGAATCGTCAGACATGTTTTATATGACTAGAAAGGTAAGGCCGCATCATCCATTTGCAATTCCTGACTATCAATTATCAGAACTCTTTAAAGCGATATTTCAGGATTCTAAACGTTACAGATGGGAAACTGAATCTGTTACGTTAATATTGCCAACTGTAGGTAACATGCCTTTGCCGTCTAAAGAACTGTTATTAAATAACCATATATCTGATTATACCAGTGCTGAACTGAAAGAATGGATGGTGAATTGTTATACACTGTCCGGTATAGATGCACTGAATTTTCTTCTTGGATTGCCTGAACAACCACCTGCCAACAGTGCTTACGGTTCCACACTGAAATTCTGGAAGCTTGTTGCTAAATTCACTATGGAACTGCTTGTCAAACAGAATTTTATACCTGTAATAAAGGAGCTGGATCATTCAAATTCAGAAAAGGTCATACCATTATGGCAGGCATATATAGACGATGAAAACGATGCACGATTAAAGATGCTTGCTTCTATGATGCCACCTGTGGCAAGATCGTTTGTATTGAATAATGTGCAACAATCAGACACGTCAATAAACATGGTAAAAAATTTTGTAAATTTAATGATCGATTCATTTATAAGGGAAAGTATCAATGATAATCCTGTTCATTATAGAAAATATTCAAAAATGAAGATAGAGGGCTACAATGATATATTACCAGCATTCATATCAAAAACCAGAACCTATTATAACAAAAGCCATGATGAAAAGAGATTTTACGAACAGCTAGCTACATGGTCCGGTACAATAACTGATGCTATCAATTCACCTTTCAAAACATGTTTCAGACTGGAGCCGCCCGAGGATGAAGAAAATGATACAGGTCAATGGAGAATTTCGTTCCATCTGCAGGCCCATGACGATCCAACAGTTCTCATATCTGCAGATAAGGTCTGGAACAGCTCGTCATCAGTTATAAAATTTATAAATAGGAAGTTCGAAAATCCTCATGAAAGACTGCTGAGCGACCTGGCTAGAGCATCAAAAATTTACCCTGTTCTGAATAATGCGCTGGAGCAACCGGCACCCACAGAGGTTGGATTGCAGGATGATCAGGCATATACCTTTATTAAAGAAGTCGCACCTCTGTTACAGCAGAGCGGATTTGGAATAATATTTCCTTCCTGGTATGTCAAAAATATTATAACACCCAAAATAAAGTTAAAAATGAAGACTGAGTCTTCGTTAAGCAGTGGTCTATTAGGACTGAACCAGCTTGCGACCTTTGACTGGGAGATAGCCATCGGTGATGAGCATTTAACGCTATCAGAATTTGAAAAACTGGTGGATCTCAAGGTACCTCTTGTAAATATAAATGGGAGGTGGGTGGAGGTCAATGCATCAAATATACAGAAAGCCATAGACTTTTTTACAAAGAAAAAAAATATTACAGTAGGCGAGGCTCTCAGATTGAATCTGAGCAATAACAGTAAGGAGACAGGCCTTCCATTGGGTGAAATAGAGGCAGATGGATGGCTTGGCAATTTCCTTTCCAACATAGGTAAAGAGTCGTATACAGATATAGAGAAGATTGATAAGATTAATCATTTCACAGGTACTCTCAGACCATATCAGAATTATGGTGTTGAATGGCTGACTTTTTTAAGAAAGCTCGGATTGGGTGGCTGTTTAGCAGATGATATGGGACTTGGAAAGACAATAGAGATACTCGCAATGCTGCAACATCATAAAAATAATAAAGAGATATGGGGGCCCTCTCTTCTTATATGCCCCATGTCTATAGTTGGTAACTGGGAAAGGGAATTGAAGAACTTCACACCTGAGTTAAAATATATGGTACACCATGGTGGAGAAAGATTATCAGGAAATAAATTCATGAAAGCAATTAAAAATGTAGATCTGGTAATTACCACATATTCCATAGCCTATCGTGATGAAAAACACCTTTCAGGTCCAGAATGGAATTATATAATCCTAGATGAAGCGCAGAATATAAAGAATGTGCATACCAAACAGCGTATAGCCATTAAGAAATTCAAAGGATTGCACAAAATAACCCTTACAGGAACGCCTGTAGAAAACAGGTTGAATGATCTATGGTCAATAATTGATTTTATAAATCCAGGCTATCTCGGAACCATAGAGGAGTTCAAGGAGAACTATGGTACCAGCATAGAGAGATATCATGATCAGGAAAGAACGGATACTTTGAGAAGGCTGCTATCCCCTTTTATCCTGAGAAGATTAAAAACAGATCCTAAGATTATCAGTGATCTACCCCAAAAAATGGAGATGAAAGTCTACTGCAACTTAACAAAAGAACAGGCAACCCTGTACGGATCTGTCGTTAAAGACATGCTTGATAAAATAGAGAATTCAGAAGGCATTACCAGAAAGGGGCTGGTTCTAAGCACACTGTTGAAGTTAAAACAGGTATGCAATCATCCTGCCCTGTTTTTGCATGATCAGAGCAAGATTATAAACAGATCAGGAAAGGTGGAAAGGCTTGTAGAGATGCTGGAAGAGGCTATATCGGAAGGAGATAAATCACTTGTATTCACGCAATATGCAGAAATGGGCACAATATTGCAGGAGCATCTTCAGAACAGGCTGAACTGCGAGGTGCTCTACCTGCATGGTTCCACACCAAAAAAGCAACGGGATATCGTGATAAACCATTTTCAATCCGGTAAAGAATCAGCTCCCGTCTTTATTCTTTCTATAAAAGCAGGGGGGCAGGGTCTTAATCTTACGGCTGCTAACAGGGTATTTCACTTTGATAGATGGTGGAACCCTGCTGTAGAAAATCAAGCGACGGATAGAGCTTTCAGAATAGGACAGAAAAAAAATGTGATCGTACATAAATACATTTCAGCAGGAACACTGGAAGAGAAGATAGATCAGATGCTGGAGCAGAAAAAAAACCTTGCTGATAAAATCGTTGGTAGCTTTGATAACAAAATAACGGAATTATCTACCGTTGAATTAAAGAAGTTACTTACATTGAGCAAGGATTCCCATAGAGGTGGGTGAATATGAGCAGTTATGATTACTGGGATAACTATCCCAGATACCCAAAATCAACTCCCAGAACAGTAAAAAACGGAATAAGTACTAAAAGTAAACATGGAGCTATAGGCAATACCTGGTGGTCAAAAAAATGGCTTGAAGTACTTGAACGAATAGGCCTGGGAACCAGATTATCACGGGGAAGGAGCTATGCCAGAAGAGGACAGGTAGTATCAATGGAGATGGATCACGGTGTTGTAAAATCAAAGGTACAGGGATCACAGGTAAAGCCATATAATGTTATCATAAAATTAAAAATCATTGATGTCGCAAGTTGGGATAAAATAGAGACAATTCTTGTATCCAAAGCGATCTTTCTTGCAAAATTATTGGCCGGAGAAATGCCTGAAAATATAGAAGAGGTATTTAGAGATGCAGGAATAGATCTGTTTCCCACTGATAAGAAAGATCTTGAAACGGATTGTTCATGCCCTGACTGGGAGAATCCATGCAAACACATAGCTGCCGTATACTATATAATGGCAGAAAAATTTGATGAGGACCCTTTTTTACTATTCAAGTTAAGGGGAGCTGATAAAGAAGAGCTTATTAAATCACTGAGGGAGAAACGTGTAACAATCAAGCAGGGTAATGAACCGGTAAATACAGACACTGTAAATAATAATAAGAAAGAGCATGTAGAATCTGTTGATAAACCGTTGAAGGAACTTGTTGATGTATTCTGGGGGTATGGTAATGAACTTGAGCAATTCAGTGTGGACCCAACACCTCCTGAGATTGATAATGCTATTTTAAAAAGAATGGGAAAGTCTCCTTTTACAGTCAATAAAAAAGATTTGAGTGAAATATTTGCTGAAATGTATACACTGATAAGAAAAAAGGCAGAAAAAAAGATACTGGAATAATACCTGAACTGATTAATGCATATGAATTCAAAATTATTACTCTTCAGCAGGGTGATAGAATAGATTACGTATGCGGTTATTGCATATAAAAGTTGCATGAAATACAGTGTAATAACATAAATAAACATGAATGGAACATCTGTTAATAGATAAGATAGCAAGGTGGATAACTTATAGAATAGTCTACATATTGTTAAATGCACGGGTAAGGTTATATGAAAATACTTCAAATTTT
Organism: Thermoplasmatota archaeon; assembly: GCA_023379385.1. Lineage (GTDB taxonomy): Archaea > Thermoplasmatota > Thermoplasmata > Lutacidiplasmatales > JAMCUS01 > JAMCUS01. The sequence goes on from JAMCUS010000031.1 coordinate 17,650, forward strand.
GCCGTATTATTATCCACATGTTGGTGGTGTGGAAAATCACGTTCAAGGCCTGACTACGGAACTCATGAAGAAGGGGGTAGAGGTAGCTATTCTAACATCCAGATATAAAAGGGATTTACCTGAACATGAAATCATAAATAATGTTCACATATACAGGGCAGGACCATCTATCACCATATTCAATACACCAATAACCCTCGGATTGACCAGCTTGATAAAAACAATAGATTTTGATATAGCACATATTCACTATCCACCACCCGTAACATCATATATAGCCTCAGTTGGATGTAAACATATAAATAAACCATATTGTCTGACGTACCACTGTGATCTTGAACTTGATGTACCGGCCGGTGATTCCATTGTAAAGCTTTATCAGGAGACCTTTGCATACAATACAGTCAGACATGCAAAGGAGATAATAGTGCATACAAAAAGCTATCAGGAAAGTTCTGCATTGTTATGGAATGTTAGATCTACAATCATACCTTCTGCTGTGGATACGGCTATATTCAATCCTGCTGTGGATAAGAATATTATTAAAGCTAAGTACAGCCTTATGAATAAAAAAATAGTATTATTCGTAGGTAGACTTGTGCCTCATAAAGGTATTGATCAGTTACTGTATATGTTAAGATCTTTAGACAGAGATATTGTTTTATTAATAGTGGGCAATGGCCCTGAACTGGATCGTCTTAAAAAACTTTCCGTTACTCTTTCATTAGCTGGCAGAGTTTTTTTTGCAGAAAATATATCCAATGCAGAACTGCCGTACTATTATGCATCTGCAGATCTCTTCATATTGCCATCCATTACAAGACTTGAAGCTTTTGGAATGGTTACACTTGAGGCTATGGCCTCGGGAAAAGCTGTACTGGTATCAGATATACCCGGTGTAAGAGAGATTGTAACAGATGGGAAAGATGGTCTGCTATTCCAACCATTCATACTTGATGACCTTATAAATAAAATAAAATATCTTTTTGATAACCCGGATTTACTTGAAAAGTTTGGCAGGAATGGAAGAAAAAAGGTAGAAACGCAGTTTCAATGGGGAATAATAGCAGACAGTATAATAAAAGTGTACAATAGCATTTTGGAAAATGGTTAAATATTTTTGATAATCATGCATTAAAAGATTTTGTATATGTAAACGTTATTTATGGCAAAAATTCAAATGGCGTTTACAATAGAGACCTTAACGCTGCATTGAATGTAAGAGAGAATTATATACAGAATGTGTTGAACTCTCAAAAACTTGAAATAGCCAATAAAAAGGTTGTAGAGGCTTTAACCTCTGCATATAGTAAAGATATGCAAGCAGGAAGCGGGGACACCCGTAAGGGCGAGTAGTTCATTAACGTTTTATAAACTTTGAAGTATCACTGTTTATTTTATCAATATGTGCTGTAATAGCATTCATATAATTCTGCTCCGTTCTGTATATAAGGGATCTGGACATAGCTATCAAAGAGATATCATTTTTATTCAGAATGGAACTGTTCAAAGCAATCTCAATATCACCACCCTGAATACCTATACCAGGTATAAGAAATATGGCTTTATTGCCCATTGTTATTCGTACCTCTTTAAGTTCAGACGGATAGGTAGCACCTAAAACGACACCAATATTGCCATGCATATTCATTTCTACAAGTTTCCTTGCTATCACCATATACATTGCGGATTCGCCACACTGTAATTCCTGCAGGTCTTTTGCACCACTGTTTGAGGTATGACATAATACGAAAACCATTCTATCCATGTTATCTGAAAAAGTTCTGATGGAATCAAAACCCAGAAATGGATTGATTGTAACAGCGTCTACATTTAAATATTCAAATGTAAATTTTTTATAAAAATTCATAGTAGATGGAATATCACCGAATTTAGCATCCAGTATAACATACGCATCAGGCAAAGCCAGGTCTACAAGAGACTTGAGAAGAGCAACTCCGTCTGAACCCATAGCCAAAAAATGTGCCATCTGGAATTTAAAGCCAGCTACTCTGTCAATAGTTTTGTTAATAATTAATTCAAAAAATTGTTTAATGCCCGGTATATCTCTGCTAAATGCAGAGGGTAATAAATTCACGTCGGGATCAATACCTGCAATGATAAGAGAACCGTTTTCGACAATATTCTTTTTCAGTTTCTCTATAGCAGTCATTGCGACACCTTATTCATGTATCAATCCATCTAACTATGAGATAGATCCCTACGATAATAAAAAGAGAGGCATAGATGATCTGCCAGTTCCACGGTATAATCTTTAAAACACTCAGTAACCATATCAACCCGAGAAAAACAAGGACCAGTCCCCACAATAGACTGCCGCGTTTTTTAGCATTTTTATCGGGTATGTAATTCACACGTTTAGTATTTCCATTCATAATGTAACTTCCTATTTATTATACACTATTTAGGCTTTATCTCCCGTATTATCCTTATTTTAAACCTTTTTCCTGTTTGATCAGATGCTGTAGTAGATTTAGCTTTCTGTTTATCAGTATCACTCTTATTTGTATCATTTGTGAATATGCTCTCTTCTGAAAAGTGATGCAGAAGTTCTATTTCCTTATTCTTATCTTTGATATATTCCTTCATGCTGTCGTCATACAGGAGACAGGATACCTGATGCTGCTCATTTATGTTTATTAATTTTGGCTCTGCATAATCATGCAGTTTTATGAAGAGTTGATTGCCATTCCAGGTTATCTCCCTGATTCCGTACAGTGCTCTATCTTTAACCTTTTTATTCTTTTCTGTATTCAAAATTCTTTTTATGTTTTCTATATCTGTATCTGTCAGTGCTATACTGTATTTTACCGTTATATTTTTTTCATCAATTATGTGAATAGAGTCAATTTTTGTATGATGTAGCTCAAGGTACCTCTCCGGATTTAAAACACTTCTCAGAACCTCAGTGAGTTCCTTTGACGTCCATCCACATTTCTCAAATGCAAATCTGCATCTGGTATGAAAGTTACATCCTTTAGGAGGATTTATAGGACTGGGGACATCACCTTCTAACAATATTCTATCACGTTTGACCTTTGGATTCGGTACTGGAACTGCTGAAAGCAGAGATATTGTATAAGGATGCATCGTTTTTTTGAATATTTCAGAGGTTTCCGATATTTCAACCACCTTACCCAGATACATAACAATGATTCTATCTGCAATATGCCTGACCACTAGCAGATGATGGGTGATAAAAAGCATTGTCAGATTAAATTCCTCTCTCAAATCTTCAAGCAGATTCAGAACCTGCGCCTGAACAGATACATCAAGAGCAGAGGTAGGTTCGTCAAGAACTAAAAACTGTGGATTTAATGCAAGAGCCCTGCATACAGCAACCCTCTGCCTCTGTCCACCGCTCAATTCATGCGGGAACTTGTTCATAACCTCCTTGTTTAATCGTACCTTTTCAAGCAGAACAGCTACCTTTGTGTAAGCTTCTCTTGTTCTGTATCCATACGATACAAGTGGTTCTGCAATTATATCTTTTATGAGATACTTTGGATCAAGTGACGATACAGGGTCCTGAAACACAATCTGCATATGCTTTCTCTGTTCCCGCATTCTTTTTTTCTTCATGTGGTAAACAGAGTAAACTTTTAACTCCTCTTTTGATAGCTCAATACCTTTTTTAATTTTATATAATACCTCATCAGGAGGATTAAAATAAAGTGCCCCAGACGTAGGTTTGATCAGATTGATAAGCAGTCTACCAAGCGTGGTTTTTCCACAACCGGATTCCCCTACAAGTCCTACCACCTCACCTTTTTTTATGGCAATGCTTACGTCGTCCACTGCCTTTACGTATAATTTATTTGAAAATGTGGAAATTAAACTGCCTGTCTTTATTTCAAAATATTTTTTTATATTATTGGCAATAACAAGATATTTATCATCGGAATATTCCATTACTGTTCACCACCGTAAAGATAACATGAAACGTAGTGATCAGGTTCCACCTCAACAGGATTTGGTTTTACCTTGTCACATATATCCATTTTGTACTGACATCTGGGATGAAATCTGCATCCTGGTGGTGGATCCAGCATATTTGGAATGGCACCAGGTATGATTTTCAGTCTATCACCTCGTGGTGTACTTTCGGTAGGAATGGATCGTAACAGCCCCTGTGTGTAAGGGTGATGGGGATTGCTAAAAATATCCATTTTATTTCCTATCTCCGCTATGTCCCCACCATACATAACTGCAACTCTATCAGCAATATCAGATATTACACCGAGATCATGTGTTATAAACAGTATGGAACTATTTATTCTATTCTTCAGGTCTTTGATAAGATCCAATATCTGGGCCTGTGTTGTCACATCCAGAGCTGTAGTCGGCTCATCTGCAATGAGAAGAGCTGGATCACATGCAAGAGCCATTGCAATAACACACCTCTGCTTCATGCCTCCGCTCAGTTCATGTGGGTACATTCTTAAAATTTTTTCAGGATCATAAATACTTACGGTTCTAAGCAATTCAGCGGCTTTTAACCCAGCCTCCTTCAGCAGTGGTTTCATAAAATACTTCTTTATATACGGTATTTTGGCATAAATAGGTAGCTTTCCATTGTTCTTTAAAATGTAATCTAGAAATTTTAATATGAGTACATTTATCTTAATTTTTCCAGTATCAGTAAGTTTATCTATATATTCATTTTTTTGCAGTGTAGTTATATCTGTTCTTAACTTAATAGCCTTCATCTGTTCATATATGACTTTAACATACCTATCTTCGTAATTTATACTGCTATCCACCGTATTGTTAAGAACCGATATTTTAAGCTTTTTAAAAGTATCATTACTAATTCTTGCTTTAGCTAATAATCTTGTTGCAAGCATCTCTTTGGAATGCACAACCAAAGGCTCTGTTAACTGAAACCCTATTGTATATACTGGATTGAGAGAACTCATGGGTTCCTGGAATATCATGGCCATGCCTGTTCCTCTGTATTTATTCATATAATTCTGTACTTTTTTATATCTGCCATACCTGTATTTCAGTCTGTATTTCTTCCTTTTATATCTAATGTTTACATCATATCCTTTATATTTAGTAAGGTCTTCCCCTCTGAAGGTTATTTTGCCTTCAACAACAGCACCCTGTGTGGGTGGTATAAGGCTCATTATAGAATAGGAGGTAACAGATTTACCGCATCCAGTTTCTCCAACAAGACCCAGTACCTCTCCTTTATGGATCGTAAAGGAGACACCATTCAGTGCCCTAACCATCCCTCTCCATGTAACAAAATTGGTTTTTAGGTTTTCAACAATTACCAGTGGTTCTCTATTATCTGTCAGATAAATCATCTCCTTAAGCGTGGATCTAGAGCATCTCTCATAGCGTCACCAATCATATTCATGGCTAGTGCAAAAAGCAATATCGCAAACCCGGGTATAATCAGACCCCACCACTGCCCTATAACCAGTACCTGTGATCCCATAGCTGATAAATAACCAAGTTCAGGTAGACCAGGTGGTATAATTCTGACCCCTATAAAATCAAGTGACGAAAGCAGTATCATAATTGATGCAAGATCAAGTGAAAATTGAACAAATAACGGTGCCGTAGTATTGGGAAGAATATGCTTGAATATTATTTTAAGGTCCTTTACACCAGAGGCCCTTGCAGCCTCTATAAACGTTAACTCTTTAATAGATATCGCCTGACTTCTTACAAGTCTTGCATAGATTGGCCACCATATTATTATAAGAATAATAACAAAAGTAGTGGTAGAATTTGCTATAGTAGCGCTGGCAACGATTGCCAAAACTAAAAACGGTATGCTGAAGAATATATCTGTTATACGCATTAGAATTTCATCAAACCAGCCACCGTAATAACTGGCTAAAACACCTATAACAGCACCAATAGCACCCCCTGGTACAACAATAATAATGGATAACCAGATATCAACAGGTATAGCCTTCATAACACCGGTATATAGATTCAGTCCATATGGGGTACCGATTACACCGAATGGATATTGTTTACTGGGTGGATATCCCATACCGCCTGGACCTGCAAGTGATACCGGATGGGCTATCAGTACATTAACATTGGTATGAATACCAAGTAAAGATGGATCTGTTTTAACAATTATTGCTATAGCTATATAAATAGCTACAATTATTACACCGAACAACCCTGAAAAGCTACTGAATAAAATGCTTAATGTAAGTTTTAAACTTTCCAGCTTTGTTTTCAGACCTTCACGCCATTCCTCTGAAAAGATATACACTTTCAATCACCTAACTTTATCCTGGGGTCTATAACTGTATAGAGTATATCTATAATAAAATTTCCAAGTATAAGCATTATTCCAAACATCAAAGCGCCACCGATGATACCACCTATATCAAATTCCAGAGCAGCAGTTACAAGCCAGTATCCCAGCCCCAGATAGTTGAATATTGTCTCAACTATAACGACACCACCCAGCAGGGATATGAGCATAATGCCCACAACCGTAACGATAGGCAGCAGGCTGTTTCTCATAGCATGTGTGTTTATAACACCACTTTCAGATATACCTTTCGAACGTGCTGTTTTTATATAATCAAGATTGAGTACCTCTACCAGAGAGGTTCTCATAAACCTCTGTACAACAGCAACCAATCCGACAACAAGAGTTGCTACGGGCATTACCAGGTGTCTTAGTGCAGACCAGAAGATGGGCATATTGCCATGAATCAGTGCATCTATTAAGGGAATATGCGTTGGATTGGTGACACCATTCTGTATCCATGGAACTCCACTTGCTAAGGTTGCATTAAAAGTTCCAGTGTATGATGGAAGGATTGCTTTAGGAAGAATTATGGTGGTACCAAATAAAAGAATCAAAATTTCGGCAGCCATGAATGCAGGCATAGCTATACCTATAAACGTTAGAACTCTGGAGGTTTGATCAATGGTACCATCTTTTCTCACACCAGATAACTTGCCAAGGTATAATCCAATAGGTACTGAAATTACGACTGATGCAACTGCAAGCATGATTGTATTGGGAAAGAAAATTTCGATGGCACTGATAACAGTGCCGGAGTAGATGGTTGTTTGTGTATATCCAAGGTTTCCATGAAGTAAATTTGATAGGTAATATATAAATTGTATGTATTCAGGTTGATTTAAATGCAATACCTGTGTCATATGGGCTGTTATTGTAGCTTTTTGAGCGGGTGTTTTAGCACCGGCAAGATATGGTGCAAGAATTATACTGTTACCTGCTGCATGGGTCAGTACAAAAAGAATTGCTGATAACCCGAACAATGTGAAGATCATTAAAAAAAGCCTTCTTATGAGAAATTGATAAAATTTCATTTCTTTTACCTCATCATTGAATTAAATGCAAAGGGTAACTTTAATAAAAATAAAAGATTTTTAAAAGGTTTGAGATTTTACTTCGTTAAATAGAAGTAAAGCGTATCTCCACCGCCACCTAGCATAGGATTCTGTTCATATTGTGCTCCGTGCAGATATGACGAATAGAACCAGAATCCATTCTCCTGTTGTGTATAGACGTACAGCGTCAGGTTAACCGCTATCTGCTGTGCCTGATCGAAATACGATATGGCAAGTGTTGCGTTACCGGTGTTATCTCCTTTCAGTATAAGATTGGTCATGTTTGTCCATTCTGCTGCCTGACTGGGGTGTCCTGCTGTTATCAGGGTTGTATTTGACCATCCATTTTCAGCTGGATAGGTACCGTCCTGCAGATACATAGCATTCACATAATCTGTCGGATATGGAAAGTCTGGTGCCCATCCGAGAGATACCAGCGGAAGACCATTGCTGCCTGCAACAGAATAACCTATGATCTCTGAAAAGGGTAGGTATATGGTTGATAACGTTATGTGTGGATCTACTTTTGCAAGTGCGGTCGCCCATACTGGTCCCATGGCGTAGTCTAAAGTATCACCAGATGGTACTATATATGGTATGTTGACGGTTGTATTGTATTGACCTGATTTATACATCATTGCTGTAGCCTCAGCTAAGTTATACGATGGTGCGTTCTGTATCTGGCTTGGAGGTACATAACCGGGCATACCTTTTGGTATTATTCCTACATATGAGAATCCAAAGGTTGCACCGAATACCTTGTTACCTACTATATAATTAACGAACTCACTGTAGTTATATGCATCTGCAAAGGCACGCCTTACATATTGATTTGCAAAGTAGTATTGCGGTACACTATATGATGATCCCAATTTTTTCATTATACTCTGACTTATATTCCAGTTGAAATAATTAAAGAATACAGACAGCGTTGGGAATTGCGTTATTGTTACTTTACCTGCAGCTTCATATTTTTGAACAGTTGGGTAGTCACTTGGTGGTAATCCTGTAACTATATCTGCCTGACCACTTTCCAGCATCAACAATCCTACGGAAGGATCCTTTATCCATTGTATATACACCTTTTCTGTTGGTGTTTTATTGTAACCTGGGTAACCTGGAATTGGTGTGTAGTACGGATTGGGTACCAGCACTATGGACTCTCCTGTAATGTATGTGGAAACCATATATGGTCCAGAGCCCATTATGTGGGTTTGTACATAGGTATTATACGACACCTCATTCGCAAATGTTGTATAATACTGGAACCCAGCTGGAGTAAATGTTATATTGGCACCATGTGCTGCCAGCCAGTTATAATCCATTATGGAGCCACCTTCTGGATCTGCAAGATAATCAAGAAATGCAGGATCTACCTTCAACAGGTGGAACGTTACGGTATTGGTTGAATTGTCATAGGTAATCGCCCTGGTAATATTCGCATAGCTGTTTGTTAATCCGTTAGGACCGAATCCACCGTACGGCAGTAAATCCTGCGCCAGAATCCATCCAGCTGTTCCAGGACTACCACCTATGAACAGTAGAGTTCTTACCATGCTTACATATACATCAAATGCGGTAAGTGGATCCCCGTTTGAAAACTTCAATCCACTTCTTATTGTGAATGTATAATTCAGATAATTTGAGGAGATACCACCATTTGCAACTGTTGGAACCTCTGTCGCAACTGTAGGCACAAACTGACCTGCATTTGAACCATTATAGGCTATCAAGGTTTCATAGGTATTGGCCAGAACCTCCATACCGACTGTTTCATAATCTATTGCGGGATCAAAGGAGTATGGTCCACCTGGCACAACCTCTGCAGAGTTTATAACGCCTGGATTGATAACTTTACCTGGAGACAATATACCGACTGTTTCGTTTGATGTTTTGATGTATAAGGTCTTCATGGCTGTTAAGTTCTGATACTCACCTGGTGTTGATAATATTTTAGACATGTATGATAATGGTAAATACTGATATAATACTGCACCTGTACTATTTTTAACATTCACGATATCGCCAGTATATGCGGTATTATTATATGTAACAACACTCAAAGACACAGGGTACATGCCCTCTGCATTATATGTATAAGTTGTTACATTTTTATCAAAAGCTCCCGATGTTGTATTAAAATAAGCAGATAATGCTTCAGAATGCCCGTTACCATAATTTATAATATAGTAACCTACAGTCCAGTTGGGAGCTGTTAATTGACCGGATAGTGTATTGGATGCAAGTTCAAAGCTGATTGATTGGCTTACATTAAATATCTGTCCACTAATCCCACCTTTAGTTATTAATAATGGCTCTGATGATTGTGCAGCTACAGATGCGTTAACAGTGCCTGGAGTTACTGTTATTGTGGAAAGGCTGGCAAGATTGGATGCGCTCCCTGCAGAACCTTTCGCGACTGCCTCAACCAGATAATTGCCCACATTGTTATAAGTATGATTTGCTATATATGAACCACTGGTAGGTGTACCAGTACTGCTCGTTCCATCACCAAAATATATTGTAACATTGCTAACGGTACCTGTTGTTATTGCTTTAAAGCTCAGAGATTGCCCTGCGGCAACTGTTGATGACACGGCTAAAGATACACCTGGTGCGGTTGATGTCTTTGCGGATGGTTTAACCAGAACCATATAAGCTGCAATACCACCTACAACCAGGATTATCACGACTACAATGGGTATGATAATTTTCATCTTACTTCCTTTTTGCTCTTTAGTTAATGTATCACTAACTACCTTTTCAGGCGGAGTCGTATTTCCAGCCCCACCACTATCACTACTTCCTTGCATATAATCATCTCTTTAGATTACTCTGTAAAAACGGATATATTTTACACTATATATACTTTATCTATCAATTAATTTATAATTTTTTTTGCATTTATTAATACCAGATATTTTATTTATACCTGCACAATTTTTAAAATTCCGCCATTAACAGGTGACTCATACATTTAAAAATATTAATGCTTCAACATCCTCAAAATTTGCATTTTTATCAATTTAGATAATTAAATAACATCATATAAATAAAATTAACAACACTATATTTTCTGATAAGATGATCAATATGAAGAAGCTGTTTATTATAATTATAGCTTTACTGATTGTGCTATTATCAGTAGCTGTTACAGCATTAGCTTATAAGGATAAGCAGAGCAGCATGATGGTGGGTGTATATATAAATAAAAATGGTTTTGATGGTTTTGGTTCAGGGTATGCTAATGGAAATAAAATATCTATCAGTCTTGATGCTCCTGTCAATACAATAATCATATTTTCAGATGTTCTGGTTATAAAATCACTGGATGGTGTTATGCATAATGTTTTTATCTCTGTAAGTTCAACTTTAACAAATACCTCAATTCTTAATTTATTTGTAAGTCATGGAAATTACAGTTACAATTCTAAGAATTATGTAATGATCTCACCAATATCAGGTAATAGTTCAGCAAATATTGCTGTATATGGAACAGTTCCTTCATATATTTCAATAGAGGTATCAGTAGTAAAAGAGGTAATAAGTGGAACATTTACAGTAACTGTGGTAACCTGATATTGACCATACTTCATAACTAAATGTGACTCATTGCTGATCAACTCTGTAAATGTGATTTCATATAACTATAATGGATATCTATCTAAATATCTATTTTTATGAAGCATGCTATTTACTGCTACGTAATACTGCAGGCAGGATATTAAACATAAATGAAAATGTTATATAGAATAAATTGTTTCTTGCCTCTATGGATAACATTATAGATGCAGATAAAACTGGAAATTTTTCTAAATTATTGGATATTAATATATTTGAAATGGGTCATGGAAAAAGTAAAGCCTCTTTAACGATACAACCGTATCATCTCAACATTGCAGGAATAGTTCATGGGGGTGTGTATGCTTCACTTCTGGATACGGCACTGGGTGTGGCTGTACTCGCCACTCTCAATACAGGAGAGATTGCAAATACCATAGACCTCAGTATACACTTTCTCAAAAGTGTAAGTCATGGTACAATAATCAGTGAAGGAATGGTAACCAAAAGAGGCAGAAAAATTGCTTTTGCAACCGGTAATGTTTATGACGAAAATCATACCCTACTTGCTGATGCAATTGGTATATGGTATATATTTCCTTCAGATAATATTAATCCAGTAAAAAATGATGTAGATAAAAGGTAGTTCATTTTAACATATTAATATAACATATAGAATAAAAACAAATAATGGTTTTTTATAGAGAAGTTTTGTATATATGAAAATATAATTACATAACTGTTATGGTAGTAAAAGGTAGATCGGGTAAAAGTTTCTATTGCATGAAATGTAAACATGAAACCACTGCTGACTCAAAGAAATGTTCCAATTGCAACGCTAGCTTTAATGATATAATTGAGGTAAAAGTCTGTCCTAGCTGTGGTAACATATATAAGGATGCCATATCAATATGTCCAAGGTGTAATGCAAAATATGAATCACCTAAAAAAAAGGGGTTATTTGATAAGCTAAATCCTTTTCAATACAAAGAGACAGAATCCGATAAAGTAGATGTCAGAACGGATAAGGTTGTATCCCGTGAAAAATTGAATAATAATGAAAAAAAGAACCAAATTAAAGATAGTAAGGAGGTTAAAAATTCAGAGGTAACAGGTACAGCTTCTGGCACAACCACTTCATATGGAACAGTACCGCCGGTATTATCCACACCCACAGGCTCTACAGATGATGATAGCCCACCTCATAACATAGCAAAAGAGGTAGATAAACACCATACTGATAAGGAAAAATCCACAAAAACTGAAAATATACACAATATTGATGCGGCAATACAGAATACAGAAATACGCAAAGACGAAATTGTTAATCCACCTTTTTACAATGAAGAATTAAAAATTATCGGAGAGGAACTTAAAGATATAGATGACCTGGATAGGGAGGACTCTGCAATCAATAAAGATATTAAACCAGATTCCAATAATATTAATGAAGAGCTTTCTCTTAATCAGTTGCTGGATTGGGCTAAAAGTAAGAATAAGGATCTGGATGAAGAGGTAAATCAATCTATAGAAAGAAAGCGTAAATTTATTTTAGATTATATATTCAGTAAATTAAATGAAATAATAGTAAAAAAGGTAGAAGCTATTAACATTTTTTATAATGTATCAGACGATTATAAAATAGAACTTAATAAAAAGATCATGGAGATCAGTACAATAGCTACACATTCCAATGATGACGTAGAAGAAACTTTGAAAAAAATAATAGATGAATATGGTAACTTTTTATCTTTAGAGGGAACGATTTTGAAGAATAGAAAAAAAGATATGGATAAAGAGATAGAAAACCTGAAAAACATTAATTCAGAACTCAAAAGCAGACTTGAATATTACGAAAATTTAGAACGTGATACAGGTAGAGTATTATTGATTCTTGATAAATTACTGGATTCATTACCCGATGATAAAATTGCAGAATTTTCTGAAAAAGAGGAATTTCAGATCTATTTAAAAATTCTAAAAAAGTTTGAAGGCAGTTAAATACCGGTGATCAAATGAGTCTTAAGGATAAAGCAAAAAAGATTCAATCCCGTGAAGACAAAGAGGAGCTAAATAATACGGATGGTAAAGAAGAGGATAAAAAGGATGATAAGGATAAGGAATATAATCTAGATGATGTATTGAATGCACTGGATGATTTAAAAAAAATTGAAAATGACAAAAAAGGTAATAAGATTTATGATGAAATGGAAATGGATAAAGATAATTTATCAATAAGTAATAATGATAGCATTTCTGATGAGTCTATTAAAATAGAACAATCCAGTGTAATAAATAAAAAAGGGGATATAAGCAGCTCAATAGAGAAAAAAGATATGCTTTCTGGTATTGACAGTAACTTGGAAGAAAGAGAGATCACTCTCAAGAAAATGGATATTGATTTAAAGAATAAAAGAGAACAGTTATCATTGTTAGATGCACAATACATAAAAAAAAAGGAATCTGTTGATGCAATTACCAGGGAAGAAAAGGATAGAAGAGAAAATATCAAATTACTGACCAATGAATATGATGCCTTACTTGGAAAAAGAAAAGAAATTGATAGAGCAATTGAAGAAACAGATACAATGCTGCATCAAAAAGAGATTGCTCTCACCAATCTGGTAAAGGAACTGGAAAAAAAATCCATTGAAAAAGAGGAGATAGAGCATGAAATAAACCTTCTTAACGAAAAATACAATGGTATAAAGGTAGAGATAGAGAACAGACTAACTTTGATTGAAAGCAGGGAGAAAAATATTGCTGTAGATGAAGAATACATCAATAAAAAAAAGAGGGAGTTGGAAAAAGAACTTGAACAGATAAAATCAGATAGAGAACAGTTAATAAGGCAGGAAGAATCACTGGCGGAGATCAAACAGGGTGCAATTGCTCTTATGAGATATGGAGAGGTGCACGAAAAGAAACACAATGAAATGATATTGAAGGAGATAGAGAGTAAACAGCATAACTTAGAGGAACAGATTAAAGGATTCAATGAACTCATGAATGAAAAGGAAAAAGAACTATCTCTGAGAGAGCATAGATTACAGGAGGATATGTCAGCTATCAAGGAGAAGGAATTGTCTCTATCAGAAAAAGAGATGTGGATTAATAAACAGGAAGAGACGTATCTTACTGATAAAGAAAAGGTAATGGAGGTATGGTCCAAACTCAAAGGAGTACTTGATGAAATTGATAATAGAGAAAAAATGATAGAGATGAAGATATCTGAAACATTTAAGGACAGAAATTCAGAAAATCAGAAAAAGAAAGAAGAAATTGAAAAACAGCTGGTCCTGTTGAAAGAACAGGAAAATAAATTAAGTCTTAAAGAAGCCTCTTTGGAAAATAAATCAAATGAACTTATTCAGAGAGAGGTTTTGCTGTATAAACGTGAACATGACCTTATGGAGTACGAAAAAGAATTAAAAAAACGTTCAGAAAAACTTGATTCTATAAAGATGAAACTTGTAAATAATATGTCAGCACCTGATGAAAAATGATTATTATTGATTTTAT
>JAMCUS010000032.1 GCA_023379385.1 Thermoplasmatota archaeon
CTGTAGAATTAGTAACATTCACATACCAGATTGTATTTGCTGGTAATCCACTCTCTGTAAATGTTACACTGTATGTAAATAAATTAAATGTGATGGATTCTGATACTGGTGCTCCATTTACCGTAAATGATCCTGATGCCGGACTCGGTGCATATTCTTTATCTCTCGTCGCTACCGTGTATGTATATGTCCCATTCGGCTCACTAAATGTTATTGTTGTACCTGACCCCTGATAACTTGTTGTAATTCCTGTAGAATTAGTAACATTCACATACCAGATCGTATTTGCCGGTAATCCACTCTCTGTAAATGTTACACTGTATGTAAATAAATTAAATGTGATGGATTCTGATACTGGTGCTCCATTCACCGTAAATGATCCTGATGCCGGACTCGGTGTGTATTCTTTATCTCCCGTCGCTACTGTGTATGTATACGTTCCATTCGGCTCATTGAATGTTATCGTTCCTGTGGTTGATGAGTATGATGCACCACCTGTTATGTTTACATACCATATAGTACCGGAAGGCAATCCTGATTCTGTAAACGTTACACTGTATGTAACTAAACTAAATGTAACAGATTCTGATACAACTCCTGGACCTGCTGTAAACGATCCTGTTGCTGGACTTGGTGCATATTCCTTGTCTCCAGTTGCTACACTGTATGTATACGTTCCAGGACCTTCATTAAATGATATTGTAGTAGTAGTGGATGAGAATGATTGGCCATTTGATAAATTTACATACCATTTAGTACCTGAAGGCAATCCAGTTTCTGTAAATTTTACATTTGGTGGTGGAGATATTGTAAGTATTAGAGTTGTTATATTGGTCAAATTGCCATGTGTATTACTATTTTTATTATAATTTACTCCTGTAACGGTAAGAGTATAGGTATTGGGAGTTGTTGTTGCTGCTGTATTTATGGTGAGTGTTGACGTTCCTGCAGTTTTATTATTTGGTGATGGATCCACAACATTAGAACTAAAGCTTGCAGTAACTCCAGCTGGTAACCCTGTTACGCTTAAATAAACAGAGCTATTGTATAATGTTGGGTAATACACGCTGACCGTTGTAGATCCAGAAAGCCCTGCTGCGATAGTTAGGCTATGTGGATTACTGTTCATCCAGAATTTCAGAGCCATAGTAAAATTCCATGAATTAATGGAACCCCATCCAGACGGATAATCCCATCCTGGACCTGCGCCTACTGCTGGAGCACCTAGAGTGCCAGTCTCACCGATGCCACCTTGTGTAATATCAAAAAATGGTTTCTGTGCGTATTTGCTATTGTTATTACCTATCTGATAAAAGAGAGGATCTGCAAATCCAAGTCCATTATTCATACCATAACTACCTATGCCCAGGTATGCATCTATTTCTGTAATCTGACCTGCAACAGTTGGAGATGCAATGCTGGTACCCATTAACTGAGTTAGAGCACCATTGACATATACCTCTGCATAATCTCCCAATGCAGCAACATCTACGTCCAATCTATCTGTTGTGGTCCCTGCAGTGGTTGTTACAGATGGGATGTTCTGCCAGGATGGCATCGAATAATTGAAACTGGCTCCTGCAGTGGTTCCATAATATGGTCCAAGTAATCCTCCACTAACATTTCCCCACACAGTTTGACTTTTAATTGGATTTATTGTATTTGTTCCTGTACCATCACTGCTAGGTGTACCGTATAATGTTAACTCAGTACCACCGACGGCGACATATCCATAACTATTATTGGCTACATTAGCTGGAAAAGAGACCTGGGAAGGTGGAGTAGCTGTTGGTGGCGTAAAAACATTAGAATCACCGGAGGAGGCAAATACTGTAACACCTCTTGCCTCCATTTCATATAGAGTATCATTAACAACATTATCAGCAATATAATCACCAGCTGCTCCCCAGGAATTACTTACTGCCGACAAATTAGCAATTGTAGTAGCCTTTTCCATCTCTGTATCTGGGAAATTACTTTCCTCTGGACCTACGGCTGGATTTGCTTTTGATCCATAATTATAACCTGGTCCGTATATATATATAACATTGGATCCAGGCGCCTGCATTCCTGAGAATTCTATATCCAGACAGGTCTCATAATCTATCCCACCAACACCTGACGATGCATTGGAACCTGGTTTAACTGCACCACTACCTGGAATGGGTATTCCCCATATATGTGGTATACCACCAGCCTTCCTTTCCCATAAAGGCATATAGTTATTATAATAATAAAATACGTCGGAGGGGTTGTATGGTGCTACCTGTACCTGCTTATTCCCACTATACTTTATATCTTCCCATAGAATAAGAACTATTGATCTACCATTCGCAAATATATGTGTTGAACTTGCTGCACCGGTTGCTGAATTGTTATAAAGTTCTATGGTATCGTATGCCTTCTGCAGGTCTGAAGAATATATGTAGTTTTGTGTCGTGAATTGGGGTGATACCAGTGATGATAATGTATGGATTCTTTCGGACATATATGTATTGGTACCTGAAATTCCTGAGATGTATGGATAAATAGAAACAGGAACCATTAAAGGTGATGATGGTGCTATAAATAAAATTCCATTGGATGCATACTCATAATACTTAACATCAAAAACCTTTTCTATTTGTTGAACTGATGCCACAATCGTAATGGAAAACCTGTCTGGATATGTTCCAGTTATATCCAGTCCGTTGCTCATAAGCCATTCTTTGGTAACATTGTATGCATGCACACTGGGACTGAAGCTATTAATAAACTCTTTCTGATTTAAAAATTTCATGTAATCAGCAGATTTAGGATTGTGTAGTTTTGCTAAGTATTGCATCAATCCAGTTTTATTGGTCAAATGAAATTCAATGGATAGAGTAAGCACTGTCGATAAATTTGCATTACCTATTTTTTCAGATCCCTTTATTAATCCAGAATCAAATGAACCTGGCACTGCCAGCGAAGTTATGGATTTTTCATTGCTATTTTTTAAATTCATGAATTGGGTTGTAGAAATTATTAATAACATTAATAATATAAAGACAGATAAAATCCTTAACTTTTTTATGTAGAATAACCCATTCATGCAATCCCCTTTTTATTATATGCCACTTTAAGACCACTACCCCCCTCTCCCGTCACGCTCTCTTTATTGATTATTATCAATTAATATAATTGTACAAACACCTTTAAATACTTTTTCAAATATGGACGTTTTTATTTAAAATAATCAATATTTATTGTACATTATTATAAATGAATTGCTAAAATTATTATTTTATATTGAGAATGACCATTTCGTCTACAATTACACCCTTATCTCTGAACATAACAAGAAAATATAGTGTTGCATAACCTGGGGATAGAAGTGTAGATATATACAGAGTATCGTAACTGTTTGCGTACAGAGTATATAGGGGCCCTGCATTCTGAATTATGTTGCCGTTCTGAATAACAATCTGATTTGAACTATCATTTATAGATATTACAAGATACTGTATAAGTGATATGTTGGTTACTGACAGCAGCATGAGGTTTATTGAATAACTGCCTATCTGCGTATTGGATACCTTCAAAAAATAGCCATATGCTCCGTTATCCAGCGGTGGAGCGTTAGGCAGGGCTCCACTTTTCAGTGCGTATACGCTGTTATCTGTGGAGCCAGTATATATAATATTATCATATTCGGCTGCGGAACCGAATATACCATTATTGGTTCCGTAACCCCAGACAGACCCCTCTCTGGATATGTTGACAGCATAGATGCTGTTATCCATAGATCCAAAATATACATTCCCATCGTATATCAACGGTGTGGAGTCAATTGCATTGCCAGTTCCGTAACTCCATTCTATAGTCCCGGTCGTAGTGTTGATTACATAAAGATTGCTGTCCTGGGAACCAATATAGAGGTTATTACCGTATACCACCGGGGATGAGTATTGATTGCCTCCAGCACCTGCTGGATTTATGGATACGCTCCATTCGTAGGTGCCGTAGGTGCTGTTGAGAACTACAACATTGCCTCCGTTTCTGTTCGTGGAGACATAGATTGATCCATTGTAATAAAACGGTTTTGTGTATATATTTGCGTATGCATTATATTCCCATAGGGGATTTTTTGGTGGTGGCGGCGGTGATGGAACTGTTGCGTTAAACGCATATATTAAATGGCTGTTTGACCCTATATACACAATGCCGTTGTACACCATAGGAGAGGAATATACTGGATTCTTTGTATTGTAGTTCCATATCACTGCACCGGTTAACGCATTCAGTGCATATATGAATCCACTTGCAGAACCCACATATACAATACCGTATGCAACAGCAGGCGATGACCTTACCTGACCATTTGTATTGAAGCTCCATAAAAATGCTCCGGTGGTTGCATTCAGTGCATACAGATAATTATCGTTGGACCCTATGTATACAATACCATTGGATACTGCAGGTGTTGAGTAAATTGCTCCTCCTGTAGCATATGACCATATCTTTGCCCCTGTCAAGGCATTTAAGGCATATACACTATTATCTGTGGACCCTACGAACAGATCCCCGTATGCAATAACAGGTGAGGAATAGACAGAATTGGCTGTTGTATACTTCCATACCAGAGCAGTAGGGGGAGATCCGGACGGAGATGGTAGTGAAGGAACACTGGATCTCTTCTCCCATCTTGCGTTGGTATTGAGAGCGTAAACATTGAAGTCATTGGAGCCAAAATAGATCCACTGATTTTCATACCATGGAGAGGATCTAACATTGCCATATGTTGTAAAGGACCAGTTGATAAGACCGGTAGTTGTATTTACTGCATACAGATTATGATCATCAGATCCAAAATAGGTGTCTGTTCTGGTTGGATACCCTGTCGAATATATATTATTCCCTGGTGTGTATACCCAGTTCTGGGCTAAATTGACCGTTAATGAATAATATCCCGGTGCATTTGAACCTGTAAGAATATTATTTGAAAATTCAACTGGAGAGGAGTGCACAGCACCACCCAGATTATATTTTACTATAGCCTCGACACCTGTAACTGCATTAACTGCATGTATATTTCCATTATTTGTACCGAAATAAAGTATGCCTTTATACAGCAATGCATCTGTCGTTATGGATGATTTCGCTTTATATGGCCACCCTGGTAACTGGAGACCGGTAAGTGCATTCAATGCATACATATTATCATTTGAAGATCCTATGTATATAACAGCGGTCTCAACACCATTTATAGCTACCATGCCCACTATAGCCGATGTTGTGAAACTGCCCCTTCCTGCGTTGAATGACCATACATAGTTGCCTGTGGTTGCATTCATTGCATACAATACGTTATTGGTATCACCGAAATAGATTATGCCGTCATACTGCACCGCTGACGATACTGTATTGGCTGGTGGAGGTGGCGGAGGCGGAGGTGGCTTTGGATTTGCGTATTGCCACAGTAAAGCGCCTGTGCTACCATTTACAGCGTAAAAATCATTTGAACCGAAGTAGACATTTCCATTGTATATCAGGGGTTTGTCCTTGATGGCTGCACCTGTCTGGAACTCCCATAAAAGGGATCCGGTGGTGCTGTTTAATGCATACAGATCATTATCATTTGATCCTACGTAAACCGTATTATTCCATACAGAGGGAGAGGATATAACAGCACCGGAGGTCAGGAAACTCCATCTGTAATGCGTATATACGTATATAGTTCCATTTGGCTCCAGTATAGCTAAATGATGAGAGGTTCCTGCACCGGAATAAATGGAGGTCGAGTTGACAATGGCAACGTAGCTACCGGGAGGAAGTGAATTGCCAAATTGATCTGATGATGCACCACCATCATATGTTGCAATGGCCTTACCTCCTCCAGTTGCAGGCAGTATATTGTAAGTGGAATCCCCGCTGCCATAAAGATAGGATATTGATACCTCATTGTTAAAGCCTGTAGCACCTGCATACTTCCATTGTGTCTGGGCTCCTAATACACCACTGTTCTGATTTGAATAGCTCCTGAACAACCCGCCGGAGCTATTCAGTGATAACAGATCACCACCAGAATTGGAAACTAAAGAGATCATGGAGGTTGCATTGGCGGGATTGAGATAGAGAGACCATGTATTTCCACCTGCAGATGCATATACAACACCGTTATTTTCCATTGCAAAAAAATATTGCGTGGTAAGGGCTGTAAAATTGGAGCTCCACCCCACTGTGTATGTTAAGGATGTGAAATTTCCATTCTGTATTATGGGATTTGCAGATATTGTCCAGCCGTTGCTATACGGGGATTGTAAAACATACCCTCTGGAGGTGATCTCTACTATGATACCATCGCTAAAATACGACGCTGCAACGCCAACCACCACGCCCACCTTTGACTCAGATGCACCTGTAATGGTCAAACTGTCTCCAAGATAACTCCAGGCTGTTGAACCAGAATTTAAAATATATGTCATGCCATTGTTTGTGGTTGCTATAATATTTCCATTTGCATCGGTTCCCATCGCAACGAAATGGGTTAGGGGAACAACGTACAGTACCCCGTCAGAGTTTATCGCTATGAGATAAGGCAGGTTATCCATGTAATAATTATTTACCAGGGAAACCCAGTAACCAGATGGTAAAGGCGGACTTGCCTTAAAGAAGCTTTTACCACCATTTAAGGACTCCAAAATAGATTTCTGGCCTGAATTCATAATATATATTATTCCGTCGTGTGAGTATGGCTGATATGCAATTGATCTTTCATGAACTCTTCCGGTATATCCCGCAAGGCTCCATGGTAGCTGATTATACGAGCTGTATACATATCCGCTGCTATTTATTGCGAACAGATTTCCACCAGAGTTTGACGTGATTGAAATCATATCTCTCATAGATATACCACTATCAATATACAGACTCCACGTATTTATGGAAGTGGGCGATAGTGAATATACAGTACCGGTAATATTCATAGCAAAAAATTGCGGGGTTGCAGTACCATTTTTGGATGCATCCGTGGTGTATGTTAATGAGGTGTAGATACCAGCCGGCAACGTTGTAGCAACACTCCATGCAGTGTTATAATTTGAATAGATTATGTCTCCATTGGTCAGTAGCTCAACAATCATATTTTTACTGTAGGAAGCGGCAATACCTGTTACGTATCCACTTAGCCCAAGTGAACTTAATCCGTTGGATAGAGATGTCCAGGCAGTTCCGTTTGGTGGTAATAGATAGGTTGTACCATTCCATAGTGATACAATAAGGTCTCCATGTGAATCAGTAGACATAACCCAGTAGGTGGATGGATTAAGCGTTACATTCGCTTCGGTATGGTAGCTGTTGTATACCGCACTGCCTATTGAACCGTTATGCAGACTGAGTCCGGTAATGGTACCGACATTGCCACTGGATAGGTAGACAATAAATACATTGGCAGTGCCGGTGGAAACCAGTAAAGTTACCACTGATATGACCATAAGTAACATTACCACCTCATTGTGAACTTTTCTACGGCGCATTGCCAAACCCGTTTTTTATTTCATAATATATATTGTCTAACAATACATATTTAGTTTGTGTTATTCAACACAATACAAAATATAAAGTAAGATCTATTAATAGAAATCAATAAAATGATGAATGGCCATGGCTATACTGTATTTATACTGTATTATTTAAAATTTAATATACAAAAAAATTGTAGCGGTTATATGGATATCGCAATATATGCAATAAATATCGCCAGCATACCAAGTTTCATGTATGATTGGGAGGTATGGAAACTGGCATCAAACTTGAGTTTATATATGGATAAAATAAATACTGCGTCTCCAATGAATATAAAAAAAGTGTATAATGTAAGTGCAAAATCATTTGAAAGATGCATGATTAACGGTAAAAAGCTAAAAAATATAGCAATGATCATGAACAGGGAGGATATAGTTGCTGAGTTTTCAATTCCCATTATTTTTGGAACTGTTATTCTGTTAAAATCGCCCTCTAGATCCTCAATATCCTTCGTGATCTCTCTTGACAATGTTGCAAAAAAAGCAGGTATTGACAGTATAACAGGTATGATAAAACCACCTATGGATATGCCTCCGTATATAAAAAGGAGAGCGGTTAAAAACGCAATTATAACGTTACCACTAAATCCCCTGTTTTTGTATCTAAATTCATATGCTAGCATTAAAATAAGTGATGTTGAATATATTAAAAGCATAGGTATTATTTGATGAATTATAAATATAACAGGAATAAATCCTAAAATAAAAAACATGTAAACCAGCTGTTTTGCATTTGATCTATTCAATGCCCTGGACGGAAGAGGTCTTTCCGGATGATTTATTCTGTCTATGTCTATATCCATGTAATCATTCAACACATTTCCGGCAGCAGCAAACATAAAGGTTGATATGGCTGCGAAAAGCAGATAGATAACTCTACTGTCAACAAAAATATTCGGTAATCCATAAACTACCACTCCACCTATAATCGTAGCTACAGATACCATAACACAATTTTTTATACGTATTAGCTGGATGTATTTATTCACAGTACCCCTCCTTCTCTTTCTATACAATCCACTGCATATTAAGGGATTCCTGTTTTCAGCGTTCTCTCTTCTTTCTTAATGATATGACTGGTGGATTGCGTGTTTCATTTTCCCTATTTTCCTGTAAATAGGGAATAGTTTTTTCGCTGTATTGATTTTGTTCTAGATTATTTTCAGGATAGTTATTTACATTTTGTCTGTATCCCTGTCCATACTGCTGCGGACCGTGATACCCATTATATGGGGGTGGATTATTGTATTGCTCTTCCTTAACCACATTATTTTTTCCTTTTTTATGTATTAAATTGCCTAACTTTGAAAACGGGTTTTTCTTTTTTGGTGGGTTATATGTGTTATAGTTAGGAAATTCATATGGTGATGTTTCGTTGCCTTCTAAATATGATTTAAACTTTCCTTTTCTTTTTTTCTTTCTGAATATGAATATATACCAGTACATTGCAAATGCCACTAAAATTATTGTGCCAACAATACCTGTAATATCAATAGTGGACAAGCCAGATGGTGGTGGTGCATAGACATATACATAGGTTGAGTTAACAGTAGTTTTATGTGTTGAATCGGTAACTGTTACACTCACATTGTATATTCCAGGTGTATTAAAGGTATAATTTATATATGAAAGGGATCCGCTTGATACAGGTGTGGTTCCATTTCCAAAACTCCAGCTGTAGCTGTAGGATGGAACACCCCCTGATGCAAACGCAGATATATTTACGGCAAGAGGAGATATG
Organism: Thermoplasmatota archaeon; assembly: GCA_023379385.1. GTDB lineage: Archaea > Thermoplasmatota > Thermoplasmata > Lutacidiplasmatales > JAMCUS01 > JAMCUS01. Next base: position 9,286 of record JAMCUS010000032.1, read on the forward strand.
CCTGCAGATGGCGTTGCCAACAGGGTAACGGAGAGGGGATAACCAGTAACATCTGCTGTACCGCTTATATTCTGAAAAATACCATCCGAATCCTTTACATATACAGAATAGGTAAATAGGCCCTTGGTATTTATTGTATAGGATCCAGATAGTCCACTGACGAACATACCATTTAGATACCACCCGTATGTATAGGATGGAGTCCCATTATACGCTCCTCCAGAGAATACAGCCCCAAAATAGATGGTTAATGGTAAGGTTCCTTTGGCAGGAGTAACATAGTAGCTGAGATTAAGACTGTACGACGAAGAGACTATCGGTAATGTTGTAGATTTTGTAATTGAGCCATCAAATACGGTTACAGTAATATTATAGCTCGTATTTGATGCAGTAAGGTTGTACATAACGGTTGTACTGCTATTTGATATTATATTCTTGAATTGTATATTGCCAGGATTAATACTCCATACAACGTTATAACTTTCTGCATATACATTGTATATCATGAGATTAAAAAGAATTGATTCAGGAGGTTGAAAATTCAGATGAGATGAACTCAGTGATACCGTCATTTTATCATTCTGCACAATTATTGATTGAATATTGGTTAATGTTATCTTGTATGGTGACGTATTTGTATTATTGGTGATGGTTATTGTTGGGGCATATGAGGTACCAAATCCTTTTGAACTTTCGTATACATGATTTACAATAACATACCCATAAGTACTATTTAGAGGCCCATAAAAGTTCGGTGTACCGTCTCCGAACGATACCGTTACATACATATTGGAAAAATATTGTTGCGAATCAGTGCCATTAGTAGCCATTATGTAAAATGTTTCTTCAAATGGTGCTTCACCGGAGGTTGAAGTTGTATTTACCACCCCTGCTAGGGCGGTATTTGCAGACGGTACAACATTGATGTTTTTGGTAACGGTCATACTGGTACCGGAATTGTCCACAACGGTTAATGTTACTATAAAGTTACCTGTAGTTGTATATGTAGTTTGTGCTATATCCGATGGCGACCCTTTTCCATTACCAAAGTCCCAGGAATATGTAAAAGGTGCATAACCACCTCTAACAATGCCTATGAAATTGACAGGTTCATTAATAACAGGTGTAGTCGGATCTGCAATTATACTTACATTAAAATTATATGTGCTGCCTACATTTATGGTGATGGTTTTTGATGTGCTTTCTACTATGCTGGTGCCTGGAATTGTATATTGAGCAGTAACAGTCACTGGATCAATTCCTGGCTTGGTATATACATGAACCGGTGGAACCGTGCTCTGTGTGTTAAGTGTAGCACCGTCACCAAAATTCCATTTATATATGTAGGGTTTCAGACCTCCTGAAGCAATTGAGGAAAATTGAACAAAAAGTGGTGGTTCCCCACCAGTCACATTGGAAAATAACTGTACGTTAAAGTTGGTTGGATTAATGGTAATATTTGTATAACCTGTTAATACTGCACCGTTAGATACATTGGTTACATCTACGATAACCTCTCTTATTACTGGCAAAGCAGCTGAAGGATCAATGAATATGTGTGTTATTGACGGATTTGGGGTGTATATATTAGCTCCGTTGCTAGCTTGAGGCATTATACCATGAATTGTAGTTATATTTGCGTTGCCATCACCGAAATTCCATGTCACATTAATTATGCTGATGCTGTTATATATAACAGCAGTGAAATTTACAGTTAAAGGTGATGACCCTGAGGTAGGTGTTGCAACAATTCGTACACCAGGTGATCCCTGCTGCATAGATCTTGCTATAGTAGATTGTATGCCAGTCCATTGCTGTTTAACAATGCTGGCATCAGCTGAACCGGAAAATCCTATGATGGGTATGGTCTGACATAAAATTATAATCAATATAAAGATAGAAAAAACAGTTATTACAGATCTATCCTTCATATAACAATCACAACCATAGTAATAACACCTACACTATATATTTTTATCTTAATGCTTGATTATATTGCACAATTTGTCAACATTCATTATCCATAATCTTAGTAATATTCATTTTTGGCAGAGTTACAGATTAATATTCAATCAGCCATTTTCATAACGGAATGTGTCTCAGTTCTTTTCCGTCTGTGGTCTCCTTTGCGTCGTAATTCCATAGAGTTTTTGTTTAATAAAATTAAACATTTGCAACCTTATTTATGGAATATTGTATAGTCAATTGTTACAGGTGAAAAGCCAGCAGGTCCTATTGATATATAAAAATTGGAATAGAATTCTCCGGGCGGTAAGGATATTATCAAGGTAAACTCTACTGTTTGAGAGCTATTCAGTTCTATTTGCAAAGATCTCCAGTAATTTTTTTTCACTGTACTATTTTTTGTATAATTCTGAAATGTTATTAGAGAAACATTTTTTATAAAACTTGCATTGTAGCTATTATTAACTGTTGCATTCAGTGATAGGTCAACATAATATGGAAGAGAATAATTGTTGGTAACATTTAAATATATTTTTATTGGCTGGGACCCGTTGACAATTATAGTATTTGTTAAAGGGTATCTGGCTACGGAATAATTGAGGGTTGAAGAGGTTGGTTGTGTTAAAGGAACTGTTATAAACATGGATACTAGAAGGAATATCGCTAACCCTCCTAAAATATACCTTTTCCAGTGTAATTTTGTTATATCATTGAGTGGAGGTGGATGCGTTGGTCCTATTAATAACACAAACAATCCGAATAAGATCCAGCCAGGATAGTATAAAAACCCGATTACCAGCAGTACAGCAATTCCTGACCAGCTGATATATTTTGCGGCATCACCACCAAGAGATCTGACAATATGCCCTCCATCAAGCTGACCTGCAGGTATAAGATTTATTGCTGTAACAAAGAGACCTACCCATCCTGCCAGAGCCATAGGATTTATGGTGGCTGATGCAGAGATCGGGTATATTGCAGTTATAAAGTTCCAGAAAAAGGAGCTTCCTAAAAGTAAGGTATTCGGGGTTACAGCAGTTACATGCGATGGTGTTATAGCTGAAAAATACAATCCCAGTATAGTTACAGGTAATGCAACACATAAACCAGCAAGAGGTCCTGCAATTCCTATATCCATCAAACTTTTTCTATCAGGTATTGGATCACGAAGGCTTATGAAAGCACCCATCGTTCCGAATGGCGGTATGAATGGAATAAAGAAGGGAAGCGAGGCAGATACATGATAATGCTTTGCAGTTACGTAGTGTCCCATTTCATGTACACCGAGTATCAACATAAGTGGAAGTGCAAAATAGAGGGTTCCATAAAGTATATCCATAAAAATGTTTGGATTGCCCGAATAACTGCCCCATATAAGTGCTCCCGAATAGATTGTAGATATAATGGTAGCAATTAGAAAAATCAGATTCACCCATGAACCCCATGGATTATTGGCTCTTTTTTCAGTTACAACAATTCTATACTCACCCAGGTGATGTTCTATAAAGGGTATATAGTTCATTGGAACAAGCTCTTTTCTCAGCTGATCAAATTTATCATAAACCTCTTGCTTGGTGGTTGTTATATCAAAAATAACAGTTACAGGTGTAACGGATATATTGTATATTGTAAAATATTTACCCACAATCTGTCTTAAAACATCAATTTTAGTGGACCCTATGGGTGATGGGTTATTCAACATTTTTTTCAACCTTTTTCTTTTCTTTTTTAACTCTTTCCAGTACAGTCATGCCGGTGGCGTATTCTAAAAATTTATTGTATTTTTTTATTGTATCGATTGCTACATCACTGGTTACATCTTTTTTCATATTTGACTCAACCATCAATTTTTTGTTATCAATCCATACAGCAAGTGGGTTCAGGGCACCATAAATAACATGAATTTTTTTATCTATGACTGTGCAATTTCCAAATAAGTCAGTTACAATTTTATATAAAATATCCTGATCCAGTTTATGATTTTTTTTTATATCGTAGCCGTGCATTGATATTTCACCCAACCTATGCTATAATAAGCTTTTCATGATATATTTATCTTATTATTTCTATCAGAAAGAGGCTTTTCTGAATGGACTGAACTCATTACCACCACGTATGATAGCCATCTCCTTAACAGGTAAGGTTGCATCTATACCCATTTTGGAGGTGTATCCACCTGTAAGCTTTATGCTTGGATCAAGAGAACTTCCAGAGGTATTGTTTATCAATACCAATCCTTTATCACCCTGGAATCTGGTGGCTATAGCCCATTCTACCTCTTCGTTATTAAAAATGTCTATGTCGTCGTCTACAACAATCACCTGTTTCATAGATGGATGACCTGTGAATGCAGATATGATTGCATTTTTACCATCTCCCTCTCTGACTTTTTTTATAGAGATAATACCGTGAAGCCAGCCACCACCACCCTCAGTCAATCGTACAGATTTCAACCCAGGAACTACAGAACTTACAGAACGATAAATTCCTGCTTCTCTGGGAAGACCCATCATTAATTTGTGCTCCAGTCCTCCTGGTAAGATAGAATGCAGAAAAGGTTTATTGGACAGATATATCTCTTCAATTTCCAATACTGGCTGCAGTCTTATGGCGTCATATATCATCATTATATCGCAAAAGGGTCCTTCCTCAGCAGTCTCTTTTTTAATCTTTCCATACAGTATCATTCCGCAATCTGCAGGTACAGTAATTCCATGTATTTTTGTGAATTCCATCTCCTCTTTATATGCATTTTTATAAAGTGCATTGGCAACAGCTATTTCACTTCTTTCATATTCAAAAGATATGGATGCAGATATCATAAATGGCAGTGGAGCTCCTATAACGATAGCGACAGGAAAATCCTTATTTTCATTTATAGATGAACTGTACATGCTGTAAAGATGCCTCTCCACAATTCTTATTGCAGCTCTGTTTTTTTCCTTTAACATAATTCTATGGTATGACAAATTTTCCTTGCTGTTATATACAGCAGACACAATACCCGCTGTTATGTATCTACCACCATCATAAGAGAAATATTTTGGAACTGGAAGATCGGATAAAGATAGATTGGTTTTTTTGTATGGTGACGAAACAAATAGAGTTGGCTGGAGTGGCGTTTCAATTGCTCTCAGAATAGGAGCAGAAAGATTGCTGATATCTGTATTGAGTTCTTTAGCAATGATGACTCTATCGCACCATATGTTGCCAATTACTGGTATGTCTTCGCTCTCAAAAAGTATGGTCTTATTCTGCATGGCGTGTTGCTCCTTTGACACGAAAAGTGGATCTTTTAAATTTACAGATTTTTTCAATGGCATTCTCTTTTCTAAAATATAATCATATAGCATGGTACATCTCCATTGTGTCTAATAATTTATTATTTTCCGTTAAATTTATTTTTATCAATAACCTTTTCAAGAATTTTCTGTGATGCAGTATATGGATCTATGTTTTTATTATATACTTCAGTCATAAGCTCTTTTGTCTCTGGGTCATGCTCCATCATGTATCTCATTCTATTCATAAATTCATCATAGATTATACCTTCCATTTCATACTGTAAAACCCGTTCATTACGTTTGGGTATGCCCTTACTTGCAGATAGATTCTTTTTGTGTTGATATATCGCATCTACCAGCTCCTTTATACCCATCTTCTTCAATGCAGAGGTACCAATAACAACAGGCATCCATTCTTTATACGGGTATTTGGCTATAGAGATCATATTTTCGAGATATGCTATGGCTTCATCTGCGCCTTCAATATCAATTTTATTGATAATAAAAATATCACCTATCTCTAACATACCTGCCTTAAGTGTTTGAATATCATCACCCAAATTTGGAGAAAGTACAACAGCAACCGTTTCTGCTACATTTATTATGTCCACGTCTGCCTGTCCGGTTCCAACAGTTTCCACAATAATGACATCCATTTGAAAACCCTCCATTAAACGGATTATATTCCTTGTTGTTGTCGCAATACCACCAATACCACCTCTGGTAGCCATGCTTCTTATGAATACGTTTTTGTTGAGTTCTAAATCGTTCATTCTTATGCGATCTCCAAGTATGGCTCCACCTGAGAATGGGCTTGTTGGATCTATAGCAATAATTCCTACATATTTCCCCTGGGAGACAAATTCTTGTGCAAGCTCGGCTATAAGAGTGCTCTTGCCCACACCAGGTGGTCCCGTTATGCCTATTACATGGGATTTTCCCGTATTTTTATATATATCTTTTAATATATCTAAATACCCATCCTCTCTATTTTCAATTATAGATATTGCCTTTGATAATGCATATCTGTCTCTATAAAATATTTTTTTAACAATATCCACATTACTCAACACTCCAGTTTAACATAAATTTTTTGATGAAACATTTCGGAATAAACTATATCATTTCTGCCTACTCTAACTTCTCTTTAAATGCTTGATAATTGCGTCTCTTATGACATCCAAAGATGTGCCAGGTCCAAATACCTCAATAACACCCATTTTTTTAAGTATTTCTGCATCACTGTCCGGTATTATACCACCGACATATACAAGAATGTTCTCTCCACCTCTTTCTTTCAATAATCTCAAAATTTCTGGAACCAGTGTCATGTGTGCTCCTGACAAAATACTGATACCTACGGTATCTACATCTTCTTCAATAGCAACTGTTACTATCTGGTCAGGTGTCTGTCTTAAACCTGTATATATTACCTCCATGCCAGCATCTCTTAAACCTCTTGCTACAACCTTTGCGCCTCTATCATGCCCATCCAGACCAGGTTTAGCAATCAATACTCTTATAGGTCTTATTCTCTGGTTTCCCATTTATACACCTTACTCATAATTACATGTGCTGTAATATGCATATTTTATCAATTAATAATTTTTTCTATCATTTATAACATATAATATATAAGTCATATTATAAATACTTATTATTGCTCTATCGTATCAATAATATCTGCGTCTCCACTAAAGCAACGGAGTTTTATCTTTTATCGCAAGAAGACACCTTCCGTAAGGCGGGGTAGTTCACTCTATTTTTCAAGCTGTACAAAATATCTAGTCAATGACCTGTGAACTCGTGAAGGAAATACATTATTAACCTTCAGATAGTCCTTTGCTAAATCTATTAAACCTTCATTTGGGAATATGAATGATACCTTTTTGCCTTTAGATATAGTATCAGCCATAGCTGAAAGTGTTTTTCTGTATAATAGCTCCAGAGCAATGTGATTGAGAGTAGAAGATCTACCATAGGGGGGATCTGTTGCTATACCATTAATAGATCTCTTTATTTCGTTGCATCGCATTGCGTCATGTTGAGTGATATCGATCATGTCTGATACGTTATTATAATTGATATTGGCAATTGATTCTTTTATTCTTCTGAGATCTATGTCTATACCAATTCCCTTTATTCCCATTAATGCGGCCTCAATCAATAACCTCCCAGTACCTGCAAACACATCAAGAACTGTGTCACCTTCCTTTATCATAGACAGGTTTATAAGCAGTTTATTCAGTCTGTATGGCAGAACAACCGGGGCATCTATTATATACCTGCCGTGTATATTCGCGTTTTTGAATTTATAACTGCTTATAACACAGTATGCAATATATTCATTATTTCGCTTTATAATTCTGAAGATAGGTCTATCATGCAAGTATTGCTCTCTTATTGATGAAGCCATGTTAAAATTATTTCTGGACCATTCACTAATTCCACCTTCCTCCCATACAGTTATATCTTTATTAAAAAGTGCTTTATTTGTATCATTCATATCCTTTGCTAAATACCCTATCTCAAAGCATAGTCCTGATCTAATGAATATTTTTTTTATTAATTCTTTAGAAACATTGGACCTGAAAAAAAGGTAATGCCTGAATCTATCAAAAGGATTAAAAGTAACCCCATAGGTGGAAAAAAGTGATGAAAGCTCGTATTCTGCAAGAGCTGGCAGATCACCAGCTAGTCTGACATAAAAAAATTCAGAATCTATGTCTTGCTTTGATACGTTCCTCACTTTTATCAGTCATCCTGAGTGCCCATGCACCGCTTATTAAAAACAGAAGCAGTAGTATGCTTATTAAAATAATATATATAAATTTTGTTCCAGAGGATATTCCTTTCATAAGCAACGTTCCTAAATATAAAAATGCAATGCCTAAAACAAAGAAAAGAACAGTACCACTTTTGGATATATCCCCATAATCTGTAAAAGCAAATGTGAAATAGAAAATTACTGCAAACACTAACGCTACAAATCCATTAATAACAAGCGCCATAGGGGTGTTGGCGGGATACGCATATAAAAAAATGTACGCAAAAATGGCAACAAGTATAAAAATTATGACTCCTAAAATGAGATAACCCATTTCAGAAATTTTCTTCCGTTCTACCATGGTGTTAGATTGTTTACGCTGTATTTATATTTATTTTTATAAAAGACAATACATATAACAACATAAATATATTCAATAGCAGATCCCAGGTGACGCCATTATAAAAAATAGTTTTATTAAAATCAAAACATATATCAATCCATCCAATTCTATGATAGGAATAAGACAGTTTAGAAATGGAGCTGTTCAGATACCATTTTATCTGCAATTTCCATGAACTTTTTTAAATGTTCAGATTTTATATTGGCTCCTGAAGCTATAACATGCCCCCCCCCTTTTCCACCTACCATCTCTGCAGCCGTTTTACACACCTCTGTAAGATTAAGGCCATGTTCAATCATGTATCTTGTACCTCTGGAGGATACCTTTACGTTTCCATTACCATCTACTGAATATCCAAATAATGGTTTTCTGGAATCAGTTATATAGTTAACGGATATTCCCGATACAGCTCCCGCTATGGAGGGTTGCTCAACACTGAAATAACTTATTGATTTAAGTGAGGTATAGTTACCTGATTCAATTTTAAGCAATTCTTTAATGACTTTTTGATGAAAATTATTTTGAAGATTCTGAAGATCAGAAATCTGGGATTTATCACCCATGGCGTACAGTACACCCAGTGATTCAGCACCCTCTCTCCCACACGCGTTCATATATGAGGATAGAAGGAGACTGTTCTCAATATCTCCTTTGAGTATGTATCTGGGTGCAACAGCATCAATAGCTATTTCCGGTCTTACGCCATGATTTAACAGATACTGAACAATGTAGGAATTCAGCTTTTCTACAAGTTTACTGTTATTATCATACAGATCAAGGTAACTACTTTTATCATCTATTTTTAATGTATTGAGCAGATTCGAGACGCCTTCATCTCTGCCTGTGATACCTACAAGATATGGTTCTGTAGATTCTCTTATCTCTTCTGCAATAGGTTTACCGTAATATGGCAAGCCAACCCTTACGGTTATTAGATTTCTTTTAACAGCTTCTTCAACGAGTATTTTATTCAATCCATTATAGCCGCCTGTATGCTGTCTATCTGCGATCGTTCCAGCAAGAAAGAAAGGTATTGAATTCCACGATTCTTCATCATACAGTATTGTGAACAGAAAGGATATTGTAGTTCCACATGCCTCACGGGTTCCATCCATGCCATAGTTTACAGGATTTAGATTTATTAGATCGTCGTCATCTCCTACCACTGGGTGATGATCCATTAGTATTGTATTATGTTTATTTTTAATAAGATCAATGGCAGAGCTTCCTATGTCTAATAAAAGTAGAGTTGATCCATCAGTTGGTAGCATATTGACAAAGTTGCTATCTACACCTTTTACAAAAGATAGATGAAATCTTTTTTTTTTCATTTGAAATAACCTAACAACAATAGACGCGGCAGAGACGCCATCCCCGTCGTAATGTGCTATTATACGTATATTGTTACTATTTTTTACCAGTTCTATACCTCTATTGAATGCATCAATATATCTATCTATTAACATGCCATTGATAAAAGCTGGAATATTCACGTTCTTATTCTTGTTAACCATGCTAACACCTATCTCCGGAAGTTATCATCCTGTCTAACATAGACGTTTAAACTTCATGTGTACAACTCTAAATCTACTATATCCTCTATCCAAAATTGTTTGATCCTTTTAAATTTCATACCTTAAATACCCTTCCGAATCAGGCTTCATATTGCCTGTTTTCGATGTAACAACAGAATCTCTACCAAATTTCTGGAACATATGTTTGAATAATTCAAATTTCGCCTTACTCAATTCATCTTTATATGCAAAAACAACTTTGTCTACATTATAATCAAGAAGTTCATCAACCATTTCAAAAAACCCCTTTTCTGTTTTCAAATGATATGCCTGTTGCATTACCTAAATATTTTCCATTGATTATTGTGTATCCACTCGTGAAGCACCACTGCTTGAACTGTTCAATCTGATTATTAATATCACTCTTCTGCTTTGCTGTTAATGCCATTGCATAAAGCATTATCTTTCTTTTTATATTTCTGTTAAAAAGTTTGTAGACATCCTCATCATTGTAACAGTAATGACCATTAGACATAACTGTAAATCTAATCTTACTATTATATATATAGACCTGAAATGTTTTTCTGGTAATCCCTAAAAGGTTCATGACCTCATTTGCTTTCATAGTTAACATCCTTGTAAATTATATCTCTATAATAACGGTTATTATTTTTATAAATCATATAACTGGTGGTGTATAAACCCATTTGCTATCTATGATTTCAAGTCTTTTGTAATACTTAACCAATCTTCTAATTTTTGAATTGATTAAATCAAAACCTCTTTTATTGGATTTATCGTATTTATGTTTTCTTAAATGTGACGCAAGAGATTTATGTTTTGCAATAAGATTTGCAAGATCCTCAGGAATATCTATTCTTATATTATTTTTCTTTAGTATTAATTTTATGCTATTACCAGTAGCAAGTTTAACACTTGGAACTCCATATTGATCCCTCAAAATTGTGCCAATTTTTGATGGTGTGTTACCTTTTTTGTATTCTTCAGTTATGTATTTCTCAATTTCTTCGTTACCCATTTTAACCCATGCCGGATTCACTGTATAACGTGATTTATGGGATCCTGCTTTACCTCTTTTACTGTTATGCATTCTTGACAACCAAATCATCCTCCTCTTGTATATCTACATTACATCCCAAAATTTGTTTATAAACTTTTTGGATAGTTATAACTCTAATATTCATCACATATATAATAATTTTTTAGGCATTCTTATTGACTACGCGTATTTTATCTGAGGTGTTACGACCATTTGGATACTGAGTAATGATATCACCTGCCACAAAAAAACGCTTGCACGTATACACATATCACTGACATGGATATATAGTTGCCGACACATCATAAACCCCATATTATATGAGCCATGCCGATAAAGTTAACACCCATAACATTACTTACTAGCATTGTTTACCATTTCAATTAAATCAGTTTCAACCTGTTCTAATTCTTTTTTATCTATTTCATTAAATAATTCAGAGATTATCGTTGGCTTCATTCCAGCTATTAACACTTTTTCAGTTCTGTTTATGACATTTATTTTACACGGCATACAGAGTGATATTAACCTATTTTTATTCAAAAGTTGATTTGCATATTTCGCTGAACAAATTTCTATTATTTTCAATTGATCCTGTTTGAAGCCCTTTGCCAATAGACGCTCTTTTACGTCATAAATCTGGAATAATGCCCATCCCTTTTGTTCTACCACTTTCAAAACAGATACAACAGCGTCATCAAAGTTTTTGTCAGTTTCAACGGCATAAACAAAATCATCTACATTCATATTTTCACCCATGTTACAGTATCAAAATTTTACTATAAAATTTTATAATATTTATGTATTGCTCAATAAGAAGCATGTTTTTATATTTTATAAGAGATAACAACATTAATGACTAAAGAAGGAAAAAAAATGGAATATATAAAATACATAAAAATAGTTGTTGTTATTATGGTAGTTCTTATAATCATAACACCACTTGCTACAAAAACTACAAAAACAGCTTTGCCTGTAATATTTATAGAACCCTCTATATCTATGAATGTAAACAACAGTTCTGTACAGATACTGGTGACAGGTATAACCCCATCAGTCTACTCAACAATATCAATATTGATAGGTACCAAAAGTGGTATATGGACGTTTAATGAAACAAGAAATGAATCAATATACGATGCATTTCATACCAATTTATCATCATTTTATCTGAATGTTACATGCATAAGCAGTGGTAGTAGCACTAATTATAAAACAGTAGAGTTTACAGCACAGTACCATATAAATATAATTAGTAGATATAATCCGGTTAACATAATGGTAACTCAACCACCTGCATTGGGTAGCAGTACCTTGCAGATTAAATCAAATACATTCAAACTTGCTTTAATTGAGGTAGGAGGATCGATTTAATGAAAATAAACAGTTCGCTTTTTGTCTGGATAGGTATTCTTGTAGTACTGATAATTGCAGAAATACTGGAGATTGCTGGTGTTATTTCGTATCAGTTTATCGTAGGTAATATATTCTTTTTTGTATTTGCAGTTGTTATAATTGCCTTTCTTGCGATCATAGGTGCCATGTTTGTTGGTGTTTTATTATCAAAGAAATTATATACAGATAATAATTTTACACCGTTTGAGGTTGAAATGCTGAAAATGAAAGAGGATATAGCAGAACTTAAAACAATGATTAAGGAATCTAAAGGAGGAAAAAATGAGTAGGATCATTGTTGTTGATAATGGTGGTCAATGGACTCATAGAGAATGGCGTGTCCTTAAAGAGATGGGTGTAGAAACAGAAATTATAAAAAACAATACACCTGTAAACTCCATAAAGGCAGATGGGATTGTCTTATCTGGTGGTACTGCAAATTTTTCATATGACGAACGAATGCTTGGATCTGTATCTGAATATTTAGATCAGTTATCCATACCAATTTTAGGTATATGTGTAGGACATCAATTTATGTCCATTCATCTTGGTGGTGAAGTAAAAAGAGCTATTAAACCAGAGTTTGGAAAGGTAATTATAGAATTAAAATCGGATTCTGAACTTTTTAAGAACATACCAAAAAAGTTCGTTGCGTGGGCATCACACAATGATGAGGTAACCTCTTTACCGCCTTCTTTTATATTAACAGCTTCATCTGATAACTGTCTTGTCGAAGCTATGGAAGATGGATCCAAGTCGCTATATGGTGTTCAGTTCCATCCAGAGGTTGAACATACTGAATATGGTAGAAAAATATTCAGTAATTTTGTTGATATATGTAAGAAATGAACGGGATAGCAAAGATATTATAAAATAATATGTATGTGTGGGTAACTTATGTATGTGTATAGAGATATTCCCTCTTTTATAGCGTTTGGTGTATCATTTATCATGCTATTATACGGTTCGTATATAGACTGGAAATTCAGAGAAATAGATAATTGGCCATGGGTTGTAATGGCCTTAACAGGTGTGTTTATAATTATTTATATTGATGGAAATACAATAGTTGAACTTTCACATATACTTCCATTTATCGCTGCCTTATTATCTCTGTTTGGACCTATTATTGATTGGGATGAAATTATAAAAATGGATGATCTGTATTATATTCTTATAGATTACGGTAGCTATGTGATTTCTGCTATACTATTTTTACTAACTTATATATTTTTAGGCTTAAATAATTTTTTTATAACCATGCTTATAGTTTATATGATGTACGTTTTTATAAGGGTTTTGTATGAATTATCTGTGATACATGGCGGTGCTGATGCTAAAGCCCTTATGTCTATATCGTTTTTATTTTTTAATGGGTTTTCGTTGCCAGTAATTCCATTAATAAAGTATAACACAGTATTTCCTTTCTCATTTCAGGTTTTATTTGATGCCGTACTAATTTCACTATTCCTACCGGTATACTTTTTTATAATAAATATAAAAAACAGAAATATATCAATTCCATACATGCTATTTGGATACAAAATGTCATTACCAGAAGCCAAGAAAAAATATGTATGGCTTATGGAATTGCCAGGCAACAGAATGATTCTATTTCCAGGTAAGCTGGATGACGAGGTAATCAAACATGCATTTGATGGTCTTGAACGTGAAAAAAAAGAAAATGTATGGGTCACGCCGCAGCTTCCGTTCATTATTTTCATTTTTGTTGGATATATTATTCAGACAATCTTCTTTAGTCCATTAGCATTAATATTTTATCATTAAATCAGATTTGTACATAACCTGTAGAATTGTTATTATAATTGATAATTTTCGGTAGTTACCGTTGGATACGTATGAGTGAAAACGTAACACTGCACAGCATCTGTGACATAAAGTGGGATAGATGGCAAGCATGCGCAGTCATCCAGTTATTACATTGTTTAAATTACATTGAATTATATCATCAACGAATTTCATTGAAGATCAATTGCTCCGCTCATAGACGTTAAACCACTTATTGGATGAACCTGAAGAGAATAACCATAAAAGTTTGATTGAGGTGGTGATTGAGTGTTGCTAAACCATACGATAGTTAACCATCCGCCTGCCTGAAGGGTTGTCATTCCATCCGGTGCTGTAGAGAAACAAACCGAAGGTTTATCTACCGGTAACGTAACTGGGCATCCACTATATTGCCATGTACCAGGACCTGCGGTGTCAACACCACCTATATTGTATTGCCCCATATATTTACCAGTAGTATTGAAATAATTAACGATAAAATAACCACCACCTGTAGGATTAGGAAATGGTATTCCTTGAGCATTAACAACAGAAAAACCCACATCCTGAATATGTATTGGGGCAGAGATAGTCATGATTGATACGTTCTCAATAATATATGTACTGGATGATGCCGCAGAGGTAGTACTGTAAAAAACAACATTTGCTGGAAGATATCTAGGTGCTTTAACAAGTCCTATAACCATTGTGTAAAGTATTCCAGCAAGTACGACTGTGATTGCAACCATAAGTACCGTTGCAATTACGGTGGAAACAGCTACATCCCTTTTCTTTGAAATATTGGAATGTGTATACATAGATTATTAATATTAAAAAGGATGTTATTAAATGTTTTGCTATCTCCGGCTTTGAGACAAAATTATTAAACATATATTAATTTAACTTTATAAGCTTGATTTCAAGTAATATTTATATGCTACTTTAACACAATATAATTAAAGGAGCATGCTAAAAAGCGTAATACAGAATTATAGTCCATCAGATAGAGTTTTCAGTCTTATGCATAAATTTACAGACGGTATTAATATGTGCATTAATATTGCTCTTGAAAAAAAAAATTAACCTCCAGAAATGCACTTTCAAAGAATGCATATCCACTCTTAACCGAGTATAAAATTCCCTCTTACTATTATCCGTCAATAATCAACAAGGCAATAGCATTAACCAAAACCTACAACAAAAGATTGAGAAAAGGCAGGAAAGCAACCAGACCTCATGTTGAAAAGCCAATGCTGCCTACTTACTATGGGTTTAAAATTGAAAATGGCAATATTATGATTCCTGTTTCAAATGAGAAATATAAAAGAGAATATGAAGAAATATCATTAAATGAATATGTTCAAAAAAACATATCAGAAGTGAAAGTACACTCTTTTACATTGAATTAGACCAACCTTTCCTTATCAATAGGAAAGGATGTTGAAGTTATAGATTGTAAGAATACAGTTGGTGTAGACCGAAATTTGAAAAACGTAACTGTTGGTAATGAAGAGCATCAAGAGGTATATAACCTTTCAGACGTGGTAACCATTAAAAAAAGATATAAAAAGAAGATATCACATTTTAATAGAAATGATCGCAGGATAAAAAAGAAGATATATGAAAAATACGGTAAAAGATCTAAAAATAGAACTAAACAAATCATGCACACAGTGAGTAAATAGATCGTGGAAAACGCAAAAAACAATAGCGAAGCAATAGTATTAGAAAATATCAAGGGTATAAAAGAGATAACACATAAAGGAGATAATAAAGGTAAAAATTACAGATTCATGTTTCATAATGCATTCCCATACGGTATGCTGGCAAATCAAATAAAATACAAGGGAGAATGGTTGGGTTTACGAGTAATAGAATTATCAAGGAAAGAAACAAGGAACACAAGCAGAGAATGTTCGGTATGTGGGTCACTGACCCCCGAAAAGAACAGGGAAGAACTTTGATCTGTGAACGTTGTAGCCTGATAATAGACAGAGATGTAAATGCATCAATAAACATATCAAAACGTGGTCGTACATGGCTAACACGATCCCTACAGGAAATGGAAAAAGGGTGGTCAGGCGAAGCAATGAAGCAGTCAAAAGATGTGGAGCAGATGATCACAAGAGATAAAATCGTATCAAACTATGATATAAAATAATTTTGTCTCTAAGTTGTCTCAAGGCTGCTATCTCTCTATGGATACTACCAACCGTTAGAGCAATCACGATAAATAATTGAATGTCAGTAAACCCTGTTTTTCATGTAGTACGTACCCGGTATATAGGTTGCTCAGTACGTGAAATGATATATCTGGCAATCAATTGCAATTTAACGGTTTGTAATTACCATAGATGGTATGGTAAAATTAATATCCTTGTTATAATTAATATACGTTAACTTTATAATATATAACGAATTTAGGTTATTAAAAGCTAAAAGGTGTTATAATATATGCCAAATGAATCTACTAATAATGTGATATGTCCATTTTGTGGTGAGTCTGTTGATCAAAAATTGGCAGAGTGCCCCGTATGTGGAGCAAAGCTATTTGATGAGCTATTCATATGCCCCAGGTGTACTGCTAGTGTTACATCTAAAGATGCAATATGTCCGTTATGTGGCGTTAAACTAGCAACAGAGATTTCAAAGGTACAGATAGAGGGTGGTAGTACATACGTTGTAACAGATGAAAATTTTTCATATAGGTTATTTAAAACCCTTACCGGGATGGATTACAAGGGATTGATATTATCAAAAATGAACTTACAGAAAATTGAAAAAAAATATTCCATAACTGATGCAACAGCGTATTGGTTGACAGCAACACAGGGAAAAGAAAAAACAATAGATCCACAGAGATTAGATTTTGAGTTGATGTATACGGTATCTGAGTTTGTTAAAAACAATAGCCAAAGTGTTACAATCATAGATGCATTAACATTGCTTATATCTTCTAACGGTGGTCAAAAGGTTGGTGATTTCATAAAGTATATTTCAGATCTTATATCCACAAAGGATTCAATCGTTATATTACCTGTTCAGGATAACTTCATGGAACAGAAAGATTATGATTTTATAAAGGAATATGTACAACCCATAAATTATAAAGAAATACAGAATGAGGTTACAGCAAATAAAGAAGCAGAAAAAATGAGAATTGTGATTAGAAAACAGAATATAACTGGGAAAAAAGGCGATGAAAAGGTAATACCGTCATCCGCAAAAGTTGAAGGAACCGTTACTAGCGACATGAAGAATGATTTAAATAAAAAATCAATGTTAACAGATACAACGCAAAATATAGAGGAGGTAAAAGGAAATATGAACCAATCTGTAGCTACAGGTCCAATAAGAATAAAATTAAGAGATTCTGAAACTGGTGCTGTACTTGAAATGGAGCTTGATATTGATAACACCATAGATGAACTCATAGAAAGTGCAGGCGCTTACTGGGAAAAGGCAACGGGTGTGTATGTTATACGAAAAGGAAATAAAATTCTTAGAGGTAATATGAGAATTGGAGATGCCGATGTTAGAGATGGAGATATTATTGAGCTCATTCCAGATCCTGAAGGTGGAATATAAAAATGGAGGTGGTTATAGATGACTCAGCCACTTTCTTTTATTAGACAGAGATTACTAGCAGAAATTGAACAGGTTAAAAAGTTGATGGAGTATCCTGTTGAGGTATCTGATCCAACTTTAACAAATTTTCCTATAGAAGTTACAATAACAATTCAAAAAATTCCTGGACCATATCTTAAGGATGGTAAGTTATCGACACGATATACTCACAAATTCAAGATTATTGTAGATGCTGAATATCCCTATAAAAAACCAGTGATTCACTGGCTAACACCAATATTTCATCCTAACATAATGCCACCTCATGAAGGTGGATACATATGTACAAAAATGTTAAAGGTATGGTCGTCTCAGTCATCCATTGTTTCTTTTATTCAGGGTGTGATAACATTGTTAAGCAATCCCAATCCATACGATCCACTAGGTAGTGATGCATGTTTAATGTCGGCACAATATTTTGTCAAACATCCGTATCACCCACCATCTATATTAAAAAAAGGAGAAGAAGACTGATTATTAAAATCTAATAGGGGTATCATTTCAAATGTCAAAAGGTATAAAGATCGTTGCGGAACATAAAAGAGAGGTTAAAGAAATACCTCCACCAGATAGAGATAGAATTTCATATCATAAATGGGATTCTGCAGAATCAACCGAAATTTATGTTAATACATATAGATCTGGCAATCTTTTTGATGTATATATATCCAAAAAAGCGGAGGAGAAGATGATGAATCACTGTCTGTCCGGTGTTCCAACAAGGACAGAGGTCATGGGTCTACTTGTAGGGGATATATACAGATATAACAATACAATATATGCAGTTATCAAGGATGTTTCCACTACAGAACTTGATGCCAATGCCGTTCATGTCCAGATAAATAAAGAGGATTCTTCATATACAAAATTATTTCAAAGATTAGATGAAATTGGCGCAAATTTTATTCTTGTCGGATGGTATCATTCACACCCAGGACATACATGTTTTCTATCTGAAACAGATATTAATACACAGAAAAAGATGTTTCCAGAATCATACCATTCTGCAATAGTTATAGACCCTATTTCACAGCAGTTTGAGGTGTTTACTGTTGACAATGAAGGTGGGTACATTAGAAGATCGCATGCAATCTTCTGGGATGATTTTGAAAAGCCCTATGTAGTTGAAGAGGCTCCTCCAGTACCATCATTTCAGGGTGGTTATGCTGCAAATGAGGGTATATTAGCCGAAAGGTATAACGATATTACCAATAGAGAAGCCATACTGAAAAATCATGAAATGGAATTAACTAACCTCAGAAATAGCTTAATTGCGAAAGAGAGAGAACTAATCGAAAGAGAGAATATGTTTGCAAAACAGGGGCAGATGGCATCGGCAACTACCGCCACATATGCTGATAGAATGAACATAGAAAGAGAGAGAATTGAATCTCTTGCTAAAAATATTGCTGTCAGAGATGCAGATCTAAGAAGAAGGGAAGAACAGATAAAAAACATAGAAATGGAATTGAGAAAAAGAGAATCAGAAGTTGTCAAATATACTGGATTAACAGAGAGCATAAAAAAAGAATGGGAAAGAATAAGTACAGATAAAAATAATATTGAGTTTGCACAGAAATCTATATCCAGAAAGGAAATTGAATTGAAAGAGAAAGAGTCTATATTAAAAGCAAAGGAGGAGGAGCTGGCGGCTTTAGGATTGATACCCAGTGTTAAAGAGGAACTGGATAAATCAAAGATAGAACTTAATAGGCTCAATAATGAGATAAAACAGAGGGAGGAAGCACTAAAATTAAAAGAGAATGATTATAATAAAAGAAGGAGGGAAATTGAAGCCATGCAAAAGGAATACACTTCGAAGCTGCATGAACTTAATGAACTGGAACTATCCCTGAAAACCAAATCTGTTACATTGACAACTAAAGAAGCAGAAATAGAGAAAATTAAGGAGTTACAGTCCGAAAAGGAAGTAGAACTTAAAAATCGTGAAACAAAGATCACTGAGATGGAAGAAAAACTGCAGCGTGGATTAACAGATCTGAAAAGTAGGACAGAAATACATGCAGCCAAAGAAAGCACATTCAGTTTGAAAGAGATGGAACTCCAGAAGGAGAGTAAAGAACTTGAAAATATTAATATAAAGCTTAAGAAAGAAGAGAAAATTATAAAAATGCTTACAGATACATTTGGAAAGACCGTTATCAGTAGTGGTGCCATAAAGCAATATAACAGTAGTGACGAATTTTATAAAGATATGATAATCAGAGCAAAGGAGCAACTTTCAACCATGGCTGAAGAGTTTGTAATAATACAAAAAAATACACAGAAAATGTTAACACTTCTGAAAACCACGAAAAAAATAGCAGATAAAACAGTTTCCAAAAGAAAAACAAAAAAGAAGGTACGAACTGTATGGAAAAAGGCAGCAAAATAAAAATAATTACCAAGAATAAAAAAGAAAAAAAAGATTCTGTTAGCCAGGGCAAGGCAAAAAAAAGTATAAAAAAGTTAAAGATCGGGTATGAAGATAGCGATATACACGACAGGATTAAAAGAATACCATGGATAAAAATTGATAAAATCAAAAAATCAAGGGTGCTGGTTATTGGAGCCGGTGCAATAGGTAACGAGGTAATGAAAAATCTTGCCTTGTCAGGATTTAATGACATAACATTAATAGATATGGACCATGTGGTGATTTCAAATCTTAACAGATGTCTTTTTTTTACTTTTGAAGATGCAAAATCGAAAATATATAAGGTAGATGCTATTAAAAATCATATAAAAGATATGGTTTCATCAATCAATATCAAAGGAATTACAAAGCCAGTTGAAGAGATAGAGGAAGAGTTTTTCAACAATTTTGATATAATATTCGGTTGCGTGGATAACATACTTGCCAGGGTCAGAATAAATAGCCTGGCGTCGCATTATCAGATTCCATATGTGGATGGTGGAACTCATGGGATGGTTGGTAAGGTACAGGTGATATTACCTCCTGATACGCCATGCATTGAATGCAATCTAAATATTTCACATTACAAAAATTTGGAACAGCTTTTTACATGTTCAGGACGTGATGATACGAAGGCATTCGAGCCAAAAATACCTGCTGAAGTCACAACAACAGCGATTATAGCGGGAGTCATGGTTAGAGAGGGACTAAAGATTTTATCTGATAAGAGAGACAATGTAATAAAGCATATATTCTATTATGATGGATTAACAAATAAATCAGATATTCTTGAATCAGAGATAAGCAAGGGATGCAGCAATCACAGTAAAAATCATTGATTGATAATTTTGAGTGGTGTTCTTTCCACTTCAAGTTTGTCTGATGTCGGATAACTTTCTGTTATGTAACTGCTGGCGTTGAGTTTCTTATATATATCACTCAGGATCCATGACGCAATTTCTATCTTCTTTTTGTTTTTATTCACGAAGTAATATTTTTCAGGGACCTTCAGTGTATGCAGAATTTTAATAACATTGTTTGTGTCACCCTCTATCACACCCTTTATAAGCGTTCCGTCATCGGTAACAATTTCATAATTTTTTTTAACATTCACAGCTCTGATCCTCAATCTATTCCTGAGCTGTACTGAATCCTTAAACGGTGATGAGCAGAAATGCACGGTTAATCCGCTATCCGCAATGTTGCTAAAGACATTCTCAACACTCTCAAGACTGCCCATGGCCTCTGCAGATTCTATGTTCCGCAGTTCGATACCTCTATTCCTCATTCTGATCCAGTTTGTAGGAGAGAATTCCAGTTCATTGAGATTTATGAATGGAACCTCTATTTCAGATAATGAATCGATGAGTCTCACGACGTTATTTTCTTTACCTGGTATTGCTGGAATTTCTACGCCAGCCGTATATCCCTCTTTATTGAGCTGTTTGAGGGTTGAATAATATGGTGATCCCTTTACCCTGTCCCACAAGTATGATGGTATGTGTATTCTTACTTCATCCACACCCGTATGAAACATCTTAATCAACAATTTGTGATTAGGTGTTATGGTGTATAGATGTATATGATGTTTCTCCCCAAAAGTCTCCTTCAATAATTTTATATAATGCAGGGTTCTGAAAGGAACTGATAACGGATCTCCACCAGTTATACCGGTGCCAGTCGATGATGATACAGTTACCTCTTCAATAATGTCATCATCATTGAATACAGCCTTTTCATTGGCAAAGGTTTCTCCCTTCTTCCTCTCATCAGAGATAGGACAGTAAAAGCATCTCATAGAACATTTAGGTGTTACAAAAAGCACTGTTTTTCTTCCTTTCCTGCATAATTTGCAACCAACTGGCAATCTTCCAGAGAGCAATGAACCAGCGACAAGTTTACGCATAGTATGATAATGGTACTGCGGTATATAAAAATAAGCAACGCATGTAGAATAACTTTGATATATGAATTAAGGGATATGACTAAACGATGAAGGAAAAGGTAGTTACACTGTTATCGGGTGGTCTAGATTCATCCACGTTATTGGCATATCTCATAGATAATGGATATGAACCATATGTGATAACATTTGAATACGGGCAGATACACGAAAAGGAGATTATAAGTGCAGTAGCTATAGCGCGACATTACGGTATAAAGAATCACAAAATCATAAAAATAAACATGAAAGATATTGCCAAATCCGCTTTACTTGATAGAAATACTGGGATCCCCATGGATAGATATGTCATGAATGAAATCCCGGTTACCTATGTTCCAGCGAGGAACATCGTCTTTCTATCCATTGCGCTATCATACGCAGAAAGCGAAAATATAGAGAATATCGCAATAGGTGCAAATGCCATAGATTATAGCGGTTACCCAGATTGCAGAGAAGATTTCTTTAAATTATTTGAGGAAATGGCGAATGAAGGTACAAAAATGGGTTTATCATATGGAAATATAGAGATAATGAGGCCATTTATACATATGAGCAAGAAGGATATTGTGCTTTTAGGCAACTCTCTGCATCTACCATTTGAAAAAACATGGAGCTGTTATAACGGTAACGAAAAGCCCTGCATGCACTGTGATTCATGCATCTTGAGAAGCAAAGGGTTTAAAGAAGCCAATGTTACAGATCCACTGGTGTAACATGAATATTGTAGAAATTTTTGAATCAATACAGGGTGAAGGTCCCGATACTGGAAAGAGAACACTATTTATAAGAACTGCTAGATGCAATTTGAGGTGTATCTGGTGTGATACAAAATATTCATGGAATAATGGAGTGACGTATCATGTCGATGAACTGGTGAAAATAATTGAAAAGTATAAGGCAAGTGATATTTCAATAACAGGCGGTGAGCCATTATTGCAGAAAAGTGAACTTGTTAAATTGTTGAAATTGATTGATAAAAAAAAGGATATAAAAACTGTACTTATAGAAACCAATGGCGCCATAGATATACGCCCTTATCTGGTATTCAGGAAAATAAAAATTTCCATGGATGTCAAATGTCCTTCATCTGGCATGACTGAATTCAATCTGTATGACAATATCAATTTGATAAGAAAACAGGATGTAGTGAAATTTGTAATAAAAGACGGGGTAGACTATAATTTTGCAAAAAAAATATTGGATGAACGGATGATAAAAGGAGAGGTTATTTTTCAGCCTGTATACGGTGCAGACCTTAGAACCATTGCTGAAAATATTATTAAAGATAAACTAAATGTGCGATTCATGGTACAGATGCATAAATATATATGGGGAGATGAAAAGGGACATTAAAAGCTTCTTTCAATGGATTTTTCAGCTATAAGCCTCAGAATCTCCATATATTTTTTATCCTTTATCACAGACAGCTCTCTGATAACCTTATCCACGTATTGATGTGCAATATCCATAGCAATCTTTTCCGCACCGCTTTTCTTTATAAGATCAACAAGTTTATCCACATCCCTCTCGTCTTTATTCTTTTTAATAAATATTTTTATAAACTCCTCTTTATCCTTTGAATCAAGCTGCTGAATAGCAATAAGACTCATTATTGTATGATTGCCTGTTTTCAGGTCTGTATATCTTTTTTTACCAATAACCTCCTCTGTTCCATAAATATCCAGAATATCATCCTTTATCTGAAATGCTATGCCCAGGTTGAGTCCGTATCGTTCCATGGCATCTGTAACCTCCGTGCTCATGTCAAGCACCATTGCTGCACTTCTGCTAACAGCAGCTATTGCTGAAGCTGTTTTCCTGGTAACTATATTTATATATTCATTAACATTCATATTTTCTTTATATCTGTATTTACTTTCTATAACCTCTCCTTCAGCAAGGTCTATGCATGCTTTTGCCACCATAAGCATTATACCTCGCTTATAGGTAGTTGCAAGTTCAAATGCCTTTACAAAAAGAAAATCACCTGTTACAATAGCATACGGCATGCTGAATTGTTCAACAACCGACGGGCGACCTCTTCTTAAAGGTGCATTATCAATTATATCATCATGGATTAAAGTGGCTGTATGGACCATCTCTATGGAGGCTGCTAAAGGTATAATTTCATTAAAATTTGAACCTCCCAGAGCTCTGTAAATTGTGAACAGAAGCAGTGGTCTCAGCCTCTTCCCACCTGATTTTATAGAATATACAGCACTTTCTGTTAAGGCGGTATTGTTTTCAGAGGCTATTTCAGTTAAAAAAGGCTCCAGATGTTCCAGAGCTTCAAAAATGCTTTTATCAATCATTTCAACTGGCAGGTCTACATATTTGTCAATCGTATTCGTAACCACCATACATCACATCCAACTGCAGATTCCGTAAAGGATTAATTCTATTTAAACATATATTTTTCTTTACTCAATTTTTGCAGTGGCTAATGACTGTACAACCTGTAACGCTTTGTGGTCAAAATTATTGATGTTTTTAATATACCCAAATTTGGGCCATAATCATATATAAATATCATAACATACATTGTATATTGTATCGTAATGTCTGAATATACTATCAAAATGGATGATGTTTCTAAAGTTTATGAAAAGAAATACGCTTTAAAGAATGTTAATCTTGAATTCAAATCAGGCAGGATATATGGTATTTTAGGCACGAACGGTGCAGGTAAGAGTACACTCCTTAAATTGATATATGGTATTACATCCATAACAACAGGCAGGATATACCTCAATGAAAAACTCATTAACAAAGAACGAAATGTTATGAAAAAAATGGCTGGTTATTTACCAGAATTGCCACTGCTGAATGATTACCTGACAGTAGACGAAACAATAACAGGAACGCTGAGGTTAAGGGGATACACATATGAAAAAAGTGGAGAGGTAACCGACCTTTTTTTAAAATGGATAAATTTAGGGAATTTTAGAGATGAACTTATCGTTAACTGTTCCAAAGGAATAAAACAGAAAGTAGCATTTGGCATTGCTACACTTCATAACCCAGCAATTTTTCTTCTGGATGAACCTTTCATGGGGCTGGACCCACCAACCACATTTTTGATCAAGAAATGGTTAGTAGATATGAAGAGTAATAGTAAAATTATAATTATAACCACACATATAGCCTCTGTTGTAGAGGAGATAGCAGATACAATCATCATACTTAACAACGGAAAGGTGATAAAAACCGGGACCTTATCCGATTTATTATCAATGAAAATTGCCAGAAACCTTGAAGAGGTTTTGTTTAACATGAACACTGACTACTGATTTTACATCTGTTCTGACAAAGATTTCCATAGGCTGAATTTTATCCAAATTATCCAAAATTAGCCATGTCGGGTGAGAACTTGTATCCATAATAGATCATACCTGATTTGCCATCCTCTCCTATTTTTCTGAATACCATGCGTACAGGCATTCCTATGTATACCTTTGTATTGTCATCAATATCTACAACCTGTGCCGTAATGCTTATTCCTTCTTCCAGCTTTATCATTGCTATAACATACGGTATCTGCATTTCAAATCCTGTTAATCCTTCGTGAACATAGGTAAAAGCATCTATAACGCCATTTCCAGATAAATTAAAGTTATCAATGTTATTGATCGATAAACTTTTACACGATGGGCATACAGATCTTTTAGGAAAGAATAATCTGTTGCATCTACCACATTTAGATCCCTGCAGCATGTATCTGCTCTTTGCTTCTCTCCAGTATCTTGACACGCTCATAATTCAACACCTCTTAATTTACCCTCTTCAATATATTTATTACCGATACAGAGCCTATACCACCTATAGTATGTGTAAGCCCTATTTCAGCACCATTCACAGTTCTTTTTTCAGCTCTACCGGTAAGCTGCTTAACGATTTCTACTATCTGTGCGATTCCTACAGCACCATAAGGCTGACCATGTGCTTTCAAACCGCCAGATGTATTTATGCTAGGTTTATCCCCTATTCTGTACCTACCATTCAAAAGCTCTTTGCCCGCTTCACCCTTTTTAGTAATATTCAGATCTTCTATGGCAATAATTTCTGAAATTGTGTAGTTATCATTAAGCTCTACCAGATCCAGCTGTGATGACCCAATTCCAGCAAGATCATATGCCTTTTTAGACGCCAGTATTGTTGAGTCAAAGGTGCATATATCCCTTCTGTGAAAGAGGGTTGCAGTATCTGTGGAGATTGTAGATGCCTGAATCTTTATCGGTGTATCTGTAAATTTTCTGGCTATATCAAGCGGTGCTAGAATTACAGTGGCTGCACCGTCTGATAAAGGTGCGCAATCCAGCATTCCGAGGGGAGTGGATACAGGAGGTGATTTTAAAACGGCCTCCACTGTAATTTTATTCTGAAAATGTGCTGTGCTGTTCATTGAACCATGGTAGTGATTCTTTACTGCAACCTCAGCCATGGCTTCTCTTTTTGTGTTATAGGTGTTCATATGCTTGTTGGCTATGAGTGCATACTGAGATGCCTGTGTAACTCCAAAAAAGGTTTCCCATTCCTGATCTGATGTGCTACTGGTTATATCCCTGGCGACATCTTCACTCACGTCTGTAAGTTTTTCTGCACCGCCCACAACAACAATATTGTAATATCCAGATGCAACAGCCAGATATGCCTGATGAAATGCCAGTGCACCGGATGCCTCTCCTGCCTCAATACGTATGGAGGGTATATGATCACTGGAAAGGCCAGCATAGTCAAGCAGTATTGGTGATACATGCTCCTGTTTTATCAGACTACCAGATGCCATTGTACCTATATATAATGCATTTATATCATTTGAAGTTATTTTAGCATCATTGATCGCTTTAAGACCTGCCTCTATACCGATATCCCTGAACGATCGGTCCCAGAGTTCACCGAACTTTGTTTCGCCTATGCCTATAATAGCAACCTCTCTCATCTTTAACCATCTCCTAAAATAATTTTGTTCCTGAATTTTGCATAAATTGAATAATCAATATAAACAGAACGTTCCACGAGCCATTTTACCGACGGGGCTTTCTCTTTATGGAAGCTATTTATTTCTTCTGTTACAGTTATATCAAAACCATCGCACCCCGCACCTGAACCGAATCCTATAACGAATATTCTATCACCTGGCTTTGCTATATCAAGAACTGCAGAGGTTCCTAACATAACCGCACCAGAGTAGGTATTGCCTATATATGGTGTCAGCAGACCCACTGTAATCTGTTCATCTCTGAATCCCAACATTTTCGCTGCTCTGTAAGGGAATTTACCATTTGGCTGATGCAGAACCACATAGTTATAATCTTCAGGTTTTGTATTCTGATGCTTAAACACCATATTGCTACATGCAATTATATGCTTGAAATATGCTGGCTCACCTGTAAAACGACCACCATGCCTGGGATATTTCTGACCTTCCCTTCTCCAGAAATCAGGAGTATCTGTTGTATATGAGCAGGTATAATTTATATCTGCAATGACATGCTCATCCCCTATAATAAATGCAGCACCTCCTGCAGAAGCCGAGTATTCCAGCGGATCTCCGGGGGATCCCTGTGAGGTATCAGATCCTATTGCCATGCAGTAATTATACATCTTTGATTTGACAAGCCCCATAGATATCTGTATAGCAGCAGTACCTGCTTTACATGCAAATTCAAGATCTGCAGCGGTCATATACGGAGTAATATCAAGAGCTTCAGCTACAATTGTTGCAGTGGGCTTTACGGCGTAGGGATGTGATTCCGAACCAACGTATACAGCTCCTATCTCCGATGATTTTATGTTTACTCTGTTCATAGCAGCTTTGGCAGCCTCTGTTGATATCGTTGCGGTATCTTCATCAGGTGCTGGAACTGATTTGGAGTTTATATTTAGACTCTTTCCGTATGCTTCTCCATTGATGCCCCATACCCTACCGATCTCTGCAGGTCTTATTCTATATTTTGGGATGTATGCCCCATAACTTACTATTCCAACCATATTATACCAACTTCCTTAATCTTTTCATTAGCTCAGTTTTATCAAGATAGGTAACAATTAGAGGTATGTCCTCCAGCGTTGCAAGCTTGATAGACAACTTGTCAACCTTTTTAGGAGAAACGTATACAATGGCACCAGGCTTGAACGGATGAACCCTGACAGCAATCATTGGTGATCTTCCGTACTCAACACCTGTAAAAATAAGCATACGTTGGGTTGTTTTGCCATATATTTCAAAAAAATTTATCCAGTTGAGTTCAATTATGGCTTTTATACTATCCACAACAGAATATCCAAAGATATATTTCCTGGGGGTGTTGTAGAGATATTTGCCGTCAATAATATTGACCACATCGTCAACAGGCATAAATTCGTGAAACTCGTTTCTATCGTATATAGATGATGGTAAATTATTATTTTTAGTTTTGATTCTGATATCTTTTACATTTCCAAATGCTGCTATAAACCTCTTTATTGTATCCATTTTTGGATTTCTTCTGCCTCTTTCGTAATCTGATATTACAGTTCTGCTGACTTTCATAGATTCTGCCAGTTCTATCTGGGATATGTTAAAAAGTTCCCTCCATTTCCTAATAGCCTTTCCTGGATCGGATGATAAGGTTATATCTCCGGCTATCTCCAACATGAGCTCGTTATCCATACGCTGTATAAATAATTACTACTATTTAAGAATGTCTACATCTATGTTAGACATTTTATTGTCCATAATTATCGGACAGGTACTATAGTTGCAAAATTATATCAAAGAAAAAAAGATATATTCCAAACGGGTTTTGATATAACATGGAAGTTGTATTTTTAGGAACGGGTGGTAGTTATCCCTCCAAAAAAAGAAATGTGCCTGCCATAGTGGTAAAGGGGTACGGAAGTGGGCTTATGCTGCTGGATTGTGGAGAGGGAACCCAGCGACAGATAATGAATGCTGGTCTGAGCTTTATGAAAATAAACAATATTTTTATTACACATCTGCACGGGGACCATTATCTGGGACTTCAGGGTCTCCTTCAGACCATGGCATTAAATAATCGTACAAATGAACTTTCAATATATGGCCCGGAAGGGATTGAATATATTGGAAATTTTATTATGAAGACAGGTTCCTGGAACCCTGGATACAAGGTATCATTTAATACTATAAAAAAAGATTTCAATAATGATTTTGGAAATCTTATCGTAAGTGTAGAACATGGAACGCATCTTATTACAGATTTTGCGTATAAAATAAAAGAGATGGATAGAAGAGGGAGTTTCAATAAAAAAATAACAGAACAACTTAATATAAAAGGCAAAGATTTCTCTGTTCTGGAAAGGAATGGTTTTATAGTAAAAAATAACAGAAAAATATATTTAAATGAGGTTACAGGTGAAATTAAAAAAGGAAAATCAATTGTATACACTGGAGATACAGCACCCTCTGACAAAATTGCTGAATTTTCTAAAAATGTTAATCTGCTTATTCATGATTCAACTGTAACATCAGACCTTGAAGGTAAGGCCAATCAGTATGGTCATAGCAGTTCAGCACAGGCTGCTATGATTGCAAAAGCTGGCAATGTTGATAAACTTGTACTGACACACATAAGCCCCAGATATGAAGATACAGAACATATGCTTCAGGAAGCTAAAAACATCTTTCCAGAAAGTTATATTGCAGAGGATTTCTGGAGACTGAAGGTTTAGGGAATAATAATAGTTATAGTTTAATTAAAGATAGTTACCATTACAATAAATAGGTTACTTACATTAAATTTAACTCTGTGTACTGGAAGACATCTTTCATAAGATAAGGGATGAAAGCGAGTAAAAAGTTTTTATAACGATATAGATGAGCACAACAATATATAAATAGTATAATATGCAAATGGGAGCGATGAAGCAGGAAGCCATACCAGTGTAAGGGCCGGGGTAGTTCACTATAAACTTTGAAATTTCCACTGTAAATGGTGTCTACACTAACTTTTTTAATCAGAATTGTCATTACATGATATTATGGATAATAAAAACAGAGATATCATCAAAACCAATAAAATCAATAAAAAAAAGATAAAGGTTGTTGTAAAAAAACCATTTATAAGCACCAATAAATTTAATCTAACGTCTGCTTTAGTTTTCTTTTTTTCTGTTATAATAGTGTATATAATAACAGCTGATAAACCAGTTGCGTTGATAGTATCCATATTTGTAACAGCTATATTTTATATTTACTTAATAAAAAAACAGATGAAAAGCGTGAGGGTTATCGTTAATGGAGAGTCAGATGCGTTTAATAAAGAGATTTCTCAATTGGCAACACTCTACATACGAAATAAAATTGAAAAAGAATTATTTCTGTTAAAATACAGTGACGAAAGAAGAGATATTGCGGAATATGTTGTTATGGTAATCAATGAGGTCAATACGTTTTTGTAATAATTCAACATATTATAAAAAACATGCATTGAAATCGTGGTCAAACATATCATCATTTTTGGTTGATTATGACAACCACACTGACGTCATCATCTCCTTCCTTTTCAATAACTGAGGAAATAAGTACCTTGCATAATACCTCAGGTAAATCATCTTTTTTAAGTATTGCCTCAATTTCATCATTGGTCAGTACATCATGCAATCCATCTGTACAAAAAAGGATTTTAGATGAATCCTCTAACTTTATATTATAGTGTGTTATTTTCTCCAGTTTATCATTTCCTATATAATTCGTTAATAAAACATGTGCTGGATGCTTTCTCTCATCGCTTACTAATATTTCTCCGCTTTCTACCAGTTCATGAGCTTTTGTCTGATCCACGGTAATCTGTTTAAAACCAGTACTGCTGAGATAGTATATTCTAGAATCCCCTACATGAGCAATATGCATAACATCGTCTACAATGAACCCCATCGTAACTGTTGCACCCATACCGGTATATTCTGCTCTTTTATTGGCTAATTCTAATATTTTAGCATTGGCTAAGTTTATACCTCTTTCCAATAATTCATAAATAGATCCTTTCTCAATATCCATTGCATGTAATTGTAATAACGACGGTGCATACCTGCTAACGGTAGAACTGGCAACTTCACCTGCGTTATGTCCACCCATACCGTCAGATATTATGGCAAGAAGCCATTCATTGGTACCTTTATAGTTAATATAAGATCCTTTCTGGACCTGTATAGCATCCTCATTATGTAGTCTGGCAGCACCTTTCTTGCTTAAAATTGCGTATTGATACATATTTTCACATACTCTGCTCAATTACACTTCAACTATCAATGATGTATAGATGCTGCCTTCTTACACGTCATACGGTTTTGTTCAGATCCTTTTCAACAAACTCCTTTATTGTTTTGTATGTACTTACCATTGTAAATTCAGGTATTGAAGATGCAAGTATTGATATGATCTTTTCTTTCATCTCTCTCTTCTCAGTCTCCATATCCGTTAGCTGTGTATACATGTCTACTAAATTTTTGGGAATATCACCAGGTTTGAGCAGTGTCTTTTTCATCTCCTCCGGCCTGGACTTCAATGCAGCCATTACAACCGATTTAACCTCAAATCTGTTCAGATTCTCAAAGAATATGTGTATTACTTCATAAAACCTGAGATCAATCCATAAATCCGTTAATTCAGATATCTTGTTATTCATTTGTAGTTTGGTAGATGCTATTTCAAGTTCACCTGCCTGGCTCTTTCCCATCTCCAGTCTTGGTATCTCTTCGTATCTCAATATGTAGATGTCAGTACGGCATTTCACAAGCTCTTTCTCAATATCACTTATCATTATGTCAGAGAAGCTTTTGTTCATTTTCTTCTTGAAAAATTTATCATACGTTAACCACAACAACCCGAAAACAGTGGTTATTGGAACTCCAGGTATAATGTTTGCAAATTTGAATACGTTTGATATACTGGACCCTGCATTCATTGCAAAGTCTGTATCCAGATCTTCTATATCCATTTTACCACCTCCACCATGTCTTTTCTCTGCATTACCTTGCCCAGTTCAGGACTGCTGTATACAATTTTTCCCTCTCCGCTCCTTACCAGAATATCAAATACTCTATCGTAGGTTCTTTCGTTGTGGCCTTCTGTATGATATTTCGCTTTAAGCATTCTTGTGGATATCTGCCCATCTACAAATCTGTACATCATCTCTTTTGCATCTCTTACAATGCGGTAGAGCCTCTCATCATATGCTTCAGTATGGAAAAATGGTAAATAACGTTCTGCATGTGGATCCCTGCTGTTATAGATCAATTTACCCTTTGTTGCCAGATAAGGTACGCAAAATGGATTTGAATGATAGTTATTTATGTACTGTATTGCCTCCTGGTCAAATCCTGTTGGTGAGTTGATACAGATCACACAGGTGTATTTATCTGCTGAGGCAGATCTATATGCCTGGTCTATCATCCCAGTGACAGAATTGAATTCTGTGGGTATGTTGTCATATCCCCTGCTTTTAAGTAGGTCCAGATGCGAGTTGTTTACACCCACTAACACCAGCTTGTTAGTTCTCCATGATTTAACAGTGCCTCTAATTATTCTATTCTGGGGCAACCCTTCATAGGAGGATGTATTATTCGCTGTTGATACATCTGCAATCTCTATTGACGAGGTGATTCCTATTTTAATCTGTTTCTCTTCATTATCTGCATAATAAAAATACTCTTTCGCTCTCTCCATGTTATGCTTCAGTGATAGAATGAACTCATCTTCCAGCATCTTCGCCTCCTCTCTCTTCACGGCAGTGCCCTCTCTTAACCCATGCAGAAGATTCTCCTTTTCTTCTTGACTCTTTCTGATCTCATCATTCATTAATTTTAGATCCTCTTCTCTTCTTAACTCTTCTTCCTTAAGTCTGGCACTGAGCATGGATACCTCCTCCTCCATTGCTATTCTCTGTCTTTCCTTCTCCTCCCATTCCTTCTGAAGCATGCTTTTCACCATCTCATTGTTTGCATTCTCTTCCGCTATTCTGTTCTTCTCTTTTTCCAGTTCATCGTACCTCTTTTTCTGTTCTTCCAGCTCATTCAGAGTATTCTTCAGAGATTCCATGTAATCATTGCTCATTTTAGAAAGCCCTTCTCTGAACTTATCAACGTTTTCTGTGAGGGAGGCATTATATCTGTCTCGTTCCTGTCTTAGCTCTTCATATCGCTTCTCCAGCTCCTGTGTACGTTCACCGATGATACTCTCTATCTCCTCCTGTATATCATCACCGTCATCATCCAGTTGATTTATCTCATCCCATGCATTGGTCAGTTCCACAAGGCTTTTCCCAAGGTTGCTCTTCATGTAGTCAAGCACTATTGAATCCATCTTTTTTGTGATGGTATTTATCATACCCTCAAAATATTTATTGGGAATACTCTGCATGAACTTATTGAAAAATTCCTCGGGTTTCCATATGTATTCCTTTATGAAGTTAATCTGTGACACATTACTCGTGGCTTCATTGAACATT
The DNA here is from genome assembly GCA_023379385.1 of Thermoplasmatota archaeon. GTDB lineage: Archaea > Thermoplasmatota > Thermoplasmata > Lutacidiplasmatales > JAMCUS01 > JAMCUS01. The sequence goes on from JAMCUS010000032.1 coordinate 42,918, forward strand.
CTTAGTAAGGTTTCTCTATCCAGATGAGAAATGTTCCAGAACCACTCTATTTTTGTGTACAGTTCATACAGCTCTTTTTCATCAACAGTCTGGTCACTTTCGTCGTCAAGGTGATATCTGCTCCTTACTGAATCACTGAAAATATATTCATCATCGTCCTCCTGGTCGTTAGAAGTTGTGTTCAATTTTTTGCTGTATTCCGCTACATCCAGAAGGAAATAGGCTGCAAACAGATCATCTTCCAGTTCATGTCTGCGATCATAGTCGTGAATGCTATCAACATATGCGTTGTACACTTCTTCGTTGTTCTTTATATTGCTGTAAAGGTTTTCAAGGTTCTCAAGAGATTCACGTTCCAGTGTACCCAGTCTACCTCTCAATATTCTATTCACAATATTCACCACTTCAGGGTTATTTCCATTTACCACCATATCATCACCTCTTCATCTATTTTTACCGTCCATTTTTTCACATTATAAACATTTTAATATAATTTCTTTCTTGCAGGGGTCTGAATTCCTTCTGTAAATTCAGAATAGTCATCTATTTCCCACATCTACTGCCCCTCCCTGCTGAATTTATACTGCCACACCCTTCTCCCTTCATTGATAACTGCAACACCTGCCTCTACTGTATAGTTGTCTGATTCTGTGCTGAACCTCCATTTTTTTCTTCCTTTTTCAGATCTGTCTACCGTTGCTAGACAGCCAAGTACTGTATCAAGATACTGCCACTCTGTTGTCCTTTCAGGATCGTAGCTCGCTTCACCTGTGTGGAGAAGACTGATAAGTTCGTTCATTCCTCTCTTTGTAGATTCATCACCCATTACCAGTGGATTTATCACAATTTCTCTTCTGCCACCACTCTCCCTAACTGTAGTCATGAGCTCCAGCATATCTTTTGATCCCATTACTGACTCAAGAAAAACTCTGAACTTATCCCCAAGTGCTCTGTTTCTGCAGAGTTCCTGATCTATATATGGTTTTTTTATTCCTGTCTTTTTCATATCCTCTACTATCTTTTTTGCCCAGACTGCATCAGCAATAATTGGAAAGCTGATCAACTCTTTGTTACGTATGCATCTTTTTATGTATTCTATCCATTCCTCTTTACTGCCATTCTCTATAAGCTCTGAAATACTCCTGCCAGTCATACTGCCGTTGAATTCCAGATTTACAGGTTCCGTGTGAGCTTCCACAACCGGTTTATTGTTTATATCTTTTATGGAGACAGGTGCATGCACATCTCTCTGCGTATGCTTCTCTGCAACGCTATCTGGTAATGGCTCCAATAAATCTTCTGTTGCCGTTCCAGACAGTAATTCCCAGTCGGTAACCAGACCGTCTATAAATATACCTTTTACATTCTCCAGACGTGGATCTGCCCATGTTATGATATTATTGCACAGGTCCACCAGTATGATCCATGTATCCGAGTATGATGGTGCGTTATGTGTTACCCACCCTGCTGTGGATATTCCACAGATGATCTTTACTTTATATTCCTTCATGTTATGCATCTCTATTGCCTGATTCTGCAATAAGGATGAATCAATTTTAGTCGGAGATTTTGTTATACTAGCCAGAAACTCATAGTCATGAAAAAATAATAAATTAATAAGGCATTTATTTTTGGCCAGAATGCCAGAACCCATCAGCTCTATACCCATTCTTTTACTGTATGGAAAATTCTTTCTGAAGTCGTTAAAGTTTACCTTACCCTGTATTTTTTGCCAGTGTTTGACACCGTCTGTTTCTCCTATGGACTCAAATGTGTATGTGTTTATAATCTTGCTGAATAATTCCTTTACCCTGTGCTTGTTTTTATCCGTCAGCATCAGATAGATTCCACTTCCGTTCAATCTATCCTTTAAATTTTCATAGTATTCATCTTCCAGTTTCATTGCTGTTCTTGCTGTCACCCACTCATCCATCTGTTTCACCACAATCTTTTGTTTTGATTTTATTTTTATTTATTCAATTTTTCAAAGAAGCTCTTTATATTCTCTTTCATTCTGTCATTTAACTCCTGCCCACGTTCCATGCATTCCTCCAGATCTCCTTTTATTTGTTCATATAACTCCTTCAACTTCCTGTCACCCTCCATTCTCTCTTTCAGGATCTCCCTTATATCCTCGTCCTCAAGTACCTCACTGATCTCTTTTACTACGTTCTTCTCTTCATACTCCTCTATCAGCTTCCTCGTCTCGTTTATCACTATGCCCTGTTTCCTGTCCGCTCTCCTGTATGCCCTCAGCTGTTCTACATCCTTGCCTAAATTATAGAGATCATTCAGTCTCTCTGCTATCTCTATCAGCCCTATTCTCTTTTCCTGCTCTCCCTTTACACAATCCATTATTAGCTCTTTTATCTCCGGATTATCTTTCAGCTCTTCACTGCTCTCCAGATCTTTTCCTATGTCTTCCTTCTCGGGCTCTATTCCTGTATATGCCCAGTACATTATTCTACCCAGTATACATGTCATTGTCTTCTCGTTCGGAAATTTGCCACCTTTCAATAGCTCCGGTGCTGCCCACTGCGGCGTGTATACCAGTTCATCACTTCTCGATATTGATCCCATTCTGAAGCAACCTCCCCAGTCTATCAGCTTTACCTTATTGCCTCCCACTATTATTATATGCTCCGGCTTCAGATCTGTATTCACTACTTTATGCATTTTCCACGCATACAGTAATGGATCTATGCAGTCGTAGAACACTCCCGCAAGTACCTCTTCCCTCGGTTTCTTTTTTACATATTCCCTGAGGTTATCTCCTTCTATCCACTCCATCTCTATATGCGTATTGTCGTAGTCATATACCTGCGCTATTCCTGAATGTTTCAGCTTCTTGTGCATCTCCGCCTCTTTCAGGAATCGCCTGCCCACGTCTCCTGCTGTAATAGGGTATTTCACTACCACTACCTGTTCCTCTATACTACCATCCTTTCTTCTTCTCTTCGCTTTCCACACCACACTCTGCCTGCTCTCGTGTACTGGTTTATCTCCTACAAATTGATAACTCTCACCCAGTATATCGTGAAAGTACTGCCCTGGCGTTTTTTCATATTGTACAGGAACATCCATTTGCAGGGCTCCTGTCTCCACCTTCTCTGTTTGGCTTTTATCTTCCTCTATGTACAGACTTTCCTTATCCCTGTACTCTTTTTCAAAACTTCTTCCCAGTGCATCCCTGTATGTCGCTTTAGCCTCCATTCTTATCTCGTTACCTATCGTACCTAAAAACCGGATCTCTGTCTCTCTCACCTCTCCTGCCTTCAGATCTCCTACCTCTATTACTCTATTGTCCATTTTCGCTTCCCCTTCCGGTACTTTCAGTTCCACTCTGAGCTCTTTGATCTCCGATTTCCCATTGTTCGTTATCTGCATTTTCAGTTTTACTCTTCTGTTTCTTACGTACATGTTTCCTATTGAGATCGCTATGTCAGGTATAGTTTCATTAATTGATTTATCCAGTTTAGCTCCTGTCGCTCTCAGCTCCTCTAAATTACCCTCTTTTACAGATTTCTTTACACTCTTCTCATATTCCTCAATCATCTCTCCCAGTTTCTTCAGTTTCACCAACTTATCACTAACTGGATAATATTCTAGTATCACCGCTGCTCTCTGCCGGCATATCTCTATTCTTTTCTTGAGTTCGCTCCGGTCTACAACATTCTCCTCTACACCCTCTGTTAACTTCTTGATATTGTTGTATACAGCTCCGGTATCCCTGTACAGATCCTCTGCCTCCCTGTACTTTTCCAATTCCACCAGTCGCTCTCCTTCCTCAAGTTTCATATTAGCAGATTCATATTCCTCTTTCAGATCTCTCTTTATACTCTCCAGCACCTCTATTGCAATTTCACCCACGGTTTTCTCTTCGTATCCCTTTGCTGTGGATTCCAATACCATAATCTTTCTGCTGTCATTTCTCAATTTAGCAATCTTTGATATTGCCACTGCATCAAGCACTCCTCTGGATCCACCACTAGCAAGATATCCCAGAGATCTGATTGCATTGCCTCTAACAGTTGCATCTTCATCAGATAAACACTGGATCAGTGCTGCAACACCTTTATCCTCTACAATATACGCACTCCATCCATCTTTGGCAATATTGCCAAGTACCCATGCCGCGTTCTGGCGTACATATACATCTTTATCTGATAGATTACGGATCATGGGAGCAATTCCATTCTCCTCTACTATATCCTTGCTCCATCCATCATTGGCAATGTTGCCAAGTGCCCATGTTGCAACACCTCTTACATATCCATCGTTATCAGAAAGGCTCTGAATCAGTGAGGGAATGCCTCTTTCCTTAACGATCTCCTTGCTCCATCCACCCTTAGCAATGTTGCCAAGTGCCCAGATCGCTTTGCCACGTATCTCAGCATCGCTATCTGATATGCTGTATATGAGTGGTGCAATTCCCTTCTCCTCTACAACCTCTTTATTCCATCCATCCTTCGTTATGAATCCCAGTGTATCCGTCATTTTACGCCTGACTTCTGCATCACTGTCATATAGAACATGTACCAGTGGTGCGATTCCCTTCTCCTCTACTATATGTTTGCTCATTCCACTTTTGGCAATGTTACCAAGTGCCCATGCCGCGTTCTGGCGTACATATACAGAATTATCAGAAAGGCTGCGTAGCAATGGAGATATACCTTTCTCCTCTACTATATCCTTGCTCCATCCATCCTTGACAATGTTGCCAAGTGCCCATGTTGCAACACCTCTCACATATCCGTCGTTATCAGAAAGGCTATACACTAGCGGGGCAATGCCCTTCTCCTTAACGATCTCCTTGCTCCATCCACCCTTAGCAATGTTGCCAAGTGTCCAGATCGCTTTGCCACGTATCTCAGCATCACTATTGGACAGGCAGTGTACCAGTGGTGCAATTCCCTTCTCCTCTACTATATCCTTTGCTCCTCCGTCTTTGGCAATAAAGCCCAGGGCATTTACAGAAGTTTTCTGTATTGTAATATCCTCGCTTCTCAGATTATTTATCCAATTCGAAATCTCCCATCTGTTTACCATATATCATCACCACTTTCGTCGTTTACGCCATATTCACTTTTATTGAAATCCATAACTATCACACTGCATCTCTCATTCTATCAGTAAATTAATCTGTCAATTCTCTACAGCCCTCAGATATTCAATTAATGCTCTGTATTCATTGTATGAATACTCAATATCATTGCCGACCATACCCTTTCGCTCTTTCAAGGCTGGCACTACGTTTCCTTCCTTATCAAATTCTGTAAGAATGCTGCTATAAAAATATGTGACAGGTGTGTAATTAACGGTACCATACCACCTTTTTAGCTCTGCTAACGTTTCTGGAAAAAATTTAGTCATGAGGTCTTCGCAATATTTTTTTCTCTTTTCCACCTCTGTTAGCAGTGGAAATTGTTCCGAGATGGAATTCGACCTGAATAATTCCCTGTTAATATTATCAAACTTGGTGAAGATCATAATTAAAAAAATCTGTTTTGCATTGCCCGTAAACCATGCAGAATTCCCTATTGCGTTTACAAATTTTGCAGTAGCCCTATCGTTGCCGTATCCACCGGTTACTTCACCTGCCGATAATTTACTGCTATCTATCAATATGATCACTCCCCTGGACGAAAGCAATTTTCTGATTGTTCCAGCATCTGCACTTGATTGTGTCATCCCCCTTATTGATTCTACCAGTTCAGTCAGCCCATGGAAGTATACGTTTAAATTGATGTTCGTATATGTATTATCCTTTTTAAAAAATTTTGAAAGGCGAATACCACTGCTACTCATGTATCTGAATGTAACGGAGAATTCCGTAAATGTTGATGATGATTTCTCTGGCCATTCCCCGGACCTGAGCCTGCTGTATATGCTGGTAATCTCGTTCATTATGAGAGGAGATGCATAAAATTTGAACAGGTTTTTATTCCTATTTTCATTGGAGTACCGTATCTGGGAGGAATACAAAAGTCCAATGAATGTTTCTTTCCCAGATCCATCATCACCTACTACTGCCACATCCATAACATCCAACATCATTTATTTGGCTTTATTTCTTCGTCTTCTTTGATTTCATCAGGCATTTCATCAGCGATTTTCTTGAAATGGGTGATAAATCCCTCAAATTCTGAGTATGAGTAATCAAGTTCATGTCCCACGCCTCCTGGAACTACGCTCAGTGCCGGAGATGGAAATCCATCGTCTCCGAATACAGTATTCACATGGGTAAAAAAGTAGGCTGTATTATCAAAGCTCACGTTCATCAGGCTACCCCCCTTCAATAGAGCAAGAGTTTGTGGGAAGAAGTTGGTCATGATCTTCTCTGCAAATTCAGTTCTTCTTTTACCATCGCGGAGTGGTGGCGGGTATGGCTCCTTCAGATTCATTTTAATTAGCACATTTCTATCCACCTTGTCAAATTTAGTAAAAACAATAACGGGATAAATCTTCCTTTCTGCAGGGTCATCCTTCTTGGAATTGTACTGCGCCACTAGAGAGACAAGAGTGGCCATTGTTCCATCATAGTTAAGCATATCATGGTGCTCCTTGCTTCTCGCCTGAGTTGTGATCCTGCTGGCATCAATGAGGAATACAAGCGTTCTCGACTCCAGCACCTTTTTTGCAGCGTCTGTAAAATTCTCGGTCTGTCTTCCATCAGGTGTTCTAATCATGTCTGTAATATCCTCTCCAGCTACATCATATATTCCAAATCCTATAATAGCAAAAGGATTCATCCAATTCTTTTTCTGTACCCATCTGGGTATCAATGTGGCCATTGTTTTCTTGTAACCAAATAGAAATGATAATGTTGTCGTCTGCCCTTTTAAGGTCGCATCAGGCCATCTACCCTCCACTAGTTCGGTATAGGTTCTACTTATAATGTTCAACGCAGATGGTGCTGCATAAAACCTAAAAATGTCTCTGTTTGATGGCTCGTCAGTATACTTAACCTGTGCTGCATATAACAACCCTATAAATGTTGTTTTTCCAGCTGCTCTATCTCCCAAAACTGCTGTGGGCATATTTCATAACCTCCTATTACTTAGTAATAGCATTGTTTAATACATAAGGTTGTATAAAATAGTTTGCAAAACCACTTTTTGTTTGTTATAATGTAAATCTCATTTTGATCCAAAAATATCATCTATAGTTTTATCAATGGTTTCTTTGCTGGAAGTCGGTGTATCCTCTTTTTTAACAGGTACCATCACCCATTCTCCTGGCTTTATATCTGGTTTTATACGTGAAATGATCAAATTAAAGATTCTGGTAGCATCTGTATATGGAACATCTGAAAAAACAGATATTGATGTCAATCTGAGTTTAATATCCAATAACATGGATAATAAATACGCCATCTTCAATCGTTCGTCCTCACTGCTATTAGGCACATGCAAAAAGATCTTCACTGCACTGTTTTCCCTGTAGTAGGCTATAAGCTTCTCTACTACACCTCTGTTCAGATATTTTTGGAGCTCCTTGATATATTCATCAATATTATTTTTCTCTCTATGAATAGAAAAAAGTGGAAGATTTCCCACTGCCTCTTTGTGTTCTGCTTCAAATTTTTCCATATCTCTATCCAGTTCTTCGTAAGTAATAGCACCCTCCAATAGAAATTGTTTGGGAACAATTACTGTATGATTCTCAACAGCACCTCTCTTATATTCATCCAGCCCCTTTACAATTCTAGAAAAAAGTATTGCATTAGAGTTGGAAAGAATTAAATGAGGTATATGCATATATTTTAAATCACTCTGGCTTATAGGAAGAAAAAAACCCTGATAAGGTCTCACATAACCCTCTGCAATTCCATTCTTGGAATATGCTTTCATTTTGTAACCCTTATAATTTCCATAAATGAATTGCTCACATTCAATCACTTCATCGTTTTTTTCATCTACCATTAATAATCACCGCCAAAGAAATTTTGTAATGCCATATCAATCTGCCTAACCACATTCCGTAATAGTTGCAATTTTTATGGACATTCATTTACTGAACCTCCATTTAACTTGCTTGATAGCGAACGGAGACTGTATCCTCCCGCCAATCCTAAGAATTCTAAATTCTTTGCACCTACATGGTCTACATTATCTACATGGCTACGTCGCAAACATAAAAATTTAATCCCCTTACGATTTCTCCTGTCTATGTCGCCACATTCAGGGCATCTCTGCGATGTTTTCCAGGGATCTTTGCGATATACGGATATCCCAAGCTCTTCACACATCTGCTCTAACCGAATGCCAACCCTGGCATAATGCCAGAAAGACAGAAGTCTATTTACCCCACGTGAAAACCTTCCACGTTTATTCATCGTGACATTTTTTAAATCTTCTATTACCATTGCCTTTACTCCCTCTAAATTCAGCTTTTTTATGTACCTGTTCTCCTCTGTTGTTATATACTGGTGATATGATTTCCTGTGCTTATCTACCGATAACATCTCTGCTTTCATTTCGCTTCCTAGGTTCTGTCCATCTGATGTAAACAGCATTGAATTTACTCCTCTATCTATTCCTATTATTTTCCCTTTTGCACGTTTTTCAGGTCTTTCTTTTTCCAATATTAAATCAATAAATAGGCCATTCTCTTTATTCCAACCTAATCTTATTGACTTCCCTATCTCCCAACCGTCCTTAAGCAATTCATTTATTTGCTTATTCAGATTGAATAATATTACCACACCGGGAACGCCTGAACCGAATTTCACACACTTATCAAAAGAACCATCAAAACCATCTATTTTTGTGAATCTGCCATCTAAATTGGCTATTGTTTTATGGATTATGGGCATTCTTTTATCTTTTTTTTCTAACTGTGATGATATGATTTCTTTGGACTGCTTCCCTATGCATTGTGATAACCTGGCTGTAATATTAAATTTAAGGGATATCCCATCTGTTACCTCCTCAGATAATAATCCACTGGAGAAATCCTGTGCAGACCACAACCTCTCTATTGTATAATTCACTGCCCTGTTATAAGTAACTAAAAACTCCTCAAGCTTATTGACCTTGTTTATATTTACCTCTTTCAGATATATGCGGGATGTCCTCTTCATTTTATTATTATCAGTCAGATTCATTTTTTATTACCTCTACTATCTTATCTCTTTTCCTCTTGCCCTTCCTCAGCCCGTAATATCTTGCACACATTGATGTTACTATTGATATCATATCCTGCATCAGGTCGTTCTTATCATTATCCGTTTCATTCACTACCTCTATATGCTTCCCCAGCTCATTGAATAATATGTTTATGTAGTTGAATCCAAATCTGGTAAGCCTATCTTTATGCTCAACTATGAGTATATTATAATTCTTATCTATAAATAATTTATTCAATTGCTTACGATTATCATCAACTCCACTGCCTGTTTCTTTGACTATCTTATATATGGAATAACCTTTAGCTATTGCATAATTTTCTAAACGTTGAGCCTGTGCATCCAGATTATTTTTATTCTCCGAACTGGAAACTCTTGCATAAATGCATACTTTATCTGGGAATTTATTTTCAATTTCCTCATTCACAATGACTGTACCGGTTGGTAATTGAAATGCATCTATTTTACCATCTTTCCATAATCTCCATGCTGTTTTATAAGAAATACCCAATTTCTTAGCCCATGTTGATAATTTCATGTCACTATCTGTCCATACATGTCTATCAAATATTTAAAGTTTATCAATACCTGTGCTTTGTTGAACAATTCCTAAGCCAGTAAATTTGCATCACTTTCTGATAACTTAACTTCCCACGTATGTACGTCTGCATTATACTCCTTAAGGAACTTTATTATCTTCTCGCTGTCCTCTTTTCTTACTATTATTACGCTATTGATATATCTGATATGTTTTATTCCGTCAAGCAGTCCTGGTACCCTATTATGATATCTACCATTAATACGAGCTATTATTGTAACCATATAGCTTTCTATAGAGTTTGCATGCATTCTTCATCTCTATATTTTGATCTTTTCTTCGCAATCGAAAGAGTATCAACACACCATTTACCATGTTATAGGATAAGAAATAGAACGGTATAAATACATAACCGAATAGCTATATGGTATATATGAACAAAAGATGGGGTAAAGGTTATAAAGATAAAAGAGACTGAAAAAAGTATAATGAAGAGCTGGTAGTGAGAGGAGATTTTATTCTTGACCTTTCATTTGTTGATAACTGGATGGATGATTTGAAAAAGATGAATGAGGGAAAGAGAGGATCACCATTCCTCTTTCCTGATTCATTCATGTGATGGCTAATAATATGGCATCAAATGGTTGATTTTCGATCTCTTGAAGGGATATCACTCGTTCTTTCAGAGGAAGGTATCATTCCATATTCAATAGATTATTCCACTATATGTTACAGGATACACAATATGAAACCAGAAGTTTCCATGCCTAAGTTCAAGGGACTTGAATTAGCAACAGATGGTACAGGATTGAAGACCTCCAACGGAGGGGGATATAGGATATTCAGGTATGGTGATCCAGATGCGAAGATGAAGAAACATGTGGTAGTGGTAATAACAGCAGATGTAAAGAATAAGAAATTGATAGGGATAGAAGCGCATATAGAGGGACCAGATAAATCCGAGGCGGATGTAGCGGAAGAGCATCTTAAGAGTGCGAAAAGTAAAGGATACAATGTTACTAAATTTTATGGAGATGTAGCATTCGACACCAATCGTTTGTTTGAAACACTACACGTGATGGGTGTAGATCCTGTAATAAAGATAAGAAAAAACGTAGCACCAGAGAATATTGGAGGAAGTAAGTGGCGTAGGAAGGAGGCGAGGGAATATAAAAATAAAGGATATAAAGATTGGGCAAAAGAGAAAGGATATGGGATGAGATGGCCTGGGACAGAGGGGATATTTTCAGCGGTGAAGAGGAAATATGGTGAGAATTGCGTATCAAAGAGTGTGAAGAGTCTGGAAGCAGAGGGGTTTCAACGCTTCCGGGTATATAATGAGATGAAATCATATGGAGAATCAAAGGTTAAACATATGTAAAGATTGAAAAAAAAAATTTGAAATTTAGTAAAAAAGAGGGAATATACCTTCAGAAAGCTAATATTTGTTCAACAAAATCCGTAGAATGGATAATTTTATATAAGTAATTATACATCTAATTTTTATATGACATTAAAATATTGCCCGACCTGTAGAAGGAATGTGGAACCAGAGGAAAGCTGGAATATTATACTTTTAGTGATTTTATTGATTTTTTTTATTATTCCAGGCATTATATATATGGTGTATATGTATGATAAAAAAAGATGTCCGATCTGCCATACTCCTGAATCCATGATGGCTGCGCCAATATTTGACGGTAGTCAAAATTACGGTGGTACCATGGGTTACACGACTCCAGCTCCCTTAACTTCCGGTCCTTCATATAGTCCACAATACTCACCACAGGTCCAGGTGCTTATCCAGCCTCCTGCTACGTCTCAGTCTGTAACATTATCATCCCATAAAGACGGGGAAATAAGTTGTCCGTCTTGTCATAAAGAGGTTTCTGCTACCTTTAACATATGCCCTAATTGCCAGTACAAATTGCATTGAGAAATCAATATAAAACAGACATAAAAAAGACTCCAAGACTGATAGAAAAACATATATGTATGATACAGATATATTCGGTAGGATCGTGAGGTGATAAATATATCAGATTCAGTTTTGACTACGAATGAAAATACAAAAATATGTCCCACATGTAGTGCTGTGATTCCTTATGACGCAAAGGAATGCGGGGAATGTGGCGAAAAATTTAATATACCTGCACAAGAAAAAGAGATTTCAAAAGAGGTAAACATTATATCAGAGACGGATGCGTCAGATAAAGAAATGGTTGATGCGAATATTGATGATAGAAGAAATGGTATTATTGGCGCAGGTATTTTATTAATGCTAATTGGATTCATAAGTGGACCTATTATGATAGCACTGTATTCATTAAATGGTATAAATATACTCAACATTAATTTTAGATCAGATCCGGTATCATTATGGTTGCTGTTTTCTTTGGGTACTATTGTTGGATTTATAGGAACAGCTATCGTCGTTGTAGGTCTGAACGGTAATAAATATATAAAGGAAATTATAAAATAATTTAAAGATTAATTTTGGTGATTTTATGAACAGTATGTATAAACAGATTGCTATGATATGGCACAAGAAACCTGAAGAATTTGTTAAAGCTATTAGAATGAGAAAGATAGATTGGAGAAAGGGTAGAACTATAGAACGATTGGAACACCCTACCAGAATTGATAGAGCCAGGCGTCTTGGCTACAAAGCTAAACAGGGATTTATCGTAGTAAGAGTAAAGGTGAGAAGAGGTGGGCAGCAAAAAAGGCATTTAATTGCTGGGAGACGTCCAAAAAGAAAAGGTATTAATAAATTAACCGTTAATAAAAGTATTCAGAGAATTGCAGAAGAGAGAGCCGCCAAGAAATATTCTACATTAGAGGTTCTTAATTCATACTATGTAGGAGAAGATGGAAAGAGCAAATTTTACGAAATTATAATGGTGGATACACATCACCCTGTCATTTCATCAGATCCAAAATATAGATGGCTTCTTGACGACGCCAACAAAGGAAGGGTATTCAGAGGCTTAACCTCAGCAGGTAAGAAAGGTAGGGGATTGAGATGGAAAGGTAAAGGTGCTGAGCGGATGAGGCCATCAAGAAAAGCAAACATAAGAAGAGAAAGGAGGATTCAGTACAAGGTTGTCCCCTGATCTGTTTTTAGATAACGAGGAACTTGATATAGGGCAGGTATCTGTTTATAAGATTTTTTGCCCATTCCAACTTCTTTCTTTTGATTTCAACATTTTTATTTTTTCCGTAAGGTGTGTTGAAATCAAAGTTATATGCATATATCGGCGTTGCAGATAATTCATCAGCCATGAATAAGGCTCTATCACCATCTGTAAAGCCACCAAAATTATAAATTCGTTCAAATGCGTATGACTGAGTTGTGGCAACAATTCTAAATGGTGAAAAGTTACGCATGTAGCTTTTTATAATGTCACGATTATCGCCGTGTGAGTGTATGACCGGTATTGATCCATTATTAACAGCCTCCATAATTGAATCTAGGTTTCCATCTAGATCTGTTGTGATGAAGTCCGGGATTATTTCTAATTCAATTAACCTATCCATAACACTATCCGCTGCAATTACAACTGGCCCATGGCTCTCTATCCATTTTTTTATATCGTGTGAAAGTGACGGTCCATTTCCTATAACAATTACATTTTTATTTTTTATTCTATTTCTTAACTCATCACGGGTGTACTGAGCAATACCGCTGTTGATAATTTCTTTATGTAATGCTATGGCTGATAATTCATCATCTGATCGTTTCCAACCGAATGAATTCAATATTTCAATGTATACAGGCTCCCATTTTTCGAACTTCATTTATGAAATATAAGTCAATGTAAAAATTTAAAGATTACTACCACAGTTTCTTTATCTGATCTATGTTTTTGAATAAATAGTATAAAGTTCCCGTCATTACAAAATTATTCAATATCAGTATAATCGTAAAAGCAAGTGATATACCAAAAGTAGAAATGGCAGTAGTACCGAATCCAAAAAAGTAGGGCCAGCTTATATTTGTATTACTCTGAAATGAGGTATACGGTAAATTTAAAAAAAGATCCCCTAATAAAAACAAAAATAGTAATCCTGACGCTAAAAATGACAGAATGTATACCTTTGTAAGCTCCTTTTTGGTGAAAAGAAGATAATCAATAATAATAAAAACAAGCACATACATTAAAAGTACTGCCCAATGGAAGATGGCTGTGCTATATAATATATTATCATCTGTAAGCAAAAATATACCTGATATTATTTCAAATATAAATAAATATTTTATTATCTTTTTGTTGTATGAATTTAATGCGTCTATTTTGGCTAATACAAATCCAATTATTATAGAAATAAGTATTATTAAAATACCTATGTAGCCATACACCGCTAATGAACCGGTCGGAAAGTAGATATTGGCAGTGGCAGGAGGTGAAGTGGTGGGTAATGGTATGGTGCTTGTCTTATTTGTGATAGTAATATATAAAATAGCGTTGGTTGTTGATGGATCATCACCGGTAGCAGAGAGTTGTATTGTATAATTACCTGGAGTTATCGTTTTAGATACTGTTACGGTAAAAGTTCCACTGTATGGCGGATCGCCTGTGTAAGGCAGTCCTGTGACAGTTAAACCATTAGGCACAGAAACGGTATTTATTGTAGTTCCCCACGTAGAACCAGAAGAAAGTTTTACAGTATAGTTTATGCTTGTTTCAGAATTTTTTGGTAGAGAAACATGGGATGGATTAAGGGTTACGTTAGAGGTACCCACACCATTTTTTGATGTTGTACCTGTGATAGTAATATATAAAATAGCATTGGATGTTGATGGATCATCACCGGTAGCAGAGAGTTGTATTGTATAATTACCTGGAGTTATCGTTTGAGATGCTGTCACGGTAAAAGTTCCACTGTATGGTGGATCGCCTGTATAAGACAGCCCTGTGACAGTTAAACCATTAGGCACAGAAACGGTATTTATTGTAGTTCCCCACGTAGAACCAGAAGAAAGTTTTACAGTATATGCTATGCTAGTTCCAGAACCACCTAATAATGTAACATGGGATGGATTAATAGTAATGCTGGAACTGCCAGTACTATTGCTACCAATGCCAGATGCATTAACCGATACATTAGTCACCATAAAAAGAAATAGTATTGTAGTAATGGCCAACATAAATACAACAATCTTTTTTTTGTACATATTTATCAACATTATAATATGTGCAACGCTATATAAAATATTCAGATTAATTTAATTTTTAAAATTAAATTTGTTTATTAATCTCATTTTACTAGAATTTTGCATGTATAGTTTTTTGATCTGCTGTGTAAATAAATGTATGATTTATTATGCAGATAAAAATATAACATATTAAATAAATTAATAATTAAAGGAAAAGTTTAATAATATTTCTGTTTTACCAATTTAAGATATTGAATAGTAGTGGTTTAATATGAAAGATTTTATAAAAGTGGAGTCTCACAACGTAACTCCTATGGAAAAGCAGAGTGTGGAGATTGTAGAAAGGAAAGGGATTGGTCATCCGGATAGCTTGGCTGATGGAATATCTGAGAGTGTAAGCAGGGCACTCAGTAATATGTACATAGAACGTTACGGAAGAATTTTGCATCATAACACGGATGAGACACAGATTGTAGGTGGGCAATCTGAACCAAAATTTGGTGGTGGAGAAATTTTGGACCCTATATACATATTGCTAGTAGGACGTGCTACAACAACTGTTAATGGAGAAAGATTGCCATACAGACATGTAGCTCTCAGGGCTGCAGAAGAGTATTTAAAAAATACATGCAAGCATCTTGATATAAATGATGTAATACTTGATTGTAAAATTGGCCAGGGTTCCGTGGACCTCAGAGGTCTATACGAAACAAAAAAACACCTTGCCAATGATACCTCGTTTGGTGTCGGATTTGCACCCTTATCTGAAACTGAGACTATTGTCTATAATGCTGAACGATTTATAAACAATGAGGCTGTAAAGAAAATACCTGCAATTGGTGAAGATGTTAAGGTGATGGGTTATAGAATAAATGATAAAATACACCTGACAGCAGCTATTGCCTTTGTTGATTCATTGGTTCCAGACAAGGAACATTATATATCTATAAAGGAGGAAATTCAGTCACTTCTAGAATCATATTTAAGTAGATATACAAAAAGAGAGTTAAAAATATATATAAATACGGCAGATAGATATGATGAAAATCTCTACTATCTTACAGTTACAGGCTTATCAATGGAAAATGGAGATGATGGATCCGTTGGAAGAGGTAACAGAGCTAATGGTATTATAACACCAGGTAGACCAATGAGTTTGGAAGCGGCTGCCGGTAAGAATTCAGTAACCCATGTTGGAAAGATGTATAACATAATTTCTCAGGAGATTGCTAGTGAGTGTGTAAAAGCAGGAAATGGAGATATTCAAGAGGCATATGTGAGTATATTATCACAGATAGGTAAAGATATTACGGATCCTCAAGTGGTATCCGTTAAATTATTGATGGCAGATGGTAATGTAAAGGAATCAAAATACAAAGCAGAATGTGAGGGCATTGTTGAAAATAAACTTGCAGAGTTGCCAGAACTTTACAAAAAGGTACTTTCCGGCAAGGTATCTATATTCTGAATACAACCCTTTCAACAATTTTGTAAAATTATTTATAAACGTGAATATAATCATAAAATGCAAAAATTATAATAATAACAAACATATTGAATATAGATAATATGAAAAAAAAATCTAAAAGAATGGACAAGGTATCTCAAATAACAGAAACAGATGAATGGCAAAATGCAGATATAGAGTATGCCGATGTCATTTCAAGGGATATGTTTCCATTTTTTGGTGGCAAGTTAACAGATAATGAAAAAGTTGGTAGATATCTCGATATTATTAAGATGTGTCCGATCTATTACCCTGCACAACTTACATTGGGAAACACCTATTTAAGTATAGGAAAAGATAAAAAGGGTATTGAACAACTTGATGCAGGTTTTCAAGTAGTCAAAGACTTTTTTGAAGAAGAGGATATGGATAATGTAATAAATAATGTTGGAGATTATTTAGAGAAAAATTTGAAATTTGATCTCGCAATAAGATACTATCAAAAAGCACTGGAGATGATATCAAAAAAGGGGTGGATCTATGATTCTATGGCATATTGCTATACCATGTTAGGAAATTTTAAAGAGGCATTGAAAATACAGCAAAAAGCTCTTGATTATGATCCTGGTAATTCTAAATATTATTCAAATGCGGGCTGGATTAATATGTGCATTGGTAACATGGAGGATGCAAAAATCCTTTTAAAAAAATCTTTGAAACTGAATCCAGATGACGATGTAACAAAAGGGAATTACGATGCCTTGAAGTGTATTGTAAATAAGAAACTTAAAAATTGGGATGCCTATTTACTAAGAAAGATGGATAAATACGAATATAAGGATATGGAGGATGAGGATTTTATAAAAGAGATTGCGGAATACAACGTATGCAGATTAGATGCTTTTAAAGTGGAGATTGTACGTGGAATGCCTGAATATACAATCAAAAAGAAAGTGGATCTATTACTATCCATTCAATATTTCTTTAAAAATGCTTTTCGTGATGAATTTGGGGGTTTTGATGATGACTTCTTTTTATATGATGATATTAATGAATTGAATTTTAGTTTTGAAAGAAGGATGAAACATGTTATTGATACCACTAAAGATATAGACGAAACGATTTTTAATGATATATATACAGGTTTGACAGAATTTTATAAATTCATGACTAAAAAACGCCTTACTACAAAAGATAACTTTGAAAAACTAAAAAAAACAATGGAATTAGAAAAAGATGACCTGTATGATAAAATGATGACAAAGTACAAAAAAAGAAAGAAGGATACAGATGAGCCAAATATATTCCCTTTTTGATTGAATCACCGGTGATTTCGCCATACAGTACGGGATCGCTAACAACCTGTTTTTAATAATTTTGTATAAGTAAGTTCTTATGTAAATGCTTATGTTATTTATTCACAACGCCTAAGCATCTACACTTTACATACTGTAAACTTCAGATAAACAAATGTCATTATTCAGTTCATATTTCTTTTTATTATATATTTTTTTAGGTTATATTTCCCAAAGGCATTCTTTGTCTATAGTACTTAATGAATGTAAAGGTTGTGTAATGTGGGCTATGTGTTGATAACAATAATAAAAAAGTATTATATTGTTAAATGCGTTAGGGTATTGTAGGTATAAAATTATGTATGAAGCGATACCTGTAGAAACAACTTCTGAGCTATCTCTTAATTTTAATGAAACCAATAAGGGATATACAAAAGAAGAATCAATGATTGAGGCATCCAGATGTTTGACTTGTGTAAATCCAACATGTGTAAGAAGATGCCCTGCACACCTTCACGTTCCAGGTTATATGAAACAGATAGCTAAAGGAAATTTTCAGGAAGCCCTAAAGGTTGTATATAATTTTTTTCCAATTGCCGGTACATGTGGTAGAATCTGTTTTCACCCATGCATGGAGGATTGTTTGCAGAATAGAACGCCTGATGGATACGCTTTGCGTATACCCATGATAAGAAGAGCTGCAGCTGATTTTGGAGATATTAATAAATTAATAATTAGGCCTGGATTTCCAACAGGAAAGAAGGTGGCGATTATAGGTGCCGGTCCTGCTGGATTAACGTGTGCATATCATCTGAGAAGGCTCGGGCATGATGTAACCATCTTTGATAAAGAGAAGGCACCAGGCGGTCAGCTGTACTATACGATACCTAAATTTAGGTTACCAAAAGATGTACTGATCAATGAATGTTCAATACTTACAAAGCTCGGTGTTATTTTTAAATTTGGAGTGAATATAGGTAAGGACGTAGGTGTAGAACAGATTACAAATGACTTTGATGCCGTATTTATAGCTATAGGTGCCATGAAACCTATTACGCTGAACATACCTGGAGAGGAATGTAATGGAGTCATGCACTCTCTTGATTTTCTTAAAGAGGTTAATGAAATGCGTATAAAATCGTTGCATGGTTCCGTATCTGTTATTGGTGGTGGTAATGTAGCCATAGATGTATTAAGAACAGTCATAAGATTATCCCCTGACGAGCTTCATATAATATACAGAAGAAGCCCACGTGAAATGCCTGCTAGCAAGGGTGAAATACGAGAATTCATTGAGGAGGTTGTCCAGCATCATGTAGATATAAAAGACGTGGATGATGCTAAAGAAAAATTTATGTTGTTTGAGGTTCTTGAGAACGAAAAAAGCAGGACGCCAACAAAGGTAGTTGCGCATTTCTATACCCAGCCAGTAAAGTTTTCAGAGTCAGCAGGTAAATTAACTTCCATAATATCATCTCCGGTAAGACTGGTAAATGACCCCTCCAATCCACGGGGTAAGCTCATTGTTGATAAAGATACCACTTTTGAATTAAAAACAGATATGGTTATCATTGCTGCTGGTGAGAGACCAGACGTTGCATCACTCAATCTAAAAGAGTTGAAAACTACCAGATGGAATACGATTGTTGTGGATAACGAATTGAAAACTAGTATATCTAAAGTTTTTGCCGGTGGAGATGTTACAAATGGCCCTGCCAGTATGATAGAAGCCATAAGAGACGGAAAAAACGGTGCCTATGCATTAGATAAGTTTTTGATGGAACATGTACATAATTAACGGTTCATTAGGATTTGAAAGCAAAAAAAAAGCTCTGGTGGCATTTCATTCTACAGTAATAGACAATAAACAGTATATAAATGCGTATGTTAATGATACAGATATACTGTTCACAGTTAAAGGAACAGATTTATTAAGTATAATGAGAACCGTTGATGATTATCTAGCAGCACTGGAACTCTCCATAAAGATCATGGAGGTTGGATAACACATCGTAAATATTGTTACCATTATCCATAACGTGGCCATTTACAGTAGCAATCTGGTATTAATTTTAAGTAAATATTTTTATATAAAAAGATCATGTATATTGTTATGACTGTTTCACATTACTTTAACATAAGTGTTATAGGAAGCTACGCAATTCTTTTTATTATTATCGCTATTGTTATGATGTTCTTCGGTAAAGATATTATAAAAATCGTCGCGGCCCTTGCTGGTCTTGTTATGGGGTCCGTAATTGGTATTGTTATAGGTATGCTGTTATTTCCACACAACATACTCTATATCATTCTTATAGCTATTGCATTGGGGTTAATAGGCATTATTATTGGATTATGGATTCTACGATCTACTATTGCCTGGATGGGCTTTTTAACCTTTGCTGGAATTGTATACTATTTAATTGGAAAGCCATCGTTACAGACTTTACTGAATAATAAAAATTTATACCCATTATTCTACATCATTATTGCAGGAATAATAGGATATATTTTGTTTTATATTCTTTACGATAGTATTCTCATATTATTGACAGTTATTATTGGTGCAGTCCTTTTTTTCATATCTTTAAGTTTTATAAGTACAGACTATATTCTGACAATTCTGCTTTCAGCTATACTTGGAATTCTTGGATTTATTTTCCAGACCGAAAAAGATGAAAAAGGAAAAAAGACCAGGATTAAAAAGATTTATTATAATAACAATACCCATTCATAAACAGTTCACGAAATGTCTGTATTTCCCCTGTATATTTTATTCCAATCATTGAGAAATCGTTCAATACCTATATCAGTAAGAGGATGTTTTACAAGGAGATGCATAATATTAAACGGCATAGTAGCAATATGCGCTCCTGTGAGAGCTGCCTCAACAACATGTACAGGATTTCTTATACTTGCTACAATGATCTCCGTTTGAAAGTTATAATTTTTGTATATAGTCATTATCTGTTCAACAAGATCCATTCCGTAACCAGAAATATCATCAATTCGTCCAACAAAGGGACTTACAAACGATGCTCCCGCCTTGGCAGCTAGCAGAGCCTGTGATGGTGAGAAAATCAGAGTCATATTAACTTTTATGTTTTTTTCATGCAATATTCTGGTTGCCTTTAATCCATTAAATGTTACAGGAATTTTTATATTTATGTTTTCAGATATATCTGCAAGTTTTTTCCCCTCTTTTACCATATCCTCCACGTCTGTGCTTATTACCTCTGCACTGACAGGACCCTTAACAATTTTGGATATACTTTTTAATATTTCAATAGGATCACCTGTTTCTTTTGATAGAAGTGTAGGATTGGTAGTTACACCGTCCACCATGGATAGTTCGATACCCTCTTTGATCTCTTTTATACTTGCTGTGTCAAGAAAAAACTTCATTTTATCAACCTCTAATCTTCATGGCATATTTTACGCCTTCTTCAATATCTTTTACGGATAAACCGTATTTATCCATAAGTTCATCCGCTTCGCCAGATTCACCGAATATATCATGTATTCCCAACTTCACTACATGAACGGGATAAACATCAGAGGTAACCGATGAAATTATTGCACCCACACCCGTATTTATATTGTGTTCCTCAATTGTTACTATGACACCATATTTTCTGGCAATTCTTTCTATTTCCTCTCTGTTAACAGGTTTTATGGTATGCATATTGTATACGGCAACATCTATATTTTGCTTTTTAAGAGATTCAGCAACATCCAATGCCCGTTTAAGAACCTGTCCCGTGCCTACAATTACTGCATCTGATCCTTCTCTGAGTACAGGTATTTCATTAATTTTAAATTCTGTTTCTCTTTCGGTTATGGTTTCAGTCTCCATTCTGGACAATCGTACATAAAAAGGCCCTTTTATTTTAGCAATGGAGATTATACCGTTATATGTCTCATTGCTATCGACAGGTATAAAGATTTTCATATTTGGCAACCCGTACATAAGACCAATATCTTCAATCATTTCATGTGATGCTCCATCACCGCCAACAGTTATACCTCCGTGTGTGGCAACTATCTTTACATTTAAAGACGAATAGGCAATGGACTGCCGTATCTGGTCGTAAGCTCTTCCTGCAGCAAATATTGCAAATGTACTCACGAATACTGTTCTTGTATCAATGGATAAACCTGCCGCCATTGCCATCATGTTCTGCTCTGCAATGCCTGCATTAAAGAATCTATCATTGAATTTTTTAGCAAACATAGCGGTTTTTGTAGATGTTGACAGGTCTGCATCCATTACAACCATATCTGGATCCGATCCACCTAACGCTATTAGCGCTTCTCCATACGCCTTTCTGGGACTTTCAACCACCCCTTTCACAGGATATCACCCAATTCTTTTATTGCTCTTTCATACTCACTGGCTGTGGGAGGTTTTCCATGGAATGATACATTGTTTTCCATGAAGGAGATACCTTTACCCTTGATCGTTTTTGCAATTATTACAGATGGCTTTTCTCTATTCTGCAAAACATTAGATGTTGTTTTTACGATATCCTCCATATTATTACCATTCATATGTGTAACATCCCATCCAAACGCTTTCCATTTCTCGCTAAGTGGTTCTACAGACATAATTTTTTCCGTTTCGCCATCAATCTGCAATCCATTTCTATCAACAATTACTATTAGATTATTGACATTATAATGGGCGGCAGCCATGGCCGCCTCCCATACTTCCCCACTCTGGCATTCTCCATCTCCAACGATGGTAAAAACCATGCTATTTGATTTTCTCATTTTTAAAGAAAGTGCAAGTCCAACCGCAATTGATATGCCCTGACCTAACGATCCTGTTGATGCCTCTATTCCTGCTAACTTATGCATTGCTGGATGACCCTGAAGATCAGAACCCAATTTTCTCAATGTCCATAGCTTTTCCTTTGAAAAATATCCAGTTTCAGCTAATGCTGCATACTGCGCGGGCACTGCATGACCTTTACTCAATATGAATCTATCCCGTTCTACCCATAAAGGATCCGATGGATCATGATTTAGGATATTAAAATATAACGCCGTAACAATATCTGCAATGGATAGAGAACCACCAAGGTGGCCTGATCCTGCTAAATAAATCATTTTAATAATATCTCTCCGTATGTCAACAGCCTTTCTTTTCAACAATTCAATGTCACAGATCTTTTCAAACCCTTTTTTTTCCAAAGAAATATCACCATCTAACTCTGTTAAAACAGGTTTCATGAACTAGACAAAGTCTTTCAAATATTAAACATTTTACAATTTTTTACATTTATAATTCTGTTTCAGCATAGCATGTCAAACTGTTAATGAATTCTGCATGACCTCTGCATATATCACAATATCCCTAACAATTTAAATTTATTTAAAGTATAAAAATAACCATTAATATCATAATTCAATAATTTTTCGATAATTTATATATGTTTACCAGAGATTTATCTTATTTTATGTTTACAGATTGGGCATATATATACAAGCATTGGAATTTCGTTATGGCATGACGGACATATTGCTGTTTTTTTAGTTGCTGATCTGTTTTTCACGGGTGTACTCTTTGTGTTGTAATATCTGCCTTTTGATGTACTAGCTGTATAGGTAGCGTTGCGCCTTTTTGTCATGGATGTGGATGACGTACCAGATGTTGGTTTATATGGTGTTGGCTGTTGTTTATATGGTACAGATGATGTTGCAAATTTTGTGTTTGGTAGGGAGGCAGGAGGCTGTGGAGCGCTATAACCGGATGTCAGGTTTTTACTTTCCTCTTTTGTGTTACTGGTTCTGTTTTTATTGTTTGTCATCTTAAGCACAATATTTTTGCCTTTATCTATGTAATGTTTTGCCACTTTAGTTGTCTTATCTCTGTAAAAAATCATGAGAATCAGTAAAGCTAAGATTATAAAAATAATTATAACATAAATTATAGTAGATTCAGAACTAATACCACTACTGGACGAACTGAGGCTTACAGGTGTGAACGTTACATTTTCAGTTACATTTTTATTTACTGTAATGATTCCAGTAGGTTGCGATATATTGTAGCCTTTTATAGATGTAATTGTGAAAGGGTAACTTCCGTTGATCTCTTTAAATATTATAAATTTACCTGTACCACTTTTATTAAAATTATTTAAGGTTACAGACCAGTTTGTACCGGATGGCAATCCTGTTTCTGTGAAAGTAACAGTGTACACAACAGGTCTAACAATTGAAAAGTTTATAACTATATTTGTATTGACTCCATTTACTTTAAACTGACCAGATGACGGTGTTGCTCTGTATCCATGAACAATTCCTATTGTATAATTATATGTTCCATTAACAACATTGAATATTACCGTATTGTTGATTGAACTTTTGGTGTAAATGGTATTCAGTGTTACAGACCAGGAGGTTCCTGTAGACAATCCTGTTTCTGTAAAGTCAACCGTATATTTGGTTGCGATTGTAAAGGATATATTCTGTTCGGTATTCCTTCCATTAACCGTTATGCTGCCAGATGATGGTGTTGCAATATAATTAGAATTTCCTATATTAAAGGTGTATGTACCATTAGATTCCTTAAAAGTTATTGTGTTAGTAGATGAACTGCCTGTAATGCCTGATAGTATTACATACCATACAGTAGATGCAGGTAAACCAGATTCAATAAATTTTATTGTATATAGTGAGGCTGAACTGGAGCTCCACGTTATTGTTTTGCTAACTGATGCACCGGAAACATTCACATTACCTGATGTTGGTGAAGGAGAATAGTTAGGAATTGGTCCAACTGTAAACGGGTAGGTTCCATTTGTTAACATGAACTGAATTGATGTGGTAGTAGTATATTTTGTATAGCCACTAACAGATACAGACCAATTCGTACGGGATGACAATCCTGTTTCATTAAAGGTTACAGAATAAGCTGTTCCGATAGCCCATGATATCGGTTGGGTAATATTTTTACCATTGATGTTGACAGAACCATGGGATGGTGTTGCTACATATCCTGTTATATATTCAACAAGGTATGTATAGGTACCATTTGGCTCTTTAAATATAATATCGGTAGAAGTGGAATATTTTACAGAATTATTAAGAGATACAGACCAGTTTGTACCTGCTGGCAACCCACTCTCTGTAAAGGTAACAGAATATAAGGACTGAATAGCACTGCTCCACGAAATCGCTATATTTATCGCATTTCCATTCACAGAAAAGTCACCGCTGGAGGGTGTTGCTACGTATCCCCTTTCAGGATAAACTTTATAATAATATTGCCCGTTGTACAAGTTAAACACAATTTTATCTGTGATAGAATATATTGGTGTATTGTTATTGATTGATACAGACCAGTTTGTACCTGCTGGCAACCCACTCTCCGTAAAGGTAACTGCATAGGCAGGGGAACTGGTGGATATAATAGATACCGTTCCAGAAACACTGTTTGTAACGTACAGATACTGATTTGAATAATCGTATGTAATATAATCTGGTTTATAGCCCACAGTGATATTACCCATAATGGTGTTATTACTGGAATCAACAACTGTAATATTGCTTGTGTTGTGATCAGCAATATAGATGTAACCATTATTTGGATCGTAGCTCATACCAAATGGTGCTGTGTTTAATTTTATTGTTGTAACAATGGAGGGTAACTGGGAATTGCCTTTAATCACGGTTATATTGTTTGACCAGTAGTTTGCTACATATATATAATCATTGAAGGGATTGTATAAAACGCTTACCGGCGTTGACCCAACAGATATATTAGCAATAACGCTATTGGTTGCCACATTTATTACAGTGACGTTATGTGATTGTGCATTTGCTACAAACAGGTAATTTTCGGCAGGATCATATGCAATCCCCACAGGCGATGTGCCCACAGGGATTTTGGTAGCTGTAGTAGTCCCTGTAACAGGATTTATAATTTCAACTTCATTAAACGCAGAGATATCCACATATACACTTTTTGCACTGCCAACGTAAACAGAATCTGCTGGATACTGGTCTACACCTATGCTGGTAACAGAATTGGTACTGGTATTTAAAGCAGAAACATCGCTGGAGTTAAAATTGGATACATAAATATATTTCTGGACAGGATCGTACGAAATGGCATCAGGAGTGTTACCAACGGTAACATTCGTTATTACACTGTTGTTTGTGCCATTGATGATTGTAGCAGCATTCATATAATCATTTGCTGTATAAAGAAACTTATTTGAAGGATCATACACAATGCTGCCTGGTTGTTCACCCGTAGTGGTATTATAGTTTCCATTCATCAGTGTATTGTTCTGCAGCAGAAGTGTATACTTTACATAACCTATAAAATTTGCAGTTTCACCGGTTACAGGTTTTGAAACTGTTTTGGAATTTTTCATTGAAATGTTATTATATCTGGATGGAGTAGATGTGTAATTTACATAACTTGTTGAATATTGTATTGGTACCACATATGGCGTAATAATCATAAAAAATATTATAACAGATATAATGGAGATGAAGATACAAATAAATTTTTTTATTTTACGAACCATGATATTTGTATTTATTTACAATTACTTATAGATTGTTATTTTATTAATAACGTGTCAAAACATCAAAACCCTTTTAGATGTTACTTTATATTATGTGAATACGCAACAGTAAAATCCATATATAGTTTAAGCATAGCCATGTATATAATTGATGTCAATATCAAATCAATTATGATATATATAAATGTAAATTATATAGATTTATATATATTAAAATGATAGGCACATATAAATAGGGAGCGGGGGGCCGTGGGGTAGCTTGGTATCCTTCTACCTTGGGGTGGTAGAGACTCCGATTCAAATTCGGACGGCCCCATAATTTTGTTGATGTGACATGCGGCTGTATAATTAATTATTTCATTTGATTGATAGTAAATCGTTTAAAAAAATGAAATAAACCTATTTTATGAATTGAGATGAATACAGCCATGGATTTTACATGTTAAATTGTTAATATGCGAATGATATACAATATATAATAATAACTCAATATGTAAAAAAAGGAGATGATATATATGATAGAAAATAAAACAGTTTTTGTAATAGGAGCAGGTATAATGGGTTCCGGTATTGCTGAAATTGTAGCTATTAATGGGTATAATTGTTATCTGTATGATATATCAGATAAGATTCTTGATAAAGCTATGAACGACATAGGTAATAGCATAGAAAAATTAAAAAATAAAAAGGTGTTGAATGAAAATAAAGAAGATATTCTGGCTAGAATAAAGGTTACAAAATCGTTAAAAATAGATTCTAAACCCTCAATAGTCATAGAGGTAGCACCTGAAAAGATGGATATTAAAAAGAGTATATTTTCGGAGATAGATGGATATTATCCAGATACAGAGATTCTTGCCTCTAATACCTCATCTCTATCTATAAGCGAGATGGCGTCGGTGGTTAAAATGCCTGAAAAGGTTATAGGCTTGCATTTTTTTAATCCTCCAGTATTGATGAAGCTTGTAGAAATAATACCCGGGTATGTAACATCATATGAAACGATTGAAAAGGCAAAAAATTTCGTTGCAGACCTTAAGAAAGAGGTTACAATGTCAAAGGACTACCCAGGTTTTGTAACATCACGTATGCTTGCAGTTATCATAAATGAAGCGGCATGGATGCTCTATGAAGGCATTGCATCAAAGGAGGATATAGATAAAGCTGTAAATTTGGGGCTTAATCATCCCATGGGACCTCTCGCACTGGCAGACCTGGTTGGTATTGACACACTACTACACATTCTGGAAAGGTTGCATACAGGCTTTGGTGACGATAAATATAGACCTTCACCAGTCCTTCGTAACATGGTTTATTCCAATAGGCTTGGCAGGAAAAGTGGAGAAGGGTTCTACAGGTATAAATAGGTACATGCCCTGTTGCTGTGTTGAATAAATCTGGCATAACACCTTTTAATTCCATCCAAACCTTATCAGTTTATACTGGATAAATATTTATAATCAGTATAATGCTCTGTTAATCAGATCTGGCATTTATTCAACAGAGCTTATCCTGCAAGGTTAATTAAATATTAAATATATGAATAAAAGGATAGATATGCCAAAAAGAGTACCCCATTTTACAATATCCCATTTGATTACCTTTGATCCATCCAGTGGATGTATGGGTATCATGTTAAATATTACAAAAAATATGTTCATAGTGGCAAGTTCTATGAATAAATCTTTTAAATTGCTGGGAATCATACTTATAACTACAAATAGAATTGCAAATCCAAAATTTGTTAATGGTCCTGCTATGCTTATTTCACCATTTTCACGGGTTGTTACAGACCCTGTGATATATACTGCACCCGGTGCCGCAAATAGAAATCCCATGACAGAGGTAGCTATGGATAGAAGTAAAAAAAACATATTACTTCTGAACTCAGCATAACATCCATATTTAATTGCCACAATTTTATGTGCCATTTCATGTAATAGAAAACCTGTAACAACAGCAAGAAAAGAAAATATTACAAGATATAAAATGTTACCTCCGAAGAAATTGGCCACCTTGCCCAATAATATAAAATCAAAAAATAGAACTGCAGATGCAAGTAAAATATGTTTAATCTCTTTAAATGAAAAAAAGCTTCGTTTTGAATTAACAACATATGATACAGTATAACTGTTATTGCCCCACATTTTATCACACTTTGGATACATTATAAAATCATTCTACATAAAGATTTCAGATCGCATAGCTTGTTAACTTTTTATTTTAAATAATTCATTTATACTGTAAATTCGAATAAATAACGCATAGATATAAGCCTAATTAAGAAACAGTCACTGACTCAAACTGTCTTTACATAGCGTAATATAAATTTATGCTATCACCATATATATTTGTTATTTCATAAAAACGATTTTTCATACTTTGTAAAGTATAATTTAAATAGTTAAAGTTAATTTAAAATAAAGATAGTTATGAATATGAATTATAAAAAGAATATTACGGTTGCAATTGCGATTGTGCTTATTGTGGCATCGTTTATAGGTGGATATTTCACATACATGTACACTTCTGGTAAGAGTGTTAATGGCATTCCATCCACAAATAACACATCAAACAGATCCATAACGATAATAGATGATACAGGAAGAGTAATTACCATTCATGGAATACCTCAGAGGATAGTATCCCTCGCACCCTCCAATACAGAGATACTGTTTGATCTTAATCTCAGAAATAAATTGGTAGGAATTGATAGTATATATGATTACACAACTGCACAGGTTAAGGAATGGGGTATTTCCAACGTTACACAGGTAACCACTTCCACAAATATAAATTATGAAGAGATCCTCAATCTCACACCAGATCTTGTTCTGGCTGCTGGTATAACCTCACCGGCGCAGGTATATAAATTGACCTCGCTAGGCCTTACTGTAGTTGTGCTTAATCCTGAAAATATGCATCAAATTTTAAATGATATATACCTGGTTGGACTTGTGTGTGGCACCCTGACTACTGCAAAAACCATTATATCCAATCTTTCTGCAATGCTAACGCACATTGAAACAACAGTAGGGAGTGTATACACAAAACCATCAGTACTCCTTACCTATTACCCGGATAACTACAGTATGGCGTACTGGACCTATGGCCCTGGATCATTCGGCAACAGATTAATTATAGATGCAGGTGGTTATAACATAGCCTCTAACCTTTCATTATCATACCCTGAAATTTCTGTTGGATCAGTTGTAAATTTAAATCCCAGCTTTATAATGGTTGGTGTTGGTCCGTATGGATTGAATATAACCAGCTATTCCTCTTTCAATCCTACATGGATAAACCTATCCGCCGTAAAGAATAACACAATCTATGGTCTTAATGACGCATATATAAGCGAGCCAGATATATCATTATTTTACGTACTGCAGGAGATGGCTTATATTCTTCATCCATCGTTATTCAATCTCACCGGGAATGTATCAGGAAGATTATATAACGGCAATACGCCACAGACTTCAGTTACAATAAAACTTCTAAACGCTACTAATACTGTTGTTGCTACGACGGATACAAATGCAACTGGTGGCTATCAATTCACAGGTATTCCATGTGGTAGCTATAAAATGGAGATCATCTACAACGGAAAGATCTATTACAGGAATATTAACATAATATATCTTAATATGGTAAACGTAGTTATACACCTCTAAAATGAAAAATAATATTAAAGATTTTAGTAAATACAACACACCGAAAAGATGGCTTATAACAGTAACCTCTTTACTATTTTTGCTTTTTATATCAGTACTGGTTTCTGTCTCAGTGGGTACCGTAAAAATTCCATTTCAGCAGGTTATGATTGTTATCTGGAATGGTATAGCAGGAATACATCAGAACTCTCTTTACTCAAAAATAATTCTTCAGTTAAGACTACCGAGTATAATAATGGCTGTTATAGTAGGAGTAGCACTTTCCTCTTCAGGGGCTTCTTTACAGGGATTATTCAGAAATCCACTCATAGACCCATACATACTTGGAATATCTGCAGGAGCTGCCTTCGGCGCTGCTCTATCTATAACAATGGGATTTGATAGCTACCAATCCTTTTATTATTTACCCATTTCTGCGTTTATAGGCGCAATTATAGCTGTAACCATGGTATACGGGCTGTCGTATAGTCATGGTGAAGTATCCAATAGCAATTTAATTTTTGGAGGTATAGCAGTAGGTTATATTTTTTCAGCAATTGTATCATTTCTTATGTTTGTATCAGGGCCACATCTTCAGGAGCTCATTTACTGGTTGTTGGGAAGCTTTTCAGATGCTTTATGGGGAGAGATAGACTTAATTTTAATGCCAGTTATTATCTCTGTTTTTATACTTTTTTATTTTTCTAAGGAACTGAATCTTTTAACCGGTGGTGAAGACCTCGCTGCAGCAACCGGTGTGAATTTAAAACTCACTAAAAATATGATCATTTTTATAACTACGTTGCTGACAGCCATTGCAGTTAGTATGAGCGGAATAATAGGATTCGTTGGTTTGGTAATACCGCATATAATGAGACGTATTGTTGGAAATGATTACAGAATACTTATTCCTACATCAGCTATAGGAGGCGCAATACTGCTTGTTATTTCAGATACTATTGCTAGAACAATTATATCACCCGTTATAGTTCCTGTTGGTGTTGTAACCTCATTTATAGGTGCACCTTTTTTTATTTACCTGTTTAGAAGGTCTTTGAAAAGAATGGAGGTCAGTATATAAGCAGCAAAAACGATAAAGTGATTCATATGAAGGTGGATGTTAATAATGTAAATGAATGCAGTAATTCAAATTTATCCATTACAGATCTAACTGTTTATTTAAATAAAAAAAAGATTTTAAACAACATATCCTTCACACTGAAACAGGGAACAATTCTGGGTATAATGGGTCCAAATGGTTCCGGTAAGACAACCCTTCTTAAAGCAATTGTAAATCTAGTAAAATCAGACGGAGATATAATCCTGAATGGAAAAATAATTAAAAAACTTTCTAAGCTTGAGATAGCAAAAAACATCTCATTTCTACCGCAGGTTACAGAGCTGTTCAGAGGATTCAAAAGTTTTGAGGTGGTACTGGTGGCGAGGTATCCACATAACAGTGATTATATATTTGACAGAAAGGAAGACATAGAAAAGACGGAAAGAATTCTTGAGATTACGGGAACCATGAAGTATCGTGATAAATATCTTTCCGAACTTTCCAGTGGTGAACGTGGAATGGTACTTATAGCGAGAGCACTGGCACAGGAAGGAAAGCTACTTCTCCTGGACGAACCTACAGCACATTTAGATGTAAAAAATCAGCTGGAGATTATGGATAAACTGAGGAATATTGTTAAAACGGATAACAGTATGGCTATAGTAACTTTTCACGATATTACCATGTGTAAAAAATTTTCAGATATGGTTATTATGCTGAGAGATGGATCTATAATAACATATGGTAAAACAGATGAGGTAGTTACTGAAGAAAACATAAAAAGATGTTTTGATGTGGACCTTGATTTTAATATAGCAGCACCACCAAAAAAAATATTGAATATAAAACATGCACATATAATATGTGGTGCAGGCAGTGGAAAAGAGATAGCCAAATGGTTTAAAGGAAGAGGTGTAACAGTGACCATGGGTATATTAAGCCCAATGGATTCAGATTACATTGTTGCAAAATCACTTTCTATAAATGCCATTGTAGAAGAACCATTCAGATCAATATCGCCGGAGATGGTAGAAAAGCATAAAAAAGTTATTGAGAAGAGTTCAATCGTGATCATAACAGATTTTCCTGTGGGAAATGGTAACATAGATAACATAGATATTTTATTGCATTGTAATAAACAGATATTCATTATAGAAAAAAGCCAACCAGAAAGCAGGGATTATACTGCAGACAGGCGGTTTACTGTTATATGGAATGAAATCAAAAAAAAAGCAAAGGTTTTTAATAACGAAAACGATTTTTATAACTTTATTGAGGCCAATAGGTTTGAGTGATCTATTTATGATTAATGATCTATCTTTTGTAAAAAATTTTGAATTTCCTGCAGTCTTATTCAGTGATCTGCCCATGCTGGAGAAAAACGATAGTTACTATACATATTCTATAAGAGATAATACATCACACAAAAAAATATTCATTATAGACAACAGATACGAAATAGAGATTCCAGTACCATTTATTGATAAGGTTAGTGAAGCAGACCTGCCACATATATTCTGGAATCATTCAATTAATATGGATGATAAAGCAATAATTATTCCGTTTCTCAATATGGATGAAATATTTACCAGACCATCTGCAATGAGGGCCTCTTTTGAAAAAATATTATCTGTTAAAAAACACGAACATCAGGTCTGGGCAATGAATGTTGCTCTTCCAAACAGAGTAGCTTTGCTAACCTATCTCAATGTTTCTATTTTTGATAGTACCCTGGTGGATAATCTGGGAAACAACGGAATATATATAGATGACTATTACTTTGGAAAGGTTCCATCCGATCTATTATGCCGGTGCAAAAGCTGCCTTAATGGAAAGCTTGATAACATTGGCGTTATACAGCATAACAGGTATGTACTTTACAGAGAGGTTGAAAGGGTTAAACAATTTATCAAAGCAGGCCAGTTAAGAAGTTATGTAGAACAGAGAGTTGCAGAGGATCCAGCCGCCACTGCAGTGTTAAAGGAATTCAATATAAACGGATACGCTATACTGGAAAAATATACGCCAGTTGTAGGCAAATTTTCTAATTATGTAACAGATCTATCCTTCAACAGGCCAGAAGTTGTAAGGTTCAGGAACAGGATATCCAATATATCTATAAAACCAGATAAAAATATAGATACAGTGATACTCTTTCCCTGTTCCAAAAGAAAACCATACTCATTATCAAAAACACACGGAATATTCTCATCCATAATTTCTGAAACAGGAATGAGAAGTAATATACATGAACTTATGATCACCTCTCCATTATCCGTTGTGCCGAGAGAATTGGAAAATTATTACCCTGCAATGAATTATGATACACCTGTTACAGGATACTGGGACGAAATAGAAAAAAAGGTGACTTCAGATGTACTGGAGAATTATTTAAAACGCAACAAATATAAAAATGCAATAATACACCTTCATGGTGGAGAGGTGTTTGTTAAAGAGGTTGTAGAAAAATATGTTGATAATGTACACGTAAGCTCGGATAACAATCCTTTATCAGATAATTCATTACACAACCTTAAAGAAACACTGATCGATTTAAAGAAAAATGTAAATTCAAAAATAAAAATAGATAAGAACAGGGGTTCAGTCAAATCAATGTTTACGTTCCAGTTTGGTAAGGATATAACAGATGGAGTAAATGTGATTATAAAAGGTTATTTTCCTGAATACAGAATAATTCATAACAATAGGCAACTGGCAATGTTCAACGCAGCGGAGGGTAAATTTAGCCTGACTTTAGATGGTGCCGAACTTCTTTTAAACAACAAAATTAATGTCGTAGAGATAGAGAACCTGTCTATAAAGGGAGATATTTTTTCTCCTGCTGTTATCAGGGCTGACAGCAGTATAAGATCTGGAGACGAAGTTGTGGCAGTCTACAATGATACCATAAAGGCCATCGGAGTTGCAAAGATGAACGGAGAAGAGATGGAGAGATCCCGCCATGGGCTTGCAATAAAGGTCAGAACGCATGTTTAAGGCGTTATTGTTTAAGCAGGTAAAGGAATCTATCCCCTATCAGTTTTACATTGGATAACTCTTTATATTCCTCTAACTTCCCTTTGTCCATGGCATCTGATAACCCCTCTTCAATCGGTATCTTACCTAACAACGGAAGATCATATGCAACTTCATCCTTGCCCCATATCTTTATTTTTGAATTGCAGTGAGGGCAAACTACATAGCTCATATTTTCTATGATTCCCAGCGATTTAACGTTCATAGCTTTAGCCATGTTTATAGCTTTTTTCACTATGAGAGAGGCCAAGTCCTGTGGCGTCTGTACAAACAGCATTCCATATATGGGTAACTGCTGAAAAACTGTTAATGGTATATCACTCGTTCCGGGAGGCATATCCAATAAAAGAAAATCTAGAGTACCCCAGTCTACATCTTTATAAAACTGATTAATCATCTGGCTTACAATTGGACCTCGCCATATAACAGGTTGATCTTCCTTTTCCAGTAGCATGTTTGTAGATATCAATTTTATTCCATATTTAGGAGTGGATGGTGGAATTATAGTATTATCCTGTACCTCCATAGGGCCTTTAACTCCAAAGATTTTGGCTATGGATGATCCCGTAATATCTGCATCCATTATACCTACCTTGTAACCTCTTCTGCTGAGTTCTACTGCAAGAAGTGCGGTAACAGATGATTTGCCAACACCACCCTTTCCAGAACCTACCGGAATTAGATATTTTATATTATCCTTCTTAAGATCATTGAGAACCGGTGGTACAACTACCTGTGACTTTTTTTTATCATATTCATTAACATATTTTGGTTTGCTTATTTTAAGTTTGGATATCATTGCTTCTCGTTCATTATCACTCATTGTTCTTAATTCTACATTTACATTCTTGAATAATTTTGATTTCACAAGAGCTTCTTTAACATCATTTTGTATTGAAGTTCCTAAAGGACATGATGGTATAGTTAAAGAGATTATGACCCTAACATCATTACCATCGATTTCCACTTTGTGAACCATTCCAAGCCTAACTATGCTAACACCAATCTCAGGGTCTTTGACAGGTGTAAGTATATCTATAACATCTTTTTCACTTAAAGAGACAGACATATTAATTACCACGTAAGTCCGATGCTTTATGACTATATATCGTTTATAGTCAAATTTGTTGCAAATATTTTGATATATGAATATAAAATCAGACTATTTGCATTAAATATATGCAGAATTAATCATTTTTATACTTCCTTAACATTTCAGATGATACTCTTAATAGTTCAAATCCTCTTTTTATTCCTGTATTCGCATATTCAAATTTATTTTCCTCAAAATAGTTTTTTATTTCATTTTCTCTGTTTAAACCTAAAATTGGTATGATAGCCTGGAGGGTCCTCGGTGGTATTGACGACCCTTTGAACATTTGAACGAATTCAGGTATGT
Source organism: Thermoplasmatota archaeon (assembly GCA_023379385.1). Taxonomy (GTDB): domain Archaea; phylum Thermoplasmatota; class Thermoplasmata; order Lutacidiplasmatales; family JAMCUS01; genus JAMCUS01. Next base: position 78,180 of record JAMCUS010000032.1, read on the forward strand.
ACAACTTCGTCCATAACCATGCCACATCCCTGTTTGAAGGATTTACTATTGAATTTGCTACTATCGATGGCCAGTCCTGTTTCTTAACCTCTCCTGAAAACATCATAATATATGGAATTGTTACAAGATGTTTTTCTTTGAACATAAATAGATATGACAGGAGTCTCAACTTATCTTCGTCACCTGTTGTATTCCTGTATTTATATACCATATGTTCAAAAGTACTGATGTCTCCGCTTACAGCTGCAGCTATACCTACTGCTCTTTTCAGATCATTGTCTACGGAATCATAAATAGTAAATTTATCTGCAATTTTTTTAGCGAATTCATTATCAATTCTTGCTAGGAGGCTCATTACGGCGCCTCTTATCATGGATTCTTCCTCTTTTTCACCTTTTATTTTATCAATGCCAAGTCTGTCAACCTGTTTTATCAAAAATTCCTTGCTAACAGACAATATATTTGCATTATCAGGCAAAATTGATATCAGTTCAGACATATTATTTAAGATTTCCATTACTACCAGGAAATCTGTATCGTCTAACAATATTTTAACAACATCAAGATAACTCTTCAGTTCAATATCACCCCGCAATACCATATTGTAAGTATCGTTTAAAATACCGAATCTATCATATGGAGACAATTCCTTTATCCCTTTTATTATCTGTGCAAACAGTATTTTATCATAATGGACCCTGTAAAATCCAGTCTGCATATAATTTGCCTTTATAATTTCTGGTTCCATATCAAGTGGCAGTTCAATCTGCTCTTTGTCCATCAAAATTTTCTTAACTTCACCATTTATATAAATGGTTAATGGGATTGGCCATAGATCGTTAACATTATCTTTATTAAGTAAGAATCGTTGCTGTTTCAGTATAAGTGTTTTATTTTTATATGTAACATAAACTACAGGATAGCCAGCCTTTTTTATCCATGCAGAAATAATTCTGCTAACTGGTTGATTTGATATCTGATCAAGTTCTTTCCAAAAATCTGTACCCTCTGCGTTTCCATAGCTATATTTGGTGAGATAACTCGTTAGCCCTTTTCTGAAATTTTCTTCTCCTATATAGGCATCAACCATTCTGAGAATACTTGCACCTTTGCCATAACTTATTTCATCAAATATTTGATCAATTGCTTTGGCATTTTCAATTTTTACCTCTATTGGATGGGTATTTATTAAAGAATCTGTAACAAATGCATTCCTCATTTCCATTATTATAAAGTCATTCATATAGTTCCATTCTGGAAATAATTTATCCACTGCCTTATAAGATATGAATGTAGCTGCACTTTCATTGAGCCATAGATCATTCCACCATTTCATGGTTACTAAATTTCCAAACCATTGATGAGCAAGTTCATGTGCCATTACCTCTGCAATTCTTCTTTTTACTTGAGTGCTTGTTGAATTATCATTCATAAAAACAATTTCCCTGAATGTTATTGCACCCCAATTCTCCATTGCACCCATTGCAAACTCGGGCACTCCGATTACGTCCTCTTTTTGAAGAGGGTATGGAATTTCAAAATATTTTTGATAGTATTCTAAAAATTGTTTTTCATAATCAAGGGCTATTCTGGATTTTTCTATACCTCTGCCTTCAGGTACAATAGCTCTTAATAAAATATTACCTAATCTATCCTCAAGTTTATCAAATATACCCATACCTACATATAGAAGATAGGTAGACATTTTTGGTGTTTCTTTAAAAATAAATCGTCTTTTGGACTCTAACTCCTCAACTGTCTCCGGCAATGTATTGGATATAACCTCATATGGTTTTTCTATAGTAACGATAAGCTGGAATTTTGCTTTATATGATGGGTTGTCTATGCATGGAAACATTCTTCTAGCACCTATCGCCTCAAACTGGGTACTCAACATGAATTTATCAGAATATTTTGCTTTATAAAATCCTGTAAGGTTGTTGCTAGCTTTACCATTATATTCTATTATTAATTCCAGCTCTCCTTCAGATCCATCATTGTCAATTATTAATTCTTCCTTCTCTACATCTTGCTTATAATTAACAGGTGCATTATTTATTTTTATCTGTTTTATGTCCAGTTCTACACTATTAAAAATTATTTTTTCAAATTTTTTAACATCCTTCAGACTTGCCACTACAACTCCATTGTACGATCCTTCTTGATAATTCATATCTATTATAAGCTTATATTTTACAACATACATAAAAACACCTTTCTTCTGGTACAATTCTTTGATTTGTATCAATACTGTTAATTTTTTTTTGTATATAATACTATAGTGAAGTTATTACAAAAATCGTGCTATCTTTTGGATTAATACCCATAGTTGCATAGTTTTTTTTATTTACTGAGCCAACCTGGTAGATTATACAACCTACAAATTATTTTTAGAATCCTGCAGTAGAGCAAGAAATAAGCATACAGGGAAAATAGCAATATTATTTTTTATTTTGACTTCAGAAGACTTTGTCAACAAAATATAATTTTGAATTTCACTGACTCTCTTAATATCCCGTGTTGGGGTACTGTTTTGATATTTAACCTCTATGCCAATATATTGTTCATCTTCCTTTCTATATATGAAATCAATTTCCTTATTATCATCATAAAATTTCAGATAAGTACCATAAAGTAGCATGGGGTCTTTTTCTTTTAATCTTATAAGGTGACCTGCGATTATTTCCTTCACGATTGTTCCTATATTTGTTGAATTTATTAGCTCTGCAGAATACACATCCCCTGTTTTTCCATATTTTGTCGCACCTGCTGAATAATGCATAAACACATCAGAAAAATAAAATTTCTTAACTTCTGAATCTTTCAATTTATTTTTAAAACTTTTCATGCCTTTTATATCTAAAAATACAAAAGAATTTTCTAATCTATTTGAATAGTTAACTAGTGTGGATTTATTCATAGACATTTTTTGAGCAATTTTGGAATATGATACCTTACCTCCTACAAAATCAAGCACCCCTGATAATACCAGTCCTGCCTTTAAAGGATTACCTGATAATGAACTTGTAATTGTAGCAGCATCATTTTTTATATAATTATATATTTCTTCATAGGCGGAAGAAAGATGCAATGAGTTGGTTATTACTCCGTTAATGCTAATTGGATAGCCACCTGATTTTATATATAAATCAAAAAATTTGTTAAGTGGTAAGAAATACCTCTTCAATCACAGATATATTTTTACATATAGAATCTAACTTTTCCTCCAGGTCAATAGAACTATTAAGTATTGTATTTAACATGGAATCAACTTCATTCCGGGTAAATGTATATCCGGTTTTTTGTCCTATTACAAAAATGTTATTTCCGGGAATCTTCATATAATTCAGCAATGATAATACAAATGTTCTGAATGTGGCAGTGCGTAAATAATAAATATTGCCTTCAGTTCCACGACCAGGCAAGGTTTCTGCACCTAAAAAGTGTGCAATAGATCCTGTTACTACCACACAACTACTCTCAATTATACCTGAATTTGAAAGACTTAACAATACATTCGTCCAGTTTTTAACTGCCTGTATTTCATCTAAAAAGAGATATGTTGTACCAGAATGTGGTTTGTTTAGGAAGTTGCGTATAGTTGAATCCATATCTTTTGGCGATATCGCTTCATCAAATGAAAAATAAAAAATATCATCCCGGTCTGCCTTGCCTTCTGATAAGAGCTTCCATATTGTAAGTTTAATTGATGTAGTCTTGCCTGCTCTTCTAGGTCCTTTTATTATTAATATTGCACCGGGTTTGAGGAGGGTGTAAAGCTCTTTTCTAATTATTTTGATAGTGGTGCTCTGATATTTTATGATATCTATATCATCAATATAGAATTGGCTGTTTTTGGACCACCATTTATTTAATTCCTGTAATTTATCTAAATTTACAATATTTTATACATTATAACAATGGATATTTAAACATTCTAATTTTGTATGATAAAGCATACAAAAAATGCATTTTTTGAATTAAATAATATACAAAATTAGATTTATCACATATTTGGTAGGAAGTTTGTGTAGAATAATAAAGCTACAATCTTTAGAGAATAGTCTAATATACCATAATAAAAGAAATTAGTCAATACACATAATTGTGATCCGTACGGCGCTGTACTACACACATAATTAGAATCGTGCTAGAATTCTATATTCATGAAGATATGACACGACATTTTATGGCCCGTCATAGAAGACATAATAAAATAGAAATATATGTAAAATATAGCATTAATCAAATGCTAACATCAAACCAATTAATCATATTTTTAGAATCTGTTCCAGGTATAGATGAAATTACTAAGAAGAGTAATTATTCAATAAATCAGGTAGCAGAAATGGTTCTAAATCTGTTTGGTCCTGATAATTTTGTTCTTGATAATGTTCTTGAGTCGACAGAAAGAAAATTTCTTTATTTTTTTGAAGAATTAGGATTTGTTGAATCCATAACAGATGATGTGGTTATATCAGCAGGCAGGTACTGGAGAATTCATTACTGGATCCTTAAGGAGGATAGAATAATAAAGTATTTGGATAAACTAAAAGACGTAAAGAAACTGAACTATGACGAAATGTATAAAGTAATATCCGATGAATTATGGAAAAATAATAATACCAAACTTTAACATCAACAAATTAGATTACAGTTACTCCATTTTTAGAGCTAACTTAGCTTTTTATTTAATATCTTATCAATTGCCTCGGCTGGCATGCCGTCTGATTCTTTAAGTGCCTTTATGGCAACTTCATCAGCTACACCTGTCTGACTCTTTACAAGATCAATGTCCTCCTGTGCGTAACTGTTTTTTTCTCTGTTTCTTTCTTCCGCAGTTCCTATTACCTGATAAGTTTTTACATCCTTTGCCTCTATGACAGTTACCTGTGGCATTTTTATATGATACTCTTTATCTTTGGTAAGGATTATTACTTCTTCAACATCAGGTATATCTGTAGTAGATATACCCATTTTTTTCATCATCATTTTGACATTTTTTTCGTTAAATCGTCCACCACCCATCATAAAATTACACCTCAAGTAGATGTAGTAAAATGGCTGCTTCACTATGCAATCTATTTTCTGCCTGATCAAATACAATGGAATATTTACTATCTATAACTTCGTCAGTTATCTCAACTCCTCTGTGAGCAGGTAAACAATGCATTACCATTACGTTTTTCTTTGCCTTCTTTACCAAATTCATGTTGACTTGATAGCCATCAAAATCTTTTTCTTTATCTTTCAATTTCTCTTCACCCATAGAAACCCATACATCAGTATATATAAAATCTGCATCCTTTACTGCCTTAACAGGATCATTCATTATCTTTATGCTGGATTTGTTGTTACTGGCAAACTTCTCTGCTGTTTTGACATAAGCTAAATCCGGTTCATGCCCTTTTGGAGTCGCTACGACGATGTTCATTCCTACCATTGCAGCACCTACCATAAGAGAGTTGCACACATTATTGCCATCGCCGACATAACATATAGTAACATCCTTAAATTTTTTCTTTTTTTCCTTTATAGTCATAAGATCTGCTACAATTTGACATGGGTGCTCCCTGTTATCCAATGCATTTATAACTGGAATTGTAGATTTCTTAGCCAATTCAACTACATTTCTATAATCAAAGGCCCTGTATATTATTCCAGACACAAATCTAGATAGAACATATCCTGTATCGGATATTGTTTCCCCACGGCCCATCTGCATATCATTTGGATTAAGATATATTGGATGGCCACCGAATTGAGCAATAGCAGCCTCAAAGGAGATTCTTGTTCTTGTACTGGGTTTTTCAAATATCAATGCAAAACTTTTATTTTTAAGTAATTCTGGAAGTGCCTCTGATTTAGCCTGTTTTTTCAGAATAATAGCTCTGTCAATAAGATTCTCAAGTTCACCTTCAAGATCAACCATCACAATAAGATCGTGCTTCATAATTAATCTGTATATATCCATAATTAAAATACTTTTTGATTAATCTGTAATTAGAAAACATGTAGTCAAAAATCTGGTATCGCAGGTTTTCGGCATCAAACTGTTTTATATACAATCTGGATTTGTATGCCAAGACCACGTTTTATTGCATTTATAAATTTCTATATAATACCTGATGTTTTGTATACGGTAGTTGTCAGACAACATATGGTTCGTCTGATCTATCAACTGTGAAATCCTTAAATATTGTTTAATCCTGTATAAATATAAGAAAGTGTATGTCTCATGAAGAATAGCAATTTGTATTTAAAAAATGAAGAAAAATTTGGGCGCATAAGTTCATTTCTTTATTCCTTTACAAATATAGGATACCTGAAAAAATTGCATGAATTTGTTATTGCTGATATTCTTACCTATAGAGCAAAAAATATGCTGGACATAGGTTGTGGCCCTGCGTATGTGGATATAGAAATTGCAAAAAAATCTGATATAAATGTTTACTGCATAGACCCGTCCCCATATATGCTGGAAATTGCACATAAAAACATACACAAACATAATATTAACAATATAAAAATAGATATAGGCAGCAGTAGATCAATTCCATTCAATGTAAAATTTGATTTGATCATATCAGTTCTTTCGTTTCATCACTGGAAAGCTATAGATATGAGTCTTTTGGCTATAGCGTCTAAGTTAAACCCAGGCAGTTCTTTTATAGCCTACGAATTTAACCAGAAACATATCAACAGGTTACTGGTACCACTCAGAAAACATACAGTATCACCGGATATTGTTAATAATTTTGATTCAAAAAAATTCAATGTGTCGTTTCAGGAGATTGATAGATTTATAAAAATAATTTTTACGTATGTAGATTAGTATAGCTATTGATACAATGAAATAGAAATCTTATTAACCATAATGTTTATGTTATTATCATGACGTTGCTTGATATTCTGAAATTTAAGGGAGGATTCGTGACGCAACCTTTAAGGGAACAGCACAGGGAGACTGTAATAGTTATATACGATTTTATTGATGCTGAAACGCCCTACGATGAATACATAGCCAATCTAACACACATTCTAAATAAGCACTTTGTAATAGAGGAGGAGATTCTATTTCCTGCGTTTAAGCCCATACTTGATAATTTTATGGCTAATGAAGAGCCCATAAGATTGCTCACCGGTGAACACAGAGCTATAAAGCATATATTTGAATATTTAGTAAACAGTTGCTTTGGGACGAAATTAAGACGATGTCTCTTCCTGCTTCATCGCTCCGACTTGCTCAATTGAATGAGCAGTGGTCGGTGCATCTACAGGCATTTTTACAGAGTTCCACGCTAGCCGCATGTACCTCTCTCTAATGTTCAGAGCAGCGTTAAGGTCCCTATCTATAGTTAGACCGCAGTTATTACAGCTGTGGATTCTTATGGACAGGTCTTTCTTTACGGCTGCTCCGCAACGTGAGCATAGCTGACTTGTATCTCTTGGATCTACAAACTGCGTGCATTTACCAGCATTTTCGGCTTTGTAATCACACATGTCCATCAGTTTGCTCCAGGAGGCGTCTGATATGCTCTTTGCGAGATTGTGATTCTGAACCATACCCTGAACATTTAAATCTTCAAAGACTATTATATTTCCACTCTTTACGATTTGATTAGATTCCTTGTGTAAGCTATCTTTACGTGTATTTGCTAGCTTGAGTTGTTTTTTAGCGAGTTTCTTTCTTATCTTGGCTCTGTTATAGGAGTGTTTTTTTGATTTGGAGAGTAGTGTCTGTAATGTTTTAATACCTTTTTCATACTTCGCTAT
>JAMCUS010000033.1 GCA_023379385.1 Thermoplasmatota archaeon
TGATAGGGATAGAAGCGCATATAGAAGGACCAGATAAATCCGAGGCGGATGTAGCGGAAGAGCATCTTAAGAGTGCGAAAAGTAAAGGATACAGTGTTACTAAATTTTATGGAGATGGAGCATTCGATAGGCCGTAATAGAACTGGATAATTCAATAAAATCTTCAAAAATTCATACCCAAAAACTAATTTTTTAGGATGAAAATATGCCGTTTTTGGTGGTCCCTTACAACCTGTCGACGGATGGTATAGAATTACAGAATAACATTTTATAATATTTGAAATCAACATCTAGTTATCAATAAATAAATAAAAATGGTATTTTTATTTTTACATATATATGCGAAACTATTGTTAATAATCAAAATATTAACTGCTAAAATGCAAAACTGTTGTCATAAAATATATAGATAGGTAATGAATATCCTAAACACGGGCCTGTGGCTTAGCACGGATAATGAATATATCGTCCACAGCACTGGCCTTCTAAGCCAGCTATCTCGGGTTCAAAAGTAAACTGAAAATCCCGACAGGCCCGTAACAATCTGCACAACATCTTCAACGTCGATGAATGGTGGTTACGTTATCAAAATAAGGCTTATACCAAATTGTGTGCATAAACAACAGATCATGTCAGATACACAATTTTTGTTATATTTTTCAGAATTGAATATGGTAATTTTTATCATTTTTGTGTAATCTGAATAGGGTTTTGCATTAATTAAATTTATTATGTTAAATTTATCCTTTAAAATTATGTGTTATACCTTTCGTCTATCTCCATGGATTTGTTATTGATTCCTTCAGTGCTTGAAGGAATTTGTCACCGTATCTTACAGCTTGTCAAGGAGCGACAATTTTTCCAAAATTGTTGTGATACACGAAATAATTAAATTATAAGATTGCATAATATCCATCGTGACAATAACATTAGGCATTCTAGCATCCGGGCGTGGTTCAAATTTTAAGGCTATTGCTGATAATATTAAAAAAAATAGAATAGATGCCAAAATAGAAATTCTTATAACTGACAATCCGTCGGCCGGTGTTCTGCATATTGCAAATATGTATGGCATAAAAGCTATCTGCATTGAGAAAACAGAAGGAATGAAGAGAGATGAGCATGAATCCATCATAGATGCCGAACTTAGAAAATATGAGGTTGAACTGATTGTTCTTGCTGGATACATGCGTATATTAACACCATCCTTTATTGAAAAGTGGAGATGGAGGATAATAAATACACATCCTTCGCTTTTACCTGCTTTCGGAGGTAAAGGCATGTACGGTATGAATGTCCATAGGGCAGTTATAGAAAGCGGTACCAAATATTCAGGCTGTACTGTACATTTTGTAACGGAGAATACAGATATGGGGCAGATAATAGCACAAAATGTGATAAAGGTTAAGGATAACGATACCGTAGATAGCTTAGAAAAAAGAATTTTAAAAAAGGAACACGAATTACTGCCAAAAGTTATTGATTTGATTGGAAAAGGTAAGGTAACAATTAATAATAACAGAGTACATATAGAAAAATAATGATATTCAATAGAAACATAGAAATACATACTAAAGAGGAACTGGATTTTGTTGATATGACCAGCCAGATAAGAACTGCCGTAGCCGATTCAGAACTCAAACATGGTATCGTAAACGTTTTTGCAATAGGATCTACGTGTGCCATCATAACAATAGAGAATGAAGAGGGTTTAATAGATGATTTCAAAGAAATGTTAAAGAATATCATACCTAACACCATAGAATACTATCATAATAAAAAATGGAATGATAGCAATGGGCATTCCCATCTGAGAGCATCACTTGTAGGCCAAAATATAACGATACCGTTTATAGATGGAGAACTGTTATTAGGAACCTGGCAACAGATAATACTGATAGAACTGGATATAAGACCAAGACAGAGAATTATATCCATCATGGTTATGGGCGACTGACATGCCCTCCTCAGTCAAGGCATAAGAAGTTATAGTAGATCTTCCAACAAGTTTTCAATCTTAAGCTCAAGTTATATCTGGGCAGGTATTTAAACCCGGGTTCGGCAAGATTTTGTGTGCAAATGGGCACACTTTTCACTTTTAATTTGTAATGATAATGATCTACCCCATCTATTGTTGGACACTTTTTGAGAATTTTTGTTATACACCTATTCCCACCCCTATCCTATCTTTTATTGCCTTATAGCATGGGGCGCACTTTACCTGGATTTACGATGCGTCGGCGACCCTATACCAATCGGCTATGTATGTACACATGCAAGCTCATTTTTGCTCATTGCCAATCCATACCATTGACCCATTCAGTCCTTTTTTAATTATACGGATAAGCTCATTACTCAGAGTAGCGTATAATACATGTGTAATAAATCCGTTATATCTTTGACTTTCGCTGTTAATATGATATATAATATGATATATACTTAGTGTATACAGCACTTATCACAATTTATGATCATAACATGACATGTTTTTTGACTACATTTGTAAATTGGCTGCAGGATTTGAATGAAACCAAATGTTAATTTGCTACCTCCACACCATGTACTGAGATGCAATGTGTATAAAGTAACCTATAATTGGTGATGGATATATTCCTACAGCCACAATTATAACAACCAGTACAAATATAGAAATGTATGAATATATTGGCATTGATATTTTTTTATTTTTATGTTTACCAGGTTCCGGGTTATCTATATACATATATTTTACAATTCTTGCGTAATAGTAAAGAGACAATGCACTATTTAATACGCCCGCGATCGCCAGTAAAATATACCATCCACCCGCCTGTACAGCGCCTGAAAACAGCACGAACTTACTCATGAAACCCATTAAAGGAGGAACACCAGCAAGTGATAGCAACATTATTGCAAAAGAGAGTGCCAGCAGTGAATGTTCTTTTGCAAGTCCTTTATAATCAGTAATTGATTCACCCACACCAAAAACAGAGACTACTGCTACAACAATAAAGGCTCCCACCTTCATAATTGCATGCGAGAATATCTGAAACATTCCACCCGCTACTGCAAGTGGCGTATCAACTGAAAAAGCTATCAGGATATAGCCGGCATTGGCAATACTGGAATACGCCAGCATTCTTTTTATGTTCCTCTGCTTGATTGCCAAAATATTACCTGTAGTCATTGTTAGTATTGCAAAAAAACCAAAAAGCAGGGAGAGGTTAGGGGCAAAATAAAAAATAGCTGATAGAAATATAATGAACATGGCCATGAATCCCATGGTTTTTGATCCTGCAGCCAGAAATGCACTGACTGGAGACGGCGCACCCTGATAAACATCAGGTGCCCACATATGGAATGGTGCCATAGCAATTTTAAATCCTAAACCTGCAATTATAAATGAAAATCCCAGATACAAAAGTGGATTGTTTTTTGGAATGTAGGAATATCCTGCATGTAGATTTAATAACCATAATGAGGTAGTGCCAGTCACACCATATAAAATGGATAATCCAAATATTGTCAGGCTTGATGATATTGACCCTATGATATAATACTTCATTGCCGCTTCCACTGAAAGTTCTGATTTTCTTATATATCCCGTAAGGATATATGTGGAGATACCCGCAAGTTCAAGACCCAGTATAAGAATTACCATATCTCCGGATATTGCTACAATCATCATGCCAGTCAATGCAAACTCTATAAGAGCGTAAAAAATGCCATTATATTCACTAAAATCAAGAGTTGTCAGTTCAACTGAAACTGTAACGATTATGAAAATAATCTGAAACATATAGCCGAACAGACTGAAATAAAAGAGGCCATGTCCACCAGATTGTGGCAATGAAAGGATACTACCTGTTATACCGCTCCATCCCAATATTATTACCAGCGCCACAAGATTGAGGATTATTGCAATACCTCCCGCTAGCTTTTTACTGTCCAGGACATCAAAAAGAAGAGCTAAAAGTGCCGAAATCATTATTAAAATTTCTGGTGTATACACAAGATAGGCAGTCATTATACCATACCTCCTATGAATGATGACAGTATTATGTTATTCAGTATGAACGGCAGAACACCATATAAAACTATCAGAGATATCAGCATAGCAATTCCTATTGCCTCGTACAGGCTGATATCGTGTGGCTTTTTGTTGACATACCTGGATTTATACTTTCCAAATACCACTCTCTGCAGCATCCATATATAAAAGCCAGCCACTATTGTGAGTGTAGCCAAAGGAATGGCAACAATATAGCCTTCCACACTGAATAACGCATAAAGTATTGAAAATTCTGCTGGAAAACTTATAAGGGCAGGCAATCCCAGTGAAGCTAAACTGCCTATCACAAGCATGACGGATAGCATAGGCGTTCTGTCAGCAATTCCTCCTAACTTTGGAATATCTCTGGTTCCATAGGAATGATGAACAGATCCAACACCCATGAAAAGCACTGCACTCACCAGACCATGGGCAAACATCAGGAAAACGGCACCCATGAGACCGATCTGCGTCCATGTAGCTATTGCTATAAGAACCAGTCCCATATGGCTTATGCTTGAATACGCTACCATCTTTTTCATATCTGTCTGAGACAGTGCTGCAACTGCACCCCATACTACACCAAGTATACCTATTCCCATCATCAATGGGGTCATTGCACTTCTGCCTGCTGGCAGCATATAGGCAGCCAGTCTTATAAGCCCGTAACCACCCATTTTAAGTAGCAATCCTGCAAGAAGCGCAGAACCTGCAGTTGGTGCTTCCACATGTGCATCAGGCAACCATGTATGCATAGGAACGATAGGCATTTTGGTACCGAATCCAAATAGCAGTCCTAAAAAGATGACTGCCTGGGTAAACGGGGCAATATATGCTGATTTCGATGCTATAGCTGCAAAATCAAGAGAGGTGGCACCTGAATAAAAGTACATTGCTATAACAGAAACCAGCATAATAATACCGGCAACATGGGTATATATCAAGAACTTATAGGAAGCATAATTCTTTCTTGGGCCTCCCCAGTATGCGATGAGGAAGAACATGGGGATAAGACTTACCTCCCAGAATATAAAGAAAAGTAAGAAATCCAGAGAGATGAATACACCAAGCACACCAAGCTCTTCCAGCATTATTAAACCGAAAAAGGCTGATGGATTCTTTTTTTCGTCCCATGAATAGATAACCACTGCAAGAACCAGCAGAGTGGTGAGTAATATAAGTGGTATGGATAAGCCATCGGCTCCCACAACATAATTCGCTGTTATGTAGGGCGTGCTTATCCATCCATATTTTTCCATGAATTGGTAGCTGAAGGTATTGTAGGTAAAGGAAAACATAAGGTATAACGAAAGTATAAAATCTATTGATGAGAATATCAGCGCTATATCCCTCCCTTTTTTTGACATAAATGAAAATAGAGCACCTGCAAACGCAATAATCAGCATTAATGACAGCACCGGAAAGCTCATATTCCACCTCCATACAGAAATGGTGAAACGTATATCAGCAGTATAAAGGTTATTATTAATCCAGAGATGATCAAGGTGACGTAGTTCTTTACAAGTCCTTTACCTATGGGGTAGAGTGAACTGCTCAACATAACCCCGCCCGCCGCGATACCGTCTATAACTCCGTCTATGATGTATTTATCAAACATGCTCACGAGCTTTGCAAATCCATATATTATGTATATGCTGAATGCTCCGTATACTTCATCAAACCAGTATTTTCTGTAAAGTATGTTGTGAATTTGCTTCATAACTACGGATGTGAACTTCTTTGGTATGCCTGCGGAATAAAGCATATATGATACATATATTCCAACAAGCCCTAAAGATACACCTATTAACATGGTGGGTATATTTAATGATAAAGATATACCGAGTATCTGTGAGAAGGAGGGGAGCAATAAGAACATCCAGGAAAAGGTGGCAAAAATAGCAAGAATTATCAGCGGTACGACCATTACTCCTGGAGATTCGTGAACATGTTTCTCGTCATATCCTCTCGGTTTTCCCATAAAGGCAAGGAACCATAACCTGAACATATAAAAGGCTGTTAACAGAACTGTTAATACAGCGAGTATATAAAGAACCATATATACAGGATTGTTCAATCCTTTTTGCAGCACCACATCAAGAATGAGATCCTTACTGAAAAACCCACTGAAAGGGGGTATGCCTGACAGGGATAAACCACCTATCAGCATGGTTACAGCCGTTATCTTCATTTTTGTGAATAAACCCCCCATTTTGTGCAGATCCTGTGTATTGACTGCATGTATTACACTACCTGCAGCCAGAAATAACAATGCCTTGAAAAAGGCGTGGCTCATGAGATGATACATTGCAGCACCAGCACTTCCTGCTCCCAGCGCCAGAAACATATATCCAAGCTGGCTTATTGTGGAATATGCTAAAACACGCTTTATGTCAGGTGCTACAAGACCCATAGTAGCTGCAAAAAAGGCTGTAAAGCCACCTATAACTGCTATGATCAGCTCTGTAGCCGGTGTATACTGCAGTAATGGCATCATCCTGACGATGAGGAATACACCTGCCTTAACCATTGTTGCTGCATGTATCAAGGCACTCACTGTCGTTGGGCCTTCCATGGCATCTGGTAACCATACGTGCAATGGGAACTGTGCGCTTTTACCCATGGCACCACCAAATACCAAAAAGGTGGCAGCAGTCAATGTGGTAAGTTCTGCACTGGAGAATTTGGATGTTGCTGCCCAGCTATATAATTGGTTGAAGTTCAGAGCAAGAGGTGTGTGCGATTGATAGAGCAAAATGATCATTCCAAAAAGAAGCATAACATCTCCAACCCTCGTTACAAGGAATGCCTTTTTTGCTGCTTTTGCAGCCTCTGGCTTTCTGTACCAGAAACCTATCAGAAGATATGAACATAATCCAACCAGTTCCCAGAATATGAAAAGTTCAAAGAGGTTATCGGACAGAACCAGACCATTCATAACAGCAATGAACAGTGAGATCTCAGCGTAATACCTTGCCAATCCAGGATCTGCATGCATATATCCCAGAGAGTACAGTATCACCAGAAATCCCACCAGGTTGACTATAAAAATCATTATCGCTGTAAATCCATCAATAAGCATACCTATTTCAAAGGTGGGTCCGTGCGATAATGAAAACCATATCATGTATTTATCTACAGAATATGATGGCACTGTAAGCACTCCTACAAACATGTATATGCTGATTATAAAGGATATCAACTCCATGACCAAAGCGACGTATCCTCCGGACTCCTTCATGGAATTTCCCAAAAATGCTATTACAAGAAATGCAATTATTGGAAATACAGGTATAAGAACAAAGAGCAATGTATCCATCTTACCACCTCAGAGAATTCATAACGTCAATATTAAGCGTCTTTTTGATTCTGAACATCATTAAAGCCAGCGCCAGTCCCACAGCAACTTCAGATGCAGCCAGCGCTATAAAGAATAAAGCCACAACATCACCAGCAGGATTATTGTTGTATGATGAAAATATTATAAAATTGAATATGGCACTATTTATCATGATCTCTATTGAAGCAATGGTAAGTATGATATTTTTCTTTGTGAGTACTCCATAAAGACCCAGACCCAGCAGAATGCCTGAAAGAGATAACAATACAACTTCGTTCACTTTACTCCACCTCTTTAACCATGTAAATTGCACCGATAATTGAAGACATAATTATAACTCCCATCACTACAAATGCACCTATAAAACTGTTAAAAAGGACTGTTGAAAGCGTATACATGCTCATATAATATATCGATAGAGGATATGACGATACAGTAAACAGCGTACCTATATAGATTGATATGGTTAATGCTATAAGAACAACATATTCATATTCTGTTGTTATGCTCTCCTTTTTATCCATAATCTCCCGTTTGGTCAGCATAACTCCAAACATCAATAGCACGGTAACAGCGCCTCCGTATATGAGGATCTGCACCGCCCCCAGAAAGGTGTTATCAAGCATGAAATAGATCAACCCCAGTATTATGAAAAGTCCGGCTATATAAATTACCGCATGTACAATCTCTCTTGAATAGAGCATTCCTATTGCAAAGATTATTGCTAAAAAGGATAGTGCAAGGAGAATAACCGTTAAAAACACATTTATCCCTCCTTCCAGAGTAGAGCTCCCTTAGAACAGCTCTCTATACATTCACCACATCTTACGCATATATTGTTATCTATTACCGGTTCCTTCCATATCCTTCTTATTTTTGAATTTTTTGCATTGATGTCTATCATCTTTATTGCATGTTCAGGACATTTTTTCTCACATATGGAGCATCCAGTACACAGAGACGGAACAAGATTTACAGATATGTTATCAACCGGTTTTTC
>JAMCUS010000034.1 GCA_023379385.1 Thermoplasmatota archaeon
ATGAATCAGGAAAGAGGAATGGTGATCCTCTCTTTCCCTCATTCATCTTTTTCAAATCATCCATCCAGTTATCAGCAAATGAGAGGTCAAGAATAAATTCTCCTCTCACTACCAGCTCTTCATTATACTTTTTTCAGTCTCTTTTATCTTTATAACTTTTACCCCATCTTTTGTTCATATATACCATATAGCTATTCGGTTATGTATTTATACCGTTCTATTTCTTATCCTATAACATGGTAAACGGTGTGTTGATACTCTTTAGATTGCGAAGAAAAGATCAAAATATAGAGATGAAGAATGCATGCAAACTCTATAGAAAGCTATATGGTTACAATAATAGCTCGTATTATGGTAGATATCATAATAGGGTACCAGGACTGCTTGACGGAATAAAGCATATCAGATATATCAATAGCGTAATAATAGTAAGAAAAGAGGACAGCGAAAAGATAATAAAGTTGATTAAGGAGTATAATGCAGACGTACATACGTGGGAAGTTAAGTTATCAGAAAGTGAAGCAAATTTACTGGCTTAGGAATTGTTCAACAAAGCATTAAATTCCAAAAGATATATCTATCTGATATGCAATTAATCTCTACAGTATATAGTATGCATACATAATCAAATATCGTGGTGTTAAGTATGTTCGACGTTATACTCACTACCGACTGGACTATGATGAGTAATCATCATGGGAAAGAGTTTTTAGGGTTTGGAGCTACATCACCCAATTTTGTATTGCCAGAGATCTTTTATAAAAATATGTTTTATCCGGATATGAAGGTAGATAAACTGGGCAGGCCGTGGCAGGCACCGTATGGGTTGAGAAAAGTAGAAGCATCTCTTGTTTTCAATGGATTCAACGCTGCTATAATACATCCATCATATTTATCAAAACATCTGCCATACGCAAAGGTTATGTTAATATCGGGCCATGATTATTTTGGGTTTGGTCCACCAAGTTCTACATTTGCAAGCATATTACACAAAGAGCCTGCTAATTCAATAAATTTTCAAAGAATGATGAGGGATCCATCCATTGCGGAAGCCAAAAAGCATGGCTTAAAAATAATTGCCGGTGGACCGGCTGCATGGCATTTTCTGTACAGAGATGATTTTGTTAAAGAGGTTGGAATAGACACCATTGTAGAAGGGGAAGGGGAACTTATAACACCCAGACTTGTAGATATGGCACTGAAGGGGCAACCACTACCAAGGCATGTTGTTGTCCAGCCTGTTGATTCACCAAAAGTAGATGATATACCGGCTATTATTGGACCGTCTGTTAATGGACTTGTAGAGATAGGAAGAGGATGCCCGAGAGGATGTTCTTTTTGCAGTGTTACTCAACGTCCAACAAGATGGTACACATATGAACGCATTGAAGAGGAACTCAAACTTAACAGAAACGCAGGTATTAAAAAGGGTTTTCTCCATTCAGATGACGTATATTTTTATGGTTCACCATCTATTTATCCTAATGAAGAAAAGGTTATTAAACTAATAAAACTAGGTAAAAAATATTATGATTTTTTGGACTGGAGTCATGTATCAATATCTTCGCTATTAACGGCACCAAAACTTCTTCCTATGGCAAAAGAGATTATTGTGGATGGCAAACAGAAATGCTGGGGCGTTGAAATAGGAGTTGAAACAGGTAGCCCATCACTCATATCAAAAGTTATGCCTGGTAAGGCAAGGCCTTTCAGGGTTAGTGAATGGCCAGAAATGGTTGTTCAGGCGGCAGGCTTGGCTATGGACAATAACCTTATTCCTGCATGTACGTTTATAGTAGGCTTACCAGAGGAAACAGAAGATGATATTAATAGAACTATTGATCTGTTTGATGATCTGTGGAATTTCAAGGCTTTACTTGTACCCATGTTTTTTGTACCTATGGGACGATTTAAAAGTAAAACCTGGTTTAAAGAGACAAATTTAACAGATAGCCAGAAGCTGTTGCTTAAGAAAGCTCTTACACATGGATTGAGACAATCCAAAGACATTCTCAATTTATTCTTTACTGATAAAGAGCATCCTTTTCTATATAGTACCATATTCGGATCGTTTATAGAGCTTCTATACGCAATTACCAAAATTAAAGGATTGTGGCAAAAGCCTAGGAAACCACCCAGAACTTTAACATATTCCGGAATATCTTATGAAAGAATCTACTCAGATTTACTTGGTTCAACATCCACAAATTAATGATTTGTATCATATTACGTTACACAAAAATGATAAAAATTATCATATAGGCAATCTATTATAAACTTCATGAACCGAATCTATTTTGAATGCCTACTAAATTGTATTATAGTTTGATATGCATAATGATAATGGTTCTGATGAATGAGTGGTACTGGTTATATTCACTTGACGTAATTTCTGCTAAACATAGATTATTCAGAGAATTTAAAGAACATTTCATAACTGTTGGATGGTTTATTTTTATATATTTAGCAATGTTATGGGTTACATCCATTGATGCGTCTTACATAGCGTTGAGTGATATTATTAATATATCAAATTTTTATATAATTTTTTTATTTTTATTTTTATTTATTAATATAGCATGGCTAAAGCAACACCTTGTGGATAATGAAGAAATGTTCATGAAGGCACCAATTACAGATCATAGAAACATAATTTTTGAAAAAATGTTCACCTCAACGTTAAATAATATTATAATTGCGTTGTCTTCCATTTCAATATATATTTATTTTTCAATAATAAATAAAACATATTACGTTCCTGACGTGTATATGTATTTTACATTACTTATAATTATAATATCGGCAGCACCTATTGCTATTATATCATTAACAATATCTAAATCAATACATAATAAAAATTTATTGTTAATTGCTGTTATACTGGTGATTTATTTTGAATCAATCCTCAATATCAACTCAATATATCTTTTAACCATTCTTGCCATTACAACCTTTTTGTTGTGGATACTAACTATCAATGGATATGATTCTGTACCGCTTGCCAATGTAGTGAAGCGTTACAAAAAGAGTAGGAATCTAAAGATACCTATCATATATTTTTTAAGAAAAAAGATTGAAATAAAAACAGGAATAGACCTCAGTTGGAATACAATTGTGAGGAAGAATGAACATATCTCCATCATCATATCTTCAATTATAATTTTGATAGGTATGATCATATTTTTTCATTATGATTCTTTAACCAATTCTATTATTTTTTTTCCATTCACAATTTACAAAAAAGAGACCATAATCGCCAGCACAATATATATCGGAGCTGCGGTTTTTTCCACCTTTGATGGTATGTGGTTATTATCACGTGATGGCAGAGCTTTATGGCAACTTTTAACGGTAACAGAGCCATTCTACATAATGATATCAAGATCATATATACTGATTCTTCTATCTTTGTTGTATATACCGCTTGTTGTGGTACCGCTTTCAGTGATATTGTTTATGAATGTTATTGTTGTTATGTTCTGGTGCACAGTAGCATTATCTGTTATACTTGTACTTTGTTCGTTGGGTATATTTTCATCTGTAAAATATCTAAATCAATCAATTTATAGAGGTGGTAATTTTTCTATTGTAACACTTTATAATATTTTCTTTTTTTCATTTGTGATATCCGTTATTGTGGAAGGGGTAGCGTTTTATCTGTTTACTATTAGTGCGATTATGGGTATACTGTGTGCAATCTTCCTTTCTGAATGGGGCATAATACTCATAATAGATGCTATTTACTGGAGTAACAAACGGTTAAATGAAATGGACTTGATAATCTAAGGTGTTGTAATTAAACAACATAAACATTTATATAGGAACTGGTTACGCAAAAAGATATATAAATAGTCATTTAATTAAATCACAACGTCTAAATGTTGAGATATGGATCATGAATGCTTCTATATGTTGATATATATTTTATATATTCAATATTTAACGCCATAATTTTTACATTATTTGTTTTGTTTTATTTTAATTTTTATTCTGATTGAAACATACCACTTATTTACATCCTGTTTTTAAATGTATCAATTTTTATTATAGCTTGACTTAGGAAGATTTATATTATGGCAATAACTCTGTGTTAGGGAATATACAAAGATAAACAATTTAGAAATGAGAATTATTCAAAAGATTACAGGGTAGATTATCCAATGAAATTAGAAGATTATAAATATTTATACAAAGAGCTGGCAATGTATGACGATATAAAAAGAGTGTCAAAGTGGTTAAATATAGACGAAGAACTTTTGTTTGTTATATATACACAGCGTGTCACAAGAGACGCTACAAAACGGTACCATATTATAAAAAATTACATCCAGAGGTTACAAATGGAATGGAAAAATGGTAAATCGCTTGTAAAAATTGCTAAGGAATGGAGATATCCACCTGTTTTAATGTCATTTCTCATTATGACTGAAAATTATGTAAATAGAAAACAGTTTTGGAAATGGGTTAATGATCCAGAATCTATTGAAGAAAATAGACTGAAAAGCGAGTTAAAGGAGGCAATTAATAACGATCTTATCTATTCTCCATATGGTATGGAGTTACAGACGAAAAGAGGTAAGATGGGAGAGGCAATGCTTTTTAAATGGCTGGATAGTCATAATATTAAATATGAAACAGAATATGACATAAAGCATAAATTGCAAAAGACACCCGATGTACTGTTTAAAAAGGTGGAACATATTAATGGGTTGAATGTTAGATGGATCGAATCCAAAGCTAATTTTGGAGATTATGTTGAACTGAAAAGGAATTATAAAAAACAACTAAAACCATATAGAGAGATGTTTGGAGAAGGTATTGTTGTATACTGGCTTGGCTATATAGACGATATTAACCTGGATAAAGAGGGTATTTATGTTAAAAATAAGAACTTTTTTAATAATTTAGGAACTGCGATTAAATGACATAAACATAATATCCTTATGGTTCTTAGGGCCAAAACGGAGATGTATCCCAGTAGAGAGGATTATGAATGATGACTATCTAGACAGGTTGATCCGTGGTCTTGAAAGAAGCACGAAGATCCTGAGAAAGCGATACTGATCATACTGGACGACTTCAAGTTTCATCGCCCGAAAACTGTCACGGAAACTGCTGCTGCGATGAATATAAAACTCGTGTTCCTTCCTCCATACTCCACTGACCTGAACCCAATAGAATTCATATAGAAAAGTGTAAAGAGAATTGTGTCAATCGCTACAATAAGTTCTGAAGAGGATCTAAAAAGCCATAATAAAAGATGGTTTCTATGGGTTATCTGCTAGCCTGACGTTTGCCAAAAGCTGGAAGATCAAATTTCCGGATTAAAGTATAAAAGTTTAGGTAATTGGTTATGAAAATGGTTACCACTACAATAGATAAGATATTGACATTAATTTTCTTATAAACTTCGGTATGATTGAAACCTGATTTATTATTTTAAGAACGGATCATCATCCGTAATACTGTAGACTCTCCTTTTTTAGTCTGGGTACGTATGTACTTTTAGAGAATTGTTCATAAAACTCTTTCATCTTATCGTTCATTGTAGGATGAATAACTGATAATGCCTTTTCAAAATATTTCATAGATACCTTTACTTTTGTTAGATCACCGCTATCTCTTATAGCATTCATGACTGCTTCACGGCAGAATCCCATGATGTCAGCACCAACGAAGTTTTCAGTCATACTAACAAGTCTATCTATATCCACATCACTATCCAATGGAATATTACGTGTGTGTATCTTGAGTATCTCACTTCTTGCTTTTTTATCAGGCGGAGCTATGTAGATTAACCTGTCAAATCTTCCTGCTCTGAGAAGCGATTCGTCAATCATATCCGGTCTGTTTGTTGCTGCCAGTATAATTACGTTATCGAGTGTATCTATTCCATCCATCGTTGTTAAAAGCTGATTTACAATTCTATCAACTGTGCCTTCTGTATAATCATCACTTCTTCTTTTTGATGCTATAGAATCAATTTCGTCTATAAAAATTATGGATGGTGCTGCCTGTTTGGCTTTCTTAAATAACTGCCTTATAGCTTTTTCACTTTCTCCCAACCATTTGGAAAGTACCTCTGGACCCTTTATGGATATAAAGTTAGTTCCACTTTCAGTAGCTATAGCTTTTGCTATCAACGTTTTTCCAGTTCCAGGAGGACCGTATAGCAATACACCTCTCGGAGGTGCAATACCTATAGAACCGAATAGTTCTGGTTTTTTCAATGGAATTTCAATGACCTCTATCAATGTTTTTTTAACTTCATCCAGGCCTCCTATATCGTCCCATTTTACATGTGGTATATCTATAGCCACATCTCTGAGGCTACTCGGTTCCATATCTTTTAATGCAGATAGAAAATCCTCTTCTATCACATACATAGAATCCATAAGTGCTCTTGGTATATTCTCTCTAAGATCAATTTCCGGTAAATATCTTCTCAGAGCTCTCATTGCAGCTTCCCTGCAAAGCGCGGATAGATCTGCGCCGACGTATCCATGTGTCAAATTACTCAACTTTTCCATGAGAGCTTCTCTTTCTTTGTCATCTAACAATCTATTTTCTGTGCTGCTTCCTATTGGCATAAATCTGGCATGAACATGCATAATTTCAATTCTATCCACTCTATTCGGAATTGTGATTTCAATTTCTCTATCAAATCTACCTGGTCTCCTCAATGCAGGGTCTATTGAATCCTCTCTGTTAGTGGCTCCTATGACTATAATATTACTTCTAGATGTCAAACCATCCATAAGGGTTAAAAGTTGGGCTACAACTCTACGTTCCACTTCTCCATGCGCATCATCTCTTTTTGGTGCTATTGAATCAATTTCGTCTATGAAAATTATAGCTGGAGCATGCTTTTCTGCTTCATCAAATATATCCCTGAGTTTGGCCTCACTCTGCCCATAATACTGTGACATGATCTCTGGACCCTGGATGGATCTAAAAAATGCACTGGATTCATATGCAACTGCTTTAGCTATGAGTGTTTTACCTGTTCCGGGAGATCCATACAGAAGAACTCCTTTGGGTGCTTTTATCCCCAATTTTTCAAATAGCTCCGGATGCCTCAGTGGCAGTTCAACCATCTCCCGTATTCTTCTTATCTCCTCTTTTAAACCACCAACATCTTCATAAGAGGTTCTTTCAACATTTGTTACACCCACCTCTTTATATGGTTCTTCTCTGATCTCAATAGCTGTATTCTCTACAATCTGAACAATACCAGAAGGTTTTGTTTTTATAACGACAAATGGAAGATATCCACCCATTAAAGTAATGCCTGGAACCACTAAAGAATCCCCTTCCACAATGGGATGTTTTTGCAATACTCTAAGAACAAAATTGGATAATCCTTCTCCAAATTTTATTTTATGATCGTTTGAGAGTATTGGTGCAAGTATTACCTTCTCAGCAGGTTGATATTTTACCTTGTCTATTGTAACCCGTTCTTCCACCGATACATTTGCATTTCCTCTGGTAATGGAATCAATTCTTATAATTCCTTTGTCTTCATCTTCTAACTGTGTCCTAAAAACCCTGGCTGCTGTACTCCTCTTGCCCTTGATCTCTATGACGTCTCCTATCTCCAAATCCATGATCTCTCTTGTTTTTGTGTCAATTCTGGCTCTACCTAATCCTAAATCTTGATGAAAGGCTTCCTGTACTCGTAAACTTACATATTTCGTTTCCATATTTGTGCACCATCTTTAATCAATATATTTATACCTATTAAGGTTATAATTTTTGTTAATATCAACACATTACTTTTTATTGCTCTCTATATCATTTAATACGGCAATAATCGTTGAACAGAATGCTGGCAGATCATCTGGGTTTCTAGATGTTATAATTCGTTCATGCATTACAACGGGTTTATCCATATATTTAGCTCCTGCATTTATAATATCATCTTTTATAGATGGAAATGATGTCATAAACTTATCCTTTGCGATACCTGCTGATACAATAATCCACGGACCGTGGCATATTGCCGCAATAATTGCACCATTATTATATGCTTTTTTAACAAATTCTGGTATCTGTTCATGTCTTCTCATATTGTCAGGAGATTTTACACCACCTGGTATAATTACAGCAGTAACGGACTCAATATCTATATCCATTACAGCCGAATCTGTTTTAACAGGATATCCGTATTCTCCTTCATATAGTTTTTTTTCAAATCCCGCCTTTATAACGTTATATCCGGATTCTTTCATTCTTATAACAGGGTACCAGAACTCAAGCTCCTGATAACCATTATCTACAAGTACAATAATATTTGCCTTATTTTTCATTCATAATCACCTTTTTTTCAGTTGCGAAATCGAATAATTGTTTCTGTCCTCTTAAGAGTTCATTGCCAACCTTTACTGGGTATTTTTCTGTAACACAACCCAGACACAGGAAATCCTGTTTTATACCAATAGCCCTGGCCAAACCGTCTATAGAGATGTAGCCTACACTATCGGCACCTATGATCTCTGCGATCTCCTTTTCACTTTTATCAGGTGCAATAAGCTCATCTCTAGACTTCATATCAATCCCGTAATAACATGGGGATATGATCGGTGGTGAGCCTATTCTTACATGTACCTCAACTGCTCCGCTACCCTTAATAAGAGATACAATTTTTTTCATAGTTGTACCTCTCACAATGCTGTCGTCACACAGCACAACACGTTTACCTTCCAGAATTTTTTTTATAGGGTTTAACTTTTTTTTCAATGTTTCATCCCTTGTTTTTGAATCAGGCATTATAAATGTTCTTTCAGTTGTATATCTGTTTTTCATCAATCCTTCTTCAAATGGAATACCACTTTTTCTTGAAAATCCAAGCGCGTGAGGTCTACCTGAATCAGGTACTGGGATGACGATATCTGCATCTATACCTTTCTCTTCAGCCAAAATTTCTCCAAGCCTGATTCTTACGTAATATGATAATTTATTTTCTATAATTGCATCCGGTCTAGAAAAATATACCCATTCAAACATGCAATGCGCCTTTCCCTCCTCTTTTATAAATAAAGTATTCACACCAGTTTCCGTCAACTCAATAACCTCTCCGGGAAGCATATCGCGTATCATTTCTCCATTGAGATGATCCATCACTACGCTTTCAGATGCTACGGCATACCCGTTGTCATATTTGCCAATAATGATTGGCCTTATACCGTACGGATCACGAACAGCAAAAAGTTGAGTATTTATAAGTATAACAAGAGAATATCCCCCTTTTATCATTTCCATTAACTTTCTAATAGCCTTTATTGGATTCTTCATTATCTCCAGATATCTTCCTAAAAGTTGTGCTATAACTTCTGAATCGGTTGTGCCTGAAAATACTACACCCTCATTACTAAGTTTATTTCTGAGATTGTCTGCATTAACAACCTCTCCGTTATGAGCTACCGCAATATCCCCTCTGTTTGTTTTTACCTTAAATGGCTGTGCGTTATACGATACGGATGAACCTTTTGTAGAGTACCTTACATGTCCAATTCCAACATTACCAGATAAATTACGTATTATATGTGGTTTAAAAATATCTTCTACAAGTCCTACTTTTTTATATAGATACATCTCCTTATCGGTTATTGCAATGCCGGCAGCTTCCTGTCCTCTGTGCTGTAATGATTTTAAAGATATAACAAGGTCCATACCAACATTGTTATTTCCTTTAATACCTGCAATTCCACAATTTTCTATAAGCATAGTATACAGTAGATTCATGGATTTACACTATTTTAACCTTTTTTATCAAAAGCTATTAAAAATTATTTTTGTGTATAGCACAGACCAGTTATGGAAAAATATAAATCATTGTATCTTTTAAGATATAATAGTAGGTTTGAGTTAGTTGGTGATTTTTTTCTGTTAATGGATAAAGTGAAATGGAAGATTAAACTTTATAAAAATTATAAAAAGAATCCATATATTGATTATAATTTTAAATACCTCATAAAAGATCTTTTATATCCATCTATACGGAAAGAGAATTATAAAAATTATCTTAATAGCATGCATGGTGTAGCCAAAAATCTATATCATATTGATTTTTCAGTAAATACACCATCCGGTACTCTTGAAGAAGTTTTTATAGAAAGGATATACACAGAACATTCTGATTTTTTGCCAGAAAAAAAGGATGTAATTATTGATGCAGGTGCGCAATATGGAGATTATACGTTATTATGCTCAAAATATTTTTCTGTTAAAAAAATTTATGCTTTTGAGCCATTAATTAATAATTTTAATGTATTGATGGAGAATATAAAATTGAATAGTGTAAATAATGTGGAAGTCTATAACATCGCTCTAGGAATTTCAGAAGGTATAAAAAATTTTCATATTGATGAAAATATGATAAACAAATTTCATGGTAAAAATACTATCTCAGTAGCGATAAAATCCATTGATAGTTTTAAATTTGATAATGTGAATATACTCAAAATTGATGTAGAAGGTTCTGAATACGACCTTATCAGAGGTGCTATAAAAACTATAAAAAACTCACACCCAAAAATAATTATGGAAATTCATTCTAAGGATCTTAAAGTAAAATGTTTAAAATTTCTTGAAAGATATGGTTATAAAAATAGGTATACTGAAAACAGTAGAAAAAATGTGAATAACCATATGGATCTGGTTCAAAACCTTTTTCTCTATTGACTATAAATAATAAGTTCTAATTTATTGATATGGTTGTTTTTCTTGCCTTTATCTTTTATACGTCCATGTAAAATTCTGCTGTAGAAAAATATTTTATTATAAATCGATTACCTACCATTAATGAATATATTTTTATGTCAAAAATTGCCCTATTTGTTTGATAAAGAAAAAAACATCAAAACAATTGAAGATTGCTTACTTAATAACGATGCAGATCTGTTCATATTCAGCGAACAATTCATTAACGGGTACCTCATAGGTGATGAGGTTTTTAGGTATGCTGAAGATATAAACGGAAGATCTATAGCTCATCTATCTAGGATATCTGAAGATACAGGTAAAGCTATAATTACAGGCATTACAATTGAAGAATGTAGAGGCGTAATTTATAATTCATCAATTTTCATAGATGGTACCAACATGGTAATTCAAAAAAAAAGAAATTTACCAAATTTTGGACCATTTAGTGAAAAAAGATATTTTAAAGCAGGATCTGAAAGTATTGTATTTTTGTATAAAGGGTATAATATAGGTATGGAAATATGTTATGACGCCTTCTTTCCAGAACTATCAAATGAATTAGCTATAAAAGGCGCCGATATCATTGTTAATATATCTGCATCACCAATAACATCACGTTCTAGTTTTGAAAAGGTACTGCCAGCAATATCTGCAGCTAATGGCATCTATACAATTTATGTAAATATGCATGGATATGAAAGATGGGCATTTTTCTGGGGTGGTTCAAGGGTTATAGATCCTAAAGGAAATGCATTGCTTAAACTCGAGAATATTGATGAGGGAATCTGTACAATTGATATAGAAGAGGTAAGGAAAGCAAGAATAGGAAGACCAACAATTCGTGATAAGATTAATCATATTCCAGAATATTAAAATTATTGTATTTGTTTAGGGTTAGGTAAGTGATAACATATCTATTTAAATTATTTATTGATTAAGTTTTAATTAATATAAATGAGTATGTTAATTATGAATAGATCCCTGATTGTGTGGCAGTATCCTTTATTAAAATATATTATCGCTTCTTTCATTTTCCAATTATTATCAATTTTTGCAATTATTTTTGCATGGCTGGTCAGTTGCCCTTACCCTTAAATGGTTCTATTAGTTCGTTATCAATGTTCCTCTTTAAGGTATTCCTTACAGTATGGACTCTGAGGTGCTGTGTTTAATTAGGTGATTTTTTTACTTCGTCTTGCTGAATAAGTTCCTATTTAAATGTTTATGTCATTTAATCGCAGTGCATGGGCTAGACAAATATTAAAATCTTTATATAGCGGAATGGGATGGAACAGGTGAGGTATTTGAAATGGCAAGAATAGTTAGACATGATGCGAAGGCTCCAAAGGCTATTAAAGTTAGGGACCTTTCTGGCATAGAAGATGTTAATGACATTGAAAAGATAAAAAATTATGAGATACACGTATGTATGTGTGGTTTATCAAAAAACAAACCATTTTGTGATGGTAGCCATAAAAAAACGTCTGACGAAAAGGATCATGAGCTATATCACTACGACAGAACAGGAAAAAGGAACAACATAGAAAATGAATATTAAATAACAATAATTTTATAACATTTTATTTATTTTTAGAAACCTGACGCAAGATTTTCAATTATTTCTTTAGGGTTTTTACTGAGTACAACACCACTAGATATGAGGATTCCATCTACATCCAGGTCTACAGCTTTTTTTACATCTTCATCCGATTTTATACCAGCACCACATAGAACAGCAACTTCATTGCTTTGTTCCCTTACATTTTCAACAGAGTACGCAACAATTTCCGGTTTCGCTGTCGAAACGGATATGTTACCACCAATAAGTTCAGGAGGTTCTATGGCTACCATATCTGGGTTAAGTATTGCAATACTACCTGCCTCAGATGACCTCTGTACGCATACACACGATATCATATCATATTTTTTTAATTTATCTACCACAAAACTTATACTGTTAAGGTTAACTGGATGTTCCGAATGATTTACAATAGAACCTACTGCACCAGTTGATTTTATAAGTTCCACAGGTATCATACCTGTGCCTCTATCTGGCTCATGAGCATCTACATGTTGCGAAATTACTGGAATATTTATTTGTGTTGTATACAACATGACTTCAGCAATTGGTGGTGCGATCATGATTGTTAATCCTTCCTCCTTTGAGACCTGTTCTGCAGCTTTAGCAATTTTTAATCCGTTATTCCCATAAATTTCTTTATAAGTCTTAAAATTTATGATTATGATTGGAAGCTTGTATTTCATAGTTGTAATTAATATAAATAAAATACTTAAAGGTAATCCATGCACATATGCCAAACATAAATGGTTGTGTTAACTGAGCAAACCTATATACCGTAACAAAATGAAATAGCCAGTATAATTACAATTTGTATAAAGAATGTGCTCCATACGTAATTAGGATTATATACTGGCATTCTATATCCATCTAGTGTGATCCAGCCATTTATGACCGACACAGCTATGCATTTATTGTGCCAATAAATGGTTAAATTTTTTGGTTGTACAATATTACAATTGTTATTTTAAGCTTAAATTTTATTTGAAGTCTGGAACTGTAAAGAGCCACCGGAGGGATTTGAACCCTCGACCTGCTGATTACGAATCAGCTGCTCTTTAACGCATAAGTACCGCTGAGCTACAGTGGCAACGCAACATTAAAAAGTCAAATACGAAACAATTATCATCAAATTACATTCTTATACAGTTATTTCTGTGATTCAATAGTATCCTTCACTTTTTTTAATCCATCGTATACATTACTCATTTCTATACCTTCTCTTACAAGTTTCATTATAGAAAGAGATGAATCTTTTGGTCTTTTTGCTTTAAACTTAATTTCGTTTATTGATACAGGTTTTATAAGCGTATCATCCAATTCAAATACTCTAGCCACCTCAATTCCATAAGAATATCTATCAATTCTATCCATACCAGCTGCGTGATATATACCTACTTTGTCTTTATTTATGAGCTTCTTCATTGCATATACAGCATCATCTATAAGGGTTGGTGACACGTGTTGATCCATAAAAAGTTCAATGGGTTTTCCATTCGTTAAATTATCAATAATTTTTTTTGTAAGTGTGATCTTATCATTATTGTCATTATATCCATACGGGGTAGATATTCTGAGAACCAAAACTTTATCATTATTTGACAATGCATTTTTTTCACCTCCCAGTTTGGTTCGTCCATACACATTTATAGGGTTTGGAAAATCTGTTTCACTATAGTCACCCTTAATTCCATCAAACACATAATCCGTGGATATCTGAACAAACCATATGTTTTTGTTTTTTGAAAATAATGAAAGATTTTGTGGGCCAACAGAATTTATATTTTCTGCATTCCTAGCATCATCTTCACATTTGTCTACATCCGTTAGAGCAGCACAGTTAACAATGACATCCAAATCCATCTTTCCTAAAACAGTTTTGACACTTTCCAGTGATGCAATATCAATTTTATTTTCTGAGTTAAATGAAAAAGGGGTTACGATGTCACCCTCTTTTCTTAAAACAGAAACCATTTTTTTACCCAGGAATCCAGTCCCACCAATTATAGCATATCTCACGCCTATCACTTTGTATCAGCATCATTTCAATGCAATTTATATGGTTTCCATTTTATATAGAATATCAAAGCCTCTCATAATATTATGTATTTTATCAGCCAGTACTATAGCTTCATCGGTTGATGGCTCATGATCCCAATCGTATATAAAATCATAATTACCATGGGTGGGTTTGAAACCTACAAGCGCCAGCCTGTTTGCTACATCAGAGGGTTTGGCTCCATCGCTACTAAAATTCACTAACAAATAACTTTTCATCAAGTACCTATTACCTACTTTTAATATATATTTTATGGTATCATTTATTGAAAGCAGGGGTACAGAGAGATGCTATAAAACTCCGCTGCTTTAGCTGGGTAGAGGATGTACCAATATTTTGATATATGCAAGCAGGATCTAAATCACAGATTTTTTTTTATATTATTATATGTATACACATATACCGAACACTAATATCGTTGCAATAACCAAGAAAGATGGTAACAATAATAACATACATATACATGGCGTCATAAATAGTTTCGCATAGTTTAAATAGTTGATTTAATTATCTATATTATGAAGATTATGAAGAAACTCACAATACCTGATGTTATGAAAGAGAATATCATAAAAGAGATAAGAC
>JAMCUS010000035.1 GCA_023379385.1 Thermoplasmatota archaeon
ATATCTCTCTATCCCTCTCTCTAATGCGTCTATTGTATTCTCTGCTGTGGCCCTTTCATATTCTTTTATCTCTATTATGAACCTCGATGCATCGTCCTCTATTATTATTACATTCTCCCCTTCATATCCGAACCAGTCCATATGCCACAAACTGTTGCTGTGCTCCCTTTCCCATCTTACCCATTTCCTTTGCTTCTTCTTGTTCATATCCTCCATTACCAGTCCCATCTCCTTTAATACTTCATGAATCTTGTTATGCGATACTTTTATTGACTCCTTTTTTAGATGCTTCTCTATCGCTACTGCTCCTGTATCTGGATGTTCTTTCCTTATCTTATATATCTTATCTTTTATATATTCTGGCACAAATCTTGGCGTTATGTTCATGAGTTGGGCTATCTCGGTTGTGCTTCTCCTCATATCTTTCTGCCTTATGATCCAATTGATCTTTTTCTGCGTGAGTTTGATCATTGAATCATAAGAGTCATTAAGATGTAATTGATTTCTCCATATATATAGGAACTTATTTCGGGATACTACATCAAATGATCCCATTATTAAATCTATGGACCTCAATACAGAAGTAGTGCACATTACTATTATACATCCAAAAGATTTAGAATTTGAAATAGCTGTGTGGCAGGGGAGTAAGTAAGTTACTGGATCAGATAGATAACAGGGATATAGATCCTTATAACGAAAAAATAATAAACTATATGATAAACAATCAAAAATTTGCCAATTTTAAGATATATGATTACGTAATGGAGGAGCTATTTGCTACAACGTCATATCTTATTAGCTATGCATATTATTGATTTCATTTCGTTCCAAATCAACCCAATTTTATTACATATTTTAGATTTTATATGTCAGGAGTTTGAGGGAGGCCGTAAAACACCGATTTTTGGAAAAGTGATACACGGACTTCCCTCAATGGAAAAATTAATATGCATTGACGTAGAAATATTTATTAATAAAAATGGTGTAGTGGTTTACCATGAATGGAATAAAAAATATTACCATGTACCATATTTACGATAGCAGAGGTAGTTCAACAGTTGAGTGCCAGATTACTACCAGCAACGGAATTGTATCCTCAATAGCACCAGGTGGTGCATCTACCGGTAAAAAAGAGGTAGCATCATTTCCAAACGGTGGTGTAGATAGCTCCCTATCTATTTTTAATAGTAAAATAAAAAAAGAGATGCTGCAATGGGAATTTGGAAAACAGAAAGAGTTTGATAAATTTCTTCACGAACTTGATGGAACAGAAAATTTATCCAATATAGGAGGTGCTATGACAACTGT
Organism: Thermoplasmatota archaeon; assembly: GCA_023379385.1. Lineage (GTDB taxonomy): Archaea > Thermoplasmatota > Thermoplasmata > Lutacidiplasmatales > JAMCUS01 > JAMCUS01. The sequence goes on from JAMCUS010000035.1 coordinate 1,312, forward strand.
ACTTTCGTTATCCTATGCAAAAGCATCTGCTATTGAAGAATCAGTTCCATTGTATGAATATATCAGAAGGTTAACGGGTACAAAATTATCAATACCGTATGTCTTGGGTAATGTCATGAACGGTGGAAGGCACGCGGTCGGAGGCCCTGACATTCAGGAATATCTTTCATTGGCAATGGGTAAATCAGCCAGAGAGTCTGTAGAGGCAAATTATATGGTGCATAAGGTAATTATGGAGAAATTAAAGGAGAAGGGTATGAAGGCTATAGGCAAAGGTGATGAAGGTGGATGGGTCACCTCTTTAGGCAATATTCAGGCGCTTGAAGTTTTGTCAGAGAGCTGTAATTATGTACGGGAGCAGGGTTTTGAGGTATACCCGGCTCTGGATCTTGCTGCGTCTCAATTTTATAATAATGGTCTCTATAGGTACAGGGAGCAAACAGTTGACGGAGATGGACAGGTTTCTTACATGGTGGATCTTGCTGATAAATATAACATTAAATTAATTGAGGATCCATTTGATGAAGATGATTTTGATCATTTTGCTCAATTGACAGAGAAAATTGGTAATAAGACTGTAATTGTAGGTGACGATTTATATACAACCAGCACAGAGAGATTAAAAAAAGGAATTGGTAAGGGGTCTACAAACGCTGTGCTGGTCAAGGTAAATCAGATCGGAACCTTAAGTGATACCATTGAATTTATAAAACTTGCCACTATGCATAAATATAAGAATATAGTATCTCATAGAAGTGGAGAAAGCTGCGATAATGCTATTGCCCATTTAGCAGTTGGATGCGGAGCATACGCAATAAAAACAGGCGTTATGGGCGGTGAAAGAGTGGCTAAACTGAATGAATTGATAAAAATTGATGAAAATAGGAGTATGTGATCTTATGGAAGGTAATGTTCAAATTGAGGGACAGGCTGCGAGTGGCATGCTTGTCAGCGAGGAGCAATATACACTGGCTGGTGTGCACATCGGAACGCAACAAAAAAGCATGGGAATGGAACGATTCATCTACAAAAAAAGAAGTGATGGTTTATACGTTCTTAATATCAAGGAGACCGATACCAGAATACGAACTGCAGCCAGGTTTATAGCAAAAGCAGAACCCGAATCTGTTATTGTAGTAGGAGTGAGACAGTATGCACATAAACCAGCCAGATTGTTTGCTGAAAATATAGGTGCTAAGGTCGTTGCGGGTAGGTTTATACCGGGCAGGTTAACGAATCCAAATTTACCTGAATATTTTGAGCCCAAGCTGGTTATTCTTACAGATCCGCAATCTGATCATCAGGCACTTCAGGAATCTGTCAGTATTAACATTCCTGTTATAGCACTCTGTGATACGAACAATGAAGTAAAACATGTTGATCTGATTATACCTACGAATAATAAAGGAAGAATGTCTCTGGCTATTGTGTACTGGTTATTAACAAGAGAGGTTCTTCTCAGCAGAGGTACTATTAAATCACAGGACGAATTCAAACTATCATATGAGGATTATATTGCTGCTCTTTAAGCAGTCATCATTCATCCAAAATTTTGGTTGTAGAATCAAATCTACAAAAAATTAGTGGAAAATCTATTTAAATGTAGATTAATTACAGAATCACATGATAGATTTTGAATTATCAGAGGAGGAGGTTCTATTACAGGACCTCGCCGCAAAATTTACCAAAAACGAAATTTTACCAGTTGCAGCCAGGTACGATCATGAAGGTACGTTTCCGGAAGAGATATATAAAAAGATGTATGAGGCAGGGCTTCTAAACCTCAATATTCCATCCAGGTATGGGGGTACTGGATTATCCCTTCTTGACCAGTGCATTGTCATAGAGGAGATGTCAACCGGTTGTGCCGGTATGACCACTACTGTCGCTGCTAACTGTCTAGCTCTTCAACCCATTGTGATAGCCGGTACAGAAGAACAGAAAAATAAATTTTTGAATGATTTTACATCTGAATATAAGCTAGCCTCTTTCTGTTTAACAGAACCAGGTGCTGGAAGCGATGCTGGTAATCTATCTCTCAGTGTAAAAAGAGATGGTGATCATTATATTCTTAACGGAACCAAAATGTTCATATCAAATGCACCTAAGGCGTCTCTTTTTACAGTTTTCGGTACAATGGATAAAAGCCTCAGGCATAAGGGCATAGTTGCTTTTGTCGTTACCAGAGACGCAGAGGGTTTGACTATAGGAAAAGAGGAAAATAAACTGGGGCACAGGGCAAGTGCTACCTCTGAGGTTATTTTTGATAATGTGAGGATTCCTGCGGATAATAGACTGGGCGCAGAAGGTGACGGATTTAAGATTGCAATGAGGACACTGGATACAACCAGGCCTACCATAGCAGCTATGGCTACCGGTGTGGGGAGAGCAGCGTTGCAGTATGCAGCGTCATACGCCACAAAAAGATACGCATTCAATCAACCAATCTCCAGCTTTGAAGCTATACAGTTTAAAATTGCGGATATACAAAAGGAGATCAGTGCTTCCAGGTTACTTACATGGCATGCTGCATGGTTAATAGATAAAGGTAAAAAAGCTACCATGGAATCGTCAATAGCAAAAACTTTTGCTACCGATGCAGCCATGCATGCCTCCATAGAGGCTATTCAAATATACGGCGGTTACGGGTATTCAAAGGAATATCCCGTGGAGAAGCTGATGAGGGATGCGAAACTTCTCCAGATATATGAAGGACCAAACGAGATACAACGCATTGTCATTGCAAAGGAGTATCTATCTGAATATCAATAAAATTAAAAAGAAAAATTGAGAAAGAGGTGTGAATAATATGGTTAACATAATTGTATGCATAAAGCATGTACCGGATACAGAAACCAGAATTAAAATAAAAGAGGATAAAAAAGGAATAGAGACAACTGGCATTAAATATATAATATCTCCATACGATGAATTTGCACTGGAAGAGGCTATTCGTATAAAGGAAAAGCACGGTGGAACCGTAACAGCTATAACAATGGGTCCAAAAAGAGCAGATGATATTTTAAGAACTGCTTTAGCAGTTGGTGCGGATAATGCCATCCATATTTTATCTGAAAACGGGGATTCCATAAATACCGTTATGACGATCGGAGAGGTGATAAAGACTCTTCCATACGACATAATACTTACCGGTAAAGAGGCTGTGGACTATGGTATGGGCGTTTTTCCTTCCGGTATTGCTGAATATCTGGGCATAAATAATATAAATAATGTTACCAAACTTGATATATCAAATAGATCTCTTGTTGCCTCAAGGCAGGTGGAAGGTGGCGATGAAATCGTGGAAGCCTCTTTTCCGGTTGTGATAAGCGCACAGAAAGGATTGAATACGCCACGATATCCAGCACTGCCAAATATATTTAAGGCAAAAAAAAGAGAGGTAAAGATACTGGATGCAAAGAGTATCTCTGTACCACCGTTTATAAGCGGTGGCAGCCTTGTAGAATTATCTTTACCACCACCAAAAAAAGGCGCGAAAATGGTAGAAGGTCAGACGCCTGAGGAGATTGCAGCAAAGCTGATCAAAATGTTGAAAGAGGAGGCGAAGGTTCTATGAATATCATACCGCTGGTAATTGCTGAGGTAAGAAATGGAAAGATGAAAAAGGCATCTCAGGAATGCTTTTCACTGGCAATGAACCTTGCCTCCGGGTCTCCGGTAACTGTGGTCATTGCAGGTAGTGAGCCAGAGAAATATGTAAACATGTTTTCAGGCGCGTCAAAGGTCTATCTGTTGAATGATAAAAATAAAAATGGGTATAATCCAAAGGTATACACAGAATCCATATCTTCCATCATCGACGAAACAAAATCTGATGTAATTATGATGGGTTCTACCGTTATGGGTAAGGATCTCCTGCCCAGACTGGCTGTGAGATACAGGTCTCCAATCATGCCTGACTCCATAATGGTAACGAAAAAGGATAACGGCATATCTATAAAAAAAGCCATATATGCCAGCAAAGCGTTTGAGGAATACTTTTATTTTGAGTCAGAACATCTTTTTATATCTACCAGAGTGAATGTATTTCCTGTCAAGAGCTTTGAAGGAACCCCTGAAGTTATAAGCAGGGATCTTGCCGGTGACGGATATCACGTCAGGGAATTTTCCCAGTCAAAAGGAGCTACAATAGAACTTACAGAGGCCATGATCATCATTTCAGGTGGCAGGGGTTTGAAATCTTCTGAAAATTTCAAAATTATAGAAGATTTAGCACAGGTTATGGGAGCTGCCGTAGGTGCGTCACGAGCAGCAGTTGATGCTGGTTGGAAACCCCAGAGTTATCAGGTAGGGCAGACAGGAAAGGTGGTTTCACCACAGCTCTACATAGCGTGCGGAATTTCAGGTGCCATACAGCATCTGGCAGGCATGTCGTCGTCGAGATGTATTGTTGCCATAAACAAGGATCCAAACGCACCCATATTCAAGATAGCGGATTATGGTGTAGTTGGAGATCTGTTCCAGGTTGTGCCTGCAATTACTGCTGAGGTAAGAAAGGGGAAGGAGTAATGGACATACAATCATTACTTGTTGCAGCAGGCCTGACGATCGCTTTAGCCATTCTTTTATGGCGCGTTATAGAACTTATAAGAATATTGCTGCAAGGCAAAAAAGCGGAACCACTGAACAACCTTCCAAAAAGGATATATCTCGTAATTGTAAATGTATTCGGGCAGAAAAAGCTGCTGAAGGATAAGAAAGCGGGTATAATGCATGCCGTGATATTCTGGGGGTTCATAGTACTTTTTTTTGATACTGCAAACATCTTTGGTACAGCCTTATTTACCAATTTTACCTTTCCACTTATTGGTCACACAATTTTTTTTGATTATCTTGTACTTTTAGAGGATCTATTTGCTCTATTCGTACTGGTAGCAGTTATATACGCCATGGCCAGAAGACTGGTAATAAAGGTTCCAAGATTGATGCTTTCCAGTGAGGCGCTTATAATCCTTGTAATGATCCTGTTTCTTATGGTCACAATTCTATTGATGAATGGTGCTCATATTGTGCTTAAAAATTCGTATGTTCCGTCAGCCTACATGCCTGTATCCTCTACAGTTGCTCTGGCGCTGACCTCAGTCAATCCATCCACATTGCGTTATGTTATTGATATCTCTTTAGCTATTCATATATTCATATTGCTCTCCTTTATAGTGTACGTACCCTATTCCAAACATCTTCACATAATGACTGCCCCATTCAATGTTCTACTCAGTCCACTCTCTCCAGCTAAAGGCATCACACCTGCAATTAAAGATATAGATAAGCAGGAAACCTTCGGTGCTGAAACCATTGAAGATTTTACATGGAAAGACTATCTGGATATGTATACGTGTACGGAATGCGGTCGCTGTACCTCCAGCTGTCCGGCAAATATTACAGGCAAATTGTTGTCTCCCAGAGAGATCATACTTGATCTCAAGCATGAATTATTCAGACAGAGCAAGATCACTCTTTATGAAAAGAAGAAGGTTCCGGCAAGAGAGGTAGTTGATAACGTCATAAAGGAGGAGGTGCTGTGGGATTGTACCACCTGCAGAGCGTGTGAAGAAGCCTGTCCCGTTTTTATAAATCATCTGCCAAAGATCATTAAAATGAGACAGAATCTTGTCATGATGAAAGGCAAAATACCCGAAACAGCACAGCTTGCCTTGAGAAACCTGGAAACTAATTATAATCCATGGGGTATCTCATCTGAATCCAGAGAAGAATGGGCGTCTGAACTCACTGTGAATATTGCCAGAAACAGCAAAAAATTTGAATATCTCTATTTTGCAGGTTGTGCCGTCTCCTATGATGAAAGGGCCAAAAAAATAGCACAATCTTTTGTGAATATACTGAATAAGGCAGGTGTTAGTTATGCAATCCTTGGGAACGAAGAAAGATGTACAGGTGACCCAGCCAAAAGAATGGGCAATGAATATCTTGCGCAGACCCTGGCAAATGAAAATATAACAAACTTCAACAAATATGGTGTAAAAAAGATCATAACAACCTGTCCTCACTGCTTTAATAGCATCAAAAATGAGTATCCTGAGTTAGGTCTGAAAAATGTTGAGGTCATACATCATACAGAGTTCATCGAAAAACTTGTTCATGACAACAAGATAAAGCTGAAAAAGGGTAGCGCAGTAGTTACCTATCATGATTCGTGCTATTTAGCACGTTACAATGATATTTATAAAGAACCCAGAGAGATACTTGCAAATGCAGGATTTAAAATAAAAGAAATGGAACGAAACAAAAAAAATGGATTCTGCTGTGGCGCCGGCGGCGGAAGAATGTGGATGGAGGAGCATAAAGGAAAAAGGATAAATGTAGAAAGAAGCGAAGAAGCTTTAAAAACAGGTGCTTCAGTGGTAGCTGTAGCATGTCCATACTGTATGACCATGTTAAATGATGGTATTAAATCGTTGAAAGGTGACGAGACAAATACATCGGTTAAAGACATTGCTGAAATCGTATCTGAACAGATTATGTAATAGTAAAAATTATAATGTGCAGTTATGAATGAGCACTATCCGGTATTTATATACCTGTTGGTAACGTCTGTGATATGTGTGATTTGTTGGCGAAGGGATTAAATCCCTGTTTATGCCTATCTATTGAGTTGATAAAAGATGGCAAAGAGAGCACTGAAAAAAGAGGATAAAGACGAGAAGATAAGCTTACCTGAATTTGATGTTATTGATTTTATAGAGAAAGAGTTGAGAGAAACTGGTGCAATAACCATTTCATTGATTGTAGGGTCTCTTCTCGGACTGATAGCCTATCTATTTTCAAGATATCTTTCACAGGGTATAGCTACCTTTCTGGGATTTTTACTTCCATTCGCAGGGTTTTTTGTCTTCCTGTTTATTATAAAAAAGGTAGAAATAGATATTTCCCATTATAAACCTCTTAACTGGATTACCCACTTCGGTGTCATTTTCATGACTGTTTTGACAGTCTGGCTTGTTCTTATAAATGCTCCATTTTCTTACGTAAGTGCACCCTATGTGTCGCATTTAAATGTCTCCTACGCCCATGCTTTGAACTCCACCTCATGGAAACGGGTAAGTTTGATTGCTACCTCATCTGGATATTCCATGCCTGTAGGCAGTATTATTCCGGTTCATTCATGGATAAATTTTACAGTAACAGCCTTGTCTGAAAGTGGTATAAAAAATATAACGTTAATAATCTCTTCTGGAAATAGTGCCGTAGATAGAATAGCTATGACCAACATGGGAAATTCTGAATACAGAGCTCTATGGAATGCAACCGCCGCAGGGAATTTTATTTGCACAATATCCATATATGATATGCATGAAAATTATTCAGTAACTACCATTGCAATCACCGTACAGTAACGTATCTTATTTTAGAGGAGGGAAGTGGTATCGGAGGGCAGTTCTACATGAATAATCTCTCCGTCAGATCCATCTATGTATGCATTATATTCCTTTTCTCTGTATCTATATTTAAGGAAATAGATTGGAACATGGACTAATTCCATATCGCTGAAGGTTATATCGCTGCTAAAGCTGGTTATTTCGTCTACGTTATTGGAAAGAAGCTCTTTTTGATACGCTTCTACCTCTCCTTTTCCAACCTCTTTTGCATCTGTTTCTGATATTTCAACGGGAAAGAATTCAGCAGAGGGTGGAATCATGGATATGCTGTACTGGGCAAGGGCATTCATTGGAATATCATAATCCCTGGCAGGAAAAAAAGATTCACGATGGGCAAGAATTTTCCATATATATATTTTGGAATCACTTTCCTCCTTTTCAATCTTATTTCCATATTTTAGAGAAACACCTTTATAACTGTATTTAATATTTGCCTTGCATATCCAGAATGGTATCAACTTTAATTTATATGTTTCAAGTTTTATTCCGTGTCTCATTCTGAATGAAAGCATATCTGAACTCTTGATCCAGCTATTGAAATGTTCTACCGTATCCTTCTCAGATATTTTGCAGGGAAGAATTGAATGGCTGAGTATAAACGGTTTATCAGAGATATGAACTGTGGAATCACAATATTTACATATTACAACAACTGTTCCAGGCATTATTTCAAGAGGCGCACCACAATGTGGGCAGTTAATATTCGTTATTACGTCGGTCATACATCCAAATATGGTGTAACTGTATATTATTTTAACCCATTTTGTGATGCGGGTAGTTTACCATAATCAGATAGTATGAGTTCAGTGGTTTGAAATCATCCTGGTTCTGCCATAAAGAAAAAGTGTTGATCCAGACATCTATCTGGTGCTTAATTGATTAAATAACATATGGTTTCTGATAGTTTTTAATATTAAAATCAAAGATAAAGTGTTATTATATATATGTTGCATCTATTCTATATGTAGTAGGTGGTGTGATATGAATGCAAATATAGAAGAATTACGTAAGGGCACCGAACTCATAAAAAGAGGATTTGCAAAAATGCAAAAAGGTGGTGTTATCATGGATGTAACCTCTGCAGAACAGGCTACCATTGCGGAGGAGGCAGGCGCTGTGGCTGTCATGGCTCTGGAGCGTGTACCATCCGATATACGTGCAGAAGGAGGTGTGGCCAGAATGGCAGACCCAAAGAAGATCAAGGAGATCATGAAGGCGGTATCTATTCCAGTAATGGCTAAATGCAGAATAGGACATGTTGCTGAAGCTATGATTTTGCAGGAATTGGGTGTGGACATGATAGATGAATCTGAGGTATTAACACCTGCAGATCCATTCTATCATATTGATAAACGAAATTTTACAGTACCTTTTGTGTGTGGTGCAAGAGACCTTGGTGAAGCTCTAAGAAGGATATACGAAGGTGCTGCTATGATCAGAACCAAAGGGGAAGCTGGTACTGGGAATGTTATTGAAGCGGTAAGGCACATGCGGATGATCATGGGTGCTATAAGAGATCTTAAAGGCAAGAGCAATGAAGAGTGCATATCATATGCCAGAGAAATCAAAGCTGAACCTGAATTTGTTATAGAAACTGCCAAATTACAGAGGTTGCCCACTGTGAATTTTGCGGCAGGTGGTATAGCTACTCCCGCTGATGCAGTTTTGATGATGCTTATGGGTGCAGACGGAGTATTTGTTGGTTCAGGCATATTTAAATCGGAAAATCCACCTGAAGTTGCTGAAGCCATTGTTAAAGCTGTTGCCAATTACAAAAACCCGGAGGTTCTGCTCAGTGTATCAACCGGTTTAGGAAGTGCCATGAAAGGATTGGAAATTGATAAATTAAAGGAATCGCTTCAGATACGTGGCATCTGAGAATTATTTAACCTTCCATAAAATTTTTTTATTTTTAAATTCCTCAGGTAACTTTGCATGAAGTATTTCCGTTACCCTACTTCTCAGTTCTGAAGCATAGGTAGCCACAAAACTCCAGTCAACATTATTTAACTTTCCATCTGGATATATTATTTTTATAATGGCGGAGGCGTTTCTGGTAACTGCTTTCCAGTCCCTTATGGATATATCTGTAACATCTCCATACAATTCCACCTTATCGTTAAATTTCTCTTCATAGTTGACTGTTCTAAGCATGTGCAGAATAGCTGAAAGGTAATCTGTTCTAAGGGCTAAGGCGTGTGAAAGGGATTTTTCAGGACTCATCAGTTTTGAAAGCTCCCATCCTGGTACGATACCAGATAATCTATCTATGAATGCAGTATCATCTTTAATGACCTCTGGTAATGAATCCACTATTGACGACATACCATCAAATTTTTTACAGTTGCCCATAAAAACAAAGGAGCATGTACTCTTACCCTTCATAAGTCCTCTTTCGAAGTTACCACTATCCATATAATCTTTTAATTTACTAGATACCTCGTCGGGATTATAAAAATGTATTCTGTTAATTTCATCGAAGGCTATGCAATCTCTGATTGTTATTTCTCCTGCCCTTCTGCTGGTAATATTGTAAAACAGCATGGCCGGGGAGACTGTACCACCGGCAATTAACCGTGTATAGGACGAAATATTTCTGTAAATGTAACTTTTTCCTGTAGCACGCTGTCCTATCTCTACTGTATACATGTTATTGCCTACAAGCGGGATAAGCCTTGATAAAAATACAATTTTCTGTCTCTCTGTATAAATATCTGGATTAATTCCTATACTGTTTATGAGCAGATCTATCCATTCCTCTTTTGTAAATTTTTCTCTTTTTTTCAAAAAAAGGTCTAAATCCGTATTAACAGACTGAAAAGGAACAAAATCCTTCAGTACCACAGGTATTCCCTTCTTTATGCCGTTTTCTTCTGGTATGTATATCATATCATCGTATTTCAGGAACCCTATCCCCCACATTCCACCCTTTAACAGTGCGTCATATTTTTCTAATAATTCCTGATATATTGTGGCATTATCTATATCAAGCGATGGTATATTCAGCCAGTAATAATTATGCTTGAGATCTGTGGTTACATTATATTCATCTATAATGGCATATTCTTTTTCAGATATTATTTTATGTTTTATGTTTTCGCGTTCCCTTTTTTCGGGATATCTCAAAGACAAAAACTTATAAAACTGGGATATGATTGTTTCTTTATCCATATTTTCGTGTTTTTTAACAAAATCCTGATAAAGATATTCAGTAATAAATCTGGGAAGCCTGTTATTTTCATGAAGATTTCCTTCCCATTTATTTATAATATGCATACTTTCAAAATTTTCTTTAAGTTTTTCATTGTTTACGGTCATTGTAACCTCCACAATTCATCTGTATACCCATCCCACAAATTATCATTACTGTTTGATCTCCTTTCAATAATATTACTGCTATAATCTTCTGCAAATCTCTGTTTCAAATACCATAGTTCTGAAGGAACATAATAATTTTTCTCAAAGTTATCCATGTTATTTTTTAGAAAGCCGTTTAATATATATAATTTATATATTTTTGAATATCCTGGATACTCTATATTTACCTTTATACGTTGAGGATTGTTATTACCGTTTGCCCTGTAAATAAAAATTTTTTTAGAGAACAGAAAATTAGATATGGCAATATCTTCATCTGTTTTTGCAATATCTGATATTTTAAACATGCCTGCTTTGCATGATTGTTCTATACCTCTCATAAGAACAGAGATATCCCTCCTTTTTTTAAGAAGTTTAAGGACCCAGTGCTCCATAGTGTATGGATTATGATTGACATAGCTTTTATATATGGATTTATCAGGCTCCACCCATACATACCTTCCATAAAAAGGAGGGATTGAATTTATCTTTTCAGGCTCTCTTTCCGCAATCTCTTTAACTTTTCTAAGAAGCAAATGGCTGTTATTCCTGTAATATGCTGCCAGTATAACTGTATACAGCCTGTAAATAGCTTTAGCATCCAGTACCGGAACGACTTTTATATCGTGAAATTTAACCATATTGTTATCTGTTATAGCAATACCATCCATCTCTGGCTTAAGATAATCCTGGAATGAAAAATATCTCCTTATAACGAGCAATATTTCCACATATCTATCATCCATTATTCCATATGAATTAAACAGATCGTCTTTTGCCTTGTATCCGTCATGCTTTATGAATGGTATATCTGATACATAGGAAAAAAGATCAATACCGTAGTTATAACCTGATTTATAATTTTTCAATACAATAAAAGAGGCTAGTGCAGGGTCATCAGAGATTTCAAGAACTCTTTCATCTTTATTCAGTTTTAAAAATTTAGAAGGTTCATAATCTCTATCTACAGGAGTTTTGCACTCATAAAAATATCCGTTTTTTGTGAGTATATTCGTTTCTATATCCAACGGATAAATAAAACAGATGTCCTTAATAGACCTTTCAGAAACAGGTGTATCAAAAAAGTCATTACTCCATATGCGTGATATATCCTCATACTCAATATTGACATTCAGATTCAGATTTTTTTTAATGTATAGAACAAACTCTTCTATTGTAATATTCTTTAATGGTAAACTACTGATATATTTATTTACCTTTCTTTCAAGTTCCCGTATATATTTTAAACTTCTCCAGTTTATATTCAATTTAATAGATGGATCAATTCCAAGCCCTCTGCCATTATGTGCCATGACCTTTATCTGTCCTCCATTTTACACCTGATTACATTAATAGATTAATCAGTGAACGTATATTTTAACTATCATTATTAATAAAATATTTAAAATAGGTGTTTGGTATTGGTATATTCAAGTGATTTAATGGTAAGTGCAGAAGCTTATTCACCGGGTCATATAACTGCATTCTTTGAAATAGATACGAACAGCCCGCACCTGCATAAGAAAGGATCCAAGGGGGTAGGCATATGCACAAAAAAAGGAGCAATAGCAGAAACAATAATTCAACCAGCTAGAACACAAAAAATAGAAATATTCATAAACGACAGAAAAGAACCGGCAGAAGTAACAGAAGCTGCTGTAAAATATCTTTTAAATAAAGAAAAATACAAGGTAAAGATAAATATAAAAAGTGAATTACCAGTATCCCAAGGATGTGGGATGAGTGCTGCTGGCACCCTTTCGACTACCATAGCCATTTCATCGCTTTTGGGATATACATACAATGATGCACTTCTTGCAAGTCATAGAGCAGAAATTGAGTTGCGTGGTGGTCTGGGCGATGTTATAGGTGAATCTATTGGTGGGGTTACCGTACTGCTTGAAGGTGGATTGCCAGTACATAATTCATATAAAAAATTATTGTTCAGTGGTGACATCGTATTATGCACCTTAGGGGATCCAATTAAAACGAAAAACATTCTGTCCAGCAGAAGCATGAAAAATAAAATAAATAAATGGGGAAAGTATGCCATGACTGAATTTTCCAAAAAAATGGATATGGAGTCTTTATTCAGAGAAGCAAAAGAATTTTCCAGCAGAATAAATATGATGGATAAACATATGGAGGCCGCCATTAACGCTGTCTGGAAAAATGGTGGTATGGCATCGGTTGCAATGATCGGGAGATCTGTTTTTGCATACGGCAAAACCTCCAAAATTGTAGATATACTTTCTCAATACGGTGATGTAAAGGTAACGAAGATTGCACAGTACGGAGCCAATCTAACCTCGTCCATTACAAAAAGTTAAACCTAACAATGCAGAACTTTTTTGAAATATGTTTATCCGTAAATAGCATACACTGGTTAGCTTCTTTTTCTATCAAAATCCATAACTAGCTCATCCATTCCCAATATCTGATTGATATAGAGTGCCAAAACAAACAGAAAATCGGATAATCTGTCCATGTATTTTATATCCTTATCTATTTTGTCAAAATCATACATTTTTCGTTCTACAGATCTGCAGATACTTCTTGCTACATGTATGAGCGAGGAATGTATTGAACCGCCCGGTATAATAAACTGGTGAACCGGAATCAAATAAAAATCATCAATAATCTTTTCTAGCCATTTTATATCATCATCCGTTATATATAACCCTTTTTTACACCCTTTTCCCACGTCACTTCCTATAAACATTAAATGCGCTTGAATCTTTTTTAGGATCCCTATAACACCTGATATTTTATCTCTAACCTCTTTATCACTAAGCTCAGAATTTTCCTTATCTAATAAAGATACAATCAATCCCAAAACAGAATTTAACCAGTCAATATCTCCAATCAAATCTATGATACCTGAGTTCTTATTTACAGAACTTCCATCCACCAGATGTGTAATGTCTGACTGTTTTTTTTTAAATTCCTTAAACTTCATCTATTTAATATAAAAATTATTCTTATTAATATAGTTTGGGACAAAATTATCTGGATTGACATGAGGGTTATCATTTTGACCTTGCATAAATTATATGTGGGTATAATGTATATATATAATTTACTATGAACAGAACTTATTAATTCAGACTGTATCCT
>JAMCUS010000036.1 GCA_023379385.1 Thermoplasmatota archaeon
AAATACAAAATCCATATATGATGTGTATTCAAACCCTTTTGTTTCAAGCAATAATAATTCTTCCAATGCAGGCTATGTAAAGTATACTTTAGTGCTATTAAATAATACACTTGTCAACGGTAATTTTATCAATACTCAATTTATCAATACTCAAAACGGCGTTGGTCCATATGGAGTAGCCTTTGACTCCAGCAACGGATACCTGTACGTTACAAATTGGAATTCCAGCAGTAGCAATGTATCGGTGATCAACGGTGCATCTAATACTGTAATAGCTACCATAGGGGTTGGATCATGGCCATATGGAGTAGCCTTTGACTCCAGCAACGGATACCTGTACGTTGCAAATTATGGTTCTGACAACGTATCGGTGATCAACGGTGCATCTAATGCTGTAATAGCTACAATAGGGGTTGGATCATGGCCATATGGAGTAGCCTACGACTCCAGCAACGGATACCTGTACGTTGCAAATTATGGTTCTAGCGACGTATCGGTGATCAACGGTGCAAATAATACTGTAATAGCTACAATAGCGGTTGGATTAGAACCAAGGGGAGTAGCCTACGACTCCAGCAACGGATACCTGTACGTTGCAAATTATGGTTCTGGCGACGTATCGGTGATCAACGGTGCAAATAATACTGTAATAGCTACAATAGCGGTTGGATTTTTTCCAGGTGGAGTAGCCTTTGACTCCAGCAACGGATACCTGTACGTTACAAATTATGGTTCTAGCGACGTATGGGTGATCAACGGTGCAAATAATACTGTAATAGCTACCATAGCGGTTGGATCAGATTCATGGGGAGTAGCCTACGACTCCAGCAATGGATACCTGTACGTTACAAATTATACGTCTAGCGACGTATCGGTGATCAACGGTGCAAATAATACTGTAATAGCTACCATAGCGGTTGGATCATGGCCAGGTGGAGTAGCCTTTGACTCCAGCAACGGATACCTGTACGTTACAAATTATAATTCTGGAACAATCAGTATAATCGCCACAACAACTAAAACGGCGGAGTATCCGGTAACATTCACAGAATCCGGATTACCCTCAGGAACTATGTGGTATGTCAATCTCAGCAATGGCGTGGATTCAGGGGCAATAACTGGAACATCATACTCCTTCTCCCTTACCAACGGAACATACTCATACACTGTTAGTAACGTATCAGGATATTCAGCATCTCCAGCATCAGGAAGCATTACAGTCAATGGTAATAACATCAAGCAGGCAATAACATTCACAGAATCTGGATCATCATCGCAGTTGGGTCTAAATGATTATATTATAATAGCAGCTGTAGTTATTGGAGTAGTCATAGCATTAATACTACTTGTAATGTACAGGAGGAAAAAAGCACCTAAGGGTGTACAGCCAATGAACCAAAATATGCAACAAAATCCACCCCAAAATAATCCACCTCAACAGCAAATTGCACCACCAACTCAGTATAATACACCTGCTTACAACCAACTCCAAAGCCAATATTTTCAAACACGTTGCAATGTTTGTGGCAATACAATTGCAGTACCTCTGTCCTACAAGGGGGTGCCTATACAATGTCCCGCTTGCAAAAACACCACCATACCTTAAAATCCTAGACCTATTTTTCAACCATTTACCACAAAAAGGTTATGGACCTATATCTATGAGTCTATGCATATACTGCACATCTCTCCTAAGATATCTCGTTCTTTGGTCTGGGATCTTTCCCCAGGTACCAAGCGTATTTTGATTTTACCTTTCCATTGACTCTCTTCACATCGTACAATTTGTAATGTACCCTGCTATTTTTCCTCTTCTCTTTCCTTACAACCACAGTCATAAAGTATCACAATAATATCCACGTGGGTAATACAAATATAAACCTTTCAGTGCTCCGTGGGTTCAACGTAAAATAATACAAGAAATTATTATTAATATAACTACATATAATTGGCATAGTTATTTCCTATTGTTTTACTGTTTCATGGTTAATACATTAATATTTTATATCGGATCTTCCATGAGAATTTTAAAAAAAAATTTGTGAATGTATGCTATACTGGTCTTTATATCTTGCGTTCATTATTTATTTTCTTTCTGGTGACTACGGTTATTCCTTTATTTTTTATTGCTAGCATCTCTTCCATGCCATTGTGTCTTGTTGCATAGGATATGTTCATGATTAACATACCCATTCACATTAATTAAAACTGAATCAATAAATAATTTAAACAGGCATATTATTATTTAACACATCCATACATTAATTTTCATTATTTATCAGATGTCAATGACACCTGGCATTCAAAAAAATTTCAACAGAACAACAATATCACATAATATTATATATGGATTTAATAATCTTAGTTTTCAATGGAGTATAAATGGAAAACATTATCTGTAACAGCTGTAGGTACAATAATGTCTGCAATAGATAGTACAATAGTAATACTTGCTATTTTTCCTATAGCAAAGGACATCCATACAGATTTCATTACAATGGTATGGGTTGTGATTGCATATCTTTTAATAAATACCTCCTTTGTACTCAGCTTGGGACGGATATCTGATATATATGGCAGGAAAAAACTATACAATATTGGATTTGTAGTTTTTATAATAGGTTCTGGATTATCTGGTCTGTCAATAAATGGGTCTATGCTGATTATGTCAAGGTCTATTCAAGGAATAGGTGCAGCGTTATTAACAGCCAACTCCTTTGCAATATTATCAGAAGCTTTTTCGGGAAAATCACTGGGCAAGGCGTTTGGTATAAATTCTATAATATGGGGTATTGGATCTGTTCTTGGTATAATACTGGGTGGTGTTATAATTACCTATACAAGTTGGAGATGGATCTTTCTTATTAATGTTCCAATAGGTATTTTAGGAACAATATGGGCATATAAAACATTACGGGAAAGTGTAAATAAAACAAAAAAAAGAGCATTTGATCTTACAGGTGCGATATTATTTACCACTGGACTGTTATCCATACTTATGGGCATAACATATGGAATGCTCTATGGATGGAGCAATCCTGTAACGCTTATATTGATTATAATATCTCCATTTTTATTCTCTTTCTGGTTTCTATGGGAAAAATCCTATAAAGATCCTATAATATCCTTTTACCTTTTTAAAAATAGAGCGTTTAGCTATTCACTTATAACTGCATTTATCCAATCTTTGGCTCTTTTCAGTGTTAATTTTTTATTGATTTTTTATCTTGAAGGGATTATGGGTCTTTCAGTTTTGAAAGCAGCATATCTTATTGTTCCTATGGCAATAGTAACATCAATAGTGGGCCCATTTGCAGGAATATTATCAGATAAGATAGGTGCTAGAGTTGTTGCCACATTTGGCTTACTCATTCAAACATCAGTTCTATTGCTGTTAATAGGATTGACAACCACTACAACACTATTAACAATATCCGTAATAGAAGCACTGTATGGATTTGGTAGCGGTTTATTCTGGCCAGCAAATACAAGTATTATAATGTCATCCTCTAGAGAATATGGTGTTGTATCTGGTGTAATGAATTCCTTTAG
Organism: Thermoplasmatota archaeon; assembly: GCA_023379385.1. Lineage (GTDB taxonomy): Archaea > Thermoplasmatota > Thermoplasmata > Lutacidiplasmatales > JAMCUS01 > JAMCUS01. The sequence continues at coordinate 3,553 of JAMCUS010000036.1, forward strand.
GAATACAGGTATGATTATGAGCTTCGTGCTTGCTATAATAGCAGTTAGCAGTCAAATTCCAAGTTATATTGTTTATGAACTTTTTGTAGGGAATATTAACGGAAAACTTCCATCGGCATTATCAAGCAGTTACTTAATAGGCCAGGGATTTGCCTTTACTGTAGCAATGATTCTTCTCATTATAGCGACATTGTTTTCTATCCTTGGTTTTGAAAAACAGAAGGTTAATACATAGGATCATTCTTATAATTCATTAACGTTATAAACAGATATGAAACATTTAAATATATATTTAAGATGTATATATTTAAGAATAATGTGTTGACTTGGTGTAGATTTAATGATATATGGTGTGGGGATGGTAATGAGCAACAAAGATGGTAATGTGATGTCTATTCCAGATGATTTAAAGAAGGAACTTGAGGAAATTAAAAAACTCGAACTGGAACTTGAGGAAATGAGCAATCATTGTCCAAGATGCAATACAATATTGGTGGATAGTGGCAGTAGATGCCCAAGCTGTGGATGGACCGATACAATACCTGAAGATAAAAAAAATAAAGATTTAGAAAACATTTCCAAAGAGGTTGAAGATTCTGAAAAGGAACTTGAGAAATCTTTTGGTGAAAATATTAAATTACCACCACTGAAAAAGAGAATTGGTAAGATTCTTGTTCACCCGAAAGTAAACGTTATAGAATATAGATGTGAAAAATGTGGTAGTATAGTAAACAGTAAGGATAAGGAATGTTCTGTTTGCCATACAAGATTTGTGTGATATGGCACACTATTTATTCTGTTCTATTATTAATTCAGATTTTTAATGTTTTTAGGTATATTCTAACTTTTATCGGTACGGTTAATATATTCAAATACTGGGCAGTATTTCGCATCTCATTGTGTAGAAAGATTAATATCAATAGATGTTGATAATGATATGATGTCTACTAAAATAGGTTTAATAGGTGGCTCTGGTATTTATGATTTATCATTTATAAAAAAAAATAGAACAGAACATATTGAAACGCCCTTTGGTCTGCCTTCATCAGAGATAGATGTTGCAGAATATAACGGTAAAGAGATCTATTTTATTGCAAGGCATGGTAAGAAGCATGAATTTCCAGCACACGTAGTAAATTACAGAGCAAATATATATGCATTTAAAAAACTTGGAGTTGACCGGATAATATCTGTTCAAACAGTAGGATCTTTGAAAGAGGAGTATAAACCAGGTTATATGATAATACCTGATCAGTTTATAGACTTTACAAAAAAAAGAGATTATTCATATTTCAACGGAGGAAGAAGTCTTCATGTATCACTTGCAGACCCATTCTGTCCGCAGATGAGGGAGGCATCGGTATCGTCTCTGCATTCATTGGGCATACCATACATTGATAAAGGTACCTATATTGCTATTGAGGGCCCACGCTTTTCTACCAGAGCAGAAAGTAGATATTTCATGAATTTTGGAGACGTTATAGGTATGACTCTTGTACCAGAGGTAATACTCGCCAGGGAGATGGAGATATGTTATCTTTCTATATCCATGATAACAGACTATGACGCATGGAAGGTCAATGCTGTAACAGCGGAAGAGATAGTAACTGTTATGAAAAATAATATTAACAAAGCTTATATCTTGTTAGAGCATCTTATACCCAGTATTCCTGATGAATATTCATGCAAATGCCATGAAGCATTGAAACATGCAGAGGTGTGAATGTCTCTAATTACATGCCAAAATTGTGGATTTAAATTCAGCGTATCATACGGTAGAGTTACAGCCTGCAATGGTTGTCCTTCTTCCTATATAGGGGATTGCTATCTTGTAAAATGCCCAAAATGTGGAGAGGAATTTGAAAAGGATGCAATAACCTAAATGTTGTGTTTTTATGAAATTGAATGTAGATCAATTCGTTAATGTATGCAGAAGATTTGTGGAGTTCGATGGATATACACATTTAAACATAAAATCAAATGAAAATTATGTTTTTATAAATGGGATAGACCCGGTCAACAATAAAAAAATTAATTTTTTATTTTTTAAAGATGAATATGATAAAAATATAGTTGATAACATAGCTGTGGAATCCAAAAAAGAGGATAAAATGCTGTGCATTTATTCAATGATAGAGATTCCTGACGATATAAAAAAAGAATTTACAGGTAAAGGCATAGCTGTTATATCGGGCGATCCATTTTTAAAATTACTTGATAAAAGAGGAATTTTTAATGAACCTAGTATTGGCAATGAACCTGCTTTACCGTCAAAAAAATATTATCAAAATTTGATAGATAATGCCGAGCAATTCGAGAAGGAGGGCAACTACAACAGGGCAATGGAGCTGTATCACGAAATTGTTAAAATAAAACCTGAAATGGACCTTGTATGGATAAGAATGGCAAGAATATATATTAATAATAATGAACCTGAAAAGGCATTGGAAGCATACAGAAATGCAACTGAAGCAAACCCATCAGAAGTTGAAAATTGGTATTATTTAGCAAATACGCTCCATATACTTAACAGATTTTTAGAGGAAATAGAGTGTTATGATATCATAATTAATATGAATAAATATGAAATGAATGCATATATAAACAAAGCAGCTGCTCTTTATAATATAAATAGATTGAATGATGCCATAGATTTGCTCAACAATGCAATGAATGTGAAACCCACACCAGAAATAGAAAACAATCTCGGAGTTATGTATAAAAGAACCGGCAACTATGAAATGGCAGTTAATATGTATAAAAAGGCAATAAAACAGGCCCCTGATTTTATTGATGCCTATGTTAATCTGGCTATAATAGAATATGACAATAAAATTTTTGATGATGCAGAAAAAATTCTTGAATCACTTTACGTAAAAATGAAAAGAGCAGATATAGTATATCTTTACGCTATTACACTCTTTGAAAAAAAGAAATATAAATTAGTAGAAAAGTTATATTCTGAACTTGTAAATATGAATGCACCTACCCAGTATATTGATGACGTAAAGTTAAAAATGGATAAAATAACACCGATTATGAACGAAACAGTCAGTGAGATAGATGCACTTATAAGAATTGGAGAGTATGACATGGTTGAGGAGATTATCCATAAAAATCCAGAGTATGGTCCGTTAATTTCCTATAAATATGATGATAGAAGTTATCTATCTGATAGTCTGTTGTCGTATATATTGGAACACCTTAAAAAAAATGAAAAAATAGATATCCAATATATGGATAAATTAAAAAATATCACTATAAAAAATGGGCGTATAAACAGCCTCCTGCTGTACATATACATATTATTCATGAATAAAGGGTATACAGACATCATAGAGATAATAGAAATGTTTAACGTAAATGAGACTCTAAAACCGCTGCTGCAGAATATAAAAGGAATCGCCCATGCATTAAGTGACGATAAAATTAATGCATTGAACAATTTTTCAAGTGCAATAAAAATAGACCCTTTGTATGAAGACCTGAAAGAGAATATTGATAAGTTACGTGGTACGCAAAATCAGATAAACATGTAATAATTTACAATTCAATCCGTTTTTCTGTTTTATTTTTATAAAAGGACTCAATAAGTGGAGCTTTAAATGGAATAGCAATACTTAACAAAGAAGAACTGATTATACCTTCACCTTTTTCTAAGGTTGCAATTTCTCTATCTTCCTGACTAAGATCCTGAGGCGCAGAGTTAATTATAACAGATCTTTCAGACGCGGAATCATTTCCCAATATTATTTTTGTGTTCATATTTGCTAATATCTCCTTTGGTATAAGGGATGCCATCTGTGTAACTGCAATTAACCCGATGCCAAACTTTCTTCCTTCTTTTGCAATTCTCTTGAAAATATTTTCCCCACCTGTCGCATCCCCTATGACCTTAGGTGCTTCCTCCAATACAATGGCAACCGGAGTTAGATTCTGAATTCCCTTATCTTCCATTGAATTCATCTGACTTACAAAGATATTACTGGCAACAATACCACAAATAAGCATTTCTACATTTTCGTATAGCCGTGAGGTATCTATAATAACAGACATACCATTCAGTATGTGTTTGACAATATTATTTATGGTATTTTCTCCTACTCCAGGTTCGTTTGTAAATACCTTTCCTTTAAAATTCTTTTTTAAGCCTAACTGACTCATCATTTTTCTCTGAAGAGTTTTTACCGTTATGGGTTGTACCTGTCTGTTATTTATTAGTTCTTTTATGAATGGATTGTTGTCATTGAACAACTCTCTGATCCATTCATTTCCAATTTGCTTATACAGTATATATGCCAGGTCCATCTGTGCGTCAGTAAATGACATTATACCCTCAAAATGAGATGGTTGTATTGTGTCAGTATTTATTACAAGTGTTTCGGCACTATTTTTCTGCTGTGCAGAGTAAACCCTTACCCTGTCATTGAATAATTGATGTTTTTCTAAAGAGGCTGAATATTCTCCATGTGGATCCATGACTATAACACCCATATTGCTCTCTTCAATAATTGACCACAACATAACCTTCAGCAAGTTACTTTTTCCTTTTCCTGTATTTGCAGATATAAGGATGTGGTGAGGTATGAAAAGTTTGGAATCAATCTTTACATCAACATCTATTGAATCGCTACCATTTCTAAGTTTACCTATAAAAATACCATTTTTGTATAAAAATTTCATATTTTCTTCAGATACAGTATTAACCTTTGAATATAACCTAGGAATTGTCTTAACGGTTCTTATACCAGATTCATCTATTATGCACACAGGCTTGCAATCTGCTATTAAATAGCTATTGCCTTTATATTCACCAGCTGATTCATTCAATAAGGGATAAATGTCTGAATAGTCTATCTCATCTAACGCTTCAGTTCTATATTCCAGCCCTACAATTTTGAATAATATATTTTTATATTTTTCATCTTTTATTATTAAAAATTCTCCTAATTCCAATGTTCTATTTAGTAAAATTTCTACTTTGGTAGACGTAGATTTTACAATAATTCCTACATACATAATTCACTTAACAGATCCGTGTAAATAAAAGGTTTGTGGTGAAACCAGTGGTAGATGTAGGTGATTGGGTTGCCCGAAAACATAATGAAATAGGCAGTATAATTACAATTTGTATAACGCATTTACCCAGTACATGGTTAGGATTATACTGGTATTCTGTCTCCATGAGATTATGACTCAACCCTTTATGATTGTCATAGAAAAAGCGTAAGGATTCAGTTATCTGAATTTCAAAAATTTAGGTTATTTTTTAATATAAATGTAAATTACTGCATATATCAAATGAGCTAGTAACAATTTTAACTTCAATGCACTGAACTCTTACGAAAAAGCCTATGCCAATTATATGCCGTTATATGGATAATAATTTCTTGTATTATTTTACGTTGAACCCACGAAGCACTGAAAAGTTTATATCTGTATTACCCACATGGGCATTGTGAAATAATACTTTATAACTATTGTAGTGAGAAAACAAGATAGTATAATAGAACTGCGTCATCTGAAAATTTATTCTCGTAACGGTATATAATCGGCATAGAAAAAAGCAAAAAAACTTTATAGCATGATATCTATTATATACATCTGATGAGCGAAGATTATGGTTCATCGTTATTGGAATATTTTGGAATAAGGAGAAGAGTGTCCAAGATATGGATAGAGCCAAAATATAGGGCAATGATCATCAAAACGGCGATAGACAAAGCGGGTAGTATCAATCAGGTCGGTAGAATTATGGGGTACAGATCTAAGATACACCCCGGTTGGAGTGTAAGACAGATTCTCATTGGATATCAGCCTTTTACTGTAGATAGACTTCAAAGATTATTGGATTTTCTTAATATTCCATACGAGGAAATTGAAAAGCATGTGATAGATAACAGGTTGATTTCACAATCGGCTACTTATATAGCGTTGAAGGAGTATGGCTTTTCATCATACATACTACGTTGATAATCTACTATGTTATATTTATTACATAATAGTATTATTTTGATTTTGTATTTGTTCTACAAGGAAAATAACTTTATCCTAAAATTTTTATAACTTTTTTTATATGATCATAAGTTATGATAACTGTATATGCATTAATTATGTATCATGTTAACCATAAAAATTGGAGATACATCATACTAATTACGCAACTATTTAATATTTTATATGATAGTCCGAATTGTGAGCTTATCCGTATGACTAAAAAAGGCCTGAATGGGTCAAGGGTACGGATTGGCAATTAACGAAAATGAGGTTGCGTATGTGCATACGTAACTGATATGGATATATGGTTGCAGACACAACGTAAAATTCAAGCAAAGTGTGTCAAGCTATAAAGCAATCCCCTAACTGAGAGGGAACGGGATAGAGGGTACATGGTTATACCCAAGAAGTTTAAGCATCAGATAGATGATAACATCCAAAGGCGGACATGGTTAACAAAAATCGTAACCTTACAGTTAAAGACATATGTATTTAACCATAGCTATGCAAAATCATGAATATTAGCATGTATCATATACTATAACAAAAACAAAATAATCAATTCTGTTATGGGAAAAGTATATTTTTGATCTATTCTATATGATATTATGGAACAAAGTAGTTATGACCTGCTTATACTATCTGGGACTTATAAGGTGGAACATGAAAAAGCTGTTATTGAGTTGTATGGTAGAACAAAAGATAACAAATCTATTGTTGTCAGGGTATATGGATTTAAGCCTTATTTTTATGTAGAATATGTACCGGACATATTGCGTGTAACAGATCCGAAGATAGAACATATCAGTAATAATCCTGTAAAACTTTTTGTACCGAACGGTGAAAGGGACTATATAAAGGTTGTATCTAAGCTACCACATTATGTTCCTGAACTCAGGGAGAAATTTTACAAATTAATATCAGGAGATAGATATTCAGTTTTGGCGGCGGACATACCTTTTTATTTGAGATTTATGTATGATTTTGATCTTTCGTTATTTGTACATGTTACCGGTGTAATAAATAATAATTTCAATGGAAAATACAATACAGATATTGTAATGAATACAGAGGTATCGTCATCCAGAGAAGATATCACCAAAGACCCTGATATAAAGTCCATAAACCCTTTCAAACCCAACCTAAGGTACTGTTCCATAGATATAGAGAATAGCATAGAGACAGGAATGATATATGTTATAGGACTAGCTATATGGGATTCTGGCAACGAAAGTAATACGGAGGTACACAAGGAGGCAATATCTATAAAGATTGATGAATTCAGCAACGTTCTAGATGCCGAAAGAGACCTTTTGAATAATTTTGTAAAGAAGATAAATGAGATAGACCCAGATATAATAACCGGATACAATATTGGTGGTTATGATCTGCCTCATTTAATGAAGAGAGCCAGTATATGCAATATTAAGCTAAAAATTGGTAGAGATGGATCTGAACCATATGCAAATACCAAAAATGAACGGTTATGGCGTCTTTATGGAAGGGTATTCATAGATGCGTGGTGGGAGATTAAAATGCATATTCGACCTAAGCAGGAAACACTTGAATATGTTTCAAGAACTTATTTGGGAGACAATTTTAGAAAAATGGATGTCAACAGAACTGATATTGATAATGAATGGAAGAGTAGTAAGGATAAAGTTACTGAATACTGCATAAACGACGCATATCTAGCTCTTGAGATATTGAAAAAGTTGAAAAGAGTTGAGATGGGTATTGATATGGGTATCGTTTCAAAGCTTAATCTGGATGATTCTATAAATGGAAGAACTTCATTATTTATAGACTCATTACTTATAAGGGAAGCGGATAGAAATATGATTGGCGTTCCTATGAATTTTTATAACTCAGATAATGATGAACAGATTGAAGGTGGATATGTACATGAAATGAAGCCAGGAATTTATAACTGGATTGTAGTTTTGGATTTTAAATCCATGTATCCCAGTATAATAATTTCAAAAAATATATGTTTTACAACACTTAATCAATCTGGAACAATAAAAAGCCCTGTTGAAAATGTTAATTTCTTATCTAAAGATGTAAAAGTTGGACTTATACCAACGCTTTTATCAAGACTTATGAAGGAGAGAGATGAACATAAACGTCAGATGGATATCACAACAGATAGCAACGAAAGAAGATATCACGACGGGCTCCAGTATACAATAAAAATCCTGATGAACTCCTTTTATGGAGTTTTTGCATCTTCTTTTTACAGATTCACCGATAAAAAAATAGGTGGCAGTATAACCTCCTTTGCCAGATCAGAAATAAGAAATGTTATAGATCAGATAGAAAAAAACAATTATGAAATAATATATTCAGATACTGATAGTGTTTTTGTAAATACAAAAGCCAGCTCACTTGATGAATCTGTCAGTATCGGAACTAAATTTTCAGATATGTTCAGCAAAGGTGGTGCAACATTAGAATTTCAATATGTTATGAAGAGCTTTTACAGTCATGGTAAAAAAAAGAGGTACATCGGGAGAGTGGTATGGCCTAAAGAAATGACCATTGTGAGAGGTTATGAAATGAGAAGAACAGACTCCTTTGATTACCAGAGCTATGCGTTATCTGTTATATTCGATACTATACTGGATGGAAATAGTGATAAATTGCTGGAAAAGGCACGAGAGCTTATAAATAATGTAAGGGAAGGAAAGGTAGAAATCGAAAAGTTAGTCATATCCAGAAGTGTAAGAGAGGACATAGATACCTACAAGGAAAAGGATTCCATTGTCTCTCTTAACGTATATAATGCTCTTAAAAAACGTGGGTATACAGTAATACCTGGTATGAAGGTATCATGGATTGTTACAGATGCATCAAAAACACCACAGAAAGTTGAGCCATATATAGAGGGTGAACCGCTGAATGCAATACCTGATTATGAATATTATGCGAAACGTGTTTCTCAGACGATAGCAAGAGCTACAGAGCCTTTTGGTTACACGGAAGAGGTTCTCATGCGTGGAACAACTCAGAAAACATTCAAAACCTTTGACAATATAGACTCAGAAAGCATAGAAAAAACGGATAAATCACGTGTTATAAAAAAGAGCAGTAATCTAGATGATTTTATATAATAGTGATTTGTATTCAAGGTGTTAAATATGAAATTAACAAAGGAACCTGTGCCAGGAGTTAAAACGGTAAATGAATTTTCTTCCGGAACAGTTATTGTTGATGATGATATGCACGTACTGCTTGTTCATCAAATTGATGAAGACAGGTGGTGTCTTCCAAAAGGTCATATAGATGACGGTGAGACTGAAATAGAGACTGCTATACGAGAAACAGAAGAGGAAACGGGTTTAAAGGTTAAAAAAATTGTAAAGCCTGTAGGTACCATTGCATATTCCTTTTATGATCCTGTAAAGCTGGTGAATGTCAATAAAAAAGTTACCTATTACATAGCTAAATGTGATGGTAAAATTAGACTCGAGCCTATTTTTGATAAAGCGATCTGGTGCAGCTTATCTGATGCAGAAAGGAGGATAACTACAGAAACAGAAAGAGAGATTATAAAAAAGGTGCATGATAGCATCATTGCTGGTGATGTGTGAACAACCTTAATATAGATGAACCTACACTTTATAAGATAATATGGATGAAGGTAAAATGCAAGAGATTGTTGATAAGATTTTGGTTTATCTTCTTGAGAACGCTAAAGGTACGAGAATTGATGGATACGAATCTCCGTCATACCTCACAGTCAATGGCATAGCTAAAAAAATAGGAGAGCCTACATCCAACGTTTCAATACTTCTCAGAAATTTAGAGGAAAAGAGGTTTGTAAGATCTAAAGAAAATTATGTGGTGGGTTATAGCACAAAAAAGGATATTTTCTTTTTAACTCCAATTGGAATTGCAAGAGCAGCTACCTTAACAAAAAATAAATCCGTTAAGGGATTTCTATAAATATTTTGAATACATTGGTCTATCCGGTGGTTGTTGATTTGAATTTTATTTTTCCTGGTGTCTGTGAGTGTTTTCATTTATTCAGTGTAGTTACATTCCATGGTGGATAAAATGAATGGTTATCTTATATTTTTAATAATATTTCTTATCTATATAGTTGCTCTTTATGTTTTATGGAAAAAAAAATATTTGGATAAACATCACATATCACTTTTAGGACCATTTTTAATGATAAGGTCCACAAAGGGTATTGGATACATTGAAAAAATAGCATCACATAAAAAGATATGGCATTATTTCGGAACCATTGCAATTGGTATAGTATCCTTTCTCATGGTGGTTATGGTATACCTGCTCGTATGGGAGGCTACTCTTGTATCAAAGATACCACCTTCTAAAGCACCATCACCAACAGAGATGATTGGAATACCGGGTATAAATCCATTTATTCCTGTTGTTTATGGGATAATTGCTCTTGTTATAGCTGTTGTAGTGCATGAATTCTTTCATGGATTCACTGCAAAATCGTATGACTTAAAGATAAAATCAGTGGGCATACTTTATTTAATTTTACCTATGGGTGCTTTTGTAGAAACAGATGATGAAGAGCTAAAGAGTGTAAAAAGATCTGTCAGATCCAGAGTCGCTGCGGCTGGACCAGGTATAAACTTGGTTATGGCTGTTTCTGCCTTACTCATTTTTATGCTGTTGATCACAACCTCCGTACAGCCAGTTACACCAACTGGTCTTGCAGTTTATGGCGTTATACCACACAGTGCGGCCGCAAATGCAGGAATCACTGGAGGTGATGTATTGATATCTATCAATAATTACACAATAAATAATTATACGATTCTTATAAAAGCTGTTAATTCAACAAAACCTGGAAAGAATGTCTCTCTGGAATACTGGTCGCATACCTTGCGCAACCTTGTAACGGCAACAGTTGTTATGTCCAACAGGTCTATATACAGTGGTAATGTTAGCCAGAGGAATATATCATTCTTAGGAGTTGTGTCGTCTACTGTACCACCGAATGTATTTCTCAATTTTATTAAAAATCCATTTGCAGGTAACTTTGTATTTGGTTTTCTCGCATTCATAACTATGCCATTCTTTGGATTAGAACCGATTCCTTCCTATATTACCAATTTTTATACAATAAATGGGGTTTTCTCATTTATGCCTTCTTTATATTTCTGGGGAATTGTAAATATGTTTTACTGGTTATTCTGGTTAAATCTTATGCTGGCATTCACAAATGCATTACCGGCTATACCTTTAGATGGCAGTTACATATATCATGATGCCGTTACCTATATTCTTGAAAAAATAAACATTAAAGGAGGAAAAGAGCACATGGGCAAATTAGCCGATGCCATTCTTGTATACACTACTATAATCGTATTTGGTTTAATATTGTGGCAACTTATTGGACCACGGATAATATGAAAATGAGATATTAAAGATATATCTTACCAGCATGGTTGACATAAATCATAATAACATCATTATCAAAAAAACATATATATATAGTAGAACCTATTCAATATGATATAGAATGAATAAAAATACGCTGATTGCTTTTACCATTGTAGCTGTTATAATAGGGGTTATAGTATCGATAATACCGGTCAGTTATGTAAATAGCGCCTCTTTTAATATATCTACATTAAAATATTATAACTTTTATTCTGTCAGGGCTGGTTTTATGAGTACAGTCCATGTTTCATGGCATTCTGATGAAGAGGTTCTTGTATCCATTACGTATCTTAATATGTGGAATAGCTTTAATAGTTCTCTTCAAAAAGGAAATTTAACGCTTCTTTCCTATGGTGCTGGATTTACCGGTTCATTCGGTTATAATTTGAAGGATGGGCAGACCTACGCATTTCTGTTCTATCCCGTAACAGGAAATGGTTCATTCTCCATATCGTACTCAATAACATTGACGGATTATTTCGGATATTTTAACTACGGCATGATTATAATTTTTGTATCCATCCTGGTCGGGATGTATTTGATTATACATGAAAAATATAAAAGTTATAAAGATAAGAAGAAGCGGGATAAAAATATAAAAAAGATAGAGAAATGGTTTGAAAAAAATATTTGATTTACTGTTACATTTTTGTTAAAATATTTACCACATCCATTGCAATACTGTCTTTGAGAATTGTTCTATGGTTGAAACTCCTCTCATCATTGGGATATCTTGGTATTATGTGAAAGTGTATGTGAGATATTATTTGACCTGCATATTCACCCTGATTCATGCCTATATTGTAGTTGTCCGTTAATTTTTCAACTTTTTTGGTTATGATTGTTATGCTATCTATTAATGCATACCTGTCAACCTGCTCCATTTCTATGAATCGTTCGTAATGTTTTACAGGGACAACAAGTATATGGCCCTTGGTAATGGGATATTTATCCAGGAACGCAATTACTCTGTCCGATTCGTACACGATATATCCTTCTGCTGTCTTCTTTATAATATCACAGAATACACATGAATTGCTCATTACTACATTATAAATCTCATAATTATTAAAATTTGCCCAAATTATTATTGGATTGTTTGGAATACTGCACCAAAATAACCTAATTAATATATATTTAAATGAGAGAAAATAGATGAAAGAAAACATTTCTCAAATTTTAACAGGTATATGTTTTTCTATTTTGCCTTGCCCTTCGGTCTGAGTATAGATGGAATCATGGCTATCAAAAGAAGCACGGTAAAAATTATAAATACACTGTGAAAGGCATGCATAAAGCTTATCCATTGACTCTGATATAACGATGAATTTACAATTTTTGCCGGTATATCTTTTGTTGTACCTACAAAAAGTGTAACGAGTTGAGTTACATTGACTGAGGTCCCTATAAAAACAAATGCAATAGTCATGCTCAACATCATGGCTATATTCATCATTGTGGAACTCATTGCAGAACCTACGCCTCTTTCAGATGGTTGAACTGCACTCATTATCGATGAGATGTTTGGGGAGGCAAATAATCCACCTCCAATTCCGTTCAATAACATAACAAACAGAATAACGGTATACGAACTATTCTGAGGAAGAAACGATAATATCAGAAGACCAAGACTTATCAACCCAAGCCCCACAGTAGTAAGGGTCCTGTAACCATATCTATCGGAAAGTGCACCACTTATGGGTCCAACTATAAGAAAGCCCAGACTAAGTGGTATGAGATCAAGTCCTGCATGAAAAGCACTGTATCCATGCACGCCTTCAAGCAGGAACACCAGCAGAAACATAACGCCACCTCTACCCACAGCATTTAATGAGGCGGAGAGGACACCTGCAGAATACATTCTGCTGCGGAATAGATTCATATGCATTATAGGATCCTTGGCATATTTGAATTCATTTATTATGAACAGTATTAGCAAAACAGGGAATATCAACAGGGCAATATAGCTATATTCCATGTATGGATAAAATACAGTGTGAAAAGTGCCTGTAGCACCCGCGCCCATTGTACCCAGTGTATAAAAGGTTGCGCCTAATAAAAGCATAGCTACACTTGATGTAAATAATAAGGCACCTGCTATATCCAGACTCTGCCCTTTTTTTATCTGCGCAATTTCATGTAGCTGAAGATATGCCCATACCGTCGCAAAAATTCCTATAGGTACGTTTATTATAAAAATCCATCTCCATGAATATGAAGCTGTTATCACACCACCAAGGACAAGACCTACAACGCTGCCGCCAACAGCAGATACCATATTTGTACCCAGCGCAAGGCCTCTTTGTTCAGGAGGAAACGCATCTGTTAGCAGTGCCACACTGTTTGCCCACATCATTGCAGCACCTACGCCCTGCAACAGTCTAAAGATTATAAGCTGGATGCCCTCTGTTATAATTGCATTTGGAATGATCAATGCAGAAAAACCTGATAAAAAGGATCCTATCGTGAATATCAGAAATCCAGCATTGTATATTTTTACCCTTCCATACATATCTGCCAACCTTCCAAAAAAAAGAAGAAGGGTAGCAACAATGAGCATGTACCCCATTAAAACCCATAACAGGTATGTGAAACTTGTAGCTGTGGCAATCTGATATGCTGATGAGGAAGGTAACGCATTTCCACCTGGCGTATGTATCAGTATGCTTTTAAGTATATACGGCAAAGATATGACCACTATGCTCGTATCTATTCCTGCCATAAGAACTGCAAGAGTGGTATTGGATAACACAACCCACTTGTAATACGGTGAATCTTTTTTTGATAATTTCATGCAGAATCACCCTTTTGATCAATGATCCTCTCTATTCTTACCATGGCATCATCTATTACTTTTCTTATTTTTATGAGATCTTCACCGGTGAAAGATTCTTTTTTATTGTTAGTGCGATCTACATTGTTACTAAAATAGCTCAAAATTGATGTTATCTGCGTATTGAGAAAAAAAATCATATCCCGTTTTCCCAGTATTTCTCCCATAATATTCACAAACGGAGATTTTTTGAGGTATTCCTTTATCATCTTTCTTCCAGTGTTTAGATAGTTTTTGCCATCCTCTGTAATGCTGTATGTCTTTTCCCCATTATCAGAATCTTTTTTTATATATTTCTTATTTAACAGTTTATGTAAAATTGGATATATAGAACCAGGGCCGGGAGACCATGAACCATTGGTAACCCTGTTTATTTCTGTCAATAATTTTACGCCAGAATATGATTTCTTCTCTAAATATGATAAAATAAGGTATTTGAATAAACCTCTAGGAACCTTGTGTGGAGTGTTATTCTTGCATTCTGAATCCATAATAATCTTACCCTATATGTTGTTACCACTATTAATATCTAATGCAATATTGCATTAGATATATACGGTGCATTAAAGTTCTCAGTATCAACAATTCATGATTCATGGCATAAGCATGCAATGAATATACCATATACATTGAGTTTAATTACCAGAGGTAATAACGGATGACGCCTTTACCCACAACAAATAATGCAAAAAGAATGAAAAATTTGATAGGATTTGATACAATATATTTTAAGGCGAAAAAAAGGATACCTTTAAAACAGATCTGTCAATAACGTTATTAAAAATTTTGTTTAGTGGCATATCATCCATATTAAAATAGATCTCTTTATATATCCTGCTTACAATTTTTTTAACGTAATCTAATGGAATTGATTCAATTTTTTCATCTGATAATATTCCAAGCAAACCCTCTTTCCATGTTCCATTATTTCTGCATGGTGGGATCCGGTATTGAATGTCTGTAATTACCTGCAACTTTGTGTATCCATTAAGCCCATTTTTAATAGCATTCCTATCTATTTCAATAAATAAATATTTACATCCAAGCTTATCTGAATATTTTTTAAGTTCTGTTTCAATAAACAATTCAATACCTCTGCCATGAAAGTTTTTTGAAATTCCTATGTAGTCAATAAAGGCGACCTTATCGACTGGATAGAATGACGCAAGGCCAATTCCTACTATATATTTATCAATAATATCAACGAATAGCTTATACGCGGGGTTGCCTTTTAATAATTTCATAATTATGTTCAGGCTTTTTGTATCTCTTTCTGCAAAAGACTCTAAATATATATCCCATGCACGCAGATACTCCGGTGAATCTACTTTTTCAGGTGTTATTATCTTAAACTCCATGATTTACTGTATTGTGTATTATATACTAAATGGTTGTGTTGAAATCTATTGTTACAATACCTGGTATATGGGTTGCTATTCCATAACATATTTACCACCTGTTGTCTATGTAAATGCCGTTTGAGTTTATATCAAAATGGCGTTTACAGTGTTGATCAGATCATTGAAATGCTTAGAGGCATATATGAGATCTCAAGGGTACAGAACGGGAACTACCTGGGAGAGTGAGGGCCGTAACAAAGGAAAACAGAAAGCTAATAGAAGACCTTGGGCTCAAGGAGATGGTTACCTCCTACTAATTCGCCTATATTCAAGGTCAGTAATTACATTGTTTTTTAAATTCAGTTGGGGTTTTAACTCTCTTTCCCAGAAAAGAAAAATCCTTTTTGTTATTGGTAATTACAATCCGCGGAGGTAGATATGCATGAGATGCAATCATGTAATCTCTAAAATTATCTTTAAAGTCTCTAATGGATTTTGACAAAATAATTTGAAATAGTTTTAAATATCTTTATATTCCTCAAGTACCATATGGCAGAAAAACGAAATAGCGAAATGATTCTCAAAATGCTGGGTACTCTCAACGAAGCGCAATCCAGATGGTATGTTGCCACCTTAATGCGGAGATATCAAACCGTTGGAGCAGTCGCGATAAATAATTGAATGCCAGTAAACCCTGTTTTTTCAGGTGGCGTGTACATCCATGGGTTGAAATCAAGCATTGACTTTGTTTATAACCGTTACTTTGTTATCTTCTTCTAAAAGTTTAGCAATCGTTACAGGAAGATATAGAATATCTTCTTTTGTCAAGTAAAATTTTCTGTTATTAAGCCATGAAATTTCACCGATGTCTACATTTACCTTTACAAGGATCTCTTCCTCAGTTTTTTCATCAGGTATTGAATCTATTTTTAAAAGGCTCTTTTCAGGCTCTTCGTTATTGGTAACTATTAATGAAGCATTTTTCTCTATAAATTGATATAACAACTTTTTCATATTTTCATATATCTGCTTCTCAGGAGGAAGAAGATTTTCTATGTTTGTAGTCTCGTTTGGAGAGGGATGTGTTGCATATAGCGTAGCCATTATGGCAATCTTCTTCATTCGCGCATCAATAAGAGATCGTAATCTTTTTTTTGATTCATTTAATCTATTTATTTCTTTTAGCTTTACAACATATTCAATATCTGGTTGTTTCAAAGAATTAATTAACTTCTCTTCACCCTTTTCCACTAATCTGTAAAAGTTTGCAGGTAATTTGTGAAGACCTTTTTTTGTGGATTCCTCAATGGATAGCCTACCTATTGCTGTCAAAATTTCTTCTTCTTTTTCTTCCTCACTCATACATACATATAGATAACACACTATCCTAAAAAGTTTCGCTTTTTAGCTGCCATGAAAAAGCTCTTTATGAACATTTATTTACTGAACCTCCATTTAACTTGCCAGATAGCGAACGGAGACTATATTCCCCCACCAATCCTGATAATTCTAAATTCTTCGCACCTGCATAATACGCATTATCAGCATGACCACATCGCAAACATAAGGAATTGGCGCCCTTACGGTTTCTCTTGTCTACGTTGCCACATTCAGGGCATCTCTGCGAAGTTTTCCAGTGTAAACGGTGTTTACACCACTACAGGTTCTTTTCATTATACTTTTTCCAGTTTCTTTTATCTATTAATAACCGGATGTTGATTTCAAATATTATAAAATATTAAAGATTATTTAATATTCTGTAATTATATGTTATTTATTGAACCCAGAAGTTAATAAATATTTTTATATATTGAAACAAATGCAAAACTATTGTAAATAATTCACATTATTCCGTTAAAGAGACGATCATGTTTTCTTTTTACAACGATGATTTTTTCAATGATCTCCTCCTCTTCCGGTGTTAGAACATTTGCTTCTCGTAACCTCTTTATATCTTTTTCAGACATGTCTGAATATAGAATCTGATTCTCATGTATTGTTTTTCCTACAACTGCAATATCAATACTTATAGCTACCTCATCTTTTTTATTTGCATTTTCCAGATTTTTTCCTTCGTTTTGAATACTTTTTACAGATCCTGTAATAACGCCTTCATCGTTTATAAGACGTATTCCAGAATAAAGAATACCACCGATAATCTTTACACCGACTATAGCCGGTCTTGATTTTCTGAATATATGATCTGGCATAAGTTGTATTATAACAGGATTGGTGCATTGCTTTCTGACCTCTGCAGAAAGTTCAGTAAGGAGGTTCGATTTCCATTCTTTATATTGTTCAATTACTGAATAAATTATATCCCCTGTCAATATATTTACATTGTACATGGCTGCTTCATCTTTTGCTTCAGATGTTACAGAGACATTGAACCCAAATATTGCTTTATTATATTTTTCTTTATTTCCGGCAACGGTTACAACATCGTTTTTGTTTATTGTACCTATACCAGCGATTTTTATATTGATCTGGTTGCTGTCTAATTCATAACATAATGCCTCTAGAGACCCTACTCTATCCGCCTTTACGATAGTCCCCTCTTCTACTGTCCTTATTTTTAATTCTGTTTTATCTATAAATTTATGTATCTCCGTTTCGTCTATATTATCACCGGATATGACCATAATAGATTCACCAGGTGCAATATTATCCATATTGTGCAATATAACTTTAGCACCCATAGCAGCAATTATTGATTTCGTGGTCTTCAATGTGTGTCCTCTTCCATGACTCTCCAATTTGAATATTGCTTTTACACTGGTTCTGTATGGTTTATCCATTGCAGGAACAATAACTGTATCGCCCACATTCATTGAACCTTTATATAATATAATATCTATATTTTTTCCTATCTTAGAATCATCATTAACCTCCAGAATTGTAGCTTCCCCTCCTGCAGTTGAAAGTTCTATTTTCTTTTTCAGATATCTTTGTGCCATGCCAACAAGGGTGGCAAGAAGATCTGGAATTCCCTCACCTGTTTTTGCAGATGTAGGTATGATCGCAAAATTTTTTGTAAAATCGGAAATATTGTCAAATCTATCGGCGTAAATACCCATATTACTCAGAGATTCTATTATTTCATATATCTTGGAATTTAACATTTCCATCGGTCTATCAAGCTGAGTTTTAGCATTTTTTATAAACGGCACATACGGGCTGGACCTCCATCCGGATATAGTATCTATCTTGTTTGCTACAATAATAAAAGGTGTTTTATAATGTTTGAGAATATCTATGGATTCTTTGGTCTGGGGCTGAATACCCGAGTTGACATCAATTATAAGTATAGCAAGATCTGCAAGTGAACCACCTCTTTTTCTTAAATTCACAAATGATTTATGTCCAGGGGTATCAATGAAAAGAAACCCTGGAATGTTTACATCCTCTTTTTTTACAATGTTTTTGCACATCTTTATTATAATTTCTTTACTTATTTCTGTTGCGCCAATCTGTTGTGTTATTCCACCTACCTCTTTTGACGCAAGTGCCGTACCTCTGATCTTGTCCAAAAGTGTTGTTTTTCCGTGATCTACGTGACCAAGAACGCTAACGATTGGCTGTCTTAACTCAATAGCGGGTAAATCTACCATATGCAACAACTCCTGACCACAGTCATTGTAAATGTAACAATATACACAGATAAAGAGTTATCCATGAAATATTCTGTGACAGTAAATTACTGGGCAAGCATGCGTAATAAATAAAGGCAGACGATGATTTATTACCAGTGCATGAGTTCATGGTTTAATCTTTGGTCAATTCTCTGAAAATTATAAGTTTCTGTATCTCAGAGGTACCTTCCCCAATTTCCAGCAATTTTGCGTCTCTTAATAATCTGTTTATTCCGAATTCGCTGAAGTACCCGTACCCACCATGTACCTGAATTGCAAAATCAGCTGCTTTCATTGCAGTTTTGCTGGTAAAATATTTTGCCATTGCAGCAGTTTTTCTGTAAGAGTCTCCCGAATCTTTAAGTGTAGCCGCTTTATATACCAGTAATCTTCCTGCTTCTATATCCGTCTGAAGTTCGGAAATGGAGAATTGTAATGCCTCAAAATTATCCAAAGTTTTATTAAAGGCAGATCTTTCCTTCATATATTTTAACGAGGAATCAACTGCTGCCTGAGCTATTCCAACAGATATTGCTGCTATTGCGATCCTGCCACCATCCAGTATTTTCATTGCCTGTCTGTATCCATCTCCTTCTTTACCCAGCATATTCTCAGCAGGAACCGGTACATTATCCAAATTCAGTTCAGCTGTATCTGTACCTCTCATTCCCAATTTCCCCTTGATCTTAGATTTTGTAAGACCATCTGAATCTCCGGAAACTATAAAAGAGGTTATACCGTTGTCAGTTTTAGCTATAATTACAATATAATCTGATAAGACACCATGTGTTATGAATATTTTTGAGCCATTTAAAATATAATGCTTACCCTCCTTTTTTGCGGTAGTCAGCAGATTCTTTGCGTCACTGCCAGCCTGAGGTTCAGTAAGCCCCCATGCAACTGGATTTGCAGAGTTTATAATCTTTTGCACAAATCGTTCTCTTTGCACCTCATTTCCAAATTCAAAGATATGCGATAATCCAAGACTGTTGTGTGCTTCCAGACTCAATGCAAGTCCTCCAGAATATTTGCCTACAATTTCAAGTATTCCAGCGTATGTTTTCATGTCAAATTCAGATCCACCGTATTTCTGGGGTATGGTTATTCCAAGAAGGCCCATATCCCTGAGTTCCATGTATATCTCTCTTGGAATTTCATCTTCTTCATCAATTTTATTTGATACTGGTGCAATTTTTTCTTTGGCAAATTTTTCTATTGTTGAAAATAGAATCTTATGCTCTTCAGTTAACTCAAACATAACATCATATTTAATAAATAATATCTTCTATATATCACTTTCAATCTTTATTGATACCATTACTGAATGAGCTATTCCGTTCACAAAGAATAAAAAAATTTAAATCAAAAAGATTAATATAGAAAAAAGTAGATATGCATCTATGACGTCCGAAGAAGTTTTGAATGGGATTGTTAGTCAGCTTAACAGTAATGAAAAAGTGAAAACAGAATTGAAAGGCTGGAATAAGGTTTTGCAATTTGATGTAAAAGATGTAGGCAAATATTATCTCACCTTTAGCAATGATGGGACAGGCACTGTTTCATCAGGGGTGCATAGTTCTCCCAACGTTACATTATCGACTGATGATCAGAGCATGACGGATATCCTTACAGGTAAACTTGATGGCGTTAGGGCAGCGTTTATGGGAAAGCTTAAAATCAACGGGGATATATTTTCTGCACAGAAAATGGTATCTATACTGGAAAAGTTACGCAAAACTGCGTAATAAAATCAATATTTTTAACTTTTAATTTTTATTCGTTGCTTGATTCACATTCTAGAGGTGTATATATATATGAGTGGTAATAGTATAAAAAAAATATCAATTATAGGAGCAGGAGAGATGGGACACGGTATAGCAGAGGTTTTTGCCATATTCGGTTACGAAGTGCATTTGACAGATAAGTATCCTGAAGCGCTGGAAAAGGCAATGAAGTCAATAGAGAGCAGCCTTTTGAAGTTAACTGATAAAGGAAAGATAAAAAAAGAGGATATTGATGCTATTCTGAAGAGAATTTTTATAAGCTCATCTCTGAAGGAATCCGTTATGAATGTGGATTTAGTTATAGAGGCTGTTTCAGAGATTCCTGAATTAAAGTTTCAATTGTTCAGAGAACTGGATCAGTACGCCCCAAAAGAGGCAATATTAACATCAAACACCTCAAACATATCAATAACAGACATAGCCAGATCCGTATCGGATAAGAAGAGGGTTGCGGGTCTTCACTTTTTTAATCCACCACTCAAAATGAAGCTGGTAGAAGTTATTATGGGTGCAGAAACAGGTAATGAGACCGTCGATCTATTAATGGAGCTGGTTAAAAAGATAGAGAAAACACCTGTAAAGGTTCTGAAAGACAGACCTGGATTTATAGTGAACAGGATCAATGCTCCGGATATGTTCTTTTTTGGGCTTATTATCGATAGAGGTGTTGCTACCGCCATGGAAGTGGATGGTTTTGCGAGATCACAGGGGTTACCGATGGGGCCATATGAACTTATGGATATGGTTGGAATTGATGTTGTATATCATTCAATGGAATATTATAAGGAAAAACTTTCTTCTGAATATGGAAAATGCCAGATATATAAAAAAATGTTTGATGAAAATCATCTGGGCAAAAAGACAGGAATGGGATTTTATGATTGGAGTTCGGGAAAGGTAGTTATAGATACGTCCAAAGTAACAGGTAACATTTCTTTAATGGACCTGTTTGCAATAGAGATTAACGAAGCTGTCAAGATAATTGAAGAGGGGATTGCGACACCCTCCGATATAGACACAGCTGTTATGCTGGGGCTTAACAGACCGTTTGGACCGGTATCAGTTGCCAAAAGTTTAACCAATGCAGAGGTAAAGTCAAAACTGGAAGAACTGTCAAGGAAGCTGGACACTACGCTGTTTGAACCTGCGGAATCTATAAAAAACGGTAGATTAAAAGAGATCATCACAGGCAAGGTAATAAAAAAGGAGGATACCACCGTATCCAAAGAAAGTTTAGGTAAGGCAGAGATAACGGCATCAGAGACCTCTATTGGTGATTATAAAAACATAAAGGTAGAAAAATACGACTACAAAGTAGCCAGAATTATATTGAACAGACCAAAGCATAATACGATAAATATGGACCTTATAGATGAGTTCAATAGCGCTATAGATCAGTTATCCCAGGACGATGACATAAACGTCATTCTTATAACGGGGCAGGGCACTACCTTCTCAGCTGGTGCGGATCTATCCTCTTTTTTTAACAGTTCTGCAAAATTCATAGAGTTCTTCAGAAAAGGAGAACGTGCTTTCAGAAGACTGGCGGAAATACCAAAAATTACAATCACGGTTATGAAAGGGTATGCCCTGGGTGGAGGACTTGAACTTGCCATGGCAGCAGATTTGAGAATTGGAACTGAGGAGGTTATTCTGGGACTTCCTGAAGTGACACTGGGTCTTATACCAGGCTGGGGTGGTACACAGAGGGCTGTGAAGCTTGTTGGCATGTCTCATGCATTGAGACTTGTTTTAACAGGAGAGCGTATAACGGGAAAGGAGGCTTTCTCAATTGGTCTTATCAATAAGATCGTCTCTGATAAAGAAAAAATTGACCAGGATGCACTTGAATATGCCAAAAACATAGCAGCTACCGTTGCACCTGTATCTGCAATGATTGCGAAAAGACTGGTCAATAAGGCGGCAGAGGTGCCCATGGATATTGGGTTGGAGATGGAATCATTCGGTGGCGGTGTTGTATTTTCAACAGAGGATATAAAAGAAGGCATATCGGCATTCATGCAGAAGAGAAAGCCTAACTATAAGGGCAGGTGATTTTGATGAACGAAGTGTACATTGCAGGGTATACACGTACAGCCTTTTCCAGATCCAGGCCCAACGATCCTGAACGGGATATATTTAACTCAATACGAATGGATGATGCTCTTGGCATGCTGATAAAGGAGATTGTCAAAAAGAGCGGTGTGAATACAAGGGAAATTGGAGATGTTATAACAGGATCTGCATTGCAGGCCGGTGAGAACTGGCTATACGGAGGAAGACATCCTGCTCTTCTGGCAGGTCTGCCTTTTGAAGTACCATCCATGGCTATGGACAGAGCCTGTGCGTCATCATTAAATGCAATTGCTGTCGGTGCGATGGAGATAATGACTGATAATTCAGATATTGTTATAGCTGGTGGTATGGAGCACATGACCCATGTACCATTGTCAAACAATAACTGTATAGAGCCCTGTTTTAAATTGATGCTCAGGCCAGAGTATATGCATTACGGTATGAGTATAGGGTATAACATGGGTTTAACTGCAGAAAAACTATCAGCTGTTAGTGGTATAGGCAAAACAGAGATGGATCAGTTTTCCGTTAGAAGTCATAAACTTGCCGGAGAGACTAATGAGACTGGTTGGTTCAAGGGAGAGATAACGCCTGTGGAGGTGGAATATAATGGCTCCACTGTAAAGGTGGATACAGACCAGAGCATAAGAAAAGATACTACCATAGAACAGATCTCTAAATTACCTCCTGCCTTTAAACCGGATGGTGTGATAACTGCAGGCAACTCATCACCTCTAAATGCAGGTGCAACTGCCATGATGCTTATGTCTGAAAAGAAGATCAAGGAATATGGCGTAACACCGCTTGGAAAGATAACAGGCATGGCATGGGCTGGAGTTGAACCAGATCTCATGGGAAAGGGGCCTGTACCTGCAAGTAACAAACTATTGAATAAACTCGGCCTGAAGGTCGAAGATATTGATTACTGGGAGATAAACGAAGCTTTCGCTGTTGTACCTCTTTATGCAGCACAGCAGCTTAATATAGATATAGACAGGATTAATGTGCATGGCGGTGCCGTAGCCATAGGTCATCCGCTCGGGGCAACGGGTGTCAGGCTTGCTGGTACCGTGGCGAGAATACTCAATGATAATAAAAAAGAGAGGGCTATAGCTACGTTATGTGTTGGTGGTGGGCAGGGATTCAGTATAGCTATTGAGAGGTGTTGATATGGATTTCTCTATTTCACCTGAACTTGAGGAGTTTAGAAACAAGGTGCGGAGTTTTGCATTGAGAGAGTTTACAGAGGAACTTAAGCATAAGCATGACGAAGAAGAGAGTTACCCAGAGGAAATAAGGAAGAAGGTGTTTAAAGATGGCCTGGTAGACGTATCAAAACCATGGGAGATGCTCATAACAATGGAGGAATTTTGCAGAGTGGATCCTGGATTGGGTCTCTCCTCAATTGTATCTTTATTCGGTAATGAGATCCTGATGTTTCACGGCTCTGACTATCAGAGGGAGAAATATCTTGAAAAAGTATGGAAAGGTGATTTAATAAGTGGTTTTGCTGTTACAGAACCCAATGCAGGCAGTGATGTCGCAGGTATCTCTAGCTATATGAAGAATAACGGGGATGGCACGTGGCTGCTTAACGGTGGCAAGATGTTTATAACCAATGGAACAATTGCAGATATATTTTTAACGCTTGTCAGATCATCACCTGTTGATGTTGCTAAGAAGCATCATGGATTGAGTATGGTAATAGTAGAGAAAAATATGAAAGGCTTCAGTGCCAATAAAATTAAAGGAAAAATGGGTGTCAGGGCTACCAATACTGGAGAGCTATCATTTGACAATGTAGTTATACCTGAATCAAACATTGTAGGAGAGATAGGCAAGGGGTTTTACTATGTCATGGAGTTTTTCAATATAAGCAGAATATACGTGGCTGCACAGGCTGTAGGTATTGCCCAGGGTGCACTGGACTACATATTAAATTACGTGGCTGTCAATAAAAAGACTGGTAATGATATGGCTGATAAGGAACTCACAAGTTTTCTTATTGCAGAAGTTACAACAAGGGTTGAGGCAGCCAGGCTGCTGACCTATAGAGCTGCATCGCTCTTATTTAAATTCACACCGGATCCTGTTGCAACCAGTATTGCCAAATATTATGCAGCTGAGACGGCAACCTATGCGACTGAAAAAGCCATGGAGCTTTTAGGTATTGATGGTGTAACAACAGATCTGGAAAGACTGTACAGGGATGCAAAGATAACAGAGATCTGGGAAGGAACCAGTGAGATAGAAAAGCTTACAATAGCCAGAATGTTAATAAAAAATAAAATTAAGGAGGTGGAGCAACATGCTTAATGAGGAACTTCGATTTTTAAAGCAGACAATATACGATTTTTCTACAAAAGAGATTGCACCAAAAGCACTGAATATTGAAGAGAATGGTATTGATAGTGACATAATATTCCGGATGGTAGAAATGGGTTTTATGGGTGCTGTGGCTCCGACCGAATACGATGGTTCTGCTCTTGATAATGCCGGATATGCTGTACTTCTTGAGGAAATTGCAAAAAACTCTCCCTCTCTGGCATTTTATCTGATGATACAGAACTCCTTTGTTATAATGCCCATACTCAAATATGGTAGTGAGGAGCAGAAGAGAATCGTCATACACGAAATTGCAAAGGGAGAAGCAAGCGGTACGCTGATATATTCAGATATTCTTGATACAGTGGATGATCAGATACTGACAATTAAAGATGGGAAGATATCAGGCACCAAAAATTATGTTATGAACTCATCAGGAAAATATTTTATATTGAATACGAATGAAGACGGCAAAAACAGATTATTACTCATAAAATCAGGAGGTTCAAAAGGTAAAGAGCATGCCAAACTGGGGTTCAGAGGTATCTCGTTTTCACCTGTAAGCTTTGATACCACTGCAGGTCTATCAGATTATATAGGCACCGGTGACGGTAAAAAGCTATTATCAGAGATTATAGATAACAGCGCAATAGCCATGTCTGCCATAGCCCTGGGAATGTCTGAATCTGTAATTTCCAAGGCAATTGAATACTCAAAAGTACGATATGCATTCGGTTATCCTTTAGCAGATTTTCAACCTCTCGCCTTTGCAATGAGTGAGACCTACGGTGAGTTGAATATTATGAGAAATGAACTGTACAGAATTGCCACGTCTCCATTGGATCTCCAGGACGCACTTACGATAAAGCATAATCTTATTGAATTGGCCAAAAAATCATCCAAACTGGCTATACAGATTCATGGCGGATACGGTTATCTGGAAGATTTCGGTATTGAAAAATTTTACAGGGATTCAATGTTTCTCAGTGTATTGAGTGGAAATAGGGTGGCAGAGCTTACTGCTATTTCCAATATGATATTTGGAGCAGAGGTTGCTAAAATTTAGGACACTGTAAATTATTGATTGTATGGGTACGAGGGAAACTGTAAAACCTCAACTTAATTTTATAAAAAATGTAAGGATCTCACGTATCGTGGCCGGGTTGAATAATCCCTGTTAGCGAACCTGGCGGTATTTTAATTGTTTAAGATTTTATTCAGCAAACAGGATACACTTTATGTCGCTCTGTTCTCTCTCAGAACCTTTTTATCAATTTTTCCTGTTGAGGCTTTTGCAAAATCCGTTACAAATATAAACTCATCCGGTATCCACCATTTTGCAATTTTTCCTGACTCTACCAGTGTTAACAGATATTTTTTAACATCCTCTTTGCTTATATCTCTGGTTTTGCTTATATATGCTACGGGCCTTTCACCCCACTTTTCATCAGGCACACCTATTACTGCCACTTCTCCTACACCGGGGCATCCTGTTATGAAATCCTCCAGAACAAGTGTGGGTATGAATTCCCCACCGCTTTTAACAGCATCCCTTTCTCTATCCACAATCTGTATATAGCGCAGGCTATTTACTACCGCAAGGTCCCCTGTATGGAGCCACCCATTCCTCCATAAAACAGTGCTTTTTTCAGGGTCATTGACATAACCGGAGGTTAACCACGGTGCTCTTACAATAACTTCACCCATTGTTTTGCCGTCTCTTGGTACCTCCTTGCCATCTGAACCAACCACTTTTATTTCTGTTAATGGTATCGGCAAACCAGCTTTTCTCATGTATTCTGATCTATCCGGTTCAGGAAGATCCAGAACTTCATTAACAAAGGTGGACAGGGTAATTACAGGGGCAGTTTCAGACATACCGTAGCCCCCTATCGTTTTTATACCTATCCTGGCAGCCATCTCTGCGAGACCTTGTGATAATGCACCGCCACCTACGATAACTCTCAAATTCTCTGTAATATAACTTTCAGCATCAGGAATTTTGAGTAACATATACAGAATAGGCGGTACCATTGCAGATATGGTAACGTGCTCTTTTTTTATCAATTTAAGTATATTTAAAGGATCATACCTTCCAGCCAGTACAAACTTTATGCCATTCAGCGTTGCTATGTAGGGCATGCACCATGAATGCACGTGAAACATAGGGACGACCGGTAAAAGTGTATCTTTGTTGTTGAGATATATTGGATCATTTTCCAGTTCAAGTGATACAGCCATTGTCTGAAGAACAAGGTCCCTGTGGGTAAAGCTGACGCCTTTTGGCAATCCCGTGGTACCGGAAGTATAGAATGTTGTGGCTATGCTATTTTCATCAATCTCTTTATATTCATACCTGCCATAAGATCTGACCAGATCGCTATAATTATACACGGGATTTAACGTTGTAGTTATCTCCGTTTTATCGTCGCTATATACAATCCATCCCTTCACGAAATCAAACAGAGATTTAGCCCGTTCTATTAGAGGAAGAAATTCATCTCTGATGATTACATATTTATCATCTGCATGTTGCATGGTGTAAAAGATGAGATCTGGTGGATACCTTATATTGACTGTATGGAGCACTGCACCCATCATGGGTACTGCAAAATAACTCTCCATGTATCTGGCGGTGTCCCAGTCTATAACAGCAATCTTATCACCATATTTTACCCCAATATGTTCCAGTCCTGCCGATAATCTGGATACACGATCATAGAATTGTTCGTAGGTATACCTCTCTTTATCTGCATACACAATCTCTTTATTGCTATTTTTATACAGTGTAGATGAAAATAATCTGTTCAGAGTTAACGGATATTTGTTACTATTTACCATAAAAACCACATCATAAAACTGATTGAAATAATCATATATAAACATTTTCAATATTTATATAAATAATTTGTAATAAAACATCGATGTAAAATAGGTAGCAAAGCTATAAGTAATTTTATCAATTTTTAATAATTGTGATATTATGATATTTGAGATTAGGGTAGATCTTAAAAATGGTATATTTGATCCAGAAGGCACGAATATTCTTAAAACACTTAAACTTTTAGATATAGATGTTAAATCTGTAAATTGCTCAAAGATATATTCTGTAGAGGTGAATGAGGAGAATGAAAAAAGAGCCATGGAGATTGTTACGGATGCTGCTTCAAAATTGCTGGTAAATCCCGTCCTACATGACTTTAAGATAACAAGATTGAGGTGATTGGTATTGAGCACACCTGTTGATAAATATGATCTGCAATCAATGCAGGATAATGACCTCATACTGCTATCAAAAAAATTGAATTTAGGGTTGTCACTGTATGAAATGAAATTAATAAAAAGCTATTATGAAAAAAGGAATGTTTCTGCTGCGGATATAGAACTTGAAGCCATAGCCCAGCAGTGGAGTGAGCACTGCAGTTATAAGAGTTCCAAACTGCATCTTAAAAAGGCAATATTTCCTGTCAATTACAAAAATGTCGTATATAGAGGGGATGCTGGAGTAGTTAAATTTGATAAGGAACATTGTTATGCTATACGAATGGAATCGCATAACCATCCATCGAATGTGGAACCATACGGAGGTGCTGCAACAGGCATCGGAGGCATTATAAGGGATGTTCTTGCTGTGGGAGCAAAACCAGTTGGCCTGGTTGATCCTCTATTCTTCGGCAATATACATGGATCAGGCAACATTCCTGAGGGTGTTAGAAATCCCAGATTTTTATTTTCAGGAGTGGTTGCAGGTATAAGAGATTACGGAAACAGGGTGGGAGTACCTACTGTGTCTGGTTTCATTGTATTTGATGATAAATATCTGACCAACTCACTTATCAATGTGGGTTGCATAGGATTTATGAAAAGAGATGAGCTCATTGAAAATCACGGACATGCAGGTGAACTGGTCTTACTTTCAGGTGGTTTGACAGGCAGGGATGGTATTCACGGTGTATCTTTTGCATCGGAAGCACTTAACGAGGACTCCGGAAGGGAGAGCAGGTCTGCAGTGCAGGTGGGAGACCCCATAACGAAGGAACCACTTATAAGATCTATCAGGGAGTGCATACAAAAAAGATTGATATCCGGTATGAAGGACCTGGGTGGTGGTGGATTATCTGCATCCAGCAGTGAATTTGCATTGAGTGGTAAATGCGGCATTGATATTGATCTTGACAGGGTGCCGCTGAAGGATATCAATATGAAACCATGGGAGATATTTATTTCGGAATCACAGGAACGCATGTTATTTTCAATCAAAAAAAGTGATATAGATGATGTTATGGATGTAATGAATAAATACGATGTAAAGACCACAGTTATAGGTTCACTGAACGATAGCATGCATTCTGTAGTGCGATACAACGGTGACGTTGTATTTGATCTGGACCTTCCCTTCCTGGTTGAGGCACCGCTATACGATAGAGAGTTCATAAAGAGAACGCATCACTACAAAGAGGATAATGCTGTTGATACTGTTGTAAAAGATTCTAAAAAGATTGAAGATCTAATAAGGAAAATTATATCATACCCCGATGTAGCAAGCAAAGAGCACGTAATAAGGCAGTATGACCACGAGGTGCAGGGTAAAACGATTGTAAAACCACTCACCGGTTATCCGGGCCATGAAGCCGCCCAGGACTCATCAGTGATCAAACCTTTATGGGATTCCTGGAAGGGATTGGCAATCACAACTGCCTCCGCTCATAGAATCTCATCGATTGATCCTTATCTGGGTGGTGCATATACCGTTATTGAAGCAGTAACCAATTTGGTATCAGTTGGTGCTACTCCTGATTCACTGAGCAATTGCCTTAATTTTGGCAATCCTGAAAAGAAAAATGTTATGGGTGACTTTATTGATACAGTAAATGGCATTTCGTATGCATCAAAAATATTCAAATTATCAATTCCGTCAGGAAATGTTAGTTTCTATAATGAGTTCAACGGTATCGATATACCAGCTACACCTGTTGTTACTGGAGTTGGTCTTATCAAAGACGTAAGAAAGGTCATAACAACATGCCTTAAAGAGGCTGAAAACCCGGTATATATTGTGGGTGCTGCATCAGATGGTTTTGCGGGATCCATCATAATAAGAGTGGCAGGTAACGATTCCACTCTAGTGCCAAAAGTAAATATAAAAAATATAAAAAGATATGCGAAAAGACTGTTGAAAGCCATGAGGCTGGGATACATCAAATCTGCTCATGATATATCCGATGGTGGTGGTATTGTATCCATCATAGAAGCTGCTATAGGGGGTCAGAAAGGTCTATCCATGAATATAGAGGACATCGGCACGGATCTTTTTTCTGAAAGTCCGGGTAGATGGATTGTGGAAGTTGATCATGAGTATGAGCAAGAGTTCCGTGAACTTTTGGGTACAGATGCACATCCAATTGGCATCACTACAACTGAAAAAACAATTGTAATAAATAATCTCAATATAAAAATGGATTTAGACGAACTGGAAAGCCTGTGGAAAAATTCTTTACTGTGACAAGTCCGTCAGAAAGATTTTTGACTCAACTGGAGACATGTCAGCAGTTGAAAAGTTGCATTCATTCAGATACAGATGGATCTATTGACTATGTCAATAATATAGTCAACATATAAATAATTATCTTTTACGCCATTTTTTATTGAAAATACAGTGTACCTAAAGGTTTAAGTTAGGCTATATAACGGATCTTCCATAAGAATTTTTAAAAAAAATCTACAAATACATACTATACTGGTCTTTATATCTTGAGTTAATTATTTATATTCTTTCTGGTGGCTATGGTTATCCCTTTATTCTCTATTGCTACGGGCATACTCAGTCATGGTGCCTTTATTAACTTCATTCCCAACTCTCTTGGCTCCGGTATTTGATTATATTTTAAGGCTAATTTAATAGCACTTATCTCTTCCGGAGAACATTTAGAAATGTTTGCAATGGTACGATGTTTGATCTTTCCTTTATCACGATAAGATCCCCTTATCAGATAACCTGTATATGTCTTTCCGTTTATACGTATGGCATGTTCATCAACATACATGAAGGTATAAGGCATTACAGGCATATAAAGTCATCTACAATTAGTGAGCACAAATCAATAAAAACTTATGCGTGTTTGAGAGAGAAAACTGGTTGGAACATCCGTTGTAAGATACCGAAAATCATTGAGCGAAGACACAACTGCAATTAAAAACAAAGTGCATTCATTACTTACGGTGAATGGATAAACGATAGACAATGTAACAGACATATTCAGGAACAGAGGATCGAACAGATATTGATATCTACAGAAAAATTATCAAAAACAGATATGTTTGTTATGACAGACTTATTATCCAGATACAACTCAAGTTTAAGAGATAAGTATGTATATCGAAAAAACAATGTTATTCTTACCATACTAGAGGGATTTTAATGAAGTATGCAGAAAAAATAATGATTATGGTTATGCTGATTGTGATGGTTACAACACTGTTCTATCCTGCTGTAAACGGTATGCCGGTGAATCCAACCTCTGCCAGTAATAAAAATGCAACCGGCTCTTTAAACATATACAAATATAATCCAGTTACTCGTTTAGGGAGTATTCCTATATTATACAACGTGAGTAGATATCCAGAAGATCCAGTATCTGAAAAACCTGTTTTTATATCAATGAAAAGTCCGTATTTAGGACAAATGTACATATATTCTAATGTTTCAATAAACATCACTACAAATGGTGTACTTCTCGGTGTACGTCACTATTATTATAACACATCCATTGAAATTCCTACAATTTATTTATTAGGTGGTTATATTGGTGCAATCCCCGCTTTACCTGCTTTTAATTATACTACTACATTTGGTAATACATACAATGTAACAACATACAATGTAACAACATACAATGTAACAAGTTTTGTTTCATATTATATGACGTATGGAAACATCACCTATTCTCATACATACTATTACAATGTAAGTACATCCACAACTACAAATTATTCTTTAATATATGCATTCACACCATCTTTGTTAAGTAGTAATTTTTCTAATCTTACGGATACATATTATGGACTATCTAACCCAGGTTTTGTTAGTTATCAAAACACACCTAATGAAATCTATATCACTACATTAAGTAGTTCCAGTATCGAATCAAACAACGTTTCGTTACAATATAATGTATCAGGATCGGGTTGGACGAATGTTACAGTGAACAACGCAAGTACTACCGCCATATTGTCTAACTATACACATGGTTATCAACCAATTCTATCTATGTTAAATAATATATCTAATTATCTAAAAGATTTGGGAATTCTCAATAACACATTTGATTACTCTCCGTTATCTTTTTTTGTTGGCACTATTCCGGGAGTTGGATTGGGGAATTATGTAACATATAGAGGTTTAGTCACAACAAACACAAATAAATCTGTTTCTCCAATAGGCATGTACTTTATAACAAATAGTAGTGGTAAAAAAGTATTTTTTGTAGACCCACATCCTTTCTTATGGTTACTTTCAATGAATATAAACAATTTAACTAATTTATTATTTAGCTTTTTATTACCAGATACTCTAACGCAGAGTATTTCTTCTATTAATAATATATCAATACTTATAGAAAATTCTCAATTTGAATACTTATACAAATTAACTCAATATAATATATATATTTCTTATCCATCAGATGGAATACCAAAGGAGGTATCTCAATTCGTACCTAATGCGATAGTACTAGACAATCTGTTTTTAGGTATTCAAACTTCTTTAACAAATTTATTTAATTGGAATTTAGGTAACTTATATTATGAAAATAATAGTTCGTCATCTAGTGTAGAATCATATATATTAAATTATATACAAAATCATAATATTGGACTTATAGCTACATCAGGTACGCTCTCTGATTTACAATACTGGCAAGATCCAGGACAACAGACTGATATATCTCCGGTCCAGGATGTAGGAACAAATATTAGTGATGCAAATATTTTTAATACAAATGTAATATCTACAGCATTAGGATTCCCACTTTTACCAGTATATGAATATTTAAAAAATATAACCGCACAGTTTCTTAGTGTTAGTGGCCAACCAGATATAGCTAGTTTAATTGGATCTATCCCCCTACTTATCCCAGAAATGCCATGGAATGGGAGCCTATCTATTGTAAATAGCACTATTTTTGACAATATACCTAAAAATTTGAGTATCAATTACTCAAACATATATAATGGACTCAAAATCAATGCAACATCAACTATAGGGTGGCAAATTGCATTACCTATTGAATTTACAAATATTTTGTTTAATGCAATAAAAAATATATTAGCAAATGGAGTTTCTAGATTTGAAAAATTATTATTTTCATTTATTTCTAATAATATTTCACAAACAAACTTAACAAATTATTTGAACACATCCTTGGTCGGGTATTTAAAAACGTTATATCTAAATATAACACATTCAAATGTACTTAACAATAATACGTTAAGTATTTATTTGAATAATTCGTTATTTTTGAATATATCTAATATAATATCAGAATTATCTCCAAAAATATTTGCTATGTCCCCCAATTTTGAGGCTGGAATTATTGGGTATGATAAAAATTTTGTTAAAAATGGTTATAGGTCTGTTTATGTAAGTTATGATATGTTCAATGAGAATACATCAATTATGCAAAATATGTTTAATGATATATTTAATTGGAGCATAAATTGGTCGTATAAACCATTATTCAATTATAGTGGATTATTGGTATCACCTATTCTTGCAAATGAATTTAATTCTACTCTTGAAGGTCAAACAATTATTTATAGTAAAACAACAGTAATACCTGCAAACAATTTTATTAATATTAGTTTTCCACTCAATAGTAGTGGTACATATACACTACATTATATTTCACCAGACTCTTATTTGCGACTTGATGTAGGAAATATGGTTTATAATTTATCATCAGGGGTTGGTACTTTTAATATTAGCAGTAGTTCATCAACGACGCATTCTGCTAAAATATATGCTTTAAATCCACATTTATTATTTTCACCATTGATGATTATTGTTACTAAATCTACATTTATGTCTGTAACATTTACAGAGAATGGATTACCTGCAGGTACTACGTGGTATGTAAACATAACAGGTGGTGCGTCATATTCATCAACAACGAGTACAATAACATTTAGTGAACTGAATGGTTCGTATTCGTATACAGTAGCGACAGGAAATAAAGAATATGCACCAACTCCAGCATCAGGATCATTTACAGTTAATGGAGTGAATGTAAATCAAGCAGTAACGTTTACATTATTTACATACACTGTAACATTCACAGAGAGTGGGTTGCCGAGTGGAACAATCTGGTATGTCAATATAACAGGCGGTGCATCACATTCATCAACAACGAGTACAATAACATTTAGTGAGCCGAATGGAACATATACATACACGGTAGCGACAGGAGACAAAGAATACGCACCCAGTCCAGCAACAGGATCGTTTACAGTGAATGGAGCGAATGTAAATCAAGCAGTAACGTTTACATTATTTACATACGGTGTAACATTCACAGAGAGTGGATTACCGGCAAATACGATCTGGTATGTGAATGTTACTAATTCTACAGGAATTACAACAAGTTATCAGGGGTCAGGTACAACAATAACATTTAGTGAGCCGAATGGGACATATACATACACGGTAGCGACAGGAGATAAGGAATACGCACCCAGTCCAGCAACAGGATCGTTTACAGTGAATGGAGCGAATGTAAATCAAGCAATAACATTCGCTCAGGTCACGTATACAATAACGTTTACAGAATCAGGATTGCCTTCCGGTACTATATGGTATGTAAACATAACAGGTGGTAACTCATATTCATCAACAACGAGTACAATAACATTTAGTGAACCGAATGGGACGTATTCGTATAGTATAGCGACGGGGAATAAAGAATACGCACCAAGTTCGGCATCAGGATCGTTTACTGTAAATGGAGCAGCTGTATCAGAATCTATAACATTTAATTTATTTACATACGGTGTAACGTTTACAGAATCAGGATTGCCTTCCGGTACTATATGGTATGTCAATATAACAGGCGGTGCATCACATTCATCAACAACGAGTACAATAACATTTAGTGAACCGAATGGGACGTATTCGTATAGTATAGCGACGGGGAATAAAGAATACGCACCAAGTCCGGCGTCAGGATCGTTTACGGTAAATGGAGCAGTTGTATCAGAATCCATCACATTTAGTTTGGTTACATACAGAGTAACGTTTACAGAATCAGGATTGCCCCCCAGCACCATATGGTACGTAAACATAACAGGTGGTAACTCATATTCATCAACAACGAGTACAATAACATTTAGTGAACTGAATGGTTCGTATTCGTATACAGTAGCGACAGGAAATAAAGAATACGCACCGAGTCCAGCATCAGGATCGTTTACGATTAACGGAACAGTCGTATCAGAATCTGTAACATTTAGTTTGGTTACATACAGTGTAACATTTACAGAAAGCAGATTACCCAGTGGAACAATCTGGAGTGTAACGCTGAATGGAGTAACAGAGCATTCTACAGCATCAGATATCGTATTTACAGAGCCCAACGGTACGTATGCATACTCTACAGGATATGTAACAAAATACACAACTTCATTTGCATCCGGTAACGTAACGGTAAATGGAAATGCAGTTACACAAAAAATAATCTTCTCATCTACCAGTACATCGTCTACATCCACTAATACATTATCAATAACATCGGCATATCTGTATAGCATTATTATAGCAATAATAATTGCTGTTGTTGTTATTGTAGCAATTATGCTTATGAAAAAAAGAGGTAAACAATCTGGTGCTAATATGAGTGCAAACAATACAACATATACACAAGGTACAATGCAAAATGGAATGGGAGGTGGGGGGCAATTTCCACCACAGTCACCACCTGTACAACCACCAGTGCCACCAAATCAGTAAAAACAAATTATAAAACATTTTACATATTTATTTTATAGATAGTTGAGGGTATGGGGGAAGCTATAAAGCTTCAACGCCTTAGCGTGGAGAGGATGTCACAAATTATACAAAACCATTGTAATATTTATTCGTTAAATCGCAAAACTAATCTTCCAAAAATATTAGATAAACAACCAGTATTGTTCATTTAACTGTATATAATAGACATGGTCTATTGAGTTAAATTTATAAGATTGGGAGAGGATACTTGGTATATGTTGAACTCAAGAAAGTTAAGAATGAGTAGCCTTTTAAGTATACTGTTTCTATTTTTTGTTATATCCTTCTTTTTTCTGCTTTTGCTGGCGGTAATAAGTCTCGTTGTAACTGTAAGCAATATCATGCTGTATGCAATTATACTTGTTATATTTGCAGTTATGTTTATAGGTATACAGTGGGCTATATCCCCCTATATTGTAAAATGGTCTGTACATCTTAAAAAAGGTATGGAGGTAACACCACAGAATAATCCAATGATCTATTCTATAGTATCTGAACTGGCCAAAAAGGCAGATGTCAAAATGCCCAGAATCTATATAATAAGAGAAAGTGAGCCAAATGCATTTGTATTTGGAAGAACGGTAAAGGATACCTATATGGTTATTCACTCAGGTTTGCTGGATATTCTCAACGCAGAGGAACTCAGGGCGGTGCTGGGCCATGAGATAGGGCATATAAAGCATCGTGACGTTGTTACCATTACCGTTATATCTGCATTGCCTTTATTTGCATATATTGTCGCCAGACTTGCGCTTGACTCTGTATTTTTTACTGGCGGTGGAGGTGGTAGAAAAGGCTCACTTTTTCTGGCAATTGTTGTTGCAGGAATACTCTCTTTTGTTGTATACATAATTGCCCAGTTAACCGTTCTACGGATATCGCGTTTGAGGGAGTTCTACGCAGATAACTTTTCAGGAAATATAACGGAGGAGCCATCCAAATTGGTTTCATCCCTGAGCAAAATAACATATAGACTGGCGTATATGCCTGAGGAAAAGAACACACGGTCTGTGAGAGCATTTTATGCTGTTGATCCGTATAACGCAATGGATGATATGAATGAAATGAAACAAAAGATTCCTGATAACGCTACCGGTGTTAAAATTGCCAACGAAAGAGAATTAAGAAAAAGAATGGAGGAAGAGGCTCATAGCAATTTTTTTACGAAAATTCACAGGCTATTCGCTACACACCCACCCACTTATAAGCGAATCATAGCACTGCTGGATTTGGAAAAAGAACTAAATAAAGTTAAATAATAATATATAAATCAAATTATGTTAATATTATATATGTGAAACGTGATATAGGATTGATGGTAGGAATAAAGAGGCATATGCAGGACATTCTTATCGAACTTATTCAGATGCGATCTGAAACGGATAAGGATAAGAATGAACTGATAGATTATATAAGGGGCATTACTGAAGAGATCGGATTGACTATAGAGAATACGGCTGATTCACCTTCACCTGTTCTACTGGCACATCATGGAAAGGAAGGGAATGTGGTTTTCGTAGGGCACCTGGATTCACATATACCTGGTGATGACTGGAACTATTCCCAGGGACAGAGCATGAATGGTAAGATATACGGAAGTGGTACTATAGATATGAAGGGTGCTGTAGTATCCATGCTTTTTGCAGCGCAGGAACTGGTTAAGAGGGATATTCCTTTTGCACTGTCATTTACAACGGATTCTGAATCACATATGAGGGGTGCCGAATATCTATCCAAGAAGAGTTACTTAAGGAAGGCATCTTCAATTGTGGTAGGGGAACCTACCGATATGAATGTGGGTATCGCTGAAAAGGGCGTTTTGGATCTCACACTGTCTGTACATGGCAAATCTGCACATGGTTCCACACCGTATTTGGGAGATAACGCCATAATTAAAACAATAAGAATGATCAGGTCCATAGATAACTTCAAAGATGAGGGGGACAGTCCATTACTGGATAAGATATCCGTTAACGTAGCTACAATAACAGGTGGTACACGGTATAACATGGTTCCGAGCAGATGTGAAGTGGGAGTGGATATACGGTATCCTCCACCCTATAAAAGTGATGAGGTCTACAATATGGTTAAAAACCACCTCACCAAAATGAAGAAAAAATTCACATTAGCAAAGAGATTTGAATTGCCTGCTATATCCATAAATACAGATTCAGAACACATTTCCAAAATGATGGAGATCGCAAAGGGTTCTTTGATGACTGTAGAGTACACTACCGAGGCCGTTAGATATTACGACGTCAATAATAAAATAGTACTTTTTGGTTGCGGTGATAACGAAATGCTCTATCAACCTGACGAGTATGTCAGGCTGGAGGATGTAATAAAGGCAGCAGAGATTTACAGAAAATTTGCCATTGCAATGTATGATTTCAAAAAGGAAAAGTCCAGTTGACAGGATAAAAGATAGCCTGGTGGATATACCGGCGTCAGTATTAAATCATCTGCCTGAAGGGTACAAACGTTTTGGCAATGTTATGGTGCTGTATTTACCGGATATTCTCACACCATACTGTAAGCGCATAGGTGAGCAGTACCTGAAAGAGTTCGGCGTGGAGGCGGTCATAAACATCAAACGTGTATACGGTGATCTGAGAATACCTGATGCAGAACTTATAGCTGGTATAAAGAGAGATGCCATTTATAAGGAAAACAGTGTTATCTATGAATTTGATCCTTTGCATATAATGTTCTCCCCTGGAAATAAACACGTTAGGAAGGTAATCGCAGATGATATCAATAAAAACGATGTGGTAGTTGATATGTTTGCAGGTATAGGGTATTTCTCAATACCTGCGGTAAAGAAAGAGCCAGATATCAAGGTCTATGCAATTGAAAAAAACGCTACTTCATATCATTATTTAATAAAGAATATTAAACAGAATCATGCAGAAAACAATATCATTCCTGTTTACGGTGATTGCAGAAATATATACATTGGTAATGTAGCAACAAAAATATTCATGGGTTATTTCGGAAACACAATTAAATATCTGCCTTATGCCCTCAATTTTGCCAGTAAAAACTGTGTAATATATTTTCATGACGTGATGGATAGATCAAATGGACTGGATAGATCAATGTGCAATATAAAAAACGTTATAAAAAATACTGAATTCATAATAAATGGTGATATGGAAACGATGATTGTAAAAGAGGTATCTAAAACGATGGTTCATGGAATGATCAGAATACCTGTATCAAAGAAAAATGATAAAGATAGTCAATATATACGAGATAGCCATTAGCTTAGGTTATGAATGCCGTTTGTGAACCCGGCAATGATTATTCGGATAGAGAGATTCTCATATGCAAAATAATATGTAATTCCAGCAACCCTATAAGATTCAATGATTTAAAAAGAAAGACAGGATTGCACCAAGAAATATTAACAAGAATACTCAGGAGGAATATTGATAGGTGTAATTATAAAAAAACAGAAAGTGGTTATTACTGTTTTACATGCAGTAGTCAATAAATATCATTATGCTATTGTTGAGATTAAGAGGTGAAAAAATGAATTGTGAATGTAAGAAAGATAATGAAATAAAATGTGAATGCAAGAAAGACGAAGATTGCAGCTGTAATTGCTAAGGTAGTATCCTAAATTTCTTAGGAATTGGATACTACTTAATCGACAGGTTGCAAGGGAATACCAAAAACGGCATATTTTCATCCTAAAAAATCAGTTTTTGGGTATGAATTTTTGAAGATTTTATTGAATTATCCCGTTCTATTACGACCTGTCGATCATTTTGTTATCATGTTTGTCATCTAAACTCCAATTTATTTTTGAGTTTTAAGGTGATATAAATATAGGATTGGCTAACACACTTTAACTACACCATAAATTTATATACTTTTATATTTATACGAAATCAAAACTTGTTCAAACGATCCAAAATCATCCCCAAATCTGGAGGAATAGATGGTTGTGGTAAAAGATCATAATAGGGCAAAAAAGATTGGATGGATAGCGATCGTAATTGCAGTTATCCTGTTCGTTACAGGTTCATATTTAACTATAGTAAGCAAAAGCCAGAGCAACGTTGCAAACATCCCTGTTACCAACTATAACCCCCAATTAAATACAACAAATGTTTCCCCTCGTGCAATGTACAGTGGGGTAGGTATTAGTCTCATAATCATTGGTTCTATCCCCTTGATTATCGGTGTATCTATAATCATTTATTTACATAGAAAAGTACCACCACTACAGTATTATAAACAATAATTTATCATCTAGCTTTACAGATTATTTTGCTATTCCCCTGCGTTACCTAATCAGGTTATAACAATCAATCTATTCGCCTCTATAAGGATTCATAACAGTAGCTTTATATACGATAAAGTGCATAAATACGCTGATGCTGTTATACTACACAAATGATGAAAAAACATTATCAGATAAATATGAAAATCTTTTTACAAAACAGATAGTTGGAAACGATGAGTTTAACCGCAATATATACAGTCATAGTTTTAGGAATAACCGTAATGTTGCCGTTAAGTCGCCAGTTGAAGGTATCACTGGCCTTATTTGTGCTTTTCCTGACGATTATTTCATTAATGCCGAGCAGGTACCACCCGCTGGACCGAATAATATCCTTTTAGTGGTTAAATTCTTTGGCAGTTACGTACGTACACTTAAATCCATGTTTATCAAACCCACCCATCCCGCCTCCGGTTCTATTTCAGATTTACGGTTTGACGGTATGTTGATAGCATCTCCTGACGAACACATATCTTTATTTATTCCACCAATACCACAAGGGACACATTATAACTACCATTCTATACTAAATGGGTTTAACAACGGGGAGTTAGGCAAAATATTATTTTCCGGAATAAAGCATGTCGAAACGAGTTTCGTATATAAAGGAGAGGAACTAACTATCAGTAAACCCTCATTTCTGCATCATAATACCGAATCTTTTAAAGGGACTATCCTAAATGTGAATAGCAGATTTTCCATAGGCGACAAAGTTATAGGCACTATCCATAGTGCCACTCTCAGTAGCACCACCAATAGATCTCCGATATTAACCGATAGTGTCACTGTGGTTGATAGATTATTCGCCTTTTGCAATGATGCGTATACTGAGCATATAGGAGTATTATTCGCATATTATCATATAAAACGCCTAGGGTTAGGTATCAAGAAATCTACTACCACACTCAGTAGTGGTATGTACTAGTGCAGCATGGATCTATACGAAACCAGCTCCGATAATCAAGAACATCCACGAAAGCAGACTTGACCACTGGTGCATTTTGTATCGGATCTTCCAATAAATTTTTTTAAAAAATCTATGATTTTATGCCATACTATTTATTATATATTACGTTTATTATTTATTTTCTTTCTAGTGGCTATGATATCCTCTGTATTTCAAGCTTGAT
This sequence comes from Thermoplasmatota archaeon, assembly GCA_023379385.1. Taxonomy (GTDB): domain Archaea; phylum Thermoplasmatota; class Thermoplasmata; order Lutacidiplasmatales; family JAMCUS01; genus JAMCUS01. Next base: position 45,429 of record JAMCUS010000036.1, read on the forward strand.
TTAATCACACTTATTTTTTCTGTAACTTGAGTTTTCATTAATGGACGATGGCATATCTATTCCAGAGAATTTTAGGAAATACATGATCAGTTTTGATGATGACTGTGATAGTCTTAACAAGGCATTGAACGGTATATCCACAAAAGACAAAAATGGTGAAAGAGGGTTTGGACTTCATTCAGTGTTTGAGCTTTTGACAAAAGGAATGAAGGGAGATGGTGTTCTTATATCAGGCAGGGGCATATTGAACAAACGTTTTATATGGTAGGGGACAGAACCACCCACAGAATTGTTCTGCTACGCTAACGACTCAGGCGAAGCTACAAAATTTGATGGTTGTTACGTTGCATTTAGGATGAAAACCAATTTATCACCAAATTTATATGAATATCTTGAGTATTGAATCAGATGTAATCCCCAAAAAGCTAAAAACCCTAGCCATAAAAATATATAAATGTATGTGTAATATTATGTATACTATTATGATAGTAAAAATATCCGAAGTTGTTGGGCCAGATCTTGCTACAAGAAATGGTTGCGACAATTTGTTCAG
>JAMCUS010000037.1 GCA_023379385.1 Thermoplasmatota archaeon
ATAACAGATTTAGAGATGAATCAATTTTTTTCCATAAAAAATGCGTTTAAAAAACGGGAAAAATAAATTTAATTTCCCATGTATATCATTTTTTACATATTTTGGGATGTATAATGAGGGATCTGTTTCGAAAATTATGGCACATTTTAGATTATTTTCATTTAAGGCACTACATAATCTATAAACAATATCATACCCGCCAGCAGGATATTTGATTGATATACCGGGCAACACAAATATAACATCACAATAGTTTTGCATATTACCCCGTAAATAAAAGTGATTTGTAATCCTTTTTAAAAAAGAGTAACTTTTTTAGGAGCCGTGAACACTCCCCTATTGTTTTTACTATTTCCCCAAACATTCTCTGCGATTCTCTAGCCATTTTTGCTAGCAGTGTATACGCAAAGATGAGGCTTACCCCGTGTATAAGAGGCATCACCTCATCCCTTGTCTGATACTCTCCTAGACCTAAAGCTTTTCCATCTTTATGAAATTCTTCTATCATCCATCTTACCCTCCAGATCTTCAGGTATTCTTCCAGCGTTATTGTATCTTCATTGCTTATTAGATATTTGTAGCTGTTATGCTTCTTATCATATAATATTAACAATAATTGTGTAAACATGTTTTTAACATCAGACATATTTTCCATAAAATCGCCTTTTTGTCACATTATATGGTATAGTAATATAAATAGTTTATTTAACAAATTATGCCGATTATATACAGTTACGAGAATAAATTTTTAGATGATGCAGTTCTATTATACTGTCTTGTTTTCTCACTACAATAGCCATAAAGTATTATTCCACAATACCCATGTGGGTAATACAGATATAAACTTTTCAGTGCTTTGTGGATTCAACGTAAAATAATATAAGAAATTATTATCCATATAACGGCATATAATCGGCATAGTTGCAATGGTACGGTGTTTGACTTTTCCTTTATCACGATAAGATTCCCTTATCAGATAACGGGTATATGTCTTTCCGTTTATACATGTGGCATGTTCATCAACATACATGAAGGTATAATGCATTACAAGTATATCGAAGCATCTAAAATTAGTGAGCACAAATTAATAAAACTTATACATATTTAAGAGTGAAAATTGCTTGGAACATCCGTTATTATAGGTAACATACGCATCTTCAAATAGTTCAATAAGCTTTGAGCCCAGAAGACCTGAACCCCCAATTATCAATGTTTTATCCATAATTCCACATTATATATACTTAACTAGACTTCTCCACCAATTTTTATTATTCAAGTACCAATCTATCGTCTTTTTAATGCCTTCATCAAAAGTATGCGCTGGTTTCCAGCCCAAGCCCCTCAGCTTTTCGCTGTTTAAACTGTATCTAACATCATGACCAGGTCTATCCAACACAAACTCTATTAAATTCTCATCTTTATTCAATATTTTTAGTATCTTTTTTACAATTTCAATATTCTTTAGCTCATTCCCCACAGATACATTGTAAATCTCACCTTTATTACCCTTTTCTGCAACAGTCTGTATTGCAGCTAAATGATCTGATACGTAGATCCAGTCTCTGACCTGTAATCCATTGCCGTACAAAGGCACTTTCATGTTTTTTATAGCCCTGATTATCGTTTTGGGTATCAACTTTTCAGGTAGTTGAAACGGACCGTAGTTGTTAGTGCATCTGGTAATAGAGATGTTTAATCCGTAAGTCCTAGCATATGCCAGTGCGAATGAATCCTGTGCAGATTTAGATGCAGAATATGGATTTGAAGGTTTTAGTGCAGAGTTTTCTGTGAACGAACCGTTAATGATGTCCCCGTAAACCTCATCAGTGGAGATGTGAACCATTCTTATATTGTCTTTGTATATTCTTATAGCTTCCAGCATGTTCATGATTAAACCCACATTGTTTTTGTAAAAATAATAGGGGTCTTTAATGCTTCGATCTACATGCGATTCTGCTGCAAAGTTCAAAATCAGGTCCGTATCCTCCACCAGTTCTTTAGGAAAAGATCTCGAAATGTCCAATTTGTAAAACTTGGATTCTGCTATATTCAGGTTTTTTCTGACCGATCCCGTTCCCAGCTTGTCCACATTTATGATCTCATTTCCTCTTTCTTTAAAAAACAGTACCGCGTTAGTGCCTATAAACCCTGCACCTCCGGTTATCAATATTCTCATAAGCTCACCTTAACTTACTTTTTATATCTGCCAGTTTAGGCCATGACCGGTCTTTATCTGATAAGATAGGGGTTTTGACACCCCAATCAATGCCAAGATCCGGATCGTTCCATATTATTCCCGAATCTGATTCTTTATTGTAAAATCTAGTCACTTTGTACATGATCTCTGCATAATCACTCAACACCAAAAATCCATGCGCAAAGCCTTCAGGAATGTAGAGCATGTGTTTGTTATCTGCTGAAAGCATTACTTTTACATGCTTTCCAAAACTATGTTTTTCTTCTCTGAGATCTACTACAACATCCATGATCGTGCCTGCTATGCATCTTACCAGCTTTGCCTGCGAATGCGGTGGGAACTGAAAATGCAAACCTCTGATTGCGTTCTTGATAGATCTTGACTGGTTATCCTGCACAAACTCTTCTTTTATACCATGCTCATAAAACTCGTTTTTCGTGTACGTTTCCATAAAAAAGCCACGATCATCGTAAAATACCTTAGGTTTTATAAGTATTAAAGAATCAATGTCTAGTCTTATAAATTCATAAGTCATTTATTTCACCTGTTAAAGATGCAATTTTGAGTTTTCGCCGATAATTAACCTCATCCCCCGAGGCTTGAGAGAGTTAGCGTTTAAAATGCTTGAATACTCCCCTATTATCGAGTCAATAATCACGTTTTCAGTTTCGATAACAGAGTTGCGCACAATAATTGAGTTTTCAATGGATGCGTTCTTTATTATGCAGTTCTCACCTATGCTCGTATATGGGCCTATAAATGCTTTGTCTTCGATTACCGTATTATCTCCGATTATTGCAGGACCTCGAATGATCGAGGTGTCCGATATTTTAACGTTTTTGCCAATTATCACTTTTCCTTGCACGTTTTTCAGCTCTTCGTTCTTATCGATCCTATCCAGCACCAGCCGATTTGCGGATAGTATATCCTCCACAGTTCCTGTATCTTTCCACCACCCTTTTATGATATCGTATCCTACCTTACCACCAGAATCCATTAAAGACTGTATCGCTTCCGTGATCTCGTACTCATTTCTCCATGACGGTTTTAGGGATTTGATATGCTCGTATATTACAGGCTTGAAAAAATAAATGCCCGTAATTACCAGATTCGAAGGCGGATCTTTAGGTTTTTCGACCAATCCCACCAATTTCCCATCTGTTGAAAATTTTGCTACTCCAAAATCTTTAGGGTGTGAAGACTCTGAAAATAGTAAATATGCATCATAATCCGAGTTTTCGAACTTTTCCACAAATCTACCAATGCTGTCTCCGATCAGGTTGTCTCCGAGTATTACCACGAAATTATCATGGTTCACAAATTGTTCAGTAAGCGAGATTGCATGTGCAATGCCCAGTGGCTTCCCCTGGTCTATGTATGTTATCCTGCAGTTGAAGTCTGAGCCGTCACGATAATAATCTTTTACTTTATCTGGATATATGTCGCCTAATATGATTGCAATATCTTTGATCTCGGATTGGGTAATGTACTCGAGAGTATATTGGGACATTGGCTTGTTTCCGATTGGTATCAGCTGTTTTGGACCAGTATGCGTGATCGGTCTTAACCTGGTTCCTGCGCCACCATGCAAAATTATGCCTTTCATCAGATTGTATATATCCACAATTTATAAAAATGTTGCTAAATCTTTTAGCTGATCATGATTCTGAAGTTGCGATTAACAACAAAGTCATTTAGGTAGTATGCATAATTTGCTGTAATTTCGAAAAGATCCTATACATTCCCTAATACTCCTCCATATTAATATACCATCTCCCTGTTATCCATTCCTCATTTATGTCCATCATTATTGTCACAACTAGTCTCAGAAGGGACTTCTCAGATGGAAGTGCCCCTATCTTTTCTTGCCTCCTCTTCCATAACGTTGTTAAGAAACAACTCTATCAACTGTGTCTTTCCTTCCGCACTGTTTTTCAGAAAAATATTTATTACTTCTTTCACTAATCTAATTGATTCTGCATATTTTCACCACTTCAAATATGAGAATTGTGCAGGACTTTTTCAGCTTTACAAATATGTAAACTATCAACTTTAAATATTGAAAACTCATATAGCCAAAATAAATCTGAAAGCTAAGTAAAAAAAACATATAAAGTGGAAAAGATGAATAGAATTATTTATAGGAGTAAATTAAAAAGTCCATTAACAAAGGATTTTGATAAACATTTATTCAGCCTTGCAGATTATTATAATTCACTTTTTACCAGCAATGATCCTAAAAAAATAATGGAATTTTATAATCACTTTAAAACAAATGAAGAATTGATAGAATGGATGAAGGATAGACCCAAAGGTGTTAGCTATATTCATGAAGTTGATGGAAATAAAGATATTGTTGTAGTAATACCAACAGTAGATATCAATGGTAAATATGCAAAAACCTGCAAAGATGAAATTTTCAAAGGTTTGCATATAATATTTGTAGAAAGTGGTGTAGGTAATTACTATTTCAATTATGCACACAACGTCAACGTAGGTATAAAAAAGGCTTTAGTGTACAATCCAAAATGGATCATTGTATCTAACGATGATATGTATAAAATAGATCCTCCAGAAAAATTAGTAAAAGAGCTATCAAAGATAGATTGTTCTAAGGTAGATGCTGTATTTACTAAACGTACTAGATATCATTCTGTACCGACGTACATAGGTAGGATAACTAACCTTTATATCCTTTATTTATTACTAACGTTTCAATTAGAAAGGATTTATTTTCACAAAAAATTTAATATCAAATACAACTTCATTTTGTCTGAACGACATAGTCTTTCTATAAAAGCTTTGGCTAGGAAATATTTAACACCAAATATATGTCATAACTGTGAATTTATAGTAACCATGTCTTTTGCGATTTTTTCTTCAAATTTTTTTAGAAAAGTTAATAACTATTATGATGAAACTTACATAAATGCAGTTGAGGACTCGGATATATCATTTAGATTATTTTTAGAAAATAGAAATTATACTATAATAGATTATAAAATTGGCGATATGGAGGGAATGACATTTGGAAAAGGTAAACTTAGAGATCTTAGATCTCGTGCCTCAACAGTATATTTTAACTACAAATTTCAAAAATACTTAAGCAATCTAGAGAATTCTAACTTTAATAAAAATAAATTATGAAACCTATAGGTCCTAGTTGGTTCGGACCATCTATTATTGGACAATATAGTATGGGAATATATATTAATAATGAAATACAATAAAGGGGGGTCTGGGGGGAATTCAATGAAAAATCATACAATTGATGAAAAATACAATGCAGTAATGGAACTACTACTGGGCGGTTCTCCTACTGAGATCTGTAGAAGATATTCTGTATCTTCGTCCCAACTTTATAGATGTAAAGATAAGTTTATAGAAGGCGGTAAACATGGTCTTAGCCTTGGCGTAAAAAACGAATATGAGCAGGAAATAACACAGATGAAAGCCATAATAGGTGATCTTACCATTGCTAACGAGCTTTTAAAAAAAAATCTACAGAGGAGGATAAAATGATCGTTTGCAATATGTTAATTTCTAATGGCTTTAGTGCCAATAAAGCCACTATTTTATCAGGTATTCCAAAAAGTACATACTATAATCGATTATTAATAAAAGAGAATAAACCCAGAATATATATTCCAGAAAAGAACGTTGAAAGGATAATAGAGCTATGCTCAATGAAGATCACGTATGGATACAGGAGAATATGGGCACTCTTAAGGAGGGAGGGGATTAATCATAATCCGAAGACGGTTTTAAGGATTATGAGAGAGTACAATCTTACACTTAAAAAGAGCGTTCATAAAGGTAGACTTGGTAGGAAGAACCTGTACAGAGCAAGAGGGCCCGACGAATTATGGGAAGCAGATATAACGTATGTACCCACAATTGGAGGAGGTACGACCTATCTATTCAACGTAATAGACTGTTTTACGAAGCTATGACAGTGATATCCATTGGAACATTTTTTATCTCGGAATTGTATATGTCAAACGGAAAAGGATAATACATGAAAAAAATAGCTTTTCTGATAAGCGATAGAAGCATCTATAGTGCGGGAATAAAGCCATTCGTAGATATCGGTCATGGATTATATAAGCTGGGTATTGCGCCGTCTTTTTATGCACTAAATATAAAAAAAGGCATATCAAGCAATTTAAGTAACATGTACCCGCATTTGAATCTCATAAACGTCAATACCATAGATGAAATTATAAAAAATATTGAAACTAGTAGCGTAGAATTAATAATCTCTGATGATTTTTTGCCGAGATTGAATATTTTACATGAAATAAAAAGAGAAACAGGCATAAAAATGGCAAGTTATGCTCAGATTTTTTACGGATTAAACACTCTTAACAAAAGCAGTAAAAAATCGTTGAAATACTGGCTAGGGTCTATGGTCCCATGGAGTATGCTTACCAATAAATATTGTAACACTCTCAGTTCAATGGATTTTGTGATAGGGAACAGCTATGCAACCTCCTATGTACTTAACCTTTTTTATTCTGTTTACACTAGCGGTGTTGTTTACCCCCCTGTAGGTGTAAATTTTGAACAAATTGAAAAACCAAAAATAAACAAAAAAGAAGGATTGCTTGTATATTTGGGGCATTACCCGGATTATTACCTTAGAGATATGCCATATACCATTAACCAGCTATCAAAAAGTATTAGCAAAATAAAAATCTGGACAGGGAATCCAGAAAATTTAAAGTGGTTGAAGCCAAACGTAGAGGTATATACAGATATAAGCGACAAAGAAGTAATGGATCTGTACCAGAGTTCTGAAGCTGTATACATACCTACAGCCTTTGAAAGCTTTGGATACGTAGGTCCCGAAGCATTGTTATTTGACACACCTGTACTTTTAGATACCTATCAGCCATGGCTGGAAGGTTTTCCTATGGATTCCAATGCAGTTAAAATCCTTGATCCAAAGGATAAATCAATAGAACCGTTTTTGGAGTTTTTGAAATCGAGTAAAGATGTTTCAACAGCAAGGCAGTACATCGAAAGAAGATACTCTGCGATACAGAGTGCTAAAGATTTGCTTTATATCATTAACAAAAATAGAATAAATGGAGGATTCCAATATGGGTAATCAAAATAGCAAAAAAATAAAGGTATTATTTCTTCCATTACATAAAATAGTAGATTCTTTAATTGGTTCTGAATTTAGATGGGCATTGGATCCCACACTTTCTGTTTCAAATGCATGAACATCCTTAGAGGTAGGTGTTGGAATTATCGATATTTACTCAGCGGATTTGATTAGGAACATAGGAAATGATTTATTAACAATAGTTTTGCATATATATGTAAAAATAAAAATGCTATTTCTATTTATCTATTAATAACCAGATGTCGATTTTAAACATTATAAAATATTAAAGATTATTTAATATTCTGTAATTCTATGTTATTTATTGAATCCAGAAGTTAATAAATATTTTTATATAATGAAATGAATGCAAAACTATTGTATTAAATTTGAATATAGAAAAAAAATATTTTTTTCAACCGAAAATTTATTGAGGCTTAAGTTATGTGTAGTGTCCATCGAAATTTATTATCTCTTAAACTTGAGTGTAAATACAATGAAAACAGGATGCAATACAGAAAAAAATTACAGATGTAGTAATCAAAATAACCTAAAAAGTTAGGTAATTATAGTTAATTACTAACATTATTATACTTATAACCATTACATCTATCATGGTCAAAACGGAGATGTACACAATTGAGAGGAAGATGACTGACGACGATCTCAACAGACTTATAAGATGCCTTGAAA
>JAMCUS010000038.1 GCA_023379385.1 Thermoplasmatota archaeon
TCAAGTTAATGAATTACCTGCTGTTAAATCAGACAATCCCGAATATAAAAATATTCATTCACAGGTTTTATGTGATGTTCCTAACCGATTAGATAAGGCATATAAAAACTTCTTTAATCGTGTTAAAAGTAAAGGTAAAAAAGCTGGATTTCCAAGATACAAGTCTAAGCATAGGTATAACTCTATTACTTACCCTCAAAGTGGTTTCAAATTAATTCATAAAAGTAAAAACCCCTCATCTAAAAAAGGTATATTGCATTTAAGCAAAATAGGAGATATTAAAGTCGTTATAAGTAGAGATATAATAGACGGAAAAATCAAGACATGCACTGTTAAACGGGATAAAGCAGGCGATTGGTTCGCTACCTTTACTGTGGAATTACCCGATACAGTTAAGATACCGATAGAACAGATTAAAGAACAGGATATTATTGGTGTTGATGTCGGCATAAACAAATTAGCGGTGTTAACTGATGGTATGGAAGTTAAAGAGATAGATAATCAGATAATCCAAAGTTAATAGCGAAGTATGAAAAAGGTATTAAAACACTGCAGAAACTACTATCCAGAACAAAAAAACGCTCTTATAACAGAGCCAAGATAAGAAAGAAAGTCGCTAAAAAACAGCGTAAGTTAGCGAATGCACGAAAAGATAATCTGCATAAAGCATCCAATGAAATAGTGGAGAGTGGAAATATAATAGTCTTTGAGGATTTAAATGTTCAGGGAATGGTTCAGAATCACAATCTAGCAAAGAGTATATCAGACTCCTCCTGGAGCAAACTGATAGACATGTGTGTTTACAAAACCGAAAACGCTGGTAAATACATAGAGTTTGTAAATCCAAGAGATACAAGTCAGTTATGCTCACGTTGCGGAGCAGTTGTAAAGAAGGACTTATCTATAAGAATCCACAGTTGTAATAACTGTGGATTAGTAATGGATCGGGATCTTAACGCTGCTCGCAACATAAGAGAGAAGTACATACGGCATGCGTGGAACTCTGTAAAAATGCCTGTGGATGTTCTGACCTCTACATATCGTAAAGGTATGCAAGCTGGAACGATGAAGCAGGAAGAGATCATTTAATTTTGTCCCAATGCATGCTGCTTTATCATTGATACATCTATGTATGTAATTTATAATGAAATAACTGGAAAGAAAATCCAATTGGCAACGAAACCTAAACGCATTATATCACTTTCCCCGTCCATTACCGAAATTCTTTTTGATATAAATGCTGGTAAATCTGTTGTTGGTGTATCCGCCTATTGTAAACGACCTGCCAGTGTACAGAACCTTCCTAACGTTGGAAGTTATAACCATGTTAGCATGAAAAGTTTGAATGATCTTAAGCCAGATCTAATATTCACAGTAACAGGCTATCAAAGAGACCTTGCTATCAAGCTATCTGAAATGTTTAACGTATACCCATTACCTATCCCAACTGGCATAATTGGTATACTTAATATGATTAATCAGGTTTCAATAATCGTAGGAAAAGAGGATAGAGGTGTTCAGGTTCAAAAAAATCTTATTTCTATACTTAATAACATTAAATCAAATATAACAAAAACCGTATATGTTGAGATTGACCTGGGAGGTCCGGTTACTTTTGGAAACTTCAGTTATATAACAGACGCACTTCGTTTTACAGGTTATGACAATATTTATGCATATGAAAATAAAGAATGGCTTGAACCTGATTTTCAGTTTGTAATGGATTCAGATCCTGATATAATAATATATGAACATGGTTGGAATAAAACCTTTACAAAAAAAGATCTACATGAAATGATAGACGAAAGAAAATGGAATAATTTATCTGCATACCGTAATAACAGAATATATTTAACACCTGGAAAATACGATTTTTTAGCTCATCATGGCACATCATTTATAAAAAAAGTTATACCATGGCTTAAAAGCCTACAATAATTTATTTAAATTTTTCATTTTAAATTTTGATTTATTTTATAGATTGTTGTATTTGTATTGTCTATCCAATATGTGTAATAACGTTTGTAATACATTATTTGTATTATTGTAATACATATGTAAAACTTTATATATCTATTAAAAACTTACATATTATAATGATTGAAAAAAAAGAGGATACCATTGCAGTTAGATTATCTACCAGTGAAATTGAGGATATAAACTCAATGATTGATATGGGTGAAGGTAAAAGTAAATCTGACATTATAAGAAATGCAATTCATGAATATATTGAAATTCATAAACCTACAAGAAAAAGCCATAAAATTATTGTGAATATTCCTGAATTTTATTATATACAAATTCAAAATTTGATTGACATGGGTTTGGTTAATAGTACTGATGATTTACTGAATCAATCTATTAAATTATGGATTAATAATGAATCTAGCGTAAGGAAAAACATAGATGAAATTAATCATGCGGCAGAATCTATTTATGACGTTAAAAATAAAGTTGATGAAGCAAATAAAAATATAAAAAAATAGAATATATGAGGTGGATGCAATGATGAAAATAGATGAAAGATCATTAAATTTTGTATGTAAGATATGTGGTAAAAAGGCAGATTATAATGATGTTATTGAAATGGATTTTTGCCTTGAACACGGATTTGATTTAATAATAGAGCAATGAAATGTAAACATCAAAACTATTTTGACAATTTCTAAAAAACCATTAAAAGGATAATGTAATTAACATACCTCGGGCACTGCATTTAAATCGAAAGTTATTTAGCAGAATGAGGTATAAACAAATCATATAATTAAATCACACTGTCTTAGAATTACTTACAAAAAAATTTAATATTCACGGATATATAGCATAGTAACTTAGAGGTAACTCATCTAAAAACGTAAATGTGCTGTGTGATATATATGATTGACGAAGATTATCTGAAAAATATAAATGAATATGCAGAAGGCATGGGTGTATCTTTTGCGTCTGCTAGAGGCGAGAATCGCAAGACAACCAATTACCTGTTAAAAAATGGTGTAATTGAGTCTGTTGTTAATTCCTTTAGTTCTGGATTTAATGTAAAAGTGAATGTGAATGGAAATATTGGATTTGCATCCACTGATTTATGGAGCAGAGAAGAGGGAGTGAAAATTTCTGATATTGCTATCAGAAATGCTAAGTACGCAAAACGAAAAAATAAAATAAACATGGACGATGAAAAAGCGATTAGGGACGACTGGTCTGTCAATATAAAAAAGAAAACATTAGATATGGACAAATCTGATATTATTGAGTTGTTAACAGATATTAACAAAGCCATCATTGATACTAAAATTAAAATTCCAGGTATTGTAATTATGTTCAGCATTGAGGATATTTACAAGGTAATTGTCAACAGCAACGGCACAAATATAAAAAGCAAGGATAGTAAAATTACCCTTTTTGCATATATATCAATCGCTGAAAACAACCAAAGCAGTCAATTTTATAAAATGTATGGATTTACTGGCGGAATGGAGGCATTTGATGTCTGGCATGCGGACGAAGATTTAAAGAATGAATGTATTATTCAAAAGAAAATACTGGATAATGGCGTATCTATAAAACCACAAAAGTATACAGTGGTATGTGGGCCAGAGGTAAGCGGCATCGCCGCACATGAATCGGCGGGGCATCCCATGGAGGCAGATCGTATTCTTGGCAGGGAGATAAGTCAGGCAGGCGGGTCATTTATAACTGCAGAGATGCTCGGTACTCAGATTGGAAGCGAATACGCTACAGTTATTGACGACCCAACTATTGAAAACAGTTATGGGTATTTTAAATACGACGACGAAGGGGTAAGAGGCGTAAAAAAATTTTTATATAATAAAGGTAAAATCAATGATTTTCTACATAACAGAGAAAGTGCTGCCAAGATGAATAAGAAAAGTAATGGCTCTTCAAGAGCAGCATCATATGATCTAGAAGATATTGTTAGAATGAGTTCTACTTACATATCTCCAGGAGACTGGGAAAAAGATGATATTATAAAAGATATCAAAAATGGTGTTTACATGAAATCTTTTACAGAATGGAATATAGATGATTGGAGATTTAATCAAAAATATGTGGCCAGAGAAGCATATTATATAAAAAATGGTGAAATATGTGAACCATTAAAGAGATGCGTTTTAGAAATAACAACTCCTAACTTCTGGAAATCTATAGATGCAGCGTCTAAAGAACTAGAATGGAATTCTGCAATGTGTGGAAAGGGTGATCCTGAGCAAGGTGTGCCTGTCTTTACAGGAGGTCCTACAATAAGATTACAGGGGGTATATCTTTATGACTGATGAATCTACAGAACAATCTGAAAAATATGTAAATTTTGCATTAAAAAATGGTGCTGATGAAGCCTTAATAATCATTGACGATTCACATAACAGGCAGGTACGATTCAGTAAGAATGAAATTGATATTATTAATGATTGGATATCTGAAACCATTACCATATATATAACAAAAAATAAAAAACAGATTATAACTACTGTATCCAGAGCAGATAATGCAGAAGAGCGGATAAAGCAGAGCATCAAACAGACTGATAGTCTTAATGAAAATATTAACTATAATGGAATAGCAAAAGGAAGTATGAAATACAGAAATTTAGTTTATTGCAGAGATATTGAAAAAATAGAAGACCCTACTGACATAGTAGATGAAGCAATTAATGGTGCATTAAACAATGGAGCTAAATCAGTTGGAGGGACTCTGTATATATATAACATGAAGCGAAGTTTATCCTCCTCAGAAGGTCCATGTGGATTTGACAAATCAACGGGCGTATCTCTATCAATAAGGGCGTTTGGACAGGATGATTCTTCCGGTCATTGGGTGTCTGTTACACCGAATTTGAATGAATTGAATCCGTTTGAAAGTGGAAAAAAGGCTGCAGAAATTACAACGTTACAACCATATAAACAGACAAAGATTGAGGCTGGTGCAGGTATATATGATGTAATTTTGTCACCTATGTTTACAGGTAGCTTGATATCCAATATAAGTGAAATGATATCTGCCTTTTCAGTAGAGGTGGGTCAAACAATTTTTATTAATAAATTAAATGAGGTAGTAGCACCAGATTTTGTCACATTTAGTGATTATGCAGATGATGGTGTAATAAGTAAAAGAATTTTTGATGACGAAGGATATCCTATTCAGAAAACCAAATGGTTAGAAAAAGGAATTCTGAAAACATATCTTCATAACACATCAACTGCAAAAAGATTCAATGTAAATAGCACCGGCAATGCAGGTCTCATAGAACCCACTCCATTTTTTACATATATGGATGCAGGTGATAGTACCTTAAATGAAATGATAAAAGAGACAAAGCATGGCCTATATTTTACAAATACCTGGTATACAAGATATCAGAATATGTATACTGGAGATTTTTCCACAATACCAAGAGACTCTATGTTTGTTATTGAAAATGGAGAAATTGCAGGTAGATGTAAAAGTTTACGTGTAAGTGACAACATAGCATCATTACTTAAAAATATTGAACTCATATCAAAGGATAGATATCAAATTCAATGGTGGGGTGAGGCTAGAATTCCATCTCTTTCCCCATACCTGAAGATAAAAAATGTACATATAACAACATCCAGATAATCTTAACTATTATACCCAACCTTATGAATCGTTTCATTATCAATTGAATCGTAATACCTAAACCGGTTATTAGCAAAGTGAATAGGTATTATTATTACTTACTACACGCAAACAAGAAAGGAATATGTAAAATAGTAATAGGGCATAACAGAGAATGGAAGCAACCAACAAAAACGGGTAAAAGTAAACAATATAATAAAGAAAGCACACTCTGAAACATGCCGGAATGGAATGTGAATGGAATAGAGGGTATTTGGTTAATCCAAGAGGTTTAAGCATGTTTGAGTTGGGAATGGATGATAACTTTCAAAGATAGCTGTTAATAAAATTAACAACTATCATAACCTTAGAAGTTATAGATGTGGTTTATATGGTAAAGGTAATGGCAAGTGGCGTTTTTGACATTCTTCACGTAGGGCATCTTTTTTATCTGAAAGAAGCAAAAAGTTATGGCACAGAACTTATAGTTGTAGTTGCACGTGACGAAACTGTCAGAAAATTGAAAAAAAGAGATCCCATTGTACCGGAACATCTCCGGCTTGAAATTATCAATTCACTTAAACCGGTGGATATAGCAATCTTAGGAAGAACAGATGATTTTTACAAAACAGTAGAAGAGATAAAACCAGATATTATTGTTTTGGGGTTTGATCAAAAATTTGATGAAGCAGATATTATCAAATCATGCAACAATAGAGGTATAAATGTAAATGTTATTAGAGCGCATCAATTGAATCATGATCTTTTAGCTACAACAAAAATTGTTGAGAAAATTTTGAGTAAATATAATGTAATTAAAAATGAATGATCTATTCACGATCTATGTGACATCTCCTCTCATAGCTAGAGCATAGTGGTTTTACAACTTTCCCAATACTCTTTACTTTTCATAAATATTGTCAAAAGATTAATATATCAACATAATATCAAACTAAGCTGCTATATTCAAGTAATCATTGAATATTTCCCGTCGTAAATGAAAGAATCCTAATAGCATATTCACATGGATCCTGTTATTACCAGCTAACATAAAGCTTGTGGGTAGATGAATTTATACCGGACACATGACAGGTGGTTATTGAAGATACAGAGCAGATGTCTATCAGCTGAGAATATTTGACATGCACTATAAGTTAAGTTCATACACAATACCTATAATTCGGGCTTGTAGGGTAGTTTGGATTATCCTTTTGGCCTTCGAAATTAGTGAAGAAAGCCAAAGACCCGGGTTCAAAAGTGAACTGAAAATCCCGGCAAGCCCGTTTGTTTCACTCATAACCTGTTTAACTGACGTTTAAGAGGTAAAATTTTATCATGTTCTGAGAATAGATACACTATCCTCTATCTCGCTATACACCCTAGAAACATCCGTATCAATAGAGGTTACGACCACCAAAATTATTTTTTTGTTTACTCCACTTATTATCATTCGCATATCGCTGGATTGTATCTCTATATTATTTGGTGGAGCTTTATTGAATTCTGATGCAGCAGTTACTGCAGCACCTAAAATGGTTGCACACATGATAGAGAACGTTTCGGTGTAAACACCTGGCGGTACATCGCCAGCAAGTGTTAAACCATCTCTACTAACCAAAACTACGGATAACGCGCCTGTCTTTTTCATTATATCTTTAACTATATCTGTAAACCTTACCTCTACCATATTAAGCACCCCCTTATTAAAAACTATACTCTACGGCAAATACACATTTTTCATTACCAATACTAACACACTCATTTTCAACGCAATGAACTTTTTTGTTATTTTTTGTTTCATATATCTCCCTTATAATCCCGCGTAACCTATGACAGGTAGGATTTCCGGCATTTGGTATGATTTCAAAAGAACCAGATACGTATACTTTGTCTTCTCCAAAATGTACATCTGTCACCCATCCATCCTCAATCAGCATTTTTTTTGAGATATCAAAAAAATGTTCTATATCCTTTTTTGCATCATTTACTATTTTTTCACCATATACACGACCCTCTCTAAAAAAAAGTCCATGACACGCATGAGACATAACGCTTTCATAAAGCTGTGTTATACTTTTGAGTTCGTCCTGAGAAATTTTAATATACCTCATAAAAAACCTATACAATATTGTAATATAAAAATTTTATTGGTAAAATTATGACAATAGTGAATTACCCCGCCCATTACGGACGGAGCTTCCTGCTTCATCGTTCCAGCTTGCATATCTTATGGTTAGGACCATCTTCATATTGGACAATATAGTATGTGAATCACCGTTTAATTTTTACAAAACTTGTATCTGTTTAGCTCTGTGCCAGTGTCTTTTATTAAAGATATATTATCGCCTCTTTTATTTCCCATTTATTATCAACTTTTGGAACTGTTTTTGTATAACTGGTCAGTGGATTGCCCTTACCCTTAAATGGTTCTATTAGTTCGTTATCAATGTTTCTCTTTAAGGCATTCTTACAGTCTGGACTATAGGCTAAACAGATACCAAAACTTTTATATTTGTGTAATTGATATAAATAAACATAATTGGTTGTAGATCAATGCACATTTAAAAATGGAAATTGATAAATATTGAAACACCATTTTTAGATAAAATTCAAATGACGTTTATAAAGAGGTAATTGATATGGGTCTGAATCATAATAAGTATATTATTTTTGATATTGAAACTGTACCACTCAGTACAGAAGAACTTATGAAAAAACAACTTCTTGAATATCTGTTAGATAAGCAGACAAAGAACTGGTATATGAGCCCTCTACTTTCAAAAATTGTTGCTGTAGGTATTAAACATCCAGATATAGAACCTGAAATATTTATGGCAAAATCTGAAAAAGGTATTGAAGGAGAAAAAGAAATTATAATGCAATACTGGAAAATTTTAGAGAATAGAGATATAGAGGTTATCGTAACCTATAATGGATACAGATTTGATATACCATACATGAATATAAAAAGCATGATATACGGCATAAAACCATCAAGAATTATAGAAAACATATCCAATATCGATAGAATTGTAAATAAAAGAACTTCCGGTTCGATAATTCATCTGGATTGTTTTCAAATATTTTCAGGAAGTTTTGATAGTTCGTCATTTTCATGGCTTTCGTTATATTCAGTTGCTAAAGCAATAGATGTGAATATTCCAGATACACCATCTTATGGATCTGAGGTTTATGAATACTATAAAAAAGGAGATCTGACCTCCATAGAAAGACATAATAAAGAGGATCTTATTGTGCTGGAAGATGTTTATAAAAAGATCACACCATATATTGAAAGTTATATTGGATTATCAGAAACTGAATATCCTACAGAGAAACAATATAATTTTCTCAATAGAAACATACTAAAGTTAAGTACTGAGGAGAATGAAAAACTTGAAAAAAAGGAGTTAACAAAAAATGAAGCATCAAACATAATTGAAAGGATCATGAAATCATGAAATAATATTTTATAAAAAGATCATATAAATAGATAAAATTTTTATGCAATATTGGTATATTGTCATTAATGAATGATATCTCTGAAATTGAGAAGCGCGCCTTTTTTCATGCCTTGAGAAATAGACTGGAACATAACCATGTAGCCAACGCAAAGGCTGTCATGGGAAAAATAATACAGGAATTTCCAGATATGAAATTTAATATAAAATTGGCTATGCAAATTTCTTCCGAGATAACTGAAAAAGTTAATAAACTCAATAGTGAAGGATTTGATAAGGCCATATCAGGGATTGGAGAAGATAAATTTAAAAGAGAACATGAAAGCAGAAAAAACGTATTATCACCTATTGATATACCAAATAAACCACCTGTATTCAGAATGGCCCCCTATCCGTCCGGTTCTCTACATATTGGAAATTCACGTATGATCATACTCAACGACGAATATTCCAAAAAATACAATGGTAAGCTGTTATTGGTCATGGATGATACCATAGGATCTGAAGAAAAAGTGCCATTGCTGGAATCATATGATATGATACTTAAAGACCTTAAATGGATGAATGTGGAATACAGCAATATATTTTATAAATCTGATAGATTGGAACTATTCTATAAATGGGGCAGAACTGTGATTGAAAAAGGTAGTGCATATGTATGCTTTTGTACGTCTGAAATATTAAGAAGCAAAAGGGAGCATGGAGTGGAGTGTGAGCACAGGAACTACAAAATTAATGAAAATCTCAAATTATGGGATAAAATGCTAAATAATGAATATAAAGCTGGTGAAGCAATCGTCAGATTAAAGAGTTCCATGAAGGATCCAAATCCTGCCTTCAGGGATAGGGTAATTTTTAGAATATCCGATAGAGAACATCCCAGGATTGGTAAAAAGTACAGGGTCTGGCCCCTTTTGGAATTCTCCTGGGCTATTGATGATGTAGCCCTTGGAGTTACACATGTTATAAGAGGTAAGGATCTGGTTATAGAAGATGAAATGGAAAAATACATCTGGAAGATTCTTGGTTGGAATGGTCCTGAATTCATACATTACGGTATGCTCAGGATAGCAGAAGCTAAGTTAAGCAAGAGCAAATCTATGAAAGAGGTAAAGTCAGGAGAGTATCTTGGTTGGGATGATCCACGAACATGGAGTCTATCTTCATTGAGAAGACGTGGTATAAAGCCAGAAGCAATACGAGATTTCGTTCTTTCCTTCGGCACATCTCTTGCAGATATAGAAGTTCCTGCGGAAAATCTATATTCTGAAAACAGAAAATTGATAGATTCAATAACGCCACGATACATGTACGCTGAAAACGGAGCCAAATGCAGAATAATTGATCTTCCAGAAAAAAAGGAAATTTCAGCGCCTTTATATCCAGATGATCCTAAAAAAGAAACAAAGATACTGTATGGAGAAGAATCCGTTATTTTACCATCTGAAGATATTGAAATGCATAGAGGAGAGATAATACGATTAAAGGATTTCTGCAACGTAAAGATAGCTACAGATAGAAATTGCAACGACCTATTTTTTGAATCGTGGGAGAATAAAAAGATACCCAGAATTCAATGGGTAAACGAAAAAAGAGCTTTAGAATGCAGAATTCTACAGACTGATGGTACCATAAAAAAAGGTTACGTTGAAAATGAGATCCTGAGAGAATCTGAAGGAAATATGGCACAATTCGAACGTTATGGTTTTGTGAGAATCGATAAAATAGAAAAAGATAATATCTATTGTTGGTATTCTCATCCCTAGAATAGGTTTTTGATATGTTTTTGACAGAAGGTAAAAAATATGTAAAGCAGGGAAAGGTCAAGGAGATATGGGATGATGGAAGCTATCTGTACTTTAGATTTACGGATAACATATCTGTATTTGATAAAATAATTCCTACTAAGATACCCAGTAAAGGTGAATCTCTCTGCTTGACAGGTTACCACTGGTTTGATCTCCTTAACAAAAATGGAATAAAGAATCACCTCATAGAGTTAATTGATAACAGTGTTATGAAGGTCAAAAAGCTGGATGTTATAACGGATTACAGCAAAATCACTGAAGATAGGGGAAATTATCTCATACCACTGGAATTCATAGTTAGATATTATGCAGCAGGTTCTTTGATGGATAGAATAAAGAATGGAACCATTACTGTTGATAAATTGGGATTTGAGTCTGGATATAATGTTAAATACGGTGATAAGCTACCGCAACCATTTTTTGAGGTAACTACAAAACTGGAGCATGTGGATAGAACTTTAACAGTTAAAGAAGCAAAAAAAATATCTGGGTTAAGTGAAAAAGATCTTGATAGAATAAAAGATATCATCATGAAAATAGATCGGTTAATGGATGCACACACCTCTAAAAATGGCCTGATACATGTTGACGGAAAAAAAGAGTTCGGTATGGATGAAAATAGAGAACCGATAGTTATAGATACCTTTGGAACAGCGGACGAAGACAGATACTGGGATTCATTAGAATATAACAAAGGGAATTTTATAGAGTTGAGTAAGGAGTTCGTGAGACAGTATTACAGAAACATTGGTTATCACTCAAAGTTAATGGAGGCTAGAGCAAACCATAGCGTTGAACCGGAGATACCCCCACTTCCAGAGAAAATAGTAAGGGAGGTTTCCGATCTGTACATCAGGATGTACGAAAGGTTAACGAACAGAAAATTTCCAAAATAAATTTATAGATAGATTGCAATGGTATTCTGCGAATATAGAGAATGATACTATTTGATATGATGCTTATTCTCTATCATTGTCCAGCAGGTGAAACTATATGTCAGAAAAAAATTTGGAAGATTTAGATAGTGTTGGTAAAGCTACTGCAGAAAAACTACGGGAAGCAGGATATACAAATATAATGGAGGTTGCAACTGCATCACCACAGGAGCTGGCATCTATAGTAGAGGTAGGTGTACAGGTCGCCGCAAAAATTATAGCGTCAGCAAAGGAGTCTGCTGACATCGGTAATTTCGTAACGGGTGTGGACATATTTGAAAAAAGAAAGGAGCTGGAGCGAATAACTCTTGGAGTTAAATCTCTTAATGATCTATTAGGTGGTGGCATTCAAACAGAAGCCATTACAGAATTTTACGGCGAATTCGGAAGTGGTAAGACTCAGATTTCTCATCAGTTATGCGTTAATGTACAGCTGAAAAAGGATGAAGGAGGTCTTAATGGAGATGCAATATTCATAGATACAGAGAATACATTCAGACCTGAAAGAATAATACAGATGGCAGAAGGATTAGGCATGAACCCACAAGATACTTTAAAGCGTATACATTATGCAAGGGCATATAACTCCAGCCATCAAATGCTTCTTATAGAGAAGGCAAAAGAGATTGCCAAGGAGTATCCAGTCAAACTACTTGTTGTAGACTCACTTACTGCATATTTCAGAGCAGAATATATAGGCAGAGGCACTCTGGCAGATAGACAGCAACAGTTAAATAAACATATGCATGAATTATTGAGATTTTCAGATGTATTCAGGGCGTCCATAGTCTGCACAAATCAGGTATCCGCAAAACCTGATAGCCTCTTCGGGGGTGAGATCAATAAACCAATTGGTGGTAATATTGTATCACATACAGCAACATATATAGTCTATCTAAGAAAAGGCAAAAATGATAGAAGAATTGCAAAATTAATGGATTCACCAGATCTGCCAGAGGATGAAACAGTTTACATGATAACACAGGAAGGGTTAAAGGATGTATCTTAGTAAAAATCTATTTTGTCTGAACATATCAGTGAATGTGTATGACTTATAGACGCAAATATTAAATAGTTAATCTTACACTTTATATACATGTCGTCGTACCAAAATCATATGATTTAAAAAAAGAGGTTGTGATTAATGGCAGAAGAGGTTGCTGAACCAAAGGGTTCTGATAGGATTACCGTTCGTGTACCCGAAGAAATGATTAAGATCATGCAGAGGTGGGTCGAGTTAGAGAACAAGGACGGTACTACTTACAAGAACATCTCAGATGTAATAAGAAAATCACTTGACTTTGTTATCAAATACAGAACTCCCCCTGAGGGTGTTGTCAACAAAATGATATCAATTCCAAAAAGGAGGATTGTTGAGTTAGAGGAACTTGTCTCTATCGGCGAAATAATTGATATAGATTACGGTATACAGAAAGCCATAGAGGAATTCATAGAAAAAAGAGTTCATTTAATAAAAAAAGATAATGCTATTACCGGATCGGAGGTGGTATCAAAAAGTGTATCAAGGTGATAAACTAATTCAATTCGTGATGTGTATCTGAACATTTTAATCAAATAACCTGTTAAAAAAAATATGGATGGGATGATCTAAAATGAATGAAACGTTTGATTATACGGTAGATGAATTTAGCCCCAGGGTCAAGATAGTTGGTCTTGGTGGTGGTGGTTGCAGACTGGTAAATGGTCTATGTCTGGATGACCTGCAGAATGTTGAGAAGATCGGTATAAACACAGATACCAGAATAAATGAACTTGGTAATCTGAAAATAAAACTGGTAATCGATACATACGGAGACAATGGTTGCGGTGGAAATGTAGATTTAGCTAAATCCATAGCTAAAAGTAATGCAGATAAGATAGGTGGCATTCTGAAGAATAGCGATCTTACAATTCTGGTATCATATTTTGGAGAAGGCACTGGAACTGGCTTTATGGAAGAAGCTATAAAAATTGTTAGAGAGAATAACGGTCTTCCGTTGCCTTTGATCCTACTACCACTGGCAGGTACTGGAGATAGAAGAGTTGCAGAAAAAGAATTTAAGAATATAAAGAATATATGTAACTATGCAATAGGCATAGACTACGAAGTGATCCTCAAGAAGTATGGTAGTATCAGGATGAAAGACGCTCAGTTTCTGGTATTCAATAGACTTAACGAAATTATATCCGAATATACAACAACCCTTTTAAAGCATACACAGTTCGGTAACCTGACAGTTAACGATCTATCTACCATTGTAACCCATAGCGGAGATTCTGCAGTTATAAGAAGTGAAGGACCAATAGAAGATACTGATAAATTGGTGAAATTTGCTATGGAATATTCTATGGTTGAAGAGGACATACGTGAAAAGGCATCTGGTGCATGGGTACTTATAACTGTAGGAGATGATGTTTCACAGAGCAATGTAGATATACTGAGAAGGGCAATAGTGGAGAATGTATTAAAACCGGAAGCGTATGGATTAACGGATATGTTCATAGGAGTCAGGATTGACAACAAATATAAAGGCAGTGCTAAAATATTTGGTATGCTCACTGGACTAGATAGCATATACAGACCACCGGACAGAAGCATAATGGGCTATCCAGGTATGATAGATTTTGTGTCAAGATAAGCCAGAAAAATGGAACATGGGGTTAAAGCATCCATCAATCATCCCTACAACCTACCTTTTCCACATATTTTTTGTATCTCAAAATATGTTTTAATAGGATTTAATTTTACCACAAAATTTATCTGTAATTATCTATTCGTTGTAATAAGGGCCCATAGCTTAGCTTGGTGGAGCGCTTGGCTGATAACCAGGAGGTCATGAGTTCAAATCTCATTGGGCCCATCTGCATTCAGGGGATATAGATAAGACGTTTTTATTTTGACCCTATATAAAGCAATATTTATCTATTAGACCCGAGTTTGGACATCAATCAAAAAATACTTCGTACTAGCATACATGATAATTTGTAGTATTAATTAAAATTAATTCGGAACTAAAGCATCTATCTCAAGTGTTTTGATGATCTCCTTTTCTTCCACCCCCATGTTCTCCTGTCTGATCTTATCAGCAGTACCCAAATAAATATTCATAACAACTTTAGGCTTGCCATTGACACGTTCAATTTTTCTGAGGTAGTAGTGAACAGTACCATTTGGTTTTTTCAATCCCCAAATAAAGGTCATGGATAAGTAATGATAACACTATAAATAATTTATTATGGAGCAATGCATAGTGAAAATGATTTTCAAAAAGGTAATACTACAAATGCTCACGCTCAATCCATGAGGGATTTATTTTACCATGTCCAAACTCAGGTTAGAATATTAATTATCAATTCCTTCTTTAGATTTATGCATTGGCATTAACCTTAACTCTTGATTTTAGGGAATAAGTTAGTTTTAAGTTTCTCATCCAATATTCTCGCTTTTTTCGGTACCTCCGTTATTATCTCTTTCTCTCCATCGCTTATTGCGTACACACACGATAATTCTTCTATCACATCCAACGGTGATACTTTGTTCAACAGTCTCGCTTCCCTCAACATATTCTGTATCTTGCTATACCCGTATAACGTCAAAAATGATATGAACACATGCCCGAATACTGTCTCGTCATCCTGAAGATACATTATATCTGCATGCAGCGTATTCTTGTACGTATCAAATTGCTGCTCTATTTCTTCCCTCTCCTTGTACATATTATATATCTCAACCCCTTCGCTATCTATATTTGATACTATTAATATCTTCCCTGCCTTATTCATCTCTATCTCTAATTCCTCTTTGCTTATTTTACC
The DNA here is from genome assembly GCA_023379385.1 of Thermoplasmatota archaeon. Lineage (GTDB taxonomy): Archaea > Thermoplasmatota > Thermoplasmata > Lutacidiplasmatales > JAMCUS01 > JAMCUS01. The sequence continues at coordinate 15,616 of JAMCUS010000038.1, forward strand.
TTCATCCAGTTCTCTGTACAGTGTATTCTCCTCTTCCTCCCTTAATTTCGTATCTTCATACACGTACAGGATCTTCCCTTCTACTACTTTCTTATCACTCTTAATCAATCTACCTCTGTAAAAAAAATGATTGTTTTCCACTATACTTGCCTCTTTGTAGTATATGCTGTTCCTCCTTGCTGGCTGTATAAATTTTATCCCGCTTTTTATCATCGCATCTATGTTCTCTTCTGAATAAAATCCTCTGTCCAGTACCATCTTTATTTTATTTATATCCTGATCTGACATCGTCATCTTTAATGTACTTACATCCCTTACTGATCCCGGAACGACTCTAACCATCGTTGGCAGATGATCTTCTATCGATACCATTAGTATCAGATTCAGTTGCTTTATATGTTCCATCCACTTGTTGTATCCATAATTAGCTATGTTCATTGTTGACCTCGTGAATATTGCACTTAAATCATACGCATACTGCTCTCCCTTTATCAATATCTTAAATACCCTGTTCTGACCATCTCTGTCTACTCCTACATATCTCAGTATCTCTGATAGATATGCTGGATCAAGCCGTGGATTTATTTTTAGTTCGTTGTAGAGTTTCTCCCACCTTGATTTGATTCTTTTCAATGGCACGTACCCCATTATTCTTACTGCAGCCATTGCATACATCTCTTCCCATATATCCCCGAAGGATTCTTTCAGTGTTGGCACAATATCTACCATTGCTTTATTGATCAGCAATGCATCTCCGTATCTCCATACATTCCTCGGGAATATTTTTGATTTTACAGGGCGCTTGCTTTCTATCAGTCCCAGTTCTCTGTCAAGTTTACCTATGTATGTTGAATGTTTTTTTCTTTTTTTCTCTGTTTTATCCCAGTACGTTGTAGAATCGTATACATAATATGCATTGTGTTCCTGTTTGATTTCCAGTCTTTTAATTCCTTTCCTGCGTTGTTCATCAAGCCATTTTATAACCCAATCGTCCATAAAAATCGCCCTATATACACCCCATAGGGGATAATAGTATATAAACTTTTCTATGGTTTTTGATTGCATATGCCAGAGTTAATAAAAAATAATAAAATAATTAACAATTTTACTCAATTAATCCCTAAAATTTTAGGAGTTACGGTACTAAAAGTTTTACTATCTGCACTTTTGATCTTAGTGGCTTGACACTACACTATTTTCTTATATTCTCCATTTCCGATGAATTTTATTACTCCACGGTCTCGCAATTTTTGTAATTGCTGCCGAATTTTATCTTTAACGTGTTTATTTTTAGGGTGCAGACTAGCTAGTTTAGTTTCATATGCATATACATCTATTAGTGAGAATGTCCCGGGCAAATTTTCAATACATTTAATCATATCTGCAAGCCAGCCTCTCTCTGCAAGATTACCGCTTAGGATATTAGTTAAATGTTTCCATCTACGCATTACTGTACATTTATCTATTATGTTGCTGTCTTTTACTACTTCTATGAAGCTGATTGCTGGTATTTTATCTAAGACGATGTTGCAACCTTGCCAACCATGACGCACTGCAGTTTTAGAAAGCTTTTTTCTAGGCTCTATACAACTAAGTGTAATAGAAAGCTTATGCACTAGGTCTACATTTTCCACTTTCCACCTTTTTCTTTCATAACCTAGAAGGATTAATGAAGGATGCGTGTGCGATTTTAAGCTAGCTACAGTAGTTTTATAATCGCCTCCCAGTATCTTATTAATAAACGGGTATTTCTGACTACTTTTTAGTTGAAAATTTTCTATAGGTAGAACAACAAGCGACCCATTAGGATGTGTACAATAAAAATCATAGATAGGAGTTCCTGCCTTATACTGTTTAAGACCTCTTCCACAATGCGGACAATATAAATTATCTTTTGCCCATTGTTCAGTTATCGCACGCACATGTTGTGACAGGCTTTCGTATCTAATAGGTTGATTATAATAACGACGTAGATTCAAGTTCATAATTCCCATTTATCTATGATTCTTAAATGCCTTTCAATTTCCCGTTTAGGAAAGCTTGCCTATGAAGTGGATTAATTTTGCCATTCCATCTTCTGCAAGTGCACTTTTATTAGGATATTGAATTTCAAATGCATCTAACTTTTCTTCAAGCCTAACTATATATGCGACAAGTGCACTTGCCTGTCGTTTGGTTAAAGTTTTCATAGTTACACACTTAATTTTAGATGATGTTTCAGAATTACCATTCAATGTACATGGGGGATGGAACATCAACAGCTTCTGTATCTGTTTTTATAACCTCATTTGAACTCCATCTTAACTTCCATTTGAAATGCTCATTATTGTCATTAACTGATTCATTTGATTCATATTCAATATCCTCTCTGTTCCACTTTGGCTTCCATTCATTATATTTGTACCCTTCCATGCTTATGTATATAGAATTATTTATATTTTAATCTTTCCATTGAATTTGATATCAAAACTCAGGTTAGAGGTGTTACACGCATGTAAAATCTCAGGTCAGCCCTTCACCGTTACATAGTTAACATCTCCATCCTTATGAATGCTATATGAGATCTAACCTATATCTATGAAAACGGATTATGATATGATGATCCTAGATGTGGGGAGGGGGAGTTGAGAGATATTGTGAGCAATGGCTCACTTCACTATGAATCTCCCCTGATTCATATCATCGCTAATAGGCATTCTCTTCTCATTTGGAGAAGTTATAGGTGTCTGCGATTGAATCGTTTCCCCACACAGAAGGATATAGGTAAGAGGTGTTAAATATGTTATCTATTGGAATGGATACACATGAAAAGGAACATTGGATTGAGATACAAAATAGTGAACAAATGAAGATGTGGAATGGTAAGATAACCAACAACAGGGACGGCTTCAACAGTCTGTTGGAGAAGATACATACAGTAGAGAAGAGCAACAACCAGGACGTTATGGGAATATTCATGAATCCCACCGGCAACTATCACATGCCTCTGAAACATTTCCTTGAGATCAACGGTTTCAAAGAAAGAATATTTTTAGTGGATGCTAGGAGAACAGAACATATGCGAACCATCCTGAATCTTGGGAAGGAGAAATCAGACCCTGAAGATGCCCATATCCTCGCCTCTGTGCCATGGCTTGACAAAAGTTATGTAGAAAGGAGGGGACATGAACGTTCGCCTTTGTCGGATCTGACAAGATTCAGGGAATCCGTAAACAACAATATAAGCAGGATTAAGAACTTTATTTGTGCAGATCTTGCTATAATATTCCCTGAATTTAGGACACTATTTGATATTGAGTCAAAGACAGGATTGATACTACTGGAAAAATACACAACGCCAGAGAATATATCAAAAATATCATTGAAAGTACTATCAAATTTGATGCGTAAAGCAAGCAAAAATCATTACAAGAAAGAGGATGCTGCAAATCTAATACAGATTGCAAAGGACTCCATAGGAGTACCTGATGAGGATAACACATTCACAATTCGTATCAGAACGAACATAGAGAGATTAAAGAGAGAGATTGAAACGACAAAGAAGCTATCTACAGAGATAGAGAATCGTTCAAAAGATAATCAGGACGTGAAGAATCTTTCAAATATGAGAGGAATCGGAAATAACTCTGCAGCTACAATAGTATCAGAGATAGGAGACATAAAACAGTTCAATAGTGTAGAGAAGTTACAGTCATACGGAGGCAAATGTCCAGACATGACTGGTTCAGGAGGGAAGGTCTATGCAAAAAAGGTAACTAAAATAAGAAATTCGTATCTATCCAACACGGTTTATGAATGTGCGGTATCGTTGGTAACGCACAAGAATCATGAATTCTCTGAACTGTTTGACAGAGAGATAGATAAAAATAAAACGAAGACAGAAGCATATATTGTTGTAGGTAAACGACTACTGTACCACATATATTCCATAATGAAAAACGGGAAACCATATAGAGAACGAAATTTCAAGAACGTAAATGTAGGGGGAGGAGGTTACTTCCTACGTAGTAAGAAGAAAGGATTTGTTCAAAAAATTAACATAAATCCCCCTCTTCACACCCCATTAATCTTATATAGGTAAACCTCTCCTACTCAAGTTTAAGAGATAATAAATTTTGATGAACACTGGCATTACTTAAAAACGTAGGGGTAATTAAAAAGAATTACCCTTTAAATACCTGCCCAGATCTAATTTCGAAAATATCATTGCACCTGTTGTGCTCATTGTCTCTACTATTACCTGCGACCCTTTTAGATCTTTATTACTTACTATCGCTACCCTGATTTTTGATAATTCTTTAAATATCCTCTCGTCCGTTATATCAAGGCCCTTCAGCTTGTTCGATATGTACCTGACAAAAAACAATCCCATTACGCAGATGAACACATGAACCCTTATGTGTTCATCTGTCCTGTGCCATACGGGGTAAGCGGTATCAATACTTTATCTTTTAACCACCCATCTGCATTTAGTGAGAATCAAACCAGCAAAACAAGAGGCACTGCAGCTACCATTACCAGCATACCCTCTCTGAAAATTATACAGCCCATCTGCATTTAAAATTTACACCTTTTTAATACACGGACTTCAAAATATTAATTTTGTTAGATTGGTTTAACTTTTTGTATACCGATAGGAGAATTTCCAGAGGTTTAGATTTGTTTTACCATGTCCAAAGTCAGGTCAAAATGACATGCTGTACATATTTTTGAGTAAAAAATTAAAAATCGTGTAAACTCACGTGGCTAACTAATTATTTTTTTTATTAACTTAATATTATGTTCGTGGCAAGTTCTTCGTCTTGAATCTGTGTGTATATTGAGAGGCTGTAATATTTTATTCTTAACATTTGTTTTCTTAATTTCTTCTTTTGAAAATCCTTTTCCCAGTGTCCAACCCCCACGGTCACTAATAACAATAGAGGTTTTCTGTTTAATTGCAGAATCTATAAGCTTTTCAGGGATGTCAGGGATGACTACTTTTGATGGTGGTTTCACAGATGCTGGCTCAGGGATGACTTCTTTTGATGATGGCTTCACATCTTCTGGTTCTTCAGGGATACTTTCAGGAAACGCCTCTCCGTACTCTTTTCTAAACTTATCATACAATTGTCCATATTTTTTCAAAAGTGTTTTTCCTTCTGACTCCAAAAATAAAAACTTCTCATCAGGAAACTCGGTAATTTCTAGTGTTTCTTCATCACCGCCACCTTCTTTAATTTTAATTGCCGATGGTATCTTATAATGAAAAGTTTTTATCATTTTCATAATACTCTCTATTATTTCTTTATCGTCAATCAATAAACCCGTTTCTATCATGTACCCCCATGACGATTGAGTTAAATTCAAAGATGAGATGAAAGCTATTTTTTTATCAAAAACATATATCTTTGCATGTATTGATTCTCTTCTAGGAATAATTGAAAATAATGCTTCAGTACCATCTGCTGATTTTGCATCTCGTATGAGATTCAAAGCTTTCTTATTATTTTCACTGGCTTTATCTGGCCAATTTAATACAATTTTAATCTTTATATTCTCATTTATCATACGTATGGCACCTATCAATTCTGTATCTGCAAAATTTGGAGAGAAAATAATTAATTCTCCTTCTGTTTTGGAGATAAGCTCTTCAATTTTGCTAGGAATTCCCGAAATACTTGAAAGAAATCGACTCGACCCATGTAAAGGCACATATTTTTCCTTTTCTTGCCAGATAGTCTCAAATAAATTACTAGCTTCTTTTACATCAGGTTCATAGTCATAAATTATATCTGCCTCGAAATTTCCTTCCCTCTTGATATTTCCAAGTGAATTAAAAACCATATTAGAGGAACCTAACAAAATAGTATCCTCATCGCGAATACAGAACTTACAGTGAATTCGTTTACACACATAAAGTTCTAAATCTAATCCATATGTGGCTACGAACCGCTTAATTTTATCGTAGTTGCGAGGAGTATGACCTACAATTATCCTAATTTTTACAGTACTGCTTAGTTTATTTTTACCAAACAAAAAACTAAATGTTTCGAAAGACAACCTATTTGTAATAATATCCAATTTTTTCTTAGTCTCATTTATAAACAGATAAAATACTTTCCAATTTGAATTTGTAAAATAAAATCCTTTGTTATTTAATGCTTCAATTTCTTTCTTAATTTCTTCACTTATAACTTTCTCTTCAATTTCTTTTTCTGCAGTCTTTTTATCCCTTTCCTGTGTTATTTGTTCATTTTTTCCTTCTTCTCTATTAATTACAACATTGTCTTTTGATGTTTCTTTTTTTTTTATCTGTTCAGTTACTTTCTCACCTTCTCCAGTATCTTTCGTTTCTACATGATTATTTCGTTTCACCCCTGTAGCATCTATTTTCTGCTCTCCCCCATCATACAACCTTTTGAAATTCTCCACAAAGTCATCCCCTATTTTTGTTCTTTCTTTTATTTTATGCTCTACAATGTCTTGGTGTGTGATGTCAATGATAGTCCAGTTGTTGGCACTGTTTTTGATGTCTCCTACATACGTAGAATAAATATATAGAAAGAAAGGAGTTTCCATAAATTGAGTTATCAAAATAACATTCTTCATACGCCCAATATCTAATTCCTTGATCTGCTTTGGAGTCAACCAAGGTGCACAGATAATGAGGCTATCACATTTGTATGGGTTATTATCTACCAGTTTTATCTCCATTACATAAATTTCATCAAATTCCTGTTTTTTATGAACGTTAATACTTGGGTAGTATTTTTCGTACATATCTTCTAACAACTTATCCACTGTTGCAGGCACTTTTCCTAACAATTTATTTTTTTTCTCAAAAAAGTATTCCTGTAACATTGGATAAATTCTAATGTTTACAAGAGTTTGACCATTTGAGACTCCAATGATGTAAGGATAAGGTTGAATATGAATAGGAATAGATGATGGCTCAAAGTCTTTCTCCAAAATATCCTCTAATACAATTAATTCCTCAAATTTTTTACTTTGAAAAATTTTATCAATAAACCCTTTGTAGTCAGGTAAATCTGGCAATTTTACATACTTATCAATCTCTTGAAGAATTGACTTCACATATATTGGTATAACCACAAGTAATGAACTTGAATCTTCTCTAGAACTACACCATTCAAGGATGTTAACCAAACCTACCTTAACCAAAATATCATATATATCTTTCATTTTTAAATTAATGTTAAATATCAAGTTAACCATTGCATCAGCATTATTTTTATCAAAAACAACAAAGCTCCCAGGCCACAACTTCGGTTCACTCTTGTATTTTGCAAAATACCATGCTACATATTTTTCATTTTCCTCTGCTGAGTTCAATTTATTGATTACATCTCCCTTAAGTGCTTTAAAATATGTTTCGATATCTTCTTTCTCAAGTTTAACACATTCACCTTCATTTATTGGTGTGGTTCCGGTATATCTACGATACTCAACTGTTTCCCGGGAATCTTCTGTAACATT
>JAMCUS010000039.1:0-12426 GCA_023379385.1 Thermoplasmatota archaeon
GGCCCGTAGCTTAGTCCGGTTGGAGCGATTGGCTCATAACCAATTGGTCGTCGGTTCAAATCCGACTGGGCCCATTATAAATAAGGGGATATAGATAAGGAATTCTTATTTTGACCCTATATAAAGCAATATTTGTTTATCAGAATGTTAAGTATCTATTTCGCTTTTTTTGAATTATACATAGGAATTAAAGTTTTAATCAGTTTTGTCTTTCTCTTTAATCCTATTCCCTTCTTGATCTGATTTTTTGCATAGCTTAGGTCTTGTTTTGATATTCCCATATCCCTCACATCCTTAGGCTTCAATGATAAAATCCAGTTATATAATTCCATGACATTATCATATTCGATATAGTCATTATCATCAATACCAGTAATCTGAGTTTCGTCAAGATTGTTCGTCTCCTTTCCTATGTATCTTATCCTATCTACGATAATATGTTTCCTATGTGCTATGCTATCTACGTAGTCAAATTTATGGTCGTTGTGCTTTATGTAGTGTATCAACATTATTTTTCTGTATCTTCTTTTGTTATTATTCCTTTATCTATAAGCGTATCAACCTTATCCCATGCAACACTACGAACATCTTTATTATCAGAACGTAGAAGTTCTATAAACTTACTTTTTACATCCATTACATCCTCTTCTGTTATTATCCCTTTATCTATAAGCGTATCAACCTTATCCCATGCATGACTACGTATACGATAAATATCAGAACGTAGAAGTTCTATAAATTTACCTTTTACATCCATTATATCCTCTTCTGTTATTATCCCTTTATCTATAAGCGTATCAACTATATCCCATGCATGACTACGTATACGATAAATATCAGAACGTAGAAGTTCTATAAATTTACCTTTTACATCCATTATATCCTCTTCTGTTATTATCCCTTTATCTATAAGCGTATCAACTATATCCCATGCATGACTACGTATACGATAAATATCAGAACGTAGAAGTTCTATAAATTTACCTTTTACATCCTTTATAACATCTTCTGTTATTATCCCTTTATCTATAAGCTTTCCAACTTTATCCCATGCATGATACTCATTATCAGAACGTAGAAGTTCTATAAATTTACCTTTTACATCCTTTACATCATCTTCTGTTATTATCCCTTTATCTATAAGCGTATCAACTATATCCCATGCATGACTACGTATACCATAACTATCAGAACTTAGAAGTTCTATAAATTTACCTTTTACATCCTTTACATCATCTTCTGTTATTATCCCTTTATCTACAAGCGTATCAACTTTATCCCATGCATGACTACGTATACCATAACTATCAGAACGTAGAAGTTCTATAAATTTATCTTTTACACCCTTTACATCATCTTCTGTTATTATCCCTTTATCTACAAGCGTATCAACTATATCCCATGCATGACTACGTATATACTCATGATCAGAACGTAGAAGTTCTATAAATTTATCTTTTACATCCTTTACATCATCTTCTGTTATTATCCCTTTATCTACAAGCGTATCAACTTTATACCATGCATGATACTCATTATCAGAACGTAGAAGTTCTATAAATTTATCTTTTACACCCTTTACATCATCTTCTGTTATTATCCCTTTATCTACAAGCGTATCAACTTTATACCATGCATCACTACGTATATACTCATGATCAGAACGTAGAAGTTCTATAAATTTACCTTTTACATCCTTTACATCATCTTCTGTTATTATCCCTTTATCTACAAGCGTATCAACTTTATACCATGCATTACTACGTATATCATAATTATTAGAACGTAGAAATTCTATGAATTCTGTAGAATCATCTTCTGTTATTATCCCTTTATCTACAAGCGTATCAACTTTATCCCATGCATCACTACGTATACCATAACTATCAGAACTTAGAAGTTCTATGAACTCAGTAGAATCATCTTTTGTTATTATCCCTTTATCTATAAACTTTCCAACTTTATCCCATGCATAACTATGTATATAAAAATTATTAGAACGTAGAAATTCTATGAATTCAGTAGAATCATCTTTTGTTATTATCCCTTTATCTACAAGCGTATCAACTTTATCCCATGCATCACTACGTATACCATAACTATCAGAACTTAGAAGTTCTATAAATTTATCTTTTATATCCTTTACAACATCTTCTGTTATTATCCCTTTATCTATAAGCTTTCCAACTTTATCCCATGCATCACTACGTATACCATAACTATCAGAACTTAGAAGTTCTATAAATTTATCTTTTATATCCTTTACAACATCTTCTGTTATTATCCCTTTATCTATAAGCTTTCCAACTTTATCCCATGCATCACTACGTATACCATAACTATCAGAACTTAGAAGTTCTATAAATTTATCTTTTATATCCTTTACAACATCTTCTGTTATTATCCCTTTATCTATAAATGTTGCAACTTTATCCCATGCATCACTACGAACATCTTCATAATCAGAACGTAGAAGGTCTATGAACTCAGCAGAATCCTCTTTTGTTATTATTCCTCTATTTATAAGGATTCCAACTTTATTCCATGCAACACTACGAACATCTTCATTATCAGAACGTAGAAATTCTATAAATTTACCTTTTACATCCTTTACATCCTCTTTTGTTATTATCCCTTCGTCTATAAATGTTGCAACTTTATCCAATGCGTGTCCACGGATACCCTCATTATCAGAACGTAGAAATTCTATGAATTTACCTTTTACATCCTTTACATTCTCTTTTGTTATTATTCCTCTATCTATAAGCTTTCCAACTTTATCCCATGCATCACTACGAACATCTTCATAATCAGAACGTAGAAGGTCTATGAACTCAGTAGAATCCTCTCTTCTTATTATCCCTTTATCTATAAATGTTACAACGTTATCCCATGCAGCACTACGAACATCTTTATTATCAGAACGTAGAAATTCTATGAATTTACCTTTTACATCCTTTACATCCTCTCTTGTTATTATCCCTTTATCTATAAATGTTGCAACGTTATCCCATGCATGACTACGAACATCTACTTTATCAGAACATAGAAGGTCTATGAAATCAATAGAATCCTCTCTTGTTATTATCCCTTTATCTATAAATGTTACAACGTTATCCCATGCATAACTATGAACATCTACTTTATCAGAACATAGAAGGTCTATGAAATCAATAGAATCCTCTCTTGTTATTATCCCTTTATCTATAAATGTTGCAACTTTATCCCATGCATAACTACGAACATCTTCATAATCAGAACGTAGAAGGTCTATGAACTCAGTAGAATCCTCTCTTGTTATTATCCCTTTATCTATAAATGTTGCAACTTTATCCCATGCATAACTACGAACATCTTCATAATCAGAACGTAGAAGGTCTATGAACTCAGTAGAATCCTCTCTTCTTATTATCCCTTTATCTATAAATGTTGCAACTTTATCCCATGCATCACTACGAACATCTTCATAATCAGAACGTAGAAGGTCTATGAACTCAGTAGAATCCTCTCTTGTTATTATTCCTCTATCTATAAGCTTTCCAACTTTATCCCATGCATGACTACGAATATCTTTATTATCAGAACGTAGAAGTCCTATGAACTTACCTTTTATGTCCTTTACATTCTCTTTTGTTATTATTCCTTTATCTATAAGCGTATCAACTCTATACCATGCATCACTACGGATATCCTCATTATCAGAACGCATACCAGAACGCCGAGATCTAACTGCAAGCTCACGTGTACCATAATTATCGGAACGTAGAAGGTCTATGAACTCAGCAGAATCCTCTTTTGTTATTATTCCTCTATTTATAAGGATTCCAACTTTATACCATGCAACACTACGATCCTTTTCATTATCAGAATGTAGACCTTTTATTAATCTATCATCAATACTCATTCAACCCTCTCCTTTGTCTTATTATAAACCTTAATCTTCTTTCCTTCTTTTATATGCTTCTGTATATACCACAGAGTTGATTTATTGATATGTTTTGCTTTCCTTTCCTCTACAGTCATATTCTCTATTGCTTTTTTTAATTCTGGTTCTATATATTTGCTATTAAATTCTGGTATGTTCAGTTCTAATCTATTTATTTCTCCTGTTATGTAATTGGATTATTCCCTTATTGTTTCAAATATTATCATTTCCTGTTCATACAATTTGTAAATCATTCATCAATTCATTTATTTTAGGCAATTCTTCCCGTTCTATTGTTATCTGTTTATTCACCATCAATTTATTTCGTTCATAGGGGGATAAAGTTTGCATGGTCGGTTTTGAAGTTTGCGGATCATTTATGTCTATATTAATTTCCATATTATCTACTATGAATTTACGTAAACAATATAAAATATAACTTTCTCCATTAATATATTCCACATTTTGTTCTTGCAACGCAATTTTCATTTCGCAATAATCCCCATATTCTTGCTTTAAATAATTGGTTTTGATATTAATATAATTTAATAACGGCTTCATTGGATTGCACATAATAAACATACGATATGGATTAGCATAATATTGTTCATTATTCTGTTTTAGTTCTTCCGTGCAAACATGTAAACTTAATAAGAGCATATCCAAATTTGCTCGTTCAGGCTTAATCTCATTGCTTTTTATTAATTTTTGCTTTAATCTCTTATATGCATTTATTTCATCACCAATTTCACCAAAGTTGTAATTTTTAATTATAGTTAATTACAATAGTTTTGCATTCATTTAATTATATAAAAATATCTATTGGCCTCTGGATTTACTTTTTTTATTTACTTTTTTCTACCTATTTTATTCATATTCTTCAATATAATTTTTAAATCTATTTGTTAAATAAAATATTTATGTTATTATACTATATAATGCGACAAAAAGGCGATTTTATGGAAAATATGTCTGATGTTAAAAACATGTTTATACAATTCATTGATCTCCTGGCTGCCAATATGAAGCCAACCGTAAGGACACATTCCTTTAACTATGTTATGGCTCTTATGCTTCCTCCTGAAAAAAAACGTAAGAGTATTGTCGCTATAACTGAACTCGTCTCCAATGTTAATCAGTCCACTATGAACAGGGCTATGAAATCAATTGATCCTGTTCAATTACTGCGTAACTGGATTTTGTCACTCAAAGATGATATTAACAATCACCCCGTAATTTTAGTTATAGATGATACACTCAACGAACATCCTGGTAGTGTTGTAATGAAGGCTATTGCATGGTTTCATGATAGGAAGATCGGAAAGAGTGTAAAAGCACATCAGATTGTGACTACAGGACTGTATGATACAGTAACAGAGAGGTTTTATCCCTTTGTTATAAAACTATACAAGAAAAAAGAGTACTGTAAAGTGAATGGACAGGAGTTTAAAACGAAGATAGATTTGGTTGCAGATTTTTTAATGAATGCGTATGAGAACTTTAATGTAGTGAAAGTAGTGACAGATTCCTGGTATGCATCATCAGATTTTCTGAAGAATGCAAAATTGTTCGTGACAGAACTGAAGTGCAACAGGGTGGTAAAGCAGTCAGAGGTAAGTGTGGTAAGAAGGAAACATGATAAAACAGGATGGATGAGTTTGGATGAACTGGCAAACTTAATGAAAGAGAATCTTACAGACAGGGTAGACATGAATATACTACCAACGTACGGAAAATATCTGATGACGAAGGTGTCATTAACAAATGGATTAGCGGTATCATTGTTAATATTATATGATAAGAAGCATAACAGCTACAAATATCTAATAAGCAATGAAGAAACAATAACGATAGAAGAATACCTGAAGATCTGGAGGGTAAGATGGATGATAGAAGAATTTCATAAAGATGGAAAAGCTTTAGGTCTGGGTGTGTATCAGACAAGGGATGAGGTGATGCCTCTTATACACGGGGTAAGCCTCATCTTTGCGTATACACTGCTAGCAAAAATGGCTAGAGAATCGCGGAGGATGTTTGGAGAAATAGTAAAAGCAATAGGGGAGTGTTCACGGCTCCTAAAAAAGTTACTCTTTTTTAAAAAGGATTACAAATCACTTTTATTTACGGGGTAATATGCAAAACTATTGTAATGAATAAGTTGGGAGTGCCCGCACCAAAAAACCTCCTGTAAACCGTACCAAAAAAAATAGAGCGAAAAACAAAATTTTTGTGTATCCAGTATAGAATAAAAGGTATTTTCACATTTTAATTTTTGCGAAACTCAAGTTATAACAGCTGGGAAGAGGTAGGGAGATATTACAATTACGAGAGGATGCACATGAGTTTGTATGAGGATGATATAATCACACCATGGATGGCATACGAGATGAAGAAGAGGAAAGACGGGGAGGAAGCAGTATGAAATATGTGAGGTCTAAGGAGGAACTAATTTCAGGATATCACAATGGTTTTTGATTGCATATGCCAGAGTTAATAAAAAATAATAAAATAATTAACAATTTTACTCAATTAATCCCTAAAATTTTAGGAGTTACGGCATGAAATTGATTCCTAAGAAGAAGTGTAGCCAGATATTTTCTGAATATATGTTACTTACCTTATAGCACAAATTTCACACTTCACTACTACTGTTAAACAATCCCCATCTCGTTAATGAATCTAGATGGTTTCCTGTGCCAGCCGTCATATTTTTCCGCATAACTCATAGTTAACGTTTTTATCGTTCTTGTAATTGCAACAAAGCAGTTTCTTCTTTCTTCCTCCATTTCTGGACTGTTGTCCCCCTTCTTCATACTTTGATAAGACGGGAGTATATCATCAACAAGCCCAATTATGTACACATGGTCAAATTCCCTCCCTTTAGCTCCATGAATTGTCATCAGGACAACTTCGTCTTTGTCTGGAATGGGTTCCTTTGGACGCAGTTGTAATTCCTGTAAAAATGCCTCCAATGTCAAAGCATCACCTGGACGTCTAGTGATCTCTGTCACAAGATTATTCCACACATCTAACTCCTCGGGATAACCTGCAAATACTTCATCTGTCGAGATTTCACTAGTTTTTTTATTTATTGCCACCAATTTCTCAAACCAGTCTTTAGCATATTTTATGTAACTAATGAAATCTCTTCCTTGTACTAAACAGCGAAAAGTTTTGTCTATAATTTCTCTTGTCATTTCATCAACGTTTTTCTCTTGAATAATCTTTATCCACTGTTGCAAATAACCATCATTCGAAATTCCAGCTTGTCTAATGACTTCCTCCTTATTGACTTCATAGACTTCATTTTGTGTAAGTTGGGCAAAAGTTCCACAGACAGATTCTAAACTAATTTGATTTTGTTGGTTCTTTGCAAGATCGAGGATTGCGTGAAGCCATTTGAATGGAGTACTTTCGAAACTGTCCTTTCGATGTAAAATTATAGCATTTAGTCCTTCATTATCCAATGCTTCCTTCATGCTCTCCAACAACTTTCGATTCCTCCCCAGTACAGCTACAGAACCGAGATTATCTAAATGACGACGCCTTATATCTTTAGCTATACCAGATGCCTCTAAACTAAAATCCTCGAAAGGTGATAGTAGGCGAACTGTTTCTTGGCCAGAGCTAAGACGAGACGGTTCGATTGGTTTTTTGTTTGCTGTTCTAAAAAAGTTATGACTTATAAGATTGTTAGCCATCTCTACTATTTCAGGTGGGCACCTATAGTTCAGTGGCAACTGGATTTTCTTTGGCGAGTAATTATTTATGAATTCTCCGATACGCTTGTAACTCGCTCCATTCCATTGATATATTATTTGGTCATCATCAGCAACTATGAACACGTTCTTGTACTCGTCACCAGTAAAAGCATGAACAAGTCTATACTGTGAATAATTAGTATCTTGAAATTCATCTATGCACAAGTATTGATAGACAGTTCGATACCTTTTGGCTATCGCAGGATAATTATTGAACAGTTCATATGTCTTAAAAATAAGTGAGTCAAAATCCAAAGCATTGCTCTTGATCAACTCATCTTCATAAGCTTGGTAAAGAAGAGCTACTTCCTCCCCATCATCCTTGTCTTTGAACCCTTCACTACAATCCTCAGGAAGGATTAGATTTGACTTCAAATTGTGTATCACGGACAATAGATTCTTATCGGGCTGAATTTCAACGCCGTTAATTCTCTTCACTTCCATGATAGCTTTGCTTAATACTGCTTGAAGATCAGCATCAAGTGAATATATGTTGAAACTTGGATTTATACCAAGATGATATCCTTGCTGACGCAGAACCTCTGCACAAAATGAATGGAAAGTACCTATGAAAAGTCGATTATCTAATCCTGGTACATAATCCTCAATCCGTCTTCTCATCTCGTCGGCTGCTTTGTTAGTAAAGGTAAGTGCTAAGATACGAAAATTCTTGTCACGTGTCAAATCAAGTATATGAGCTATACGACAGGTGAGAATTCTTGTCTTGCCAGATCCTGGTCCAGCTATAACGAACAATGAGCCAGTATCCCATTCTGCTACTTCTCTTTGGATAGGACTAAGCTCGTTCCATGCCTTTTTTAAAGAATCCGTTGTCATTTCGCATATCCTTCTCGAGTTATGTCAGTAATAGCCTTTTTAAAAAACTCAGGTATTCGGCTTTTGTCCACACCTTTTGCCTTAAGTTTGTCAATAAGTGCATGCATATGCGTCAGTTTATCCTTCTGAATCATTTCAACGATCTCCTTATCGAATCCTTCATCTCCAGGTTTATTAGTAAGCGTAATATCTTCATATGTGAGAATCTCTTTATACTCTTTATCAAAGCCATTTCTATAAAGATACTTTTCTAAATCACAATTCTCTATCGGAAGCTCACGTACCATATCCTTTGGTAAGCCCCTGTCTACAACTTGCTTAACATGGTTCTTGCCTTGATTATCGCTGTCTGTTAACATGATACAAGGGATTTGATAATTACGTGAAAGAGTAACAAAAATTCCTGGTGATCCGTTATTTTGATAATCTATTACTGTTACGCCGTATTGATCCAAAGGCATATCCATTAGTTCTGCAAAGTATTTGACTAATAGATTCTCAGTTTGACCTTCACACAATAACCAAGCACGCGCAAAGAGAACTTCTCCGCGGATGCGTTTTACGAACGTATCAAGTTTCCCAAGTTCTTCATTATTTATGTATAATTGTGATTCATTGTAAAGGTTCTCCAGTTGTTCCTTCACATCCTTTTGATCAGAATACAATTCTTGTAATGCTAAAAATTCTTGCTTCCCAATTCGCTTCTTCACGACGAGAGTTACAATATCTTCCTTATATTCAAATGCTGAGAATGCTGGGTTATTTTCTTCACAGAATTTTAAGAGTTCTGGATTTTTAGGTATATTGATGCTAAACTGACTCTTGATGTAAAATACTTTTGATACGGGTCCATCTCTGCGAAATACTCTAATATCGATTAACGGGATCTCTTGAATAAAGTATGGTGAATGACTTGAAATGATCTTCTGACTCTTTAGTTTACTCAAATTTGATGCGATAGCACGCGTAGCATGTGGGTGGAGGTGTGCCTCAGGTTCCTCAATAGTTAGTATGGCTTCAGTTTCTTGCTTGAATGTTGGTTTGAGAAGTAAATCTATATAAGACTGGAACAAAAATAATACAGAAAGACTCTGAGTGCCCTGTCCATAGCGTGAGAGTGGAAACTCTATATCGCTTCCATTAGCCTTAATTACAAGCTCTGACTTTGACATCAATTCCCAAGACTTAAGTGGAAGTGCATGTATAGTTGTGTTTTTCCCGCTACCAAGTGCCATAATCTCCTGCACTTTTCCTAATGATTCCCTTAGTTGTTCAAGTCTTGAGTTTGCACTCAACAAACTCTTATTGAGTTCTTCAAGATTTTCTTCAAGGTGTGTTTTTTGCTCGTCGCTGATTTGGATGTCTCTGAGTATTCTTCCCCAGTATTGGGAGCGCGGAGAGAATTCATCATTCGAATCGCGAAGAGATGATAGATAAAACAAACGAATGTAAGGCAAAAATCTTGTCAAGTTGTGTGGGTTGGCACCCTTGCCAACCAATGGTTGTCCATATAGATCAAGAAACTCCCACTTAAAATTAAAATCATTTAATGTTTGATCGTATCTGCTCGAAAGACGGAGCCCTATAGAGTTTATTCCTTGAGTGGCATCTGTTTGAACAATTTCATTAAGATCCTGAATCAAAGCATCTGGCCATTCATTTGGTGCATCTTCCCGAAACCATAGTTCTATGACTATGCCTTTTGATGTTTGTGGTCTGTCGCCATGCATTGACATGTGATAATCGTATTCATCAAATGGAGACTTACGATTGGATATGTAGTAGGGTAACGCGATCTTTAAAGCGTCGATGAGGGCAGTCTTTCCCGAGTTGTTTTCGCCAACCAAAATTGTAGTATCGTCTATAGGAATGCTAATATCAACGAGATTGCGAAAATTTTTCAATTTAATCTCTCTTAGTTTCATTTCGTCACTTATTTACATATAACTCTTTGATTATTAAATTTTCTCCGTTAAGGAGTTCTTATTATCTATTCCTTTTCGTTTTAGGGTTCAGTGATGGCGATTTACAACAAGTCAATCAATAAATTTTAGGATACAATCTTACATTGCTACTGGTTCGGACCATCTTCATATTGGACAATATAGTATGGGAATATATATTAATAATGAAATACAATAAAGGGGGGTCTGGGGGGGGAATTCAATGAAAAATCATACAATTGATGAAAAATACAACGCAGTAATGGAACTACTACTGGGCGGTTCTCCTACTGAGATCTGTAGAAGATACTCTGTATCTTCATCTCAGCTCTATAGGTGGAAAGATAAGTTTATAGAAGGCGGTAAACATGGTCTCAGTCAGGGTGTAAGAAACGAATATGAACATGAAATGGCACAGATGAAATCCATAATAGGGGATCTTACCATTGCTAACGAGCTTTTAAAAAAAAATCTACGGAGGAGGATAAAATGATTTTTTGCCGTATGTTAATCTCCAGGGGCTTTGGTGTTAAGAAAGCATCTGTTTTATCAGGAGTTCCAAAAAGTACATACTATAACTGGCTATTAATAAAGGAGATGGAGTCCAGAAGATATATACCAGAAAAGGACGTTAAAAAGATAGTGGAGCTATGCTCCATAAGAACTACGTATGGATACAGGAGAATATGGGCACTTCTAAGAAGAGATGGAATTAATCATAACCCAAAGACAGTATTGAGAATTATGAAAGGATATAACCTTACACTGAAAAAGAACGTTCATAAAGGTAGACAGAAAAGAGAGACATTGTACAGAGCCAGAGGGCCTGACGAATTATGGGAAGCAGATATAACATACATACCCACGGTTGAAGAAGGTATGATCTATCTATTCAATGTAAAAGACTGTTTTACAAAGAAGTGGGTTGGGTATGAATATTCCAGAACGTGTAATAGAAGAGATGCAATAAAAAGCATAGAGAATGCGACAAAAGAATATGTAGGTGGAAAGGTAACAGGAATAGTACTGAGAACAGACAACGGGACACAATATACATCAAAAATGTTCAAAGAGGGTGTGAAAGCGCTTGGATTTAAGCAAGAGTATATAGAGAAAAATACGCCTGAAGATAATGGAGATATAGAATCATTTCATAACTCCATTAAAACAGACTACATATGGACAAATGAGTTCAGAACATATGAGGAGGTGAATAGAGCAATAAAAGAGGCATACAGGGATTACAACGAAGAGAGACCACATTCTACGATAGAATATATGAGTCCAAATGAATTTATAGAAAGATGGAACGTGGATGAAAACTTTGGAGAGAGGTATTTGAATAGTCCATATGTAGTCTGGATAAGAAAAGAGAAAGGAGGATGAAACGAATGGAAAAAAGATATAAAGCAACAAAAGATAGGGAAGAGGTGAGAATAAATGTATAATAAAAATTCTCAAAAAGTGTCCAATAATAGATGGAGCAGATCACTGTCTGTCATTTCCCTCCAAGCATGAGCAAGTGGAACAGGATTGAACACCGGTTATTCTCGTTCATAACGAAGAACTGGAGAGGAAAACCTCTTACGTCGTTCCAGGTTGTGGTGAATCTCATAGCCAATACAAGAACGGAAAAAGGCATGACAGTTAAGTGCGAACTGGATAAGGGGATCTATAAAAAGGGGATAGTGGTGACCGATGAGGAACTTTCTAAAATCAACATAAAAAGAGACAAATTTCACGGGGAACGAAATTACACGATCAGTCCAAATGTTATTGATTAGATTGTTTAATTACAGTGCCTTAGTGACAGGCACCCGGTGAATATTGAATAAATTTTAGCTGTTCAACGGGTATAACCCGTTGTTTTTAAACGAAAAGGTTAAATCCATTGCTTTGGTATAATGGCTTATGAATATCGTCACTTGCAGTTACGGTAATCCTGTTGGTGAGCATATAA
>JAMCUS010000039.1:12436-17361 GCA_023379385.1 Thermoplasmatota archaeon
TGTTATCTACAGCTATAAGATTCGCAGGTGCAGTATATTCTTTTAAAATTAAGGAGGTACCGATTGAAAAGAAAGAACCTGCAAAATCATACATAACGGACAGTTTACGCAGATATTACTACCGAATAAGATGGTTTAAAAGAGTTTAGCGAACGGTACCCGTGAATTTTAGCTGTTCAACGGGTATAACCCGTTGTTTTTAAACGAAAAGGTTAAATCCATTGCTTTGGTATAATGGCTTATGAATATCGTCACTTGCAGTTACGGTAATCCTGTTGGTGAGCATATAAGGGAAATTCTCAATGGAAATATGGTGAATGTTATTATTAAAAAATTCCCGGATGGTGAAATATACCTGAGAATCGTTGATGAACTTAAACCCGACGTGCCTGTTATAATCATCAATACCACCATAAATACAGAGGCGGTTTTGGAAATGGCTTTCGCTATAGATGCCGTTAAGCGATTCCATGTTAAGAAGATCATTGCTGTAACGCCCTACTTCGGATATGGCAGGCAGGATAAACAGTTTTTACCTGGTGAAGCAATAAGTGCCTCTGTTATTGCAAGAATGTTGACAGATGGTGTATCTGATTTCATAATGGTGGAGCCACACAGCGATTATATAAAAAATTATTTTGATTGCAAAGTTCACATCGTATCTGCTGCCAGTGCTATCTTTGAAAAATTCAAAGATAAGATTGATCTTGTTGTATCTCCGGATAAGGGTGGAATTGGGAGGGCCGCGACAGTAGGAAAATTGTTGAATACGCAGTACACCTATCTGAATAAAAAAAGAATATCCTCGTATGAGGTTGCTATGGAATTCACCGATAATATAAGCATGAACGGAAAAAGAATTCTGATTGTGGACGACCTCGTATCAACAGGAGGCACCATAATAAAAGCGTCTGAACTTATAAAAAAGGCTGGAGCACTGGAAATACATGTGGCATGCACACACGGTCTTTTTATCGATAACTCAGGTTATAAAATATCACGTGTAGTGGATTCGCTCAATACGACGGATACAGTACAGACACCTTACAGCACGATCCCCATTTCAAAATATATTGCTAGGTCTATAGAGAAGGCCGTGGATTCCTGATGGGCAGACCCATCAGATATTGGACAGGAACAGGTTGATCTTTTTTTGCGAAGATTGTAAGAATTGCTGCATGGATCAATCAATCAGCAGGTTTTACGGTCCGTATCACAGAATATTAAGATACCTCAACCCCTCTATGACACCTTCGCTATGAGGTTTAACAGTAACATATTTGGCATTACTTTTTGCTTTAGCGGAACCGTTGGCAACCGCAATGCCTGTGCCAACATAGGATAGCATATCTGCGTCATTATCTCCATCTCCAAAGGCAGATACCTCAGACCTGTCTATGCCTATCCTCTTCAGCATCTCTTTAACACCGTTTCTTTTGGATATGCCGCTGTGCGCAATATGTATTGCGAAACCAGATACCTCTACGATGAATTTATCGTTATGGAAGAGGCTCTCAATATACCCCAGATCTGAATCCATTGTCAGTGCAACCTCGGAAACCCTCCATCTGTCCGTGAATAACAATCTGTACCTGTTTTTATCCGCTTTCTCATTGAGTATCTTATCTATCTCCTTTCTGTCTCCAAGAACCTCTATTTCGCTATTGTGGAATATTACTCCACCATTTTCCGCAATGATAGAGCCCCATCTCAGCCCCAGATACATGTATATTCCATATATTACCGGCATGACATTCCCAGTAGCGAAGATTATTTTTATTCCATTTTTGTCCAGCTTCCTTAATACGGACAGAATCTCCAGCGATATTACCTTATTTTCATCTGTCAGAGTCCCATCCACATCCAGTACAACTGCACGTATCTTAACGTTATCCATATACATAATCACCTCAGGCGATCAATGGCATTGGCCTGTTTGCCTGTTCAATCCATTATAGGCCATCTGCCCGTGAGCGTATAATCCCTGCTTTACATCTGTCGCGTACAGTTACCTATGTAATTCCTCTTAATATGGTTAGCGATCAATCCATTCCGGATTGCCGGAGCATGCTGACGATATTTATGAATACCTTCCGGATCACCGGCTTTGCCTGTATTCGGATATGAATAACCAGTCTGTTAAATGTGCAATAGCATACATGAAGTTATTCAGAAAGAGAGCAGTTCTGTACTCTCTTCTATATACCTCCTGTATTTATCAAAAACCTCCTTTTTCAACAGGGCACTGAGCTTCTCCCTGCTCGACTCATATACCACAAATACCAGATACCTGTTTGCTTTCACGGCCTTTTCTATATCGATCAGAATACGTTCTGATTTTGAAGCTGTGCTGTATTCAGCCTCAATACTGATAT
This sequence comes from Thermoplasmatota archaeon, assembly GCA_023379385.1. Lineage (GTDB taxonomy): Archaea > Thermoplasmatota > Thermoplasmata > Lutacidiplasmatales > JAMCUS01 > JAMCUS01. Next base: position 14,812 of record JAMCUS010000039.1, read on the forward strand.
TTCTGCCTCTGGAACGTATCCAGTATTCATTTTTCTTCAGAAGTTCCAGTTTCTTTAACACCGCCTCTGCGGTTGGCTCCATACTGATTACATATCTGTTCATAAACGCAATTAACCATCTGTTCAGAGAGGTGGATTTTTCAGGTCCTCCTGATCCAGAAACAGGATCTCTCCATCCGGTTTTTTGGCAAAATCTCCCTGCTCGGGTATGGACATAACCAGATTATATTTTAAAAAATATTCAAAACTTTTTTTTATCAACAATGCATGCTCCCTGCTCTCGTTTGGGGAACCCCTCAGCGGATAACCACCTACTCTATAAACCCCCTTTTCCGTGAGATTATGTTCCCGGTCAAGTAACTCCGTATCTGGATGACGCCGCAAATACTCCTTTTTATTCTCAAGAAGCAGATAATCATCATTCATGCTATGCAATTCCGATATGAGTTCTGGATTAAATGGTTCCTGGACAGTGCCTGAACAATCCTCTTTTTTAGTTCTGAGTTCATACAGATTGTTATTCAGTTTTACCACACCTGTATGGGGAGGCAGGGAGAGTACCATACCTGTTAATAAATCCTGTTCTTCCTTAGACAGAGCCAGTTTACGGGCAAAATTCCTGCTGTCACTCTGTGAAGAATTAAACATGATATGGTTATTCACGTTGCTCTCTATCGCAGAACCTGTTTTTTCATTCAGCATGTTCAATCCCTGGACTGATAATAATAAATGAAGATTGTACTTTCTGGCTTCTGAAAGAAGTGTTGCTATTGAGGGAACATCAAACAGATTCAATTCATCAACCACAAGCAGTACGGGCACCTCTCTGAACAGATGGTTAATTGCGTTTATGAACAGATATGTAATCAGTATGGAGCCAACCGCAGAGGATCCCTCCATACCCAGCAATGATTCGTTGAGATCAAAAATAAGGCCTTTGCAGTCTGTCAATGCTTTTTTTATTGATAAATCATATTTGCCGTTGCAGAGAAATTTTTTTACGTTCTGATTCATCAGTAATTTGGATACTCTGGTTACGGAAGGCAATAGAAAATCCGGATAACGCTTTTCCAGTACGGTTATTTCATTCAGCAGATCTATTGCCATTTCATGACTGCTTGAAGAGAGCAGATTAATTCTCTTTCTTTTATCTGTAAGCAGGTTATACAGCATTTCGAAATCACCGTTATTTTCCATTGCGACATATGATAAAATAGCCAGGATACGTTCCATCCGGAATCCGAAATATTCCTCACTTTTAAAGCTCATTTTTTGCAGTATATACACAATATTTTCAGACATTACGCCGAAGTTACTGGCGTCTTTGAACTGAAACGGGTTAATTGATGGCAGGTTATCCATCAGAGGCGTTATTAAAACGGTTTTATTACCGTGCATGGCAGCCATGGCATGGGTCTTTTTTGCTAACTCTGCATGCGGATCCAGTAAAAACAGAAAGTATCCCCTGTTCATCCATTCAACCGCTATTTCAGACAGTGCTGTGGATTTGCCACTTCCACTTTTTCCAGATACAATCATATGATTGGCTTCAAGTGACTCTATTATCTCCCCGGAACTGATCTCCTGCAGGTTGAACTTCATATTGATATCATTAAAATTTCTGATGAGTAGAAGGTCATGGAGAGCAGGCCTGTCCATTTTCACTTTGAAAAAATACTCCTTCTTTGAATAAAATTTTGATAGGGCGCCGTCTCCTGCATCCATATTTTTCATTATGACTTTATTACCATTTCCAGATATATTTAACCACCTCTCTATGAAGTCTTTACAATCTGCTGCATAACTATTTGAAGAGTAAAGTATCTTCATAGAGGTTGTATAATTCCTTTTTTTATCTACGTTGCCTGCTACTAATGATAGGGATAGCTGTGAATCATCAGGAATCAGGGGAGGGTGTGATAGCATGTTCTCCAGCCTTCCTTTTACAGTGAAAAGAATTTTGTATCTGTAATTATCTATTACTGGCAGCATCTTGACTGCTTTGCTATATTTACAGGTATTGAACAGCCTCAGGAAATGGTCTCTATCCTCTTCAGACATGAATTCAAAGAAGATTTTAACATCTCTTTTTACATTCATGTGCATGGTAATAAAGCAGTTATTTTCAGTGAATTCATTGAGTATCTGAAGCAGTGCCTCCATATCCTTTTCATGAATAAACTCCATTCTGAGATAATAAGCAGATCCAGCAGGTATTGCAATATTTAAGTTGTTATATTCATTCATGGATGTTTGTAACGTTAGTATTGCTATAAATTTATCCCTGGTTATCAAACTATTACGGGTTGAATTATGAAGCCATATACCTGCATTCATTTAACCATTCAGGAATATACTGCCCAACCTTTTTGAAATGAGCTATACTGCCTCCCCTGCAATACAGATGTTTACGGTTAAAAAGATTTTTATACTACTGTAGACAATCTATAATATAGATAGGGTAAAACCTATTGGAGGACTAAAAAATGAGAAAAATGGAAAGATTTGGAAGAAAGAAGAAAGGGGTATCCCCGGTTATTGCAACGATTT
>JAMCUS010000040.1 GCA_023379385.1 Thermoplasmatota archaeon
GCATGGACTGCAGCAACTGTTCCATGGCTGTATGAGTTTAGGGTAATAATATCATTGATATAAACATATTTTACAATATCGTGAGGAGGAGATCTGAGCAGTAAGTTCCATTTCTCTGCTTCCTCAGGGGATAGTCTACCAAGCTGCTTTATGATCCGTGTCTTCACCGTACCACCTTCCCTGAATGATTCAGCGAGGGAATAGTAGCTTTTTCCTTTGGCAATGGACTTTTTCAGAAACATGAATAATAGAAAGGAATAGTAAGTATAAATAGGTTGTCATTACAATGATAAGAGGTTGTCCTACAAAATTAGAATTTCACGAGGGAAAATAAGTGTTTTGTCGAATTTGGGCTGTAAAAATGCCTATGGATGTTCTGACCTCTACTCATCTAAATGAGCAAGCTGGAACGATGAAGCAGGAAGAGATCATTTAATTTTGTCCCAATGCATGTTCCGTCACCAGATATATATTTCTAATATTACTTCCTCTCGGTAAATAAAGAAGCCATTCTACCAACCATGCGAAAGCTCGATAAGAGGAAGATAAGATGGTATGTACCATAGATATCTCCCACGAATCGAAAAGGGGTAGAGACGACCTCTTCAGGTTCGTGATAAACAGAGAGGTGGAATCAACGAATAATAGAGCGGAGAGGGCGATCAGGCCGATAGTGACATACAGGAAGGTATCGGGAGGATCGAGATGTGATAAAGGAGCGAGTGACTTTTCAATAGTATACACGGTGATGGAGACCCGTAGGAAGAGAAACAATAGTTGGTTAAGACTCACACCAAATCTGGCTTCAAACAGCTGAACTCTTACTTTATATAATAAAATATATAAGATAAAAAATGATACATACCGTGATGAGCAAAAAAAATAAAATCACAGCAGTCCTATCTTGCAGGGGAGTTTGATAACATGGTTGATGTCATGGTAGATAAACCGTATAAGCTGTCTGTTCCGGATGACACTGTAGAAATAGTTACTGACTTTATAAAATCATATGTTATAAAATCAGGAAAAAAGGGTGGTGTGATCGGATTGAGTGGGGGCATCGACTCCGCAGTGGTTGCAGTACTGGCCAAAAACGGATTGGGGGAGGAAAATATTCAGTTCTTGATACTGCCTGACTCAAACAGTCAGGAGAACGATATAAAGGATGCCATGGCAATTGCTGGCAACTCTCCGTGCAAAATAATAGAGATTGACAGCATTGTTTCTGCATTGACCAGAGAACTAAAAATTGATGAAGGTGATAAAATCCTCATAGGCAATATAAAGGCACGTACGAGAATGATCATTCTGTATAGCTATGCTTCAATGCTTAACTATCTTGTTATAGGAACCGGGAATAAAAGTGAACTTTTAACGGGATACTTCACAAAATATGGCGATGGCGGTGCAGATCTGCTGCCTATAGGGGACCTCTACAAAACAGAAGTATTTGAAATAGCAAAAAAAATCAATATACCTGTCAACATCATCAATAAAGCACCCACAGCAGGGCTGTGGCCAGGCCAGAAGGACGAGGAGGAGCTAGGCATTGACTACAGAAGCCTGGATATGATTCTTTACGGGCTTGAGCATCTGGATTCAATATCAGACATTTCGCGGAAAGCGGGAGTGGATCTGGATACTGTAAAAAAAATTCAGGAGATGGTTATGAGGTCATGGCATAAACGGAATTTGCCGCCCGTACTGAAGCTCAGTTACAGAACAGTCGGTGTAGACTGGTATGACTAAAATCCATTTTGCATAATCCTATCCATTTTCTTTTGCACTTCCTTGACGTACTGCGGTGGCGCCATAACCATGAACCTGTAAGGCACAAGTTCCTTTCTGGAGATCTGCCTGGATAGAGGCGATACATCGTTCAGCAGGACTATTTCACCATTTTTCACGATCTTTACGCCACCCGTCTTCCTGTATTTTTTGGTTTTGTCAAGTTCCAGACCCGGTATGTCAAAAAAAATTCTGTAAGGCTTGCCTGTTATCTCCACAGACAGGCTTCTCTCAAAATCCATTCTTTTATCAGGGTCATTGACAAATCCATTCAGTGTTTCAACAAGATCCGGATTTGACAGATCATTGCCGAACAGGTATGCAGCTTTATAAAGCACTCTGTATCGCACCATTCTGGTGAGTTCAGCAGAGAGTTCATTGGACCTGTAAAGCCAGTTGAACAGTTCCATATCGTCAAACAGGTTTACATCCTCTTTTTTGATGGCAAGTGCATGTTCCACAGCCCTTTCAATCATCACCTCTGCTATCCGTACTGTCTTGTGGTAATATACTGAAGAATACATGAGCTTTCTTGCCAGTGTCAAACCTTCCGCAGCGTTTATTCCCTTTTTGCCCACTACCAGATGCCCCTTAAACAGTTCATAACTGTTTATCAGACGCTGATCGTCTATAGACCCGTACGCCACTCCTGTGTGGTACGCATCCCTCATAAGGTAATCTACCTGATCTATATCCGCAACGCCATCTATAATTTCGTGCAGAAAAAATCTTTTTTTATTCAGGTTTGCGCCTGTAATAACACTGACAACCTCCCCAGGGTCTACACCGTATTTCTCCATAATCGAGGGCAAACTGCTCTCCCCTGATATGCTGCGATCACCCTTTATAAGGCTGACTCCCACATTGACATGATCCAGGTTGTAAAAATGCATGAATACAGAATCCAGAGTATGGGAAAGTGGGCCATGGCCAACGTCATGCAGAAGCGCTGCGTATTCAAGTAATAGCGAATCGTGTTCGTCAAGAGAAAGCACAGATGCTACGCTGGAAGCAACGTGATACGTCCCCAAAGAATGCTCGAATCTGGTATGCACACCTCCGGGAAATACGAGATAAGCAAGGCCAAGGTGCCTGATCCATGAGAGACGCTGCAGTTCACTTGAGTTGACCACCGACAGTATCTCTTCGGGAACTACAATGCTCCTATGAACATTATCATAGATGATTTTGAAATTTTTTTTTACATTCATCTATTTCAAGCCACGTTTTTTATTACTCACCATGATATCCTTTTCTTTTTTAATCTGATGCTCCACATCCCTTAAGGTTATATCCAGTGCCTTAAAGACATTCCAGTGTTTATAACCACCAAAATAGGCCTTTTTAACAACAGACATTTTGGTATGCACATCGTAAATTGTGTTGTCGTTGCTGTTATACCTGTTTACATGTATTGATAACAGTCTGGGAGTTACGATCTTCCCTATTCTTTTTATTGATTTCTGTATGATGTCATTCATATCTCCGTAAAATTCAGAATCAACCTCTCCTGTAATGACGACATTTACATTCTCACCCGATTTAGATACTTCAGTCATCATTGATATTATATCGTACTGTGATATCACGCCTGTAGGTACCTCATTCCCATCCACTATGAACAGGGTTGTAATGTTATTGGTCAGCATAAGGGATACGGCAAAATCAATTGTTTTACCCTCATCCACCGTTACAGGATCCGTCATCATAACGCTCTTTAAGGTAACGTCAATCTGTTTTTTGTCAGAGGCGATATCCATGCCTCCCTTTCTATCCCTGTGATAATAATCCAGTATATCCTTCAATCCGACAACACCTATAAGCCTTCCCTTCTTATCTACAACTGGCATGGAATGCTCGTCAAACACCTTCATGAAATTCAGAGCTATCCTGATAGAATCCGTATCCTTCAACACTGTAGGTGAGGGTGTATACACATCAGAAATAGGGATCCGGCAGATCTCCTTTATCTTCGGAACTATTTTTATAAGGTCAGAACGCGATACTACGCCAGCAACAGATCCTTTATCGTTTACAACGGGAATGCCTCTAAAACCCGTTTCAATAAGTTTTCTGGCTACAGCATAGAATGTATCCCTTTCATTCACCGTTGGAGGAACCAGAGAGATATTGGAAACCTTTGTGTACAGAGGCAGGTTTTTCCTCTTGAACAGGGAATCCATGGTTACCAATCCATGTATCCTACCATTCTTCATAACAGGCAGTTCGTGGATATTGTGCTTTTTCATGACGGATATCGCTGCGGATATATCTTCGTCTGCATCTATTGTTATAACGTTTTTGGACATAATATCAGAGACTTGTATTTCTTTATCCATATAATTCACTTATATAGACTAAAGCAACCATCTATTTAGATGTTATCGTCCAAGGCACTCCTCCGTGCTACCCCATTTTTGATGGAACAACGAATTTATTACGACCAGTTCTACAGGCTGTAATGGAACATCAAAAACGGCATATTTCCGTCCCAAAAAATCAGTTTTTGAGTGTGAATTTCTGGAGATTTTGCTGAATTATCCTGTTCCTTTACAGCCCATCGGAAATGGGCATAGCATGCAGACATTTTCATAACCATGCATAAAGGGATAATAATAATATAGATTGATATCCCTATATATTACACATGGAAAAAACAACAATCTCCGCAGTCGTATTAATCATTGTTGTTCTTATCATGTTCATGAGCGTAGTAGCGGTTATATATGTCTATAACACACAGATAGAGAGCAATCAACAGAAGGCACAGCCCCCCGCGCAGACAGGCACCGGAGTTCAGAACATAACAATAACACTTGATAACCAGTACAATTCGACAGTAACTGACGGCATATTAACAGAATATGTCCCGGTAGTGAATACCTCTGTTCCAGTTCCACTGAATTCATTAAGGATGTACATCATCGATCCCAGTACAAATTTCGTTCTTGCCAATGCAACGATTCTGATATACAGTTCCGGGTATACGGTAGCAGAATATTCTGAAAATATAGGGTGGAATTTTTATGTCACTTCAACACCGCAGCTAACAACAAACGATGTTATCAAAATAAATTACGTAGACAGCAACATACCCGCCTTACAGAACTTCAGTGGCTATGACCTCTATATAGTATCGGTGAATTCCTCCATCCATGTAGATAGCCACACCCAGATACAATAGATCAATCGCTTTATTGACCACCTGCGTGAAAACCATCTGATAGTTACAGACCAAAATATTATCTGTTGTGATTGATGCAGCAAACCATACTGGATTTTTTGTAACATTATATTTACAAATATAACTGTACGAAACTATTATCTATTATTAAATATATAATAAATTCAGCTCACGGGAGATCCGTTTTTTACCTCCCTTTCCAGATGCAAAATATGGCCCCCGCACTGCAAAGGTATGTATTTTTTATTATGATGCAGCAGAATGACCTTCTTATTTATATACGCATCGTCAACAGGGTCCGCAAGTTCCACCCTTCCGTTTTTTGTAACGGCGTATACCCTGTCCATCTCCTTATCCAGCTCCGCTACCTCCATACTGTACTTTTTAAATTTGTTTATGCTTATCACTTCATTATGATTGCAGCAATCCACGGAATCCCCTTCCTTTACGTCTCTGTTGGTGAGGAGAGACAGCTGCACACCATCAAAAGCAGCCAGTATCATACCATGCGATTCCACCTCTTTTATCCTCTTTTCCTCCAGGTTATAGAGCATGGCTATCTTCTTGCCTTTCAATTCATTGATAGTGTAATACTGCTTGATTCCAGCCACCACAGTTCGCGTTTCATTGCCTGTCGACAGCCTAATTTTGTATAGCTTATCCGACCCGGATATCTCTTCAACCTCCTGTATAGTTGCAATTTTAATATTTAATTCAATATCCTTTTCCTCAACCTCTATTTTTTTAAATAAGGGCACTGGCCTGTCCGTTATTCTCAGAACGGGAGGCTCTATTATATCCTCCCAGTTGACATTTGATCCCTCCGCATAGCCATTGCCAAACATTTTCAATCCAGCTTTTGATGAAAATGGTGTGAACGGCATCATAAGGATCAGCAGCCCGTTTATCAGCCACACAAAGTCATCCAGAATCTTTTTTGCTTCAGTCCTGTCTGTTTTAATTTTGGACCATAATGCATGTTCCGTAAACATCTTATTTCCTTTTATGATCAGCTGTATAACTGTTTCCAGGGATTCCTTGAACTTGCATTCAGAAAGAAGGACGGATACCCTCTCCTTGCATCCTTCAAGATCCTCTCCTATACCCGTTATGTTGGATGGATCCGTAACCTCACCTGCAAAATTTGCAAAGTAGAAGGATAAAACTCTGTGAACCAGGTTTCCATATGCATCCACCAGTATTTCGTTGTATACCTTTATCATATCATCAATATCAAATTGAGTATCGTGGTTTTCAGGCATGTGCAGAGTCATGTAGAATCTCAGCATGTCAGGAGGGTAGCTGTTCACTATATTGTATATCTTGTATTCGTCGGATACCCCTTTGCTTTTGGAGAACTTACCTGTACCCATATTAACGAATTCATTTGAAGGTATGTCATAAGGCAGCTGCAACTTATCGTCATATCCTGTGAGAATGGAGGGCCAGAAAATTGTATGGAATATGATATTGTCCTTTCCCAGAAAATAATAAAATTTGCAATCTCTGTTATACCAGTAATCCTTCCATAGATCGCCATTCCTGTTTTTGCTGTATTCCACAGAGGCAGACAGGTATCCACACACCGCCTCAAACCAGACGTATATCACCTTGCTTTTGTATCCTTCAAGCGGCAGTGGAACTCCCCATTCCAGGTCACGGGTTATAGCTCTATCTATCAACCCCTCCTTTAAAAAATTCTCTGTAAACTGCAGTGTATTCTCCCGCCAGTATTTCTTATCCTGAAGGTAATTCTTTATTTTACCGGAAAACATGGCCAGCTTGAGGTAGAATTCTTCTTCATCCCTGTATTCAGGCACTGAACCGCATATTTTACATACGGGACTGATGAGATCCATGCCCTCCAGTACCCTGCCACATTTATCGCATTCATTTCCCTTTGCTTCCTGGTTGTGGCAATAAGGGCATTCGCCTACAATATACCTGTCTGCAAGAAATCTTTTGCAGCTATTGCAGTAAGGGTTTTTTGTGGTCTTTTTTATTATATATCCCTTATCATACAGTGACTTGAAAACATTCTGAACTATGCTTATATGGTTGTCCGTATGCGTGTGTGTGTATATATCAAATTCAATACCACTTTTCTCTATTGCGGTTTTATTCCTTTCGTGATATCTCATTGCAAATTCAAAAGCCGTTTTCTTTTCCTGCTCTGCAAGTATGGTGATTGGTGTTCCATGCATATCAGAACCCGATACCATAAGAACCTCGTTGCCTACCATCCTGTTGTACTTTGCAAAAATATCAGCAGGTAGAAGAGCACCTCCAAAGTGCCCTACGTGAATATCACCATTGGCATAAGGCCACGCTACACCTATAAAAACCCTGTTAACCATGAAAGGCAATTAACTACCTGTAATTTAACTTTTTTGGATGATTTGGCTATATCAATAAACGGTTATGCCATACTACCGTTCACATATATACGACGCTTAAATCAACCTTTGTGCAGAATATGATAAAAAAAGCTAACCTTTTACTGGCATCAGTTACATTGCCTTAACACCGAACTGTTATTTATCACCATTCCATATATCTACATTGGAAATATTCATCTGTTCAATAACATTGGTAAATCTTTTCCTAAAATCTTTGTCAAATGAAACAAACTCATAACGAGTTTGAGATATATTTTTGAATAAACATATTAACTCACCTGCGATCATGGAATCCCCGGTTCCATCAAATTTTATTCCTTTATCATTTATTTCTGACATTGCTTTATTGATTGAATCTCCATCAATTTTTGGGCAAATGTATCCTGTTTCGATCAAAATTTTTATAGAACCTGACGTCGAATCACTTACCCTTTTATTGAGAGAGGTTAAAGAACTTTTCAGATCTTCAAGCGACATTTTATCACTTTTATTTTCAAAAAGTTTGCGGCAATAATCATGCAAGTTAACTCTGTGTTTGTTTAGTTTTTTAGTGTTAATTCTTTTTTTCTTTGATAAATCAGAGCAAACTTTTTCTATTGACCGATTTACAGCGCTAAGGTCATATCCATAATTAGGTTCGTTTCCAATGCTTACGATTAATGCAGCTATTAATTTGTTAAGTTCAAAATTATATCTAGCCTGGAATTCCATTAATACAGCTGGTAAAATGCATAAATCGCCAAATGCTTTAATCCTAATCCATTCAACCGCTTTCTGGTGATTTTCATCTTCATTGTCAACCAATGCCCATAAAAAACTGGTATCAATAACCTCAATCAAATAGCCACCTCAGGTAAAAGATGAAATTTCTTGCTCTTCTATCACTATCTGAACTAAAGAAAGTGTATAGGTAAGAGATTCCATTGTCACTTTACCTTTCACCATTGCTATGAATCTTAGTAACAAAAAAAGGGTCAAGTATACAAATAAATTGGCCTCTTTAATGGCATTAGTACTACTCCAGTCGATATCTTCCAACGCCTTTCTGGTGAGAGTATCTGACAGGTCCAGGACCTGAGAAAGTATTACAAATTTCTCTGCCTCTTCAAGTGACCTGCTCCATTTTGCAGAAATAATTATTTTTCTTAACCTCCTAACCTCCGAATTAATATTATCGATTCTGGACCTTATTACAGAGTTTCTTTCATTAGTTGTAAGGGAGTTCTCTATTGATCTGAGGCGGTCCCGTAAATCTACTCCAAGTTCGTTTTGGAATGCTTTGTCAAGTCTATTTTTTATTTTGCTTGCGTCACTTGTAGTTATGAAATCACGAACCGAATCGGTGAAAATATCTATGACTTCTTCCCGCTTATCAGACAAAAAATCTTGAAATGATTTGAGTGCTCTTTCGTATTTTCTTTTATTGCTTCTATCAGAAGATGTCTCAGGTATATGGTTAAATAGATTTATAACCGAACTTTCTATCAAATTAATATCTGTGCCCGATATAGCCATATACTTGTTAAGAGTTTTTGATATATTTAAAAATTTCTGTAATGTTGAAAAATTTTATAATAAATAATAAATATCTGGTTGGCAATAGCGTTGTTAACAGAGGCTTATGACATTTTTCAAAGAGGGTACTAGGCAATCCAAACGATTCAGGAGACTGTTGAAGGCTTCAGCCATCTTGATATCTATTCTGTTCATTGTAATTGCCAGTTATAACGCCAGTGCGGTCTCCGCACAACCCGTATATCAATATCAGTTCAACATTTCCGGTTATAACGTGCCTACACTTGATCCATCTTCAACAGGAAATATGGTGATAGAACTGTTCAATAATCTAAATGTTACAGCTACCAGCATAAAACTTACGGCAGATGTCTATGCATATGTAAATCTTGCAAATGCAGTGAGCTATAACCTAACAGCATCAGATACAATACCGCTGATAAATGGAACAAATCCATCTGTAATATATCTTCCATACCTACAGGCGAATAGCTCTGTCAATATAACACTGCCTGTAACTGCATCAAGCACAGTTTCATCAGGCAGTTATCTGGTAAAATTCATGATGAACGCAGTGATAGGCAGTAAGAATCTTACTTTCAAATCAAAGGGGTACTTTCCTTCCTCTTTATGGAATAGAGCTACAGCAGGTACCGGCTTCAACTACACCATGCTTAACGTGAGCGGAATACTGCCTGAAACCTCCATAACCATTAAAAACCCATCTGTTCCTCTGTTTTTATGGACTATTCTGGCATTAGCCGTTATATTTTTCTTTACGGGATTATTCTTCTACGTAAGGTCTGTCAGAAACAATAGTTCTGATCATGGGAAGAAGAACAGAAAGAGGCTCAGGAGAGATTCTCAATAGCTTTTTTGTAAGTATCGAGGGGTGGTCTATATCCCCGTAGTCCGGTATACCCCTGATTATATCAGCATTATTGATAGGCGGTAATGAACCGGAGTGACAATCTCTCCGAGCTAAAGCATCGGAGTTTTATAGCTTCCCCGATACCCCTATCAAACTATAAAATTGAACAAACTGCTAAAAACAGCTATACAGTGAGCAAAGAATCACTCCATATGAAATGCAGATAGCACTGCCTTTAACACCTCTTCATAGCCAGGAAGTTTTTTGGTAAGAGGCTTGAGGTCTGACATCCATAAGAGCTTTATCTCATCTATCCTCGCTTTTAATCTTTCCATTGAAAACGACGCATGGTCGTATTCAATTTTTTTGCGTACAAGCCCGGTATCCAGCTCAAAACCACTGTTTAACAAGAACCAGAGATCATATAAATCCACGGGCTTGACCTCTTTTCTGGTAACAAGTGCCCTTGACTTCTCTGCCATAATCTCCACTATGTTCATGACAAGCAGCGAATACGTCCGAAGATCAGGGTCCTTATATACCATACCTGGATTTATCGTTCTGAAATCAGGCTTCATAGCGAGCTTTTCCTCTGTATTGAAGGTAAGAGGCAGGATATGGGGCATTCCAATAACTCCAGAAGACGGGCTCTCTATATGCACCTTATAGCCAATTCCATGTTTTATCTTCTTAGAATCTGCAATGCTGCTTGGATAATAATCGTTCATTCTTTTTACCGCCCTTACAAGCTTCTGGTTTATTTCCACTTCAAGAAGATTAAAATCAAGGCCTCGTGAGAGTCTATCAAGCCCGTAAATCTTCTGCAATGCTGTGCCACCCTTGAATATTAACTCGTTTGAAAATTCGTCATAAATGCAGATCAGCGCAATATGTTGCAGATAATCATTTTCTATAAAAAAAGGATCTACACCGCGACGTTTCGCATAAATCAGTATTTCATCCCTGTCGATCATTTTTCCACCAGCTTTTCTATCTCTGCATAGACCCTTCTTATTCCGCACTTTTTTGCATAACCGAGCAGTTTACCTTTATTGATCATGCTACGTTCATTCGCGTTTGCAATTGCCTCTTTGACATACTGTGTATCTTCTAGCAGGTACAGGGAATCCACTATCGCCTTTTCAGGGTCTGCAATTGAAATATTGTGGACATTGTTATACCCGTAAAGCATCTCTCTTTTAATGCTTTTGAATTCTATGCGCATGCCCATAACACTATCTATTGATGCATGCCTTTTGTTTATCATTACCTTTATTATATATGGTACCTGGTCTATGAGCTTGTAGTAGCTGAACGCAGATATAAGGCTTATATACGAAGGGCTTACAATGCGTGAAGCAATATTGAATGGATCCGTATTTGTAAGACAGTACAGTCCGTTCTGTATCCTTACAAACCTATTGCTTTTTGACAGTATCAGGTATATGTAATTCAGCCGTTTTCCTGTGAGTCTTGCAACATCCTTCGGCGTAAATATGCCAAGTCCATTGAGCTTCAGCTCCTGTTCAGGTGCTTCAACCTTCATAATATAAAATTATATGTCTATAATCCTATACTTTTCTATAAGATTTAATACATAAAACGTTCTATGCATCTTTGGATTTGGATTTAAATGTTATGTACTAAATTTTTTTTTGAATACAGGTTAATATTCTGTGTAGCATTCATTACCCAACAGTTAAAGTAAACCATCAAAACATTCTACTTCATCGTTCCTGCTTGCATACAGCAAAGGAGATTTTGTATATACATGGCGTCATAAATAATTTTGCATAGTTTAAATAGTTGATTTAATTATCTATGTTATAAAGAAACTCACAATACCTGATGTTATGAAAGAGAATATCATAAAAGAGATAAGACGCAACGATGATTCTAAGGTATTGTGATTTAATTAGATGATTATTTATATATAGTGTCATGACAACGATATAATTAGGTATATTTTCCTATCACTATTGCTTACCAATCACCATGAAAAGAATATCTGTGGAAACTTGAGTTTCGCATTTTCCTTGAACAGGGCTCGCATGAATAAAGAACTCCTCAGTGCTTCATAGTCATCTTTTGGTATTTTGTCATTGTAGAACGTTAGTAATTCCTTGTCAGAGTTATGTTTTTCGTAGTCACTAAAACGGTCAGAACAGTCCTGCAAACGGTTTGTAAGAATCTCCCCCTCTTCTTCATAGTACTTTCTGATTATGCTGTCTAACTCTTTCCGTTGATCTTTATCAAACCCCTGTACATTAACGGTTATTTTCGTCCCGTTTTGGTCAATATTAATGGGTTCTCTGTCAGTAATGTTTATAATGTTAATCTCAGGAGAATTGATTCTTATGCTTATGTGAAAAATGTGTTCTATAAAAGATTTTAATGACTCAAGCCATGTCATGTTATTCCTTTTTACTTTTGAGTTTGATTAATGACACTATATTGTCCTCAATGAAAATTTCTGACCCTTTTTTAACCCCACCAAACTCATCCACTGACAGTTGATTACCTTCAAAAGACATGACCACTTCATCAGAGTCTTTTTCAAACACCTTTCCATCAACTATTTTCTTGTTGAAAAGGGTAAGTATGTATTCTCTCGCACTTTCATCGAAAGACATCCTGTTTTTTTCTCATCCATTCTTTCACCTTATTTCAGTATTACATTATTATATGCAGGTATTTATTTATCACCTTTGTGATGCGGTATCTTCTATGAAAAAGGTTGTTTTGATAGGTACATCCCATTTTCGGCAGCAATTTGAGCGTAAACACGAAGGGATTTCACTTTTCAAAAATAGTGACAACTAAAAAGGATTACCATTCTTCATTGCAGCTTGACTACCCCATGCGCTGAAAACAGCTCCTTCCCTGAATGATTCAGCAAGGGGATAGTAGCTTTTTCCTTTGGCAATGGACTTTTTCAGAAACATGAATAATAGAACGGAATAGTAGGTACAAATAGGTTGTCATTGCAATGATAAGAGATTGTCCTACAAAACTAGAATTTCACTAAGGAAAACAGGTGTTCTGTCGAATTTGGGGTAAAAAGGTTTTGCATGTCTACCCATTTCTATATCAGAGCCCATTCCCAGAACGGCAGATACACTATCTTTATTCCATCTACAATCTCACTGCCGCCATAATCGTAAGTAATTATGGTTCCTTCCTTAAGTTTAAGTGATTTTGCAGCTTCAACTAATGCTGAAGTTTCCCTGTTTTTCACATCGATGCTAGAAAGTTCATAGCACACCTGTATTAATTTAGTAGATTTCCAACCCACAATGAAATCAATCTCCTTACCAGATCTCAGTTTTAGATAATAAATGTTGTCTGATATTTTTTTCCTTCTTAGCAACTCGATAAACACTGCATTTTCAAGTGCCCTGCCCTTGTCTATATCTGTAAATAATCTTGATAATCCAATATCAACAATGTAACTCTTTACTTGCCTGGCAAAACGCTTTCTCGGGCTTTTTAAGTATTGTTCCAAGATTTCAGCAAGGAATACAGATTTAGAGTATTCTAAAAAGTTAAGAATTGTAACTCTGCTAATCTCAAAGCCCATACTGTTGAAATAATTCTGGGTCTTTGTTGAGCTGAAATACGTTGAATAGTTACCAGCAATTATCTTAAGGAAAATGTTTAATGCCCCGGTTTCCCTCAAGTTATACCTCTTTATTATGTCCCTAAAGAATATAGCATCGAAGTACGACGATAAAAGATCCATTTTTCTTGTAGTATCATCTGAAAGTATAACTTCCGGAAAAGATCCGTATTCAAGAAATTCGTCTAGCGCTTTTAGTACGGTGCCTTTCTTTGAAGAAAATTTTATGCTATTGATATCCGCAGTTATCCCTCTCGATTTTAACATCTCGCTAAAAGAGAATGGATAAACAGTATAAGAAAGATTTCTGCCTGCAAGCGCTGTTGCTATTTCACTGCTAAGTAGTTCTGATGATGACCCAGTTATTATAATTCTATATTTTTTGGTGTCATACACCTTCCTTATCCATTTATCCCAATTCTCTACGTTTTGAATTTCGTCTAAGAACAGGTATATGGTCCCTCCTACGGGATTGAATATTTGCGAATGTGCGACTAGAAGATCATCCATATCTGTTGCTTTAGTAGCTATTAGGCGTTCATTTTCAAAATTAACATAAATAACATTGTCTTTTGTTACCTTTCTTTTCATCAGTTCTTTAATATGCTGAAACATCAAGCTTGTTTTACCCGAACGTCTAACGCCAGCAATGACAATCACTTTATCTGCGTCTAAATCTAACTCAATTTTCCTTTCTATGACTTCTGGAAGTTTCATATCTTTCCAGAGAGTAAGCACATACTTAAAGTCATTAATTCTAGCCATACTTGTATAGTATACTATACGTATTTATATACTTTACGTTTATTATACTGTACGTAAATAAAAAAGGTTCAGGCTCATAACCCGGCGTCCCTGCGGCTTTTCGTGCAGTCCCTTATGGCAAGTATCGTTATAGAATAAGCTTTAGGCCAGCTATTTCATCAAAGCTTCGAGTTTTAAGAAACTTCCATACCTTTCAACTTCATTCCTTACACCATTGATTGCAGTCTTGTCCAGTTTAACATACTGTTTAAGAGTGATAACTACCTTCTTCTTTTTGACAGGCGGTAATGGAATACCAAAAACGATCTATTTTGATCATAAATTGAATATAAGAAGGAACTACATACCGAATGTGTGGAACTCTCAAAAATCTGGAATATCCAATAAAAAGGTTGTTGATGTTCTGACCTCTACACGTCGTAAAGATATGCAGGCAGGAACGATGAAGCAGGAAGCCTCATCAGTAAGGGCGGGGTAGTTCACTGATTTACACAAAGGCTTAAATACAATCATTATAATATATTATAATGTGATTGAATGGAAACAATATTTAAGGTAAAAATAAGGAGAGTTGGAACATCTCTAGGAATATTAATACCAAAGCGGCTAATAGCGAATAAATCAATAAAGGAAGGCGAAGAAGTTGAGATAGCTATTCTTAAAAGGAGGAAGGATCTAGTTGCAAAGGTTTTTGGCATAGCAAAGGGTGCTGGCCATTTTGAAAGGCATGCAAAAGACGATAGGACATAGTGGCTTTATGCTTTTGGACACATCAGCCTGGATAGAGTTCTTCATAGGCAGCGAAAAAGGAAAACGCGTAAAGGAAGTACTGTATAAAAATGATTGTTATACCTGTATTGTTAGCATAGCAGAAGTGACCAATTGGGCATTGAAAGAGGATAGAGGGGTCGAATTCTTAGTTAAAGCCATAAAACAGTTGAGCAACATAATAGAACTTGATGACGATATAATGGTTTTAGCAGGCAAACTGAATTTTGAAAGGAAGAAATTAAATAAAAAATGGGGCATGCTCGATTCCTTTATATTAGCCAGTGGATCAATATATGAGCTAAAAATACTTACCAAAGATAATGACTTTAACGATCTTTCAGATGTAGAGATACTGTAAAAGGCATGCCACCTATCAAATCTCAAAAACGCTCTATTTTGCAGTTACTGGCTTTTTCAACCTGA
This sequence comes from Thermoplasmatota archaeon, assembly GCA_023379385.1. Classification (GTDB taxonomy): domain Archaea; phylum Thermoplasmatota; class Thermoplasmata; order Lutacidiplasmatales; family JAMCUS01; genus JAMCUS01. The sequence goes on from JAMCUS010000040.1 coordinate 15,336, forward strand.
AAATCGGTTTATTCCGGCCTTAGCCGTTATATTTTTCTTTACAGGATTATTCTTCTGCGGAAGGTCTATTAGAGACAATAGTTCTGATCTTAGGAAGAAGAATAGAAAGAAGTTCAGGAGATATTCTCAATAGCTTTTTTGTAAGTATCGAGGGGTGGTCTATATCTCCGTAATCCAGTATGCTCCTGATTATATCAGCATTATTGAGCAAAGCCAATAGACGCTCCAGGTCTCTGTCATTGAGTGATAAAAAGATCTTTCTCAGTCTGACCCCCTTCCTGATCTCTCTGCCTGATGCAGTATAAAGCTTTTTATCATACGTGGATAACGCATGATTGTCGACAGTGCCATTCTCCAGAGCCTCCTTTACAACGGTAGATGCAATCTTTGCTGATAAAATACCGTAATATATACCGCCACCAGATACTGGTTTTATCTGGCCTGCAGCATCTCCTATCAGCAGCAGATTGTCCGAACTTACATTTTTCATAAATCCTATGGGAATTCCCCCTGTGATCATCTTGAGCTCTGCAATCTCCTCTGTTTTGATGTTATGCATATCCGCAATGACCCTCTTAAGATTCGTGTAATAATGAATAGCTGGATATCTGGAACCAGCTGTGGCAACGCCTATTCTGCAGACATCACCGGCAGGCACCAGCCATCCGAAAAAACGGGGTGCAATATTGTTTCCAAAGAATACCTCTACTCTGTTTGGATCCACGTTTTTCAATACCACCTCCATTTCGAAGGCAGATAACAGTTCGGATGGCGGTTTAATACCCGCAATCTTTCTGACTGTAGAACCGAAACCATCCGCTCCTATTAAAATTCTGGTTGATATTTCACTGTTCTCCTTTCCTTTTGATACTCTAACTTTCACCAGCCCGTCCTTTACTTTGAAATCCAGTAATTTGGTATCCACGGATAGATCCACACCATTCTTAACAGCCCGTGTAGCAAGGTAGCTATCAAATTTCTTTCTATCTATTACCACAGCCCTTGCATCGCTGGATTCAAAAGAATACCTCTTCAGGGATGGAGTATATATATTTGCGCCGTATATTTTTCCCTCTATGTCACCCCTGTAATCACTTTCTGTAATCGTTTCTGGCGATATGAGGCCAGTGCACTGAACAGGATTGCCTGCTGTGATATGCTCCTCTATCAGAAGAACGTCATAGCCATACCTGGCTATGATATCAGATGCTACAGAACCCGATGGTCCAGCACCTACCACAACAACATCATATTGTTTCATAGTTATGCATCAAGCAACACACAATACACAATAGACAATAAAATATATATTCTATCCTGTTTTCTGTTTTAGGTAGCAGTAGCAATTTAGATATGATTACCAAGAAAACCATCCATCTGTAAACTTCAGAAATTAAAAAATTATAGAAAAACCATATATATTAAAAGTTAATGTATAATTTGAGAGTGAAATTAATTGAATAATACCAGTAGAGAGTTTAGTGGATATAATGATTTTAAAAATTTCTTTGAGAAGGCTACAGGATTTGAACCTTATCCTTATCAACAGACAATTGCCAAAATGGATGATTTTCCGTATCTAATTGATGTTCCTACAGGTCTAGGAAAAACAGCAGGTATTGTCATAGGATGGCTATGGAGAAGGCATAATGATAGTCAAAGTATAAGAGAAAAAACGCCTATGAGACTTATATATTGCCTGCCTATGAGAGTGCTTGTAGAACAAATACGAGACTATATTATTATGTGGTTAGATAATTTAAATTTATTAGGGGGCACTGTAAATTTTGAAGATGTAAAGGGAATAAAAAAGGTAACAGCTTATAATCCTTCTTGGGACGATCCGGAAAAAATAGCCGTTACCATTTTAATGGGTGGAGAAAGTAAAGATTTATGGGATATATACCCTGAAAGAGATGCAATTATAATAGGTACGCAAGACATGTTAATTTCCAGAGCACTAAATCGAGGATATGGTATGAGCAGATATCGATGGCCAATACACTTCGGTTTACTAAACAATGATAGTTTATGGATTATGGATGAAGTTCAATTAATGGGTAACGGGCTGAGCACGAGCGTTCAAATGGAAGCTTTTAGAAATGATTTCAAAACTATAAAAAAAACGCAAACCATTTGGATGAGTGCTACCATTAATTCTGAATATTTAAGAACAGTAGATTTTGATAGAAAGTTCACAGATTATAATATCATTAAGCTTTCAGATGAAGATCGGAAGGATGAGCAGATCAAAAAAAAGATCTCAGCTCCCAAAAATTTAAAGAAAATAGGTAAAGACCAAATAATAGATACCGTAATCAATAATCATGAAGGTGGCAGCATATCCATAATTATAACAAATACAGTAGCCCGAGCAAAAGAAATTTATAATTCTCTAATGAAGAAAAATATATCCGCAAAAATATTGTTAATACACTCGCAATTTAGACTTCCAGAAAGGCAGAAAATTATAAAGCAGATGATGCATCAGCCACTAGGAGAGAACGGTACCATAATTATTTCTACGCAAGTTATTGAAGCTGGTGTAAACATATCAGCGCATACGCTAATCACAGAGTTAGCACCATTGCCATCATTAGTTCAACGATTTGGAAGATGTAATAGGTATGGGGAGTATAAAGACGCAAAAGTTTTCTGGGTAGATATATTGGATACTGATAAAGAAAAAATCGAATTGCCATATACCAAAAATGAACTTTTAAATAGTAAAAATATACTTATAACTCAGGATATTAAAGATGTCTCTATTATTAATTTATCTAAATTAAAAATTGAAAGTCCTTTGCCAGATAGAGAAATATTGCGGAAAAAAGACATTTTTGAACTGTTTGATACCACTTCTAACATTATAGGTGAAAATATAGATGTTTCAAAGTATGTAAGGAATATAAAAGATACAAATGTACAAATATTTTGGAGAGATCTTAAAGATTACAGACCCGCGGATCAAGAGCCATTACCAACCAGAGAAGAACTTTGCCCAGTGCCAATTAATGACGTGAAAATGTTAGTAGACAAGAAAGTAGATATGTGGACATGGGATTATTTTGATGGAAAATGGGTAAAAGTAATAGACTCGGCAGACATTTTCCCAGCGCAACAAATACTTTTAAAAGCTACAGAAGGGCACTACTCTGAAACAGAAGGATGGGCTATAGATAAAAAAGGGCCTGTTATGGTAATTCATAATATGGCAGATAACGAACAGCAGACCGTAGAAGGATGGGCTATAGATAAAAAAGGGCCTGTTATGGCCTTAAAAACATCAGAGGATATTAATAAGAAAAAATATGATGGGGACAGTAATGTATCAATTCAAGATAGTTGGGAGAATATAGCTCAACATACAGATAAAGTAATGGAAAAAGCAAAATCACTATGCAATAAAATCTCCATACCTGATGAATTTAAAGACAGCATATTGAATGCCGTACGCTGGCACGATGCCGGAAAAGCCCATACATGTTTTCAGAGCATGCTTGACAAATCAAAGATCCCTCAAGGGTTCAAGCCTCCTGTGGCAAAGGCACCAAAAAATGCATGGATCAAAAATGATCCTAACTATCGAAAACATTTCCGGCATGAACTTGTATCTGGTTTATTGGCTATAAAAAATGAAAAAAGTGATCTTGTTGCGTATCTGGCAGCCTCGCATCACGGTAAAGTCAGGCTTTCGATACGTTCTATGCCAGATGAAGAGGTTCCAAAAGATGCTTCGATACGATTTGCAAGAGGCGTTTGGGATAGAGATGTAATTCCGAAAACAGATCTTGGCAAAAACGTGACTGTGCCACAAACCACTATCGATTTGAGCTTGATGGAACTTGGAGATGATAGTATAAGTGGTCCTAGCTGGCTATCTAGAACACTGTCATTATGTGTAGATCCTAAAATTGGAATTTTCATATTGGGGTTCTTGGAAAGTATTGTTAGAGCAGCTGATGAAAGAGCAAGCGGAGGGTTACCTTAAATGAAATTTCAACTTTTAGGATGTAAAACTGAACCATTTGGCTCATATCTAAAAGCACTTGGCATTTTACGTTTATTAGGAGGGCATTTAGATGTAAAAGGAGGATGGTGTAAAGATGATATATTCTATATTGATACAACAGGTACAAGTTTAGATGCTATATCCATAGAAATGGTAAAGGATAATATAATACAGTTTTTTCTAAAAAAGTATAAGCCTACACCTATTGTTTCCCCATGGACAAGAGGTAGTGGATTTTACCCCAAAGATAACAAAAAATGGATAGGTATGATATTAAATACTACTGAAGAGAGATTTGATCTTTATAAAAAAACAATAACAGAGATACAGAACTGGAAAGATATAAAATTTAAAGAAAAAAAAGGCAGTAAAAACGAGGAAGATAAAAATAATGATGATACGAATGATAAGGAACTTAAGCCTCAAATTGTGCTAAAATGCAGAAATGAACTTGATGAAAAACTGGTCGAATGGATAGATGCAGCTATTTTGATAGATAATGATGGCACTTTAAAAACCACTAACATACTTGGCACAGGTGGTAATGAGGGCAGACTAGACTACTCTAATAATTTTATGAAAAACATATGTTTGATGTTATTACAGAATAATATAGACGATTCTGTAGCACTCCTTAAAAACTCTCTTTTTGAAGAACCCGTATCTAAATATGTGATCGGTAGAATTGGAAAATTTGACCCTGGGCATTCTGGCGGTTACAATCAAGGATTTGGAATAGAGCAAAAAGATTTTCCATCAAATCCTTGGGATTTCATATTTTTATTAGAGGGAACTTTAGTCTGGTCCAGTAGCATAGCAAAGAGAAACACTATTGAAAAGGGCTCATTACGTAGCCCATTTACTGTACGACCAAGCTATATAGATCCGGAAAATTCAGATTCAAGCAAAGAATCAGAAATATGGGCACCTATTTGGAACAAACCTATTTCTATCACTGAGATGAAAGCATTTTTTAGAGAAGGGCGCGCTGATATAGGACGGCAAAATGCAAACAATGGCTTAGAATTCGCTGAAGCTATAACCTCTTTAGGTATAGATAGAGGCATAACAAAGTTTACTAGGTATAATCTTCAGATAAGAAGAGGCCAGAGTTTTATTTCAATACCATCAGGTCAGTTCAAGGTCAGAATACTCAGCATAACTGAACTTATAAGAGAGTTAAATCCCCTGATGTTCAAAATCGATTCTTTTTTGCGAAAATTTAAGCCTGCACCGCCAACTGAGTTTATTAATGCCCGAAGAAAACTAAATCAAGATATTTTTTCAGCATTAAAATATAATACTGCAAATGATTTGAAAAACCTTATTATATCAATTGGTAAATTTGAAAAATTAATAGCCAAAAGAGATTTGAAAAAAGATCCAACATTATCACGTCCAATATGCGGATTAAGCCCTAAATGGCTGCAGATGGCAGATGATGGAAGCATTGAATTCAGGTTAGCGGTAGCTCTTGTATCTATTAAAGCAACAGATAAAGTAGGGTCCTTTAGAGCTAACTTAGAGCCTGTTTCTCCAGATAATGCTTATGAGTGGAGTAAAAATGAAACACAGGTAGCTTGGGTCGGAAATAATATCTACGAAAAACTTACAAATGTATTGAGCAAGAGGATGACGGATGCTGATCGATACTCTTGCTGCACCAATCCGTTACAAAGCAGGATAGGTTTAAGTGCTTATGACATATCATACTTGATCAACGGTTTTGTTAATGAGGAAATTTTAGAGAACTTAATATTTGGACTTATGTGGCTGAATTGGACCAACGATTCTGCAGAGGTTGAAATAATTAAGAAATTGAAAGAGCGATGGAATAATAATAGCATGAATATACCAATCTCACGCTCCTGGGCTCTTTTGAAACTGTTGTTTTTACCGGACGGTGTTTTTTATTTTAACAATGAAAAAATATCAATTCGATCTGAACCTTCAATAGTATTTTTGCTAAATGCCGGAAGAATAGAGGAGGCATGTGAAATAGCGAAGCGTCGGTTATATTACAGTGGCCTTAATCCCATAAAAATTAAGTTTTTAAACAGAGAAAACGGAAAACGCATTACTGCTTCGCTATTATTACCGATAAATAATGTAGATAATCTTGCAAAATTGGTTTTAACGCTAAAAGATAGCAAATGAAAAAAGGTGAGAAAAATGAATGAAGAAATAAAAAAAGAATTTGAAAAACTAGTATCTGCACCAAGATTGTTGATTGAAGCAGAGCTTGTACCGAGGCAGGGAGATAGATTCCAGCCAACAGGCTTCCCAGAGATTGGAGCAGCAGTATATGAACGGCCAGATGGGAAGCGAATGATCTTAGTAGAGTCAGCACAGTCAATGGCTAATGGACTCGAGACAGTATGCATAAATGATACCGGAACAAGAATTGACATCATAGAGGAACTTAAAGGAATACCATATATCATTGCAGAATTAGAGGATAAAAAAACTAAAAAGACAATTACAGCAACAAGCTCTCTAGTCGAAGCGCATAGAATAAATTCTCCGTTTATAATTACCGATAAAGATTTCAAAAACAAATTTAGCACAATGGCCGAATATTCGGAAGGTAAACAGGTGGACTGGGAAAAAGTAGCCAAAGCAATGTTCTACTATGATGTAAATTCGCTATTGCATGGTACTTTTCTTTCAAATTTAGGTGATGGGAGAGTAAAGGTTCCAAGAACGCTTACGGGATTTATAGAAGCAGAAGACATAAAGGGAGTTTTTTTAGGCGGTACAAAAAATAGTCTGATAGACCCGACAGGAACCATAAGAGCTGAAAGTTTTAATAAAAATGTTTATGGAAATGTACCTTTTCATAGAATAGAATATACCGCCACAAAAATCAAAGCATATTATAACATAGATCTTGCGTTGATAAGAGGTTACAATCTAAATTCTAGTGCGAAAACATTGTTGATAGCATTATCATTGTATAAGATTATAAAATTCTTGAATACTAAATTAAGGCTTAGATCCTCCTGCGATTTAAAGCTCAAAGACAAGATAACTGTGACTGAACCTTCAGATTTTAAATTGCTAGGTGAAGAGCAATTAATTTCAATATTAAAAGAGACAATTGAAAATTGTAAAAGCGAACACCTTTTTGCAGATCCGCCAATCACGAAAATTCACACAACTACCGTCAAGGTAGACAAAAAACACAAAGATGATGATAACATGGCTGAACAAGATTCAGGCAGTAGCCCATATTGATTTAATGTGAATAAGAAGAGTATTAGGTGTTATAAGAATGATAATTATTAAATTAGAATTTCAAACTGGGCTTTTTCATGCAAATCCTTGGGGTCGAAATGTAAACGAGGCTGTTACAGAATGGCCGCCATCTCCTTACCGTTTAGTTCGTACTCTTATTGATGTATGGAAAAGAAAATTGCCAAGAGTTTCTCAGGATAAAGTAACAGAAATATTGGAATCATTATCTGAATCTCCTCCGGTTTATTTTTTGCCACCAGCCAGAGAATCAAATATAAAAACGTATATGAGCGCAAATACTAAAGATACAAGTAAAAAGATGCTTATTTATGATGCATTTATTAGCATAGATCCTAAGGATAGCATTTTAATGGCATGGGAAAATTTAACACTTAGCCAAGATCAAATAGAGCTGTTATCAAAGTTGCTATCTTTTCTAAATTATTTTGGAAGAAGTGAATCATGGGTTTCTGCAACATTATATGATGGAGAAACCGCAAATATTACGTGGAATTGCTATCCAGAAAATCATAATGATGATGATGTAGAAATGCAGAGTATACAACTAGCAATACCTGTTTCAATGAAAGACTATAACAAAAAGCCAATTTATGTTGAAGAAAAAGGTAAAAGCATAAAGATCGACTGGTTGAATTCACTGATGCTCACCACAAATGAAATATTAGACAAAAAACTAAGTGCGCCGCCAGCATTTCGGCACAAAGTCTATAAAAGGAGGAATGATTGCTTTCACCAAGAAATAAATG
>JAMCUS010000041.1 GCA_023379385.1 Thermoplasmatota archaeon
TTTATTTCGGTAACAATCCTGGAAGATGCAATGATAGAATACAAAGCCAGACTACTTGAAATACCTGTTGTCCATGTTGATCCATACAACACATCAAAAGAGTGTTCAAGGTGTGGACTGACAGGTAACCGTTCTGGGAAGTGTTTTAAGTGTCCAAGTTGCGTACACGTTGATCATGCTGATGTCAGTGCTTCGTTCAATATAGCATTGCGTCCGATATATGTAAAAGACATAGATCAATTGCGTGCAGAGAGGGATGTATGCAAAGGGAACACAGATATCCCTGAAGAGGCAACGTTATGAGCGATAATGATCTTAGACCCTCCGATGCTTTAGCATGGATGGTATGTCAGATGATGGTGCATTGAACATAAGTGAGAAGTACGTACGGGATGTGTGGAACTCTCAAGAACTTGAAATAACCAAGAAAAAGGTTGTGGATGTTTTGGTCTCTACACGTGGTAAAGATATACAAGCAGGAATGATGAAGCAGGAAGTCGTCAGTTTGTAATGGAATACAAAAACGGCATATTTTCATCCTAAAAAAATATTTTTTGAACGTGAATTTTTGAAGATTTTATTGAATTACCCTGTTCCCTTACAGCCTGTCGTGCCTGTAAGGTCGGGTAGTTCACTTCAATAAAGGTGAATAAAGAACGGTAATAATGGCAATAAAAAATATATTAAATATGGTTGATACAATACCAGTTATCCGTATAGACCTGTTTTTTATTAAAAAATAAATAAAAAAGGTAGATAAATAAAAAATAAAAAATAATATCATGTACGTTATATTTCCCATAAACATATATAATGTAGTTGTCATGATTATCAACAGGCAAAAAATTGCAATATTAAACTCTTTTGACCATTCAACTGCTATATTCTGTTTTTTAATCATTTCTACATTATTGACAAGTATTATTTCCAAAAACATTATCAAAATAAATATAAGTATTTCCTTATGATTGAACGATTTTGTAAGTGAAGAATTAATTATGATATATATTGAACCAACAAATATAATTGCACTCCTCATTGTATAACTATTTCTATACCCTCTGCTCATAAAAAATTTTAAGAATATGAAAAAAAATATAGTAGGAATAATAACAGAGACAAGTGGAATTGCATTGTTACGAATACCAATCAGTAATGTTACAGCACCTATAACTACAATTGAAAAAACATAATAATCTATCTTTTTTTTGAATAAATTGTGTATGGATCTTTTATAAAAAATAGCTTTTAGGACATAAAGTATTCTATCCATTCCTGGTAGGATCATAATATTTAATAAAAGCAGTATCAATCCCGTAATGAAAAAATCATTTGCAGTGAACAACGATATCAATATGACTGTTATCCACGAAACAGTTAAACCATGTTCACCGGGTAATAATTTCTCTGGTTTCATTATGTACTAAAACAATATTAGATATAAAAAATATTCATTTAAAAAGAATTTTTAAAAACAATATAATTTTATTTGATTAACATAATCTTAATAATAAATAAAACTAGTTATTATCAATGCAATTAAGCACTGAATTAACTGCTAATAAATAAATTATGCAATTTACAGACTGAATTAATTAATATGGGTACATCAAAATAAAATTTTGCAATAAATTAGGGGTGGTAATTTAGTGAAAATACTTAAATTAATGATAAAACAATATACTATACGGTAACTATATGGTTGTGATAACACTTTTTGAAAATAGGGAGAATAGCGTTTACAATAAAATAAATAAATTGGTAGATCTTGGAATGAATGAATTAAGCACAGGTAATAAAGAGAAAGCAACCTCTCTTTTTGAAGATGCTATAATATCTTACGAAAAAAATTTCTATAATAATACTAAAAAAAAACTAATAAAACCAAGTACAATGAGTCGTGAATATTCCAATATTTTGTTTAAGCTTGGATCTGGCCTGATAAAAGCCAAGGAATATAAAAAAGGAGAGTCGATGTTTAAAATAAGTGTAGAAATTAATCCTGTTAATTATAATGCATGGTTTCAAAAAGGTCTAACTGAAAAATTTTATAAAAAAAACGACAATGCAATAACATCATTCAATAAAGCACTTAAAATAAATAACAAAAATTCAATTATTTTGTTATATATTGGAGAGTGTTACTTGGACAAAGGTGACGTTGGTACAGCAATAAAATATTATGTTAGATATGCAAAAGAAAAAAAAGGTACAACAATAGAGGATTTTCAAAGGATTCTTGCTCTTGATCAATACAATTATTTTGCATTATCTGGTCTTGCATATGAATATGAAAAAAAAGGTATGCATGACGAAGCTACAAATATTTACAAATGGTTTAATAACAAATATAAAAATGAAAAATCAATTAATGATTCCAAAGAATACCAATTATCTACTAACAGTAAAGCAACCTATATACAGGCAGATGATGTGAATGAGACACAGAGAACAGAAATGGGTGATAATAAAAATAATGTAGATAGTAGAATAAATACATATGGTGATAAAGAAAAGACAAATATTGATAATATTGACAATGAATCTGCACTTTTTTATGTACTGGAAACATTGCTTGCAAATAAAAATTACGATACATCAATAAATTTATACAATGAATATGTAAAAAATAAAAATCTGGTATCATTAATTATAAAATTTACAAAATTACTGTCTAAATATGATAAGTATGATTATGCCATGGATATAATAAAAAATTTTGTTGCTATGAAAAACGTTAAAACAGAAAATATAACCAATTATGAGTTTTGGTTATTAAAGGGAAGTATTGAATATAAATTAGGTAAATATGACGACGCAACATTTTCACTTAATAGATGTTTAAAATATAACGGAAATGTTGCAGACGCATGGTATCTTAAAGGTTTAATTGCTATTTCAGCCAAGATTTATGATGTAGCAATTCAATTTTTAAAAAGAGCATTAGAAATAATGCCTGGATATAAGGAGATATATAAAAACGATGAAAGATTCAAAGTCATAAGAGACCACGAACAGTTTAAAAAATTATTGAACTAAAAATAAAAAATAATTGGTTTAGAGGATACACATCCTCTTAAATATGATTATTAATAAGTTAAAATTTTTCTAATAGCCACCGTACCCGCCCATTCCTCCTGCTCCTCCTGCTCCGCCGGCGGATGGTGGAGCGCCTTTCTTTGCAGTTATAACATCATCTATTCTTATTATCATTATAGCTGCTTCTGTTGCTGACTGAATTGCCTGCATCTTAACTCTTATAGGTTCTATTATAGCTTTTTTATGCATATCCTCTGGTTCTCCTGTTGAAAGATCAATTCCATAACTGTATTTTTCCCCTGAATCATGAACCTTTCTGAGTTTTATCAATGTATCCATGGGATCCAAACCACCATTTTCACTTAGTGTTCTAGGAATAATTTCAAGTGCCTCCGCAAAGGCTTCTATTGCCATCTGCTCTCTACCGCCCACTGTTGATCCATACCTTTTTAGTTTTGTAGAAATCACCATTTCTGTTGCTCCACCACCACATATGTATTGTCCGTCTTCTATACTGATACCTATAACCCTCAATGCGTCGTGTAAAGTTCTTTCCGCTTCTTCTATAACATGTTCTGTACCACCTCTTACAAGTATTGATACAGCTTTTGGATTGGAGCAATCCCTTACAAATATCATGTTGCTATCACCGATTTTTACCTCTTCTACCAAACCTGCATTTCCAAGATCATCTGCCATAAGATTCTTTATGCCTGTAACGATTTTGCCACTTACAGATTTTGCCAATTTTTTCATATCACTTTCCTTTACCTGTTTTACAGCCATTATACCTTCTTTAGCAAGTGAATATGCAACGTAATCATCTATTCCTTTTTGACAGAATACAACAGATACCTTATTTTCCTTTATCTTTTCTACCATCTCCTTCAGTATATTTTCTTCTGCAGACATAAACAATTGAATTTTTGATGGATCTGTAATTTCAATTTTCGCATCTATCTCTGTCTTTTTTATCTCAAGAGCGGATGATATCAACAATATTTTAGCATTCTTGACTTCTTTTGGCATTCTTGAATGAACCCGTTCTTTGTCTATAACTATTCCTTTTATAAGTTCTGTATCATTAATTGAACCACCTATCTTTTTCTCAATTTTTATAGACTCCATATCTACAATATTCTTATTATCTCTCTTTTCAGTAACAGAGATTACTGCATTAACAGCTACATCAGAAAAAAGATCTTTACCCTCTCCAATACCTTTGCTATTCATTGTGGTTATAGCAATATTTTTAAGAAGATCTTTCTGTCCAATGGAGACATTCTTTGCTACCTTGTTGATTACATCTAATGCCTGTTCTTCTGCGAGCCTGTACCCTTTTGCTATAACTGTTGGGTGTATATTTTGTGAAATCAGACTCTCTGATTTTTTCAACAACTCACCCGCTAATACAACAGCTGTTGTCGTACCATCACCACACTGCTGTTCCTGCGTTTTTGCAACCTCTACAAGCATTTTTGCCGCAGGATGCTCTATTTCCATCTCCTTTAATATCGTAACACCATCATTGGTAATTGTGATATCACCAGTGCCGTCTACTAGCATTTTATCCATTCCTTTTGGACCAAGTGTAGATCTGACACTATCAGCAATTGCCTTAGCAGCTGCAACATTATTTTCAAATGCACCTTTTCCTTTTTCACGTTCAGTACCTTCTTTCAAAATTAATATTGGTGTTCCACCTATCATAACTAATCACCAAAAACCATTAGTATGTACTTCTATATATATGTTTTCATTGATACTATACCGATTATATGCCGTTAATATATGCCGTTAAGAGAATAAATCTTTAGATGATTCTTTGTTGAAAGTGGTTGATTCCGGAAAAATCATTTGATATTTGGCATATTTGCAATACATTATGTGCTCCACTGCTGTGAACTTGCCGTAAGTCAGAGATTTTACAGTCCTAGATACTGTCTTGTTTTCTTACAACAGCGGTCATAAAGTATCATTTCATAATATCCATGTGGATAACACAAATATAAACTTTTCAGTGTTTCGTGGGTTCAACGTAAAATATTATAAAAAATTATTATCCATATAATTGTATATAATCTGTATAGGGTTTAGAGAAATGTTTATATATGTATTGTGTATAACTGTATATTGATGTATGGGGTAGTGTGTATTGAAAATAGATATAGGTGATGGTGGAAAAATCATTGGAACCAAGCGTGTTAGCCCGAATGGGCAGGTAAGTGGCTTAAGTGATTACGCAGGCAAAGAGGTTTTAGTAATATTACCAGGTAAATCTGAAAATGATGATTATGAATCCAAATTTTTTGTAGATGAAATAAAAAAAGCTATAGAAATGCAGATGCAGGTACTTTTTGATCAATATAAAGAAATTGAAAATATATATGATACGCCAATGGATGCAGCAAGAATATATTTCAATATGATGTATCCCAAAAGTTTTCGGGGGTTGGTGGATAGCGTAGATAAATGGGTAAAAGAACAGATACGGGTCAATGAACGGATAATAAAAAATTTCTATAATAATGAGGATAAGGATATGATCAAACCCGAAAGAAAAGAGGAGGGGCATAATAATGAATAATGGTTCCGTAGCTGTTGTAACAGGTGGGTCTGGTGGTATTGGAAGGGAAATCTCTATAGCTCTATCTGAGAATAAAAAAAAGATAGCCATCCATTTTTATAAACATGAAGATGAGGCAAAGGTAGTAGAAAAAATAATAAAGGAGATGGGTGGTGACGCTATTTTAGTACGTGGTGATGTCAGAAATTACAATGATGTCAAAAGGATGAGAGATGAAGTTATCGCCGCATTTGGCAGAATTGATATATTAATCAATAATGCCGGTATAAACAAGGATACCCTTTTTATGAATATGAATCCTGATGAATGGGAGGAGGTATTGTCAGTCAATCTCACGGGTGCATTTAATTGCATAAAAGTAATGATTGATGATTTAGTTAAATCAGGCAATGGATATATCATAAATATTTCTTCAATTGTTGGATTGATGGGTAACATCGGGCAGGCCAACTATGCTGCATCAAAAGCTGGTCTTATTGGACTTACGAAGACATTAGCAAAGGAACTGGCATCAAAAAATATAACTGTCAATGTTGTTGCACCTGGGTTTATAGGTACCCCGATGCTTCAAAAAGTTCCTGAAAAGGTTAAAGAAAAAATTATATCCCAAATTCCAATGAAAAGATTCGGCTCGGCTAGGGAGATTGCAAAGGCAGTTGTATTTCTTTCATCAGAGGATGCAAGATATATAACCGGAACTGTGCTAAATGTTAATGGAGGATTATATATATAAATAAAAAAGAAAGAAGGTGAATAATGTGAAGGATGTAGTAAATAAAGAAATTGTTAATGAAACGGTTATAAAACCAGTAAAAACGTATATGGGAATATGGGAAATGATTTTAAAGTCGATGATGGATATAGGCGAGTCGTATATAAAAAATATAGTAATACCCATGTCAGGATATATGCTAGAAATGAATTCAAAAGATAAAAGAGAGAAAATGATAGAAGGAGCAAATGAATTTATCAGGACCAACATGGAATTTATGGTAACCATCAGGAAATATATTGAAGTGGTTACAGAGGAGTATAGAATAAAGAATATGGTGAACGACATAGTAAAAAATGTAAAGAGGGATTAAAATGGAAGAAAATAATGTAAAGAATGTACTGGAAGATATGGGCAAAGCATGGAACGAATATTCAAACAAGATTGTTGAAGAAGGGCTACATACCTTTAATGCCTTGTTCAACATGCAGATGGAGATTCTAAAACAGGGATTATCAAAAAATGAAAGCTATAAAGTAGAAGACATCTATAAGGAGTGGCAGGAAGCCGCAACAAAAAACAGTGAAAAGATGAAAACTGTCTTAGAATCCGTATGGAGTGAAGAAAAAAAGCTTTACGAAAGATCGTGGGAAATGATAAAAAATGTATACAACACTACAGAGGGTGGAAATGAATTATTGAAGGAACACATAAGATCATGGAGCAACTATATGGAAAGGATCAAAGATATGTATCATATTGGTGATTACTCATCATTTGAAGAAATATACAAAAAAGACTTTTCCATGGCAATAGACAACTACACGAAAGTGATGAGTGAGTTCGTCAAAAGCCCGGTGTTTGTATCCATGTTAGGCAAACAGCTGGACTTCTCTCTAAACTATAAAAACAGAGTAGAAGAGATGATGACTGAAATATGGCATGGTTATGGAATACCTACAAGAAGTGATTTTGATGTACTTTCAAAGCGTGTCTATGAAATATCTCACAGGATTGATGGAATAGAGGATAAAAAAGAGGGAGCACCCAAAACAGATGAAACCAATGACAGGTCCAAGTAAAGGTGTTTTCAATGATAGCTGATAAAGAGGGAGCGCATACAGTTGATAGCGTTAATAGAATTAA
The DNA here is from genome assembly GCA_023379385.1 of Thermoplasmatota archaeon. Classification (GTDB taxonomy): domain Archaea; phylum Thermoplasmatota; class Thermoplasmata; order Lutacidiplasmatales; family JAMCUS01; genus JAMCUS01. Next base: position 7,485 of record JAMCUS010000041.1, read on the forward strand.
CAAAATGATTTCGCTGATACTGAACCCTCCTGATTTGAAATTGCAACCAATGGTATTTGATATTGTATACTCTTTTGAGGGTACCAAATTAAGAAGATACAGGTCTTCAAATAGAAATCCTGATCTTGCACCTGTTATATTTGTGTATGCACTTATAAACAAACCCTCCATTCTAGATTTAGAATCCGGTAAGTCTGTCGTTGAGAAATATTTAGAGGCTGGATATGATGTATACATGATAGACTGGAACCATCCATCTGAGGCAGATAGATATACAACGATCTCTGATTACGTTAACAGATATATTAAAAGAATGATTAAAAAGGTCAAAGAAATATCGGGCAAAGAGAATGTTAATCTTTTTGGCTACTGTATGGGTGGTACCTTTTCAGCCATGTATGCTGCTTTATATCCTGAAGATATTAAAACTTTGACAATCATGGCTGCACCCATAGCATTCCCTAAAAAGGTGAATGCATTACTGCACATATTACCCAGTAAAGAGACATTTCCTGTAAAAAAGATTGCTGATAGCTACCATATTATCCCTCCATCTTTTTTCAACAGTGCCTTCTTTTTGCTAGATCCGGTTAGAAATAGCCTTACAAAATATATGGAATTTTATGACATGCTAGATGATGATAAAAAGTTAATGAACTTTCTTAGAATGGAGTTCTGGGTAGACGATGGAATATATATGCCTGGTGAGGTATACAGAGAATTTTTGGATTATGGATACATGCAAAATTTACTTATTGAGGGTAAATGGAAGGTTGGAGACAGCTATGTGGACTTAACCAGAATAACCATGCCTACTATGATACTGGTAGCATCAAACGATAATATAGTGGACCCTGAATCAACCAAACCTCTTTACGACATCATAAAGAGTCCAGACAAAAAGATTATTGTATACCCGACAGGGCATATCGGACTTGCGGTAAGTGGCAAAACACATAATGATATGTGGCCAGCTGTTATAGGATGGACAAATGAACGCTCCATCTCCACATCCGATAAAAAGAAAGGAAAAAAACAGAAATAATTGTACAAAATCGCAACCTTTTATTATTTAACATCTTTTATTATTTGTGCATCTAAATTGATTGCGTAACCCTTATGACCTTTGCTATCTCTATTGGTATTGTTATTTCCACATTATCTTTGTCAACCACGAGATGGTTATCGCTTTTACCTGTTACAATCAGAGAGGTATCTGGAAATATTGAAACAGAATTCAAGAATTGCAGAATATGTTTATCTTCATAAACAACAGAAAATATAATGCAGGATCCTGTTACATCCAATAAGGAGGTATCTGGAATTTTTCCAATTACAAGATTTTTATCAGGTATTGGATTACCGTGGGGGCATCTTTTTGCACCGGTTATTCTTTCAATTGCAATTGCTATTTTATCCGTTATTCCATGTTCCATAAGCATTGATTCATCATCACATTCATCCCAGCTTAAACCCAACACATTCATCAACAGGACTTCAGCAAGTTCATGCTTCCTTATGGACTTCAAAGCCTCCTTCCTTCCCTCATCTGTTAATATAATTTGAAATCTTTTTTCATATACTATATAGTGTTTTTTATTCAGGTGATCCAAAGCATCTACAACACTGCTCTGGGCTATATTTAAAATTTTTGCAAGTTGAGAAGTATGAGTGGCACCGTATGCGAGACTCAATTCGTATATATATCTAAGATAATCCTCCTCCCGAAGATTCATAAAATCACAAAATAATATTATATTTCCTATATTAATATGTTGCGTACTGATTTATGGTGCTTATAAACCGTTAAATTGCACGCAGGTAAGTAAGTACTACCTGCAAAAACAGGGCTTACCAGCATTCAATTATCTATCGTGATTGCTCTGATGGTTAATAGAATCCATAGGTACTGATCTATTGTTGACAGGCTGATTTAATAGTTGCAAAATATGTTTAATATGTTTTAACGGAATAATACATAACCTCTTTTATTGAAGTTTTTTTATCCGCAATCTAGAATTGAGTCAGATTATCTTTAAATAGTATGAATGTATAATTAGGTTAACCTAATTAACAATTAAAATTAAAAAAATCACGTGTGAGATTTATGAAAAGTGCTAGATCTACAAAAAATAGAATAATAAACTTTTTAAGGGTTATGGGCCCAGCATGGTTGGTGATGATTGCTGATGTAGATGTTGGCAGTATTATAACGGGAATATACAGCGGTTCTGTATTTAAATATTCAATGATTTTTATTGAACTTATTTTGATTATACCTCTTTTTATAATACAGGATGCTGCGGGCAGAGTAAGTGTAGCAACAGGTAAGGGAATTGGAGAGCTTATACGTGAAAACTTCAGCAAAAAGATTGCAATAGGTGCCAGTTTTCCCATGGCAATTACAGATTTTTTATCATATCTTGCTGAATATGCAGGTATTGCCATAGGATTTGAAATTTTAGGTATACCGTTATTGCCTGCAATAATAGCTGTTTTCTTTTTACATATTACTGTAGTAGTTTTTAAAAAATATACTACTCTGGAAAAGATCATGCTTTTTATATCTGCAATATTCATTGTATTCATTATAATAATAGGTATATTACCAGGAATCAATCTAAATTTGATATTTATAAAAGGATTAACACCTTTTCAACCATATGGCAATCATGAATTTACCTATTTAGTTATAGCAAATATAGGCGCAGTTATAATGCCATGGATGTTATTTTTTCAGGCAGGGGCAGCTGCTGAGAAAGGACTTGAAATCAAGGATATAAAGCATGAACGATTAGAAACGCTTATAGGCGCAATTATAAGCGAATTATTGATGGTAGGGCTTGTTATTTTTGGTATAAATTTTAACGGACTTCAATTTACAAGATCATCAACAATTGAGGCATTGAATAAATTCAGCCCGTATATATTAACAGCATTTGGTATTACTCTGATAATCGCAGGCTTCTTTGCCTTAATTATAATATCCATGGGTTCTGCATGGGGAGTTATAGAATCCATCGGAATGGATAGAAAATCAAAAGAAACAACATATATTTATATGATTGAATCAATTCCAGCAGTTATCGTGGTATTATTCTTTAAAATGTCTCTTTCTTTTATTCTGGATTTGATGGTTATTTTCGTTTTTGTTCTCCTTATTCCAGCAGTATTGCTCGGAATTATTATAGGAAATAATACAATAATGAATGGTTATGCATATAAAAGATGGGAACTTTATCTATACTGGATAACTGTGATAACTGTCGTGCTTGCCGGTACCATGGGTATGTTTATTTAAATATGTATATAAAAGTGTTTGTGTATCAAAACGGAATGTAATTGTAAAATATTTGTTGTGCATCAATGCTACAATAACTATAATAATATCTATGTTAATTAAAGGTTCATAGAATAAGGCGGATTAATATGCCAGTAGGTAGTTCTGATCTCTATAGAGATAAGGTCTGGTCATGCCCTTATTGCAATGCAATAAACGATGATATGAGCAATAATTGCAGAACATGTGGGAAAGTTAGACCATCAAAAATGGCTAAAAATATAACAGTAGTGCAGGATAATAGCAGTGTCCGCAATAGACAGACGCAACCTGCATCAAGAATGGAACCGGGGGATCGCGAATCGTTCGGTTCACCTTCTGCGCAGAATAGATATTCCGCCGGTAGTAATAGAGGCTACAGAGAGTACGATTCAGCTAGTAATACAGCCAGAGGGACTACTTTGCCGTCTGCCAAACTTTCCAATCTTTTAACAATGCTGTCCAGATTTGATCCTTCCACGCTGAAAAAAGGAATGTTTAAAATATCAAGAGATGGCGCTATGGTGAGACCTGGCTTCTCCTCTTCATGGGTTTTAACAACACCACCCGAAGGCGCAATCAGAAGAACATCCTATTTTGTGGGAGATTCAGAGGTTACAATATATACCACACCTGACAGTATAGAGACCTATTATTATGTCAATCTTCCCGAATATTCCATGCCTGTAGAACATATAAAGTTGCTGCAACTTGTACGAACTGAACTACCGAATCACTATCCAAAAAATGTGAATTTAGAATCACTTGCAGAGACAAGAGCCTACGTCAGCAAAATAGGTGAAAAGCTGATATACAGCATTGCGCAGAGAGAGGGAATACGTATAGGAGCGACAAGGGACGAAGAGATGAAAACTGTTAAATCACTATCAGTTGTCCTAGTTAAATACGTTGCTGGTCTGGGTGTAATAGAGGTTTTGCTACGCGATCCAATAGTTCAGGATGTATATATAGACGCACCCTCTTCACAGAACAGAGTTCATATAAAGATAGGATCACCTGACCCCTCTATACATGATAAATGCATTACAAACATTACAGTGGGTGATGGAGATGCTGAAGCATTATTATCACGATTCAGGATGCTATCTGGTAGACCTTTTTCTGAAGCAATGCCTGTTCTTGAAACAGATCTTGATGAATTTAACTCAAGAATAACTGTTATTGGAAGGCCTCTGAGCCCCGAGGGAATTGCGATGGCATTGAGAAGACATTCCTCGGATCCATGGACACTTTTAAAATTAATTCAATTGAATAGTCTGGTACCCATTGCATCTGGCCTGCTCTCCTTTTTAATTGATGGTAGAGCTACAATACTGGTAGGGGGTCCGAGAGGAGCTGGTAAAAGCTCCATGGTAGGCGCTATAATGCTGGAATTCCCGCAAAATCAGAGAATTCTTACAATTGAGGATACACTGGAGCTGCCTGTCCCCCAGATGCAGGAACTTGGATATAAAATACAGAGTTTATGGGTGCAATCAGCCATAGGCGGTGCAGGTCAAATGACTGCCAATGATGCACTTCTTGTATCCCTGAGATTGGGTGAAAGTGCAATAGTTCTTGGAGAGGTGAGAGGGCAGGAAGCTAAAACCCTGTATGAGTCAATGAGAGCTGGAACTGCAGGAAGCTCCGTGCTTGGAACCATACATGGTAACTCTGCAAGATCTATTTATGAAAGGGTGGTTCATGATATTGGCATTCCACCCATCTCTTTTATGGCTACCGATATTGTTGTTATTGCCGGATTGGCAAACCCTGGCGGTACGCAGATACAGAAACGAAGAGTGCTTGAAATATCTGAAGTTGATAAGAAAAAGGAACCTGGAAACTTTAACGTTTTGATGCAGTATGATGAAAGTATAGACAGCCTGGTAGCTACAGATACATTCCTCAATAATTCTGGAAAGATAAGTGAAATTGCAAATAAATGGGGTATGTCGTATGGAGAAGCGATACAGAACATCGGTGTGAGAGCCTCAATAAGGTCATATATGGTTGATTATGCAGTTACCAATAATAAGCCTACGTTACTAGGTGCTGACTGGGTTATTGCGGCTAACAATACATTCTGGAACCTTCTAGAAAAATCTCAATTAAAAGGTGGTGTTATAAAATATCCTGAAGTACTGGATGAATGGAAAAAATGGTTTAACAGGAGTGTACGGTATGCCTGATATAGATAATGCTGGAAGCAGTGACGAAGAAAATACATCAATTGCTGGTTCATGGTATGTTAAACTGGTAAAACGTGTAAATAAAATGTTTCCTAGCAATCCCAGAGCTTTGGAACTGAAAAAAACAAAATTAAAATCCCAGTATGAAAACGCGGTTATAGAGGAAAAAATGAAAGAAAATGAACTCAGAAATATTGAGTTCAATCTGGATACAGAATCTAAATCATATAAAAAAGCGTATAAAGAATGGAGTAAAGCAGAAAAAAAAAGGAGATCGTTGAATAAAGCCTATAACCATCCTGATTTCAAAGAGGCAATATCCTTTATAGGACTGGACGTAGAATATTACCAGGTATCAAAACTTGCAACACTGACAATGATTCTATTCTTTATAGTAGGATTCATAGGTGGCATTATATATCCCGTTATATACCTTTCAATAGCACCCTCAACACCCCAGGCAAATCAGTATACGGCAATGCTCCTGATGTATGGCCCAATACTGTTTTTTGTTATGATACTTACAGGCATGGTACTCAGCTATTTCTTTTTGATCTATCCAAATTATCTTTCAAAAAGGCTTCGTATATGGTTGCTGGGAAAAACGCCAGAAGCTGTTAATTATATGGCAATGTCAATGGCGTTGACTCCCTCTCTGGATAGAGCAATATCCTTTGCATCCGAAAATCTTGACGAACCCATGGCGTCTGCGTTTAAAAAAGTTCTGTGGAATGTGTATACAAGAAATTATTCAACAATAGAGGAATCATTTATTGCTTTTGCATATGAGTGGGGCTCCTGGAATGAGGAGTTGAAAAGATCATTCTATACAATCCGCATGTCTATAATGGAAAGAACGCATGAAGGCGTTCTGAGAAATTTAGAGAAGGCCAAAGATATAATACTTCAGGGTACAAAAAGGAGAATAGAGGATTTTGCATCAACTCTATCAACTCCTACAACAATCCTTTTTGCGCTGGGCGTATTATTGCCAATGATAATCGGATCCATGCTGCCAATGATCTCACTGATAGGTAGCGGTATGAATCTATTCGGTGGAGTTAATTCATCCAGCAGTACAGGATCGGCAACGTTATCCTCTACTGCCCCTTCAGGCAGTTCAAATGCAATACCCATAATAATTGTTATGGATGTAATTTTTCCTCTGGTAGCGTTTTTATATGGTTATACGATACTTGGCAGAAGGCCAGGAACCAGACAGATATCGGAGATACCATCTCCGTACACAAAGAAGCAGCGTATACTGATTCTTTCAGAGTCTATCGTCATCGGTGTACTGATATCTTTACTGGCCATACCCATGGCCATGGGCATATTTGGAAATACAGGGTCCATATTTTATTCAGCTCCCATCGTAATGGGAATCTCTGCTATTATCTCCATATATTTCTGGAAAACCACTGATTATCAGTATAAGAAACGAAAGGAGATGCTGAAAATGGAAGAGGAATTCCCTGACGCACTCTTTCAGATTGGTTCAAGAATGATGGAAGGCCTTTCCATAGAAAATTCATTGATCAAAACAAGCGAAAGTATGAAGGGAACAGTAATTGGAGATTTATTCAATAAGATCATATTCACAATGAAAATATCTGGAAAACCCATTGATAATGCATTATTCGGAGTAGGTGGTGTGCTGGTCAACTTCCCATCCAAAATGATAAAGGTATCCATGCAGACGGTGGTAAAACTCACCACAAAAGAGCATATTGTAGCTGGAAAAACCATAGTGGAGATATCCACTTATTTGCGGGATCTTAAATCAATAGATTCAGATATAAAACATGATCTGAGTGGGGTTGTGGGCATGATGAAAGGTACCGCAACGTTTTTTGCACCCTTGATCCTCGGAATAACAGCCTCCCTTTACGTTCTGCTGGCACAGGTTATAGGTGGTATTACCCACGGATCTGGTGTAATGCCTGTAGGCGTGTTTATGATGATCCTTGGTGTATATCTGGTTTTAATGGTTATGATAATAGGATACTACGTAATAGGGCTTGAATTCGGGGAGGTATGGATTGAGAGAAAACGGTTCATAGCTGCCACGCTGCCAATCGCAATACTCCTCTTCCTCATATCTGCTATAGCAGGACAGATAGCTATAGGTACCATATGATAAAGCAAAAAATCTAAGTGAATTTGAATAAGTTTAATATGCTCTGTTTTCATTAGTCTATACCATGCAGTACAATTTAAAAAAAATGGAGGAGGCTGATCTCAATAAACAGACTGTTCTGGTAAGAGTCGATTTTAATGTAGCTATCAGTAATAAGAAAATAATGAATACAAAAAGAATCGATAGCACAATCCCCACGATAAACTATCTGGAGAGTAAAAACTGCAGGATCATTCTGGTATCACATCTGGGAAGGCCCAGGGGAGTTGACATGAATCTTTCACTGCAGCCAGTAAGAGATTACCTTTCAGAAAAATTAAATAAAGAGGTATATTTTATAAAAAACATTGAATCCATCAACGAAACAGTAAACAGGATGAATTACGGAGATGTGGCCATTATGGAAAATATACGATTCTATAATGAGGAAACAAAAAACAGTGAAAAATTTTCAAAAATGCTGGCATCATCAGCATCTGTTTTCGTGTCAGATGCCTTTGGTACGCTTCATAGAGCACACAGCTCAACCGTAGGTGTATCACAATATCTCCCGTCTTACGCGGGTTTGCTGGTGGAGAAGGAGGTATGCGAAATATCAAAATTGCTTGATAATCCATCACATCCATATACTGTTGCTCTCGGTGGAGCCAAAGTATCCGATAAGATCAAACTCATACAAAATCTGTCTAAAAATACAGACAGATTTGTTATAGGCGGTGCCATGGCGAATTCATTTATCAGGGCAATGGGCTTTGAAACAGGAAAATCACTGGTGGACTCTGTCGGGTTAGCCAAACAGCTTTTAGACAGTATGGGTAATAAATTGATTTTACCGGTGGATGTAATAGTATGCAATGAATCAATGGACAGAGAAACAATTAGAAATGCAAAGATTGATGATATAAAAATCAATGAAACAGCAATGGATATCGGGAACGAGACAACAGCCATGTTCAGAGACCTCATTAAAGAATCCAGAACGGTGATCTTCAACGGCCCTATGGGGTACGTCGAAAATGAAAGCTTTGAGAATGGAACGAAAGCCGTTATGGATGCAATAGGATCTGTTAACGGGGTGAGGGTAGCCGGCGGTGGGGACACGTTATCAGCAATAGAAAAATTCCATATGGAGAATAGATTCAGCTACATATCAACCGGAGGCGGTGCTTTTTTGGAGATGCTTGAGGGTTCAGAGCTGCCTGGCCTGAAGGTTTTACTGAAGTAGGTTAAGCAGAGCCATTCTTTCTATAATAGTATTTCTTATCTGATCTTTCTCCATACCTGCCTGTGTATCCAGTCCAAGATTGTTCAAAAAAGATTCATTCAGAGTTATCTCTGGCGGTTCAATAATGGTATACCCTGATAAATCACAGGTGGTATCATATACAAGCAATGCGGCAAACCTGCTGTTCTCATGCAATCCAATCCGCCTTACGGCAACATCAATCTGGAGGGTCAATGACGCAAACAGGATCGTTTCCATGGAAAGTGAAGAGCTCTTGGTTGCACCCTTGCTCCACCTCCTGCATGCATGATGAAATGCAATGATGAGATGCTCTGATGAATAGATCTTTTCACCATCAACCATAACAAGTGCTTTACCGGGCAATATTTTTTTATCCAGAATCTCTTTTTTCAGTTTCATTTCGTTTTTTAAAAAATAGACCTTCGGTGGTTCCATGGCCTGTAAGAAGTGATATTACTAAATAAGTTTTTCAGGGCATATGCTATTTCTAGAACAATACCTGCATTTATTAATATTTCTGTGATTTCGATGTGTAACACCACTTTTTTTAATATTATCCATGGTTGATACTGATTGTAATATTCTATCCCTCCATGCATCTGTGTACTGTATCGGAATGCTCTTTTCCGGATATTTTATTATACCATAATCCGGTTTTATATTGTAGATATCCTCAATAAGCATACAGTACACAATAAGCTGGGCAATGTGGGAATATAACGGACCACGTGGAGTTCTCCCTGTCTTAATCTCTACCGGTATATACTTATTATCGTTATATACCACATAGTCAGGCCTGCCCGAAACAGGATATTTTTTACCCACCATAAGTTCCGAACTCTTCATATCATCAAGATAGACAATTTTTCCTTCAACAACATCCGTCTTTTTTCTGATTGTCAATGCCTTTATGTTTTTGTAATTATAAAAGTAAAGGGCCATTATTGCTCCTATGATCCATATAATGGCTATTGATGTTAAAATCTTTCCAAATAATATACCCAGTCTGATAAAAATGAAAATCCCCGACAACCCGAATACTGAAGCTACCAGTCCGAATACAAGCATGGCCAATCCACTTTTTCTATCGCCTTTCAGATAGATGTATAACAGAAAACTATCTGCAAGAAACCAGACAAGTGATATTACTATAAGGAAATAGGATATCAACGATATTTTAATTGTTATGGAGAATATAAGCAGACCTACAACAGAAAGGATTATCGCACCCAGTGAATATATGGCAACCAGCTGTTCAAAAAGAATTGCATCCTCTTCATTTTTTTTGATTTTTTGGAGCTTATGTTCCACATCTCTGTGTACCGCAATCCCATTTTTCTGCTCGTAATTCATTTCATCATTTTTGAGACTGAGTAACCAGTTAAGATGGCAATATGAAAACTTTTCTATATCTGCCGCAGAATATCTACCCATTTAACAGTTATATAATTTATATTTTCATATTTAAACTTTTATTATAATTCTAATGTGATACGGGTTATTTTAAATACAGGATGATAACAAATCTTACCGCAAAGGGTATTCCGGGCCATCCAGTCTGACATGTTATATAACCTTTTGAAAATCTATATTGTACTGTATGAAAATGGTCTGAACAACGCACTTTTCCGGAGATGTTCACTGCATGCGATAGTTCTACTCACTATACCAAATCATTTTAACATTTATTTTTTAATAGCAGGTTGGTTATGATTATAGTTGATCACTAACATTATTGTACCTATAACCCACCTGCATACTTATGGTCAAGACAGAAATTGGTGGAGGTAATCAACTATAGATTAATATGGTATTAAATAATCCATTACAGTATGTATAATAAAGGCGTACGGATAAAGGAGCTCTGTAAAATTGCTGGAATTGAACCAGGTAAAGAGGATGATCTCAAGAGCTATTTTAAGCTTCATAAATGGAGCGTTACGGAACCGGAAAAATTTTACAGTGCGGTATTTGATCAGCTTAAATTTCCGTGGATTGTGAAACCGACAAAGATGATGGAGTGGAACGATACATACCCTATATGGAAAGCTAAATGGTTTATCAATGGCAGGGCAAATAGTTATGATGTATGCATAACAGAACCCATCAGAAGGGGATATGGCTTGAAACCTGCACTCATATGGATAAGAGAAGATGGATTCAGTAAATCGTATACCTTCAGCGAAGTGGAGACCGAAGTGGAAAAGATAGCTTCATCATTACATGCATACGGCATAAAGAAAGGGGATCATATTGTTATAATCAATCCATCATCTGACTACGCATATTTTCTATTTTATGCGCTTCAGAAGATCGGTGCTGTTTTTATACCAATACCAACAGAGATTGAGGATGAGGTACTGAAGAAAAGAATCAAATTGGCTATGCCCAGGATGATAATTCAGGTAGATACCATAATTTACAGTAATAAGAAGAAAAACATAGTTCACAAAGTTTGCTCGGTTATAGATGATATAAAAAAAGAGAATTCCCTGTTAGATCCTGTACATGTTATCATACCGTATATTGATAAAAACGCTGTAATATCTGATAGTAAAATTGTATTGTGGAATGAATTTTTAGAGATGGGCAGGGATGTGAAACGGATACCTACGGAGGCTCTTGATAGTGAAGATGTAAATATGATTCTATTTACCTCCGGTACAACGGGAACACCAAAAGGAACGCAGCATACAATAGGTGCGTTGATAGAAGATCTGATAGAGAACGCATATGCATCAGATGTTTATGCCGGAGATAGGTTCATGTGGTATACAAGTCCTGGCTGGATGATGTTTCCCTGGTTATTGATGGGTGTAAATGCACTTTCTGCAACGGTTGTGCTTTACGATGGATCACCTACCCTGTATGGAAAAGACTGGATGCTGAAGTTAGCAGAGGTTTATGGCATTACCCATTTAGGATTATCACCCAATATTCTGCAGAATATTGTTGAGGCTATTGGCGAAAGGAGTAAAGGGGCTTATGGATTGAGTAATCTGAGAGAGATCAGATACACATCCGCTCCTCTATCCAGTGGTATTGCAGATAAATTGAATGGATTTGGCTATCCTCCTAACGGTGCGTGTGGAGGTACAGACGGATGTTTCTGCTATTGCAGCGGTAATGGAATTGCACCCAGAAAGAGTGCAACAATGGTTCCCGGGCTTGGAATAGATCTGCATGTGATGGTGTTCAACAATAATGAATGGAATGACGCTAAACCCGGAGAAATTGGAGAGATCGTTATAAAAAGGCCATTTCCATCAATGACAAGAGGCCTGTTATCTGATGACGATAAAAAAACAAGGTTCAGAAAAACATATTTCAATTTAGATAACAGGGATAAAGGTGGTGAATCCAGTTACTGGTTTCACGGGGATCTGGCATCCTATGATGGTCATGGATATTTAACAATACACGGAAGGGCAGATGATCTTTTAGTAGTTCATGGAAATAAGGTAAGTCCTGTAGATGTTACTGACTTATTGATCAAGACAGGATACATTTCTGATGCGGCGTCCATTTCGATGCAAATAAAGGAGGGTGACGGCGGAGAAATGGTTATATTTGCCATATTATCTGAAAAAGGATATGAATTCATAGAAAAGGAAGGAGCTGATAAACTTAAAGACAATCTAAAAATTAATGTGAAGGATCATATCAACCGTCTGGCAACACCATATGAAATATTTTTTGTGAATGGATTGCCCTACACACTCACGAATAAACTTGTATTCAGACTGGTCAGAAAGGCATTTATGAATGAAGAGCTGGGAGATCTATCCACTATAAAAAATCCGGAATGTATAAAAGAGATCATTGACCACGGCGTAAAATTCAGACAAAAAACGAGAGAAATGCAATGATAAAAGGCAATTATTCTGTGTTATGTGTGCGGTTGTATTCCAACCATATAACAAACCAAAAAGTATAAATTTAGATTTCTAATGTAGAGTATATGGTAATAAAGAAGGAAAAGATAGATAAAATTCTTGAAGGATACAACAAAAAGGATATAACCATTGCTACGTTATGCTCCCACTCCAGTTTGCAGATTTTTTACGGTGCCAAAAAAGAGGGCTTTAAGACAGTTGGTATAGCCAAAAAAGAGGTTCCGCGATTCTACGACGCCTTTCCGTTATCAAAGCCGGATTCATTCATAATACTTGATGATTATAAAAACATAACAGAACAGAGTGATGAACTATTAGCCAGAAACACCGTACTGATACCACATGGCTCGGTTGTTGAGTATATAGGATCCGACATATATGAAAATATGAACATTCCTGTTTTTGGAAATAGAAATGTTATAGGATGGGAATCCAACAGAGATATGGAACGCAAGTGGTTAAGACATGGCAATATACCCATGCCAGAAAAAGTAGCTAACCCGGAAGATATAAAATTTCCTGTTATAGTTAAATATTACGGTGCCAAGGGAGGCAAGGGCTTTTTCATAGCAAAAAATTACGATGAATTTATGAAATTTAAACCCAGCGCTCCGTTCACTATTCAGGAATATGTAGTAGGTACCAGATATTACGTGCATTTTTTCTGGTCTCCAATTACAGATGATGGATACAGAATATCCAGAGGGTCCTTACAGATGCTTGGAATGGACAGGCGTGATGAAGCAAATATTGATGAAATGTATAAACTGGGGTCTCAGGAGTATCTCAGAACACTTGATGTGAATCCAACCTTTGTTGTCACAGGAAATGTGCCTGTCGTACTCAGGGAGTCACTCCTTCAGAAAATGTTTGATTACGGAGAAAGATGTATAGATGCATCTGTAGAACTCTTTGGTGGGTTGATAGGGCCATTCTGCCTGGAGACGATTGTTACTGATAAGCTGGAGATAAAGGTGTTTGAGATATCTACAAGAATTGTAGCAGGTACCAATTTATTCATATCAGGATCTCCCTATTCTGATATGATAGAGAAAGACCTGTCAATGGGTAGAAGAATTGCCATGGAGATAAAAAAAGGTGTTGAACTGAATAAACTGAGTGAGATTATTACATGAGATTATCAGGATTACAGACATATTATTTATTAACTATGCTATTGTTGTTTTTTGACAAAGAGATTACCACCTGTTACGCACATCAAAATTTATGTACAGATATCTATTGTTAATTCTTTTGAAAATTAAAAGAAATGGTAATATATCTGCAGGTAATAGTGGATATTAAAAATTAAAAGGTGAAATATATGGTTGAAGAATTGAATCCATTTAAAATAGCGCAGGAACAACTGGATAAAGCTGCAAAAATTATGAAACTGGAGAAGGAGGTCCACGCTCTATTAAGAGTACCGAAACAGATACTGGAGGTATCCATACCTGTAAAGATGGATAACGGCAGGACCGAGGTTTACAGAGGATTCAGAGTGCATTACAACGATGCGAGGGGTCCTACCAAGGGAGGCATAAGATTCCATCCGGAAGAGACACTGGATACAGTAAAGGCACTGGCGGCATGGATGACCTGG
>JAMCUS010000042.1:0-2979 GCA_023379385.1 Thermoplasmatota archaeon
GTGAATACTTGCTTAATTAATCATGCTCTACAAGTTTATTGTTGTCCGATATATGTAAAAGATATGGATCAATTGCATGCAAACAGGGATGTATGCAAAGGGAACACTGATATCCCTGAAGAGGCAACGTTATGAGCGATAACTACCTTAGAACCTCCGATGCCTTTAGCATGGAGAGTATGTCAGAAACTGGCATTTGTAGAGTCTTTTTTTGCTCTATCATTCCATTTATATTTTATATTTTCTGCATATTTTCTTGGTACAACTGTAGCTATGAGTTCAATATCAGCTTTTACAAAATCATCAACGGTGTGTATTCCCATATCATAGAGCTTTCTAGCTCGTATTCTTCCAATCTGTGGTAGCATAACAAGTTCCACCAGTTCATCTTTAACTCCATTAGCTATTCTTATATGTAAACGATCTATAGCCTTCCTAACCTCTTTATTGAATAGAACAGAGAGTTCTCTCATAGCGTATGAAAGCCACGTAGCCGTCTCTACTTTATTCATTATATCGCCTGGACCAATTCCATATTTTCTCTCTAGTTCATATATAGGAACCTCCTCTATCCAGTCCATGTACATCATTGCAGTTTTTACACTGTTCAGGAATCTTATATATTCATGTTCTGATAATTTATCTGGATCTATCATCCATTTATTTTTATAATTCTGTATAATTGCATCTATTATCTCTCCCTCATCACCTCCTTTTTTGTTACTTATAAAAAGAGGTATTGTATCTGGACTGTACGATATTATTTGAAAAATACTTAATATGAACTTTTCATCATATTTTTCTATAGATCTTTTGAATAAAATAGCTGTATCTGGGTGTATATATAGAGTGGAGGTAAGCTTACCGAAGCTGGTTGCTTTAATATTATATCCATCCGTTGTTACAAATCCGTATGCATTCAAAAATTCAACTACATCTGATAAAAGGTTGTCCACGTCAAAGGAGGGATTCTGATAAGACCCAAAGGTATTTTCTAAAAAACCCTTTATCAAATTGATGTTTGTGGCGAAGCCTGATGATATTACTGAAAGTATGTGGGTTTTCAGTGAATCTTCTATAAAAAAAGAAGATTTTATCTTTTCAACGTTTCCTTGAAGATATCTATTTATTACGTTATAAAATGCAGATTTAGAGGATATTATATATGCTTCTCCCTTTTTATCATAGCCTGGTCTACCTGCTCTTCCGCACATCTGTTTGATCTCAAAAATAGAAAGTGGTGAAAATGAACCATTTCCCATTCTGTAGGTCTCATTAATGATCACTGTTTTGGCAGGTAGGTTCACCCCTGCAGCAAGTGTAGGTGTGGCTACAATCAACTTTATCAATCTTTTTTTGAATAAGGTTTCAACAATCCCTCTCTGGCTATTTGATAATCCTGCGTGATGAAATGCAACTCCTGACTTTACAAGTGCAAATAATTTTTTTCCTGCGCTGGATAACTCTACATCGTCATTAAGTTCTTTAGCTTCTTTGTCAATATCTTTCTTATTTTTACTGGATAGATATTTAATAATATATGGTGTGTACTGATCTGCATATTTTTCAACGTTTTTTCTACTATTAGAAAACATAAGTATCTGGCCATTACTGCTTAACGTTTTATTTATTATCTGTAATACTGCATCCTTGTCTTTTTCAAGATTATTGACAATATCATTACTACTTTCGCTGTACATCTGTTTACTGTCTTTATCAACAGCATAGACTTCTAATTCTACTGGTCTCCATTCTGTATACACATATTTTGCATTTAACCATTCAGCAAGATCCTGTCCGTTTGGTATGGTGGCTGAAAGACCAACAATTTGAGTATCAGGTTTTATGGTCTTAATTTTTGATATAACTGATTCAAGAGTTGGTCCTCTGTTAGGTTCTCCTATCATATGAATTTCGTCTATAACTGCAATACCTAAATTATTCATCCATTTGTTTCCAGATCTCATTATACTATCAAATTTTTCAGAGGTAGCTACTAGAACATCGACGTCATCCAGATTTATATCATCTTCTACACTCCCGATTGACAGCATAACTCTGTATCCATAATTATTTATCTGTTTAAGATCGTTATATTTTTCAGCAGCAAGTGCCCTGAGTGGAACTATATATACAGCTTTTTTATTATCTTCAAGAGTACGGAGGATTGATAGATATGCAATAAGTGATTTTCCTGATGCAGTAGGCATTGAAACAATCATATTTTTTTTATTTTTTATATGCAAGATAACCGATATCTGATGCTCATATAATGACTCTATACCCTGATCTCCAATGTATCTATTCTGCAGTGGAGTCAAATCATCGTAATACATAAAATCACAATAGTTAACAATTTACCTGATTGTATATCTACTTTGTCCATACATTACAATTCTATTTACTAAAATTTTATTACAACTTGAAGCATTATCCCACTTTCGCTATGCGTGTAAAAAATGCCAAAATCAGTGTATTTTGGGCCAATAATCTCGTATGGGTGTTCTCTCACAGCCTGTTGATACAAAATATAATTTGGTTGACAGCTCTCCATGCTTCCCGCATGCTCGCGCAATGGAGTACAACACGGCACGTTAGTGAGTTTTACTTCTGGGTTCGGAATGAGACCAGGTATTTCCACACTACTATGACCGTCAACCAATTTATCTAATATCAATATCCATATATAATCTTTGTTATGGTCTGTGGTGCTTATAAACTGTTAAATTGCAGCTGATTGCTAGATATGCCATTCCACGTACGAAACAATCTGTATATAGTTGGCTAATGAAAATTTTATGATTTTTATTTTCTTATATTCACCCCTTTTACTCTGGTACGTGCTACCTGCAAAAACATGGTTTACTGGTATTCAGTCAATAGTTTTACATTTTTACATATATGCGTAAAAATAAAAATGCCATTTCTATTTATTTATTAATAACCAGATGTTGATTTTAAATATTATAAAATATTAAA
>JAMCUS010000042.1:3006-4715 GCA_023379385.1 Thermoplasmatota archaeon
CTTTAATATTCTATAGTTCTATGCGATCCATTGAATCCAGAGGTCAATAAATATTTTATATAATGAAACGAATGCAAAACCATTGTAAATTATTTATCGTGATTGCTCTAACGGCTATCGCAACCATAACAAACAATTGCTACATTTACAAAAACATTAGAAATATAGAGAAAAGTTTAAAGATTATTCCATATTCTGTATTAATTATTGAATCATAGGCAATGCCGCCGTAGCTCAGCTGGAATATTTAAAAATACAGTAAAGAGCAGCTGACTTGTAATCAGCAGGTCGGGAGTTCAAATCTCCCTGGCGGCTTTTTTATACCGGATATAGCAGACTTCAGAAAAATCTACGCCCATTTATAAATTTAATATAATAAAATAGAAAAAAGTTTATTTTATCAATAAATTGCATGATATATTATATCAATTTTGTTTTATTAATTTAACAAAGATGTGTTTGCACGACATACAATGCGTGACCTTTTTTTTATTCCTTACACGCACTGTAGAGTTTACTCCATACACCAGATATGCATGGCATTTTTTACATATATGATCTTTTTTTTCAATAGGAAACCTGATATTATATTTTTTTCCAATCGCCATAGCAATATCCACATATCTTCTCATGTAGTGCAGATCCTTTTTTTTGGCCATAACCTCTGATTCATTGAGTAAAACTTCTATTCTTTCTTTTGCTATATGTATTATGGATGAGGTTCTGTACCCCCTTCTACCCCTGTTACCCTTTTTCATATTCCACCTGTTAAAATCTAAATAGCTTTTCCACCTCTCAATATCCATTTTTCAGCCATCCAACGCCAGATATCCACTTTTTTTAAATAGGTGATTGATTTTCCTGAACCGTAACAGTTACCTTTTTTTATTTCTTCATACAGATTATCGGTGTTATTTACATATGTATAACATGATCCTATATATGAAGACGAATGGCTATCACTACCACCTGTGGTTGCTTTCTTATATTTCATAGCAAGCTGTTCTGCATTTTTATTCTCACCTTCAGTAGACCTTCCATTTCGGCTCTCTACCAGATCAATATCTTCTATGTTCTGCAAACCTTTAACACGATGAGGGAATCTATATGGATGCGGTAGTATGGATATTCCATTCTGATCCTCTATTGCATCTATTGTTTCATCCAGTGTTAAATGTGGCTTTATCTCCTTCTCTATATACAATCCTATTAAATGTCCCGAAGCAGTAGATATTTCCTCTCCTGCAATAACGATAATATGTTCCTTTTCTAGTTTTTTCCTAAAGTGGTTAATGCCTTTTATGCTGTTATGATCTGTTATAGCTACGCCAACCACCTCATTACTTTTACATGCAGAAATGAGCTCTTCTGCTGTTATAGAAGAATCATCTGAATATTTCGTGTGTATATGTAAATCCAATTTATATAGTTGCAAATTTTTATGGACATTCATTTACTGAACCTCCATTTAACTTGCCTGGTAGCGAACGGAGACTATATTCTCCAGCCAATCCTAAGAATTCTAAATTCTTTGCACCTGCATGGTCTGCATTATCTACATGGCCACATCGCAAACATAAAAATTTAATCCCCTTACGATTTCTCCTGTCTATGTTGCCACATTCAGGGCATCTCTGCGAAGTCTTCCAGGGATCTTTGCGATATACGGATATCCCAAGCTCTTCACACATCTGCTCTAACCGAATGCC
>JAMCUS010000043.1 GCA_023379385.1 Thermoplasmatota archaeon
ATGCAATCACATTCAACATTTTCCCGGAGGAACATTCAAGAATAATTGATGCCCTGAATGCAAGCCTCTTCTCCACTTTCTGTCCCTTTGATAGCTTTTCTAATATTTCTCTATCTTTGTCAGACAATATAATGGCTTTAGCTTTTCTTGACATGAATATAGTATAGCATTTCTAGTATTTAATACTATCGGCTATTTAATCAATTAAGCACTAAAATAACATCCATGTTCATTGATAGATCTGCATCGATAAACGCGTAAACATCGCAATTATATTTGCTCCAGGCCTCTCTGACTGCAAAACCTCTCCCCAACTTATCCTTATGGGTTATTAAATCAATATTTTTATACCTGCTAGCTAACTCTTTGCCAATCTCTATGGATCCGTCGCCGGAATCATCTATAGATAAAATGATCTGATAATCAATTTTATTGTCATCCAGAAAAGACATTAATTTCAATGTATTTTTTTTCAATATTTTTTCTTCTTTATAAACAGGAATTACAAATAAAAGTTTTTTATTTTGATTCCACGTTCTGTTAACCGTACCGGATCCATTATTTTTTACGATTATGATCATCACCGTACATAAACTACACTTAAAGAGTTTTCAGCAGTTCATCCATTTTCAGGCATATACCATATATCATTGTTATATTAATGGGGGTTTTAAATATTACGGTTTGTATTCATTTCAATGCATATACAATTTTGGAGTGCCTGTATAATCTATTGTGTACACTAGAATTTCTAATTCAATCTCAGGTTTAAGTACTTAATAAAATATTTGTTTAACCTTATATTAATTGTTTTATCTTCAATTTTCATTTTATTTTATTTGTATCGTAAACTGTTTTATTTATTTCACTATCATTTATACTGAAATATTTATATACAGACGCATACCGCAACTGTACCTATATTCGTTCCCAATAGGAACGAAATATATAAATATTCGCTCCTATAATGTACTAATATGGAGATAGACGAAGCACTTATACTTCTTAACGGCTGGTGGAAATCAGGCAGGGTAAAGATAGAACTGGCTAAAGAATACAGACGCCCCGTATTAGAAGAGGCATACAAATTGATCAAAACATATAAGGAGGTGGTCATACTCACCGGTTTACGCAGAGTCGGTAAAACCACAATAATGTACCAGATCATTGACAGGCTGCTAAAACAGGTCAACCTGCAGAACATTATTTACTTCGCATTTGATTATGGTGTTGTAGAGATAACATCAATACTCAATGCATACCAAAAGGTTACTGGCGTTAATTGGAAAGAAGAAAAGATTTATTTATTCCTTGATGAAATCCAGGTATTGGCTAATTGGGCGTCCCAGATTAAATTACTGTACGATGCATTTCCAAATGTCAGGTTTATACTCTCTGGATCGGCATCACTGCTACTGGAAAGAAGAGCTATGGACAGCCTCGCTGGCAGGTATTTCTTGATAGATACACCTGTTTTATCGATCAATGAATATTACTCATTAAAGCACGACAGAGTTATAAGCAATGCTAAATTATCTGAAACCGATATAGGACTGGAATTGGAGTCCTATATCCGAAAACCATTTCCTGAACTTGCAAAAATCAATGATGAAAAAATGGTATGCGATTACATAAGAGAAAGCATAGTGTCAAAGATAATAAGCCAGGATCTGTTGCAGGAATTCGGCAAGGTAGATATACCGATGCTGAATTCTCTTGTGGAAATATTTTTCTACGAACCGGGCATGATACTCAATGTGGACTCGCTCTCAAAAACATTGGCTAAAAGAAAACAGGAAGTAGAACGGCACATATACATGCTAGAATTCTCAAAACTGATCAGAATTATAAATAATTATCGTCCTTCGATGCTTTCGGAATCCAGAAAGTTGCGGAAAGTATATCCCTACGACATATCGCTGGCTTTAGCTAAAAATCCATCAATAGAAAATGGAAAGGTAATTGAAACTCTTATAATATCCAGACTTAACATCAAACGGTATTGGCGGGATGGACCGAAAGAGGTAGACGGTTTATTGGGAAATGGAACAGACATCATACCTGTTGAAGTCAAGTCAGCTTCCATTTTAAGAGACGATTACACGAAAAACCTGAATTATTTTATATCAAAATTCAAATCAAAATACGGGGTGCTTCTGTACAATGGAAAGCCGGTGAACGCAGGTAAGATAAGGGCAATTGATGTTAAAGACGTGCTGATATACGGCTTTGACAGAGCTGTTGGAGAATAGGCACTTCGGAGAACGGACTCCACCTCTGCCTCTCCGTAAACTGAAAAGGTCTATTTTTGGCATTCCCTTACAGCCTGTCAATGGATGGGGCAGGAGATCCGGAAAAGCATGAAGGTAACTTACGAAGGCAGGAGGGCATAGCAAAGAAGGAATAAAGACCATGAAAAATCAGGAAATTAAGATAGTTTTCCCGGCAAAAAGCATGATTTTCAATATTCAGTATTTACAGTAAGCATAGATACAAAACTGACCGCATGTTATATTACCACAGATGATTCACAGGTATTGAGAAAAGAATTATACAGGTACCGGGGTAATGAGCTAAACAAACCTGCGAATTTTAATAATACAAACGGGGGTTTGCTACAAAATTTATATGAAAAAGTTATATTTTGAAGTGTCCTTTATCCATTTATGAACCATGATGATTACGTTAGATTCATAACGGAAGATGCTCCATCCGGTGATGTTACATCAGATGTTTTTATAAATGATGTACAGTGCGAAGGTTATGGTATAGCGAAAGAGGATTTTTATGTAGCAGGTCTTGAAGAGATCAGAGATTTTTATAAATTTTTAAATGTGGAGCTGAAAACTTTGCTTTACGACGGGATGCATGTAGTTAATGGCGATATTTTATTTACTGTTGAAGGAAACATTAAAAATGTATTGAAAGGTGAAAGAGTTTCACTTAATATTCTTCAGAGAATGTCCGGAATAGCTACGAAAACAAGAAGATTTGTTGATATAGTCAGGCCTGTGAACGATAAAGTTATTATAGCTGCTACCAGAAAAACCACTCCCGGGTTCAGGTATTATGAAAAAAGGGCTGTGGAGATCGGATCGGGATGGACTCATAGATTAAATCTTAGCGACGCGATACTTATAAAGGATAACCATATAGCGACTGCAGGCATCAATAAGATATGCGAAATAAACAGAAATTATAAAACAGAACTTACAAAAGAGATTGAGGTTACTACTATGGATGAACTCAAACGGATAATATCTGAACCATTTGATATTATAATGCTGGATAATTTTTCTGTAGAGATGGCAAGGGAGTCCTACAGCTACATAAGACGAATTGCACCTGATAAAAAAATAGAGATATCAGGCGGTATAACTGAAGAGAACATAGCCCTGTACGCGCCTTTTGCAGATATAATCTCCGTAGGGGCACTTACGCACTCTTACAGGTCTGTGGATATATCCATGGAGATTAAAGGAGTCCGGATATGAATAAAAATATACTCTATTGCAAAAATTGCCCCATGTGGTACGGAGATATTGATGAAAAACTTGGTCCCTGCAGTATAAAGCATATGAGAGGTAAAGTGAATTATATCACATATTCAAGGCATCAGTGCGATGAAGGATTTAATTCAGAGGTTTAATGTAGTACCCGGTAATCTTTATATTAACGTTCTGATTATTCTATTCAGGCAACGGGATGTGGTGGGTATGGTAAAAATAAGAGTTCTTGTTAACGAATATATTGACAATCCCTTTTACAATATTGCAGTTGAAGAATCTGTCGCGTTATATGCCGATATGCATAAGATTCCCACTCTTAGATTGTGGAGAAATCAAAATTGTATAGTTATAGGCAGATTCCAATCTCCAAGACTGGAGATAAAAGCAGATTCCTGCTTGAAATATAGAACACCATTTGTAAGACGGTTTACCGGTGGTGGTGCAGTATATCACGATACAGGGAATCTTAATTTCGCGCTGACTGCTCCTCATGGCTTTTATTCAGGAAGGGGAGTAAAGAATGCCTATATGGATGCAGGAATGTCGATTGCTGAATCCGTATCCAGCCTGGGGGTTGCCGCATCTTATCATCCGATTAATGATGTTGTCATCAAAGACAGAAAGATCAGTGGCATGGCTGCCGCATTTATGAAAAATGGATTTTTTATTCACGGTACATTGATGATCTCATCTGATCTGGGAATTCTTTCCGAGGTTCTTAATGTTCCCAGAGAGAAATTAGAATCTAAAGCCGTTCAGAGTGTCAGGAAACGGGTAACCACGTTAAATGAGGAATCCGGTAAGATCATATCTATGGAGACAGCCATGAATGCTGTTGTGGATGGATTCGGTAAATATTTCAAAGCAGAGATGGTCATGGATTCAATAACGGACGAAGAGATTGCAATGACCGATGATCTGTACAGGAAAAAATATTTAAACATGGATTGGAATCTGGGTGAAGAATACAGCGTGAGAAAAGAGTTATATGAAGAGTACAGAAATATTCTGATTGAAACGTTACCCGCAGGTGACCGCAATGCATATTGATGGCGTAATGCGCGTTCCTGGCGGTAAAACTGTACAGGTCTCTTTTGAGTACGATAACGGTCTGATACATGATACCTTTTTCAGCGGTGATTTTTTCATGGAGCCACCTGATAAATTAAGAGAGTTAAACAGACTGGTAAATATGAAAAAATTAGACCGCATGTTACTGAAAGAAATTGTTGAATTGCTGGAAGATGCGGATATAACAGGCGCATCATCGGAAGACTTTTATACGGTGTTAGACATATCAATTCACAAAATGGCGGAGTAGAACAGGGTGGTTCGTATATATGTCCGGTAAAATGCTGCAGATACCTGCTGGTGCAGGTGAGAATCTGAATGTCTACCATTCCACGCCCGATAGCGGTGGCAGGCATCCTGCGATTGTATTGATACATGAGATATGGGGCCTGGAAAAGCAGATAAAATCGGTGGCCGACAGGCTATCGGAGCATGGATATGCGGTTTTTGCTCCGCATCTCTATTCACGTAAAGAGTTTGAAGTTCTCACCGCAGAGAATATAGAAAAGGCTATGAAGCCTCTCTTTTCTTTGCCTGAAAATAAACGCTCCGACGAAGCCTCCATAATGAATCTGTACAATAACCTTCCTGAAAATGAAAAAACGATCGTCATGAAGGTTGTAAGCCAGATTTTTATGAACCGTGAAAAAATGGAGCAGAACATGATGAGCGACCTTTCCATTCTTGTTGACTACGCTGGAAAGCTGGATTATATCGACAGAAAAAAGATTGCCTCCATGGGGTTCTGCATGGGCGGAGGATTGTCATTTCAACTTGCCGCAACAGGGAAGGTCCCTTCCGCAGTTGTATTCTACGGTGCCAATCCGAAACCTGTCGAATCCGTTGCAAATATATCTGGTTCAGTACTGGGCCTGTATGCTGGAAACGATCCGAGAACAAATTCCGGATTGCCCGCGCTTGTAGAAAATATGGTAAAATACGGGAAGGATTTTGAGCTGAAGGTGTACAGAGGGTGCTCCCATGCATTCTTTAATGATTTGAGGCCCACCTATAACAAAGAGGCCGCAGCGGATTCCTGGGACCGGGTACTCAGATTCCTGGATAAAAACATTAAACGGTGAGGATATGCCAGATACGGATAAAAAAGGCTACATGGAGAGCTTGACCTCCAAGTGTTTTATTGTATGGGCGGAGACAATAGGGGAATATTCAGGCACTGGAACATCAACAAAAAATCGCAGGGAAAATGAACTGTTAGATTGATTTTTTAAGAAAAGGAAAAAGCCGGTCAATCTCTGCCTGTTTTCGAACTGTTCCGGGATGCCTGCTGATAACGCGTACGGCTGCAGGAATGGCCCCTACCACCTCTTCCGGTGTATTTTTTGAAAATCTGTACTGTTGCGGTACGGGCATGGCTGGAATCGTCCGTGCATGCAGTGCCTCATTCGTTACGGATGGATAACATGGACATTTGTATGGAAGCCTGCCCATCAAAGGGAGATGTGAATGATCCTCCTATTAAGTTACAGTGCCCTGATACACAACTCCGACATAGCATAAATCAAAGAAAACATTATATATAGTCTTATTTAATCTACTTCTATGGTTTTTTTTGTAAGACCCTCCGTAATTGACGGTGTTATCAACGCACCGGGTTCCAAGCCTTATACACACAGAGCGCTTTTTATTTCTGCTTTAACTGATGGAACCTCGATTATAGAAAATCCAAATATTTCCGATGATGTTATGGAGACGATAGATGTGCTCAGATCCCTGAAAGCAACCGTTGATATTGATGATGATAAGAAAAAAATTACCGTTAAAGGCAAAATAAACATTGATGATGATCTTGAGGTTAAATGCACCTATTCAGGAACCACCTTCAGGTTTGTTACCTCCATTGCAACGCTGAGATCCGGAATAACAAGTATAAAAATTAGCGATGATTTGGCTATACGGCCGATAGATCCTTTGCTGGATGCAATAAATAAGAACAGCGTAAAGATAGATATCAAAAAAGACCGTGTAAATATAAAAGGACCAATAAATGCAGAAGATATTGAAATAGACGGGTCTTTAAGTTCCCAATTCGTTAGCGGGTTGCTGATCGCTTTGCCTTTGATTGGCAACGGAACGAGCCTGAACGTAGTGAACAACGTCGTTTCGTACCCGTATATAACCGCAACCATTCAGTTTATGAAAAATGCGGGAATAACTGTTAAAAATAACAATACAAAATATTATGTAAATAATGCAGACGGTTATAAACCGGCCAAATACGTCATACCGGGTGATATAACCGCAATCATACCTGTTATAGCAGGTGCCTTCATGACGCATGGTGCTGTATCCATAAACAACATAACCGATGGCTTTATGCAGCCGGATCTCAAAACAATCCAGTATTTGGAAGAGGCGGGAATGGATATAAAAATTGAAAATAACAGCCTGTCTGTGGGCAATATCAATAGCAGTATAATAAGCAGGGAAGTCGATGTCGCGGATATCCCTGATTCCTTTCCAATTTTGTCCATACTTTTTTCTATGTCTGACGGCATAGCCGTGTTAAAAGGCATTGCACGTTTAAAGTTTAAAGAATCCGATAGAGTTAACGAAACCTGTAAAATACTGGAAGAGATAAAGGCAGGCTATCTTATCGACGAATATCTTGATATGATGAAGATATATAGAATAAATAACCTTAAAAAATTTAAAAAGTTTAAAAACTTTATTACAGAAGATCACAGAATATTTATGGCGGCGGTGATTGCAGCTCTCAGCGGAACTGAGGAATCCGTGATAAACGGTTCTTCTAAAAAATCCTACCCTGACTTCATAAAAGATCTGAAACATCTAAAGGCGGACATAACTGAAGAGCCTCCTCCTGCACAATCTGATTGAACAATCAAAACAGATCATGGTGAGTTTATGACTCTGGTAGATGTTAAAAAATTGGGCAATGAAGTAACGACCTATCCGGAAAAGGTTATAAAAATTCTCACCGGAGGTACTGCTGATAAATCCGTAGCGGTAGTAAGTGCTGTAACGGGATTGACCGATCTTTTTTTATCTTACGTTAACGGTAATGTATCAAAAGAGTCTCTCCTTGATACATTTCTCACACTTTATTCTCCATATGACGAATATGGAATAGAAATAAAGGTGCATTACGATAGATTAAAGGAAACTTTAAAAAAAATTGATGTTTATGGAATTGCTTTTTTCATATCCATGGGTGAAAAAATTTCGGCGGATATCATAAATGAACTCATGCGCAGTATAGATATAAGATCATGCGCAGTATATCCTGAAGATATAAAATTTTATGGAACAGGATTGAATACACACATGCGTATCAATAAGAATATATTTGAATTTATAAAAAACAATATTCAAAATTTTCTGAATAAATATGATCTGATCATAGTTCCGGGATTTTACGCAATAAATGAGGTTGATGGTAAAAATATTCTGCTGGGGCGTGGCGGGTCTGATTTCACAGCCTCCATTATTGCGGAAGCAATTAAGCCTTCTTCAATAACTTTTTACAAGGAAGTGGGTGGTGTTTATTCCATAGACCCGGATATAGGCGGTGGAAAAATATTGAAAAAAATATCCATGAGTAATCTTGATAATTTTTCTAAATGCACAGGGCGCATGTTTTACCCGTTTACTTTCTCCGTTTTAAACAGTGACCATCCTGATATAGTAATCAGAAATAGCACGGGCCGTTCAGGAACCTCCGTTGTTGACGGTGCTGATCCATTCAATTCCGCAATTCTCAGCCTGGGATTTGCAGACCCGCCCGATATAGTGATCGGTACTGAGGATATATTATTTGAAATTCCGGAAAGATCTGCAGACAGGAACACCATCTACATAACGGGAGATTTTATAGAAAGGTTCCGAGGCTATATGGAATCTCTTTCCAATTTTTTACTGGAACAGGGCATTAAGAATGACCTGTCCGATATAAAAAATGGATTTAGAATCAAGACAGATTCAAGCAGCAGGGAAATAATCAGGCTGGTAAGAAGATTTAACTCGTCTTATAAATCACCTATTATACGGTGAAATGGTGAGATATCCAAAACCAGGATGAACAGGCAAAATGCAGTAATTGACTGCATAAAAATAAAATAGGTATAATCCGTAAGAAATAAAGGGTGTCATAGAGGATTGGAATTACTATGTATAGAAAAGATATAAAAGTGGGCATACTGTATATGGAAGGAACCAACTGCGATGAGGAGCTTTACAGCGGCTTTTCAATGAGCGGCGTATCCGTATCCCTGCTCCCGATAAAAAGTCTCAATAATAACAGCAATATCTTTGATTACCAGATTCTGATTATACCAGGCGGTTTTTCAGCAGGTGATTACGTACGTGCAGGTGCAATTTTTTCCGTCAGATTAAAATACAGTTTGGGTACTAAATTAACAGATTTTGTAAGGAACGGATTTATTCTGGGTGGTATATGCAATGGATTTCAAACTCTGGTAGAAATGGGTTTTTTGCCCGGATCAATCATAAATGAACGGAACGCCGCCCTGTACACCAATAATTCCTCCCTGTTTGAATGCAGAACCACCTTTTTGAAACCGGGCAATAAGAAAGCACCCATAACCAGATACCTTGATAAAGACAGGTTATACCAGATACCCTGTGCCCATGCAGAAGGAAAGCTTGTATTCAAAGACCAGAAAACACTGGAGGAGGTGGAAGGCAACGACATGGTTATATTCAGATATTCCATCTGCTCCTCCGTTACCC
>JAMCUS010000044.1 GCA_023379385.1 Thermoplasmatota archaeon
ATGTATTAAATATGAGGTGTTATAATGAGTGATGAAGTATTTGATAGCAACAGAGATGGTGAAAAATGTGTCCGGATCTCTATACCTGAAGTAGTGTATGACAGGATTAAGCAGAGGATAAAGAATACGGGATTCGAAAATGTATCCGATTTTGTTACTTTTGTATTACGTGTTATAGAAGATTCAACATCCAATGAACCGTTCAGTGACGAAGACGAAAAAAAGATTAAAGAAAGACTGAGGTCAATCGGTTATATTGATTAACCAAAAGGAGTTTTTATGAACCTTGTGGATCGCATGGTAGGTACGGAACAACTTGCAACGAGATCGAGTTATGCAGAGAGTTTGCATAAGATCCAACTCAGAACCGAATTGCTAGTAGACCTAGACAACATTGCAAATGGTGTTTTTTCTCCATTGAACGGGTTCATGGGAAAGGAATCTGTAGATTGCGTAACAGATGATATGAAACTACCTGATGGCTCTCCATGGACTATACCTGTACCGCTGACCGTATCTGAACATGATTGGATGAACGTAGAAGCGGGTGTGGATTATGCCCTCACAGATGCTGGCGGTGTGAATATATATGGTATAATAAATATTGATAGTAAATATGTTTTAGATCTTGAACACATCGCAAAAAAGGTATTTAAAACTAGATCTGTGGAACATTATGGAGTCAAAAGGTTATTTGAATGGGGCAAATACGCTCTAGGGGGCAGTATAGAGATGATCCGTAGATACACGGATGAGTATTCACAATATCTTCTTACACCTGTTGAGACTAAAGCGATTTTTTTAAATAGAAAATGGAAATCTATTGTTGCCTTTCAAACGAGGAATATACCACATATAGGACATGAATGGTTGCAAAAAACCGCTCTTTCCACGGTTGATGGTCTGTTTATACATCCACTGGTGGGGGATAAAAAAAAGGGGGATTACAAGGATCACGTTGTGATAAAGTCCTATCAAATTCTTACAGAAAACTATTATCCAAAAGATTCAGTACTGCTGTCTCCATTCAGGACAATGATGAGGTACGCAGGTCCCAGAGAGGCGATTTTTCACGCACTTATTAGAAAAAACTTTGGTTGTACCCATTTCATTGTAGGAAGGGATCACGCTGGTGTTGGTAATTTCTACGGACCTTATGAAGCACAGGAGATGTTTTCTAACTTTCCAGACCTGGGTATAACACCTGTATTTTTCAAAGAGTTCTCGTGGTGCAAACGTTGTAATAGCATTGTAACTGATAAGATATGCCCACACAGGGGTGATGATAGGCTTGTTATAAAAGGGACATGGGTCAGGGATATGCTGGTAAATAATAACGATCCTCCGAGTGAGTTAATAAGAAAGGAGGTTATCGAATATCTTAGAAATGAGAAAGATGTATTCATTTAGAGTCTTAAAAATTAAAAAGAGGGTTTAAAGTATGTCTGATAAATTATTTGTTCTGGGTTTGGATTGTGCTGAGCCAAGTCTGGTTTTTGAAAAATTTAGAAATGAACTTCCGAATATATCCAATTTATTTCCGTCAAATGCAAAAAGTTTTATGAAGAGTACCATACCGCCTATAACTATACCGGCATGGTTATCCATGGCGACAGGAAAAGACCCTGGTGAAATGGGTCTCTATGGATTCAGGCATAGAAAAACAGGAAGTTATGATACCAAGTGGATCGCAAATGCAACCTATGCCCCCGCTCAAACAATATTTAACATTGCCTCCAAAAAAGGCAAGAATGTTATTACCATGGGATTTCCACCCTCCTATCCATTAAAACCAATACATGGCAGTTCTATAGGGTGCTTTCTCACCCCTGGATCTGAAAAGAGTTATACTTATCCAGACTTACTTAAGCAGGAAATTGAAAATTTGGTTGGTGACTATATTTTTGATGTAGTATTCAGAACATCTGAAAGAGAGAAAACATTGAAAAAGCTTTACGAAATGGTGGATAAACATTTCAAAGTGCTGGAATATATGATTATGAATAAACGATGGGATCTATTCTGGTTTGTGGAAATTGGAATAGATAGAATACATCATACGTTCTGGAAATATATGGATAAAGATCATCATCTCTATACACCAGGTAATCCATTTGAAAATGCTATTTTAGACTACTATAAGTATATAGACGAAAAAGTTGGTAAAATTGTTAACCTTCTAGACAAAGCTGGGGCGTCCATCATCATTGTATCTGATCACGGCGCAAAGAGAATGAAAGGTAATTTTGTGCTCAACCAGTGGCTTATGGAAGAGGGATATCTTGTTTTAAAAAATAAACCGGAAAACAGAATCATATCTATAGAGGATGCAGATGTTGATTGGAACAAAACCACTGCATGGGGCTGGGGTGGATACTACGGGCGTATATTCCTGAACGTCGAAGGCAGGGAACCAAGTGGCATCGTTAAAAAAAAGGACTATGACAATGTAATTGAGGAACTTAAATGTGACCTGATGTCTATCAAAGATGATCATGGCAACCCTCTAAAAAATATTGTTGAAACGCCAGAGAACCTTTATAAGGAGGTCAACGGGGATCCACCGGATCTTATGGTTATACTGGACGATCTTTACTGGAGATGTGCA
This sequence comes from Thermoplasmatota archaeon, assembly GCA_023379385.1. Lineage (GTDB taxonomy): Archaea > Thermoplasmatota > Thermoplasmata > Lutacidiplasmatales > JAMCUS01 > JAMCUS01. Next base: position 2,609 of record JAMCUS010000044.1, read on the forward strand.
GGCACTGTCGGGCACAGCACAAACTATCTTATGGAAAATGATACAGGACCCGATGATGCAGTCCATGCACAGTACGGAATTTTTGGATTGAAGGATGTAGAGAACCGGTACAGTTTTAAGAATGTAGTGGATATAACAGAGATATTTGGTATTGAAAAAAACTTACTTAAATTATAAAATAATAAATATTGATTCTCATTGATTCTCCTTATTTTATTATAATGAAGCAAAAAATTTAAAAAGAAGTGCATAGATATGGTATTCGGTGTTGGTTACAATGGAAATAGAAGCAACAGCATTAATAGGATTGAGGGTGTTTACACCCAACGGTATCTCTCTTGGAGATATAAGCAATGTAGTAATTGATATGGAAGAAGCAAATGTGAACGGTCTTTTCGTACCGGATACAAATCCAGTACTTGTTGAAGGATCAAAGGCAGTTAACGTTCCGTATAGATGGGTACAGGGTGTAGGTGATGTTATTATTCTGAAACATTTCCCTAAAAGAGTATCTGTTAAAGGCGAAGAAAAAGAGGAAAGTTAAGTAAAAACCAATGAATATCCATGAATGGTTCAGACCCAAAAAAAACTGTATGTGTATCCGTAATAATTCCCACAATAAATGAAGGGGCATCGCTGGGTATTGTAATAGACTCAATCAAACATGTTCTTGAGAATGCCGGAATTTCATATGAAATTATCATTGTAGATAGTGATTCTATAGATGATACAAAAAGCATTGCGGAATCCAGAAATGTGAAATTTGTAACTGAACATAAAAGGGGGTATGGTGTTGCATATAAACGTGGATTTAAAGAAGCTAGCGGTAGCTGGATTGTTACTATGGATGGAGATAATACCTATGATCCTGCTGTTATTCCAGATGCCATAAATAAAGCAACTTTTAACGGATGGGTATTTGTTAGTTTTAAACGCATAAAACAGAAAGGTTCTATGTCTTTCAAGCATCGTATAGGTAATTTTATACTTACTGTAGCTATGATTGTTCTCTTTGGAATAAAGATCAGGGATTCACAATCCGGTATGTGGCTTATTAAAAAAGAATTTCTTGACAGGTTCGCCCTGATAAGTGATACGATGCCTTTTTCTGAAGAGATAAAAATAGAAGGTTTTAAACATTTCAAAGCAGCAGAGCTGCCTGTTAACTATTATCCAAGAATAGGTACGCCTAAACTCATGTCATGGCGTGATGGCTGGCTAAATCTTAAATTTTTATTTAGAAAGAGGTTTTTGGGAAATTAAGTTTTTAGCTATTCTCAGCTAGGTTTATTGAGTTTATGAACGTAATCATCTAAATAATTAACAAGAATACCTAAATTTTTCTCTTTTATAACTACATCTGCATTTTTTCCCACAACCTCGTTTAATGGATTGAATGCAATACTTAAGGTTGCTAATCTAAACATCGGGATGTCCACCTCTCCATCCCCTACCACTATAATTTCTTTATCTGTTTTATTGTGCATATACCTTTTCAACGCCTCTCCTTTGTCATCTGGGTTAACAATCAAAATCGCCTCTCCTGTAAGATTGTCATCTCTATCTGTACACAGTATGTTTGAGAGTGTTTCAATTTTTAGTAACCTCCTGAATCTATCGGATACAGCATCTATACTACCGGTTATAATTGATGCTTTAACCACATTTCTATGATCATCTATCCATTTAGATAAAAAATCTATGCCATGCATGTAAGGTATCGTACACGATGCTTTTTCTACATTCCTCTTTTTTATCTGCCCATATTTATCAAACCACAGCATCAGATCCAGTCTAATGAATTCGGTGTAGGTAATTTTTCTATCAATGTATTTATTGAAATTTTCTTTATTATCCACTTTAAATTGTTTGTGCAGTTCTAACCAGCTACTTCTGCAATCTAGAAGTACACCATCCATATCCAATATAAGGTTTATCACAGATAGACACCCCTATCTACTCAATAGATATTCTTTACGAGGGGGAGGTCCGTTATCTCCTCTCTAAAGAACGGAGTTTTATAGCTTCCCCCCAAATCCCTATCGAACTATAACAACTACCCATATAAGCTTTTCAATTGCTCTGACCTATAACCTCTTTTTCAACTACAGCACTTTTTTCATGGTGTATTTAAGAAAAGCACGGATAATTCCATTAAGCACTGATTATACTGATTGTAAAAGCCGTCTGAATTTTCATCAAAAACGGTGTTTACAAAATGAAACATAAAGAAAAAAATTAAAGAAAGAACGGCATATCTATGCAGGGTATCAGAATGGCTGCAGATATTATATCTAAAGAAAAACTAGATAAGGAAATGGAAAGAACGGAAAAATCTCTCAATACCATAAAAATAGCAATTCCAAAGAACGGTGCATTATATGATGTTGCAATGGATGTATTCAATGTGGTTGAATCATATATCAAAGATGCAAAATATTTTAGAGATTCTGGAGATTTTGTAAATTCATTCGGTTCATTATATTATGCCTACGGATGGATGGATTGTGGTGTACGGTTGGGTATTTTTGATGGTGGCAATGACTACAAAAATTTTACACATTACAGGTAGCTACAATACTTAACCAAAATTACTCAGATCAAGCTGTTTTGGATTTTTGTTTATGTTAGCTGTTTTATCTTCAGATATTTGTTTATTATCCTTTAAAACAACAGTTCTGTCCAGATACTCATCACATTCTTTATAAACCGTATCTACTACGCTATTTTCGGAGTCTACTCCAAGCAGAATAGCCACCATATCTCTTTCTAAACCTGTATTAATGGTAAAATTTACCCTGAACTCTTTATTATTTTTATACAGGTATACAATGTGATCAAAAAGTTCATTTTTGACCTTTTCCATGGAAAGGTGATTGTATTTTGAAAGCATCTTGTAGATCTCCAATCTATAGCCCATATTGTAATCCTTATACTTTTTGAGAATTAACGGAAATGAAACATTTTTTATGGTATATGTTTTATTTTTGTGTGATAAAACCGTTCCAATAATCATCATATCAATTGCATATTTCCATAATCCATAAGAACGTGTGGTTCTGGCTCTTGCCAGGTATACATCCGATTTAGCAAGATAGTCTATAGCGGAATAGAGATCTGGATTTTTAAAAATTTTCCCAATATTTTCGTCAAGCCAATAAATCAATCTGTCCGGAGGGAGATCAATATCTGCGTATTCTTTGTATATTTCTTTAACATTATTATTAGCAAAGATGTCTTCTATAAAATCATCAACCGATATGCTAAGGTCCCTTTTACCCATGCCATCCAACGTAGATGTGGAATCTATAGCCTGAAGATCATTCAGAGCTGCTCTCACATCTCCACCACATCTCTCTGCTATTTCCCGTAAACATTCATCGGTAACATGCAATTTTTCACTGTTTTTCACTCTTTTCAGAATGGTATGTACGTCTATATCGTTAAGATACCAGAATGGTACCTCCCTTATGCTTTTATTCCTGTATGCATAAAAAAATTGTGATTTTTTTCTCAAAACAGACATGTCATTAACGGTTAAAATGATAGGTTGTCTAGACTGTTTTATAAGTTCAATAATTGCAGGTACACCACTTCTATCAAATACATCTGACTCTACCTCCTCAGAGTATACTGCTGAAAATATTTTTTCAGAATCGCCCTTAAATTGCAGGGTTTTTAAAACCGCTTTTACAGCTTTTTTAGCGAGAGATTTTTTACCACTACCTGCTGTCAACAAAAATTTTTTCTTTTCCTGTTCTATTAAGACTTCGTCTATGCCATAATTACTCAATATTTTTTTTAATTTAAAAAAAATTAATGATGTGTCTATACTGCTCTTTTTCTCTTTTTCATCAGATGATTCCCTTTCAAACCATACATCCGCTTCATCAATGAGTATTAGTTTTCTGGATCCCTTTGAGTAACTTAAAAAACTACCGTTGTCTGTAAAAGTACCGTATTCATCAGATTTTAAAATAAGTTTTTCAATGACCTCTTTGTTACGTGAAGATGATGAATCTAATAAAATAACATGCCATGAGAAATCATTTGCAAGTGCATATGCTGCTGCTGTTTTCCCTGTGCCAGGTGGTCCAGTAAATATGAGGGCCTTTACCTGAGGGCTCCTGTCATGGATCCAGCTATTAGCCCATTCAGTCAATCCATGTTTATTAGATACATTTCCAACCAAATCATTAAGGGATTTGGTTTTGTATTTTTCGCTGTATAAATATGGTTCATCGGCAACTACCATTTACAAATACCCCTACTGTGCACTTTATATGTAATATCAACTACTTAACTGCATCAGGTCATTGTTTAGTGCTGTTAAGAGTTGTGTATTGTGCTGTGCTTATGTCAACAATTTCTTTTTGTCTTCAGGAAGATCTGAACATCCATAACATTGGTTTCCGTTGCACCCGTCTTAATAAGTGTTCCTGTTTTTTTGAAAAAATGGTATGAATCATTGTTTTTCAAAAATTCAGATGCATTTAATGATAAAGTTCTTGCATTTTCACATGTTTTTCTATCTGCTACAGCCCCTGCAGCATCAGTGGAGCCGTCTATTCCATCTGTTCCAACAGAGATTACACTCATATCATTAAGCTCAATATCCTCCATTAGAGACAGTACAAATTCCTGATTTCTTCCTCCTATTCCACTTCCAGTAACATGTACAACAGTTTCTCCGCCGGTGATCATTATATCGCAGTCATTAAGATCTTTGAATCTTTTTAATAAATTTTTGGATGCCAGTCTGCTTTCGCCCTTAACTATTGTGCCCAGATTCACTGCAGAGTAACCAAGATCATTAGCTCGATCCTCTATATTTTTTAGGATTGTATTGTTATTGCATATTATAACATTGTCCACTTCATAGTTGAAAAATTCATCTTTTTTTAATGTTTCCTTCATACCGTATTTCTCTGGGTTTGATAATCTATCGTAAACCTCTGGAAATTCATCTTTCAAATTGTATTTCATAAAAATGTTCAAGGCATCTGAAAACGTTGATTCGTCATAATATGTAAGACCAGAAGCTATTGTGCCCAGATCATCACCGACTACATCTGATATGAATAGTGCCAGAATTTTTCCACGTACTAATTTAAGGAGCTTACCCCCCTTGAACATAGAAAGGTGTTTTCTAATTGTATTTAGTTCGTAAATATCGGCACCAGCTTCCATAAGCGTTGATGTTAGCTGTCTCATCACTTTCAGCGATGGGTAAAAATCTCCGAGCATAGCAGATGCACCTCCTGATATAAGAAGGAGGAGCAGGTCATCCTCTCCCATTGAGTGGATCATTTTTTCTAATTCATCACTGGCAATGATACTGTTCTCATCAGGCATAGGATGACCGGCCACGATTACGTTACCCATACCGGATGTAGAATACTGTCTTCCAGAGATTATAAGTGATGTATTAGAATATTTTTGATATGATTCCGGTATCATGTACTCCGATGCCTTCCCTATGGCTGCAACATATAATTTGTTAAAATTATAGGTTTTTTTGTCAAAGATGATAAAGTGGTTGTTCAGACTAAGTCTCTTTTTTATTAATACGGATGAACGTACAGAATTCATGCCATAATCTATTAAATTTAGAAGGATGTGGCTTTTGTGTAATATGTTCTTTTCAATATCGGGTCTATTGAGCAGCATTTAGATCAACTTTATTTTTCTGAAAGGGGTTTGTTGTTAACCATATAGCGTTGTGTTTTGATTGTATTCGTAAAGACAACCTCATTTTACTGTTTGTTTTATAGCTATTTACGGAAAAAGGTTGTTGATGAAAGGAATCAGTCAAAAAGGCTATCATTGATAGTTGGAATCGTCAGAATCCCTGCATAATAGTCCACATATACGTTTTTGAGTTTAAGATATTCCTCTACACCGTATATACTTCCCTCACCTGCCTGCCCAGATAACCTGAATCCTGTATGATATCCCTGAGAGGATTCCGGACCAGGCATATTGACATAAATCTCTCCAAATCTGATCTTTTCAGATGCCTCCTGTATCAGATTATGATCAGAGGTGAAAAGATACGACGCTAGTCCATAACGTGAATCATTAGCAAGATCGTAAAGTTCATCTTTGCTAGATATTCTCATTGTACCAATTAGAGGCCCAAATATCTCTTCCTGAAATATCTTGCTATCCTGTCTTCCACCTTCTATAATTGTAGGACTGAAGAAAAAACCATTTTTAAATGGCTCGTTTAAAGGTGGCTTTTCACCGCCTATCAAAATCTTCATGCCATCTTCAACGGACTCTTTTACGAATTTTTCAGAGGTTTCAAGGGCTTCCTTACTAATCAGTGGCCCCATATCAGCTGTTTTGGGGTCTCCTACTCTCATTTTTGTAATCGCATGGACTAACTTATTCATAAAAAGATCATAAATGTCAGAATGGAGGTACAATCTTTCAGCCGCAATGCATGATTGACCTGAGTTCCAAAATTTTGCCCATATTAATGATTTAACAGCTTTAACAATATCTGCATCTTTCCATACTATAAAAGGTGCTTTACCTCCTAACTCAAGGATTGGTTTAGCCATATTTTCTGAAATTTTTTTCATTATTCTACTCCCTGTAGATGTAGACCCGGTCATGGTTACCAGTGAAACCTTTCTGTGTGAAACTAGAACATCCCCAATTACGCCACCATTTCCAGTTACTAGATTGAGCACACCTTTCGGTAACCCAGCTTCTATAAATTTTTTAACAATGTATTCAGCAACGAAAGGTGTATCGCTGCTGGGTTTCAATACTATCGTATTGCCCGTTAGTAGCGCAGGTGCTACCTTTCTTGCTACCATAGCTGCTGGAAAGTTCCACGGCGTTATCGCCACCACAACTCCGTATGGAACCTTATACTGAAAGATCTTTCTGTAGGAGGTATCTCCTTCCACGATCTCTCCATTGATTTTTCTGGCAAATTCAGCGTAATACTGGATCTGATCTAGAACCCCATCTACTTCCTGAATTGCCTCTTTCATCACCTTTCCATTCTCTATCATAAGAAGATTTTCTAATTCAGATCTGTTCTGTTCAATCAAAAATTTTACTTTGTAAAGAATTTTAGACCTTTTAACTGAACCAATACCGTTCCAGCCATCAAAAGCTGATTCGGCAGCATCTATGGCACTGTTGACATCCTCTCCAGTTGCAGATGGGAACTTACCAATAAGATGACCATCTACTGGACTGTATTTGTTAAGATATTCATTACCATATGGCTCAATCCATTCTCCGTTTATAAAAAGCTTCATAAGATATGATTAAAACCATGTTATATAATTTTTATGCACCCTACATGAGTTTCGCAAGAAAGCTCCAACCTTCAGAGAAGAGATGAATTTAGATAATTATATATATATAATGAAGCACATAATATTTTTCATATAGAGATAATAAATGATACTGACTTATAAAGTAAAACATGGCAGGAATTTCTCCATTAAACTGAATAAGGCAGGGCAGATAGCTGAATTTGCTATAAAAACAAAAACATTAACATCAAAAGAGTGTTCAAGGTGTGGACTGATAGGTAACCGTTCGGGAAATGGTTTTAAGTATCCAAGTTGCGGGCACGTTGATCATGTTGATGCCAATGCTTCGTTCAACGTAGCATTGCGTCTGACATATGTAAAAGATATAGATCAATTCTATGCAGACATGGATGTATGCAAAGGGAACACTGATATCCCTAAAGAGGCAACGTTATGAGCGATAACTACCTTAGAACCTCCGAGCCTTTAGCGTGGAGAGTATGTCAGATAAAATGCAATAATATCCCTTTATATTTATCATTGTACATATATACTAAAAGCACTAAAACTATAATCATTTAGATGTCTTTGGCATAGTAGAAAAAACATCTCTGAGTGTAGATTCCGCCTTTACTTCATCCTCTTTATTGCATATTGAGATGAATAGGCTCCTTTCATCCAGAGGATATATGTGTGTCGTGTATTTTTCACCTCTTATGTATATAATAGATATGTCATCCATAAGCATGGTAGTTATTGTATCTGATGCCCCAAGAAGTACTGCAGACATGGCAGAGAATGTATCCGTGTTAACCTTCTCAAATGATTTTGAAAATATTGGCATGCCGTCCCTAGACACTACATACATACCACTGAATAAACCTGATGATGTTAATTTCTTTAAAAAATCCTCGATCTGCTCATGCCTCATTTATGAAACACCCTCTTTCAATATTAGATAATAGCAATATAGCAAATACATTAAATAAATCTTTTGTAAAGCTTTATCCATAAAATAATTATAACTATTTCGGAAAATTGATATACATCTCCACCAAACCTAGAAGAATCATGGAAACGGTAACAGAGTACAACCCCACATCAAACCATGCATCATATAATGCTGCCCAGATTAGGTATAGCGAGACACCCGATATGAATAGAAGTGTCCATAGTACAAACAGAATCTTTCTTCCAGTGGATGTATGATGTTCTAGTTCAAAATCGGATTCATCCATAACCACATACAATATTATCAAAGTTATAAATCTTTTGTAGAAGGCTATGCCGGACATGGACCATTAGAAAAGTGGCTGATTTTGGATTGATTTTTGAATTGCCAGTGTACCGTAACTGAAAGATCTAAATATCACCCATATATATGGGATGTATATGACACTGGTTGTGAAAAGAATAAAGATGCGGGGCGACAGCAGCTACTACAAGCTTGTCGACTAGAAACGTGTGAACGGTGAGTGTCTCCTGCTGTTCCAGAATCTGGACAACGACGCATACGTAAAGGCGGTGTTCGGGAACGGTGATATTGCAACCGTGTTCAGAATGGAGATGGAGCTCATTCCGAAGACATCCACGATGACACCAAATAGAGGGAAACAGCTGCTTGAAACAGCAAGAGAGATGCTTATGTCAGGCGGTCTGCCCAACATACCCTATCAGATGAGATGTGGACCGAAGCACAGGCGTCTAGATAGTACACTGGCGCCATCCGGGTTATCGTTATTTTCAGTGTGTCTTCAGTCCGTCTTTTCAACAGTTGTGGGGAATGCTGCCGTTGAGAAACATTGTATTTCATACAATGCTACCTAACGGTTCATGCCCACCATAGGTAGAAAGCTATGAACGTAAATGGGCGTTCTACTATAACGTTGTTGTAAAAAGGATGTTAGTGTCATCCATAATGCATATATATTATATGTTCTTTATCTATCTCTGTTAAATGGATTGATTTAAAGGTGTATATATGGGATGGACACAGGCGGAAGTAAGAGAACTCAAGGAAGGGCGTTATATCATTATAGAGAATGAACCGTGCAAAATTGTCAGTATTCAGACGTCTAAACCTGGGAAGCATGGGGAAGCTAAGGCAAGAATAGAGGCAATAGGTGTATTTGACGAGGGAAAACGAAGTGTTGTATTTCCTGTAAAACATAAGGTTCAGATTCCTATGATAGATAAAAGAAATGCGCAGGTTCTATCAATCTCTGATAAAGAGGTGCAGTTAATGGATATGGAGTCATACGAAGTATTTCAGGTACCTGTGGATGAAGAGATGAAATCAAATCTTACTCCTGGCAAAGAGATTCAGTATCTATCTGCACTGGGTAGAAAAAAAATATCTAGAACATAAATTTAATAAATATAAGAGGTTAAACGTAAAATGTTTATTCATCTCTTGTATATAGTGAATAAAATACCTTAAAGCCGTAGAGTTTTTTATGAAAATTTCTCAGAATTTCACCGTATTCTGTAGGTGTTTCCCATTCTATTGAAAAGTCAAACTCTCCTACTTCTGGTTTAAATCCTAAATTTTTCATTTCCTTTACAACCTCAAGAGGTGCAGTACCTTCACTGCTGAATTCAAATTTAATATATGTTTTCATACCTATACCCCCCTAAATCTATCATAAATATTGCTATGTTTTAAACCTTTCTATTATAGATAGTTTGTGTGATATCCTGAAATTAGTTCCTCCTTAGACCTCACATATTTCATACTGCTTCCTCCCCCTCGTTCCTCTTCTTCATCTCGTATGCCATCCCTGGTGTGATTATATCATCTTCATACAAACTCATGTGCATCCTCTCGTAATTGTAATATCTCGCTACCTCTTCCCAGCTGTTATAATACTTCCTTAATCTCTTCACCGTGTAGATCAACCTCTCTACTTTCCCATTCGTCTGTGGATGCTTTACCATCGCCTTGATGTGCTCTATCCCTTCTTTCTCTA
>JAMCUS010000045.1 GCA_023379385.1 Thermoplasmatota archaeon
GGGATATGGAGAGGTTGTTGTAGGAAATATAAAATATGCATATGGTGGATCCAGGATAGCAGGAATAGTTACCGATAGAAATGATAAAATAAAAGCAGCTATGGTAGCAGTGGATGATAGGGATCACAGGGCTACAGAATTGCTATTTCAGACAGGATGCAGAATGAAATACGATGGCAGGGGATTCTATCCAGAAATTAATGAATATCTGGAGTGCACCGTTCCTGCACTCTTTGTTGCAGGGGACGTGGCTGGAAATCTTGTTGATCCATTGAAAGCCGCGAAGATAGCAGGTATTAACAGCGCCATTGTATCTGCAAAGGTTCCATATGATATGAGAAAATATGAAAGCGGATATACGGACCATTCTGAGATAAGAATCAATAATAAGGTAGACGACACCAAACAGAAAATATTCGTATGCAGCTGCGAGGATGTAGTTTACAAGGAACTTGAAGATATGGTCAAAAACGGGTATGATACATTGGAAAAAATAAAAAGATACGGCGGAATAGGTACTGGCGTATGCCAGGGCAAGCTCTGTCTTCTCAATACCAAAACTACATTAAAAGATAATACAGTAAATATAACAACGCAGAGACCACCATTGATGCCTATAAAGATGGGTTCACTAGCTGGTGACGCTGATGAAAAAATATGATGTTATAATAATAGGTGCAGGAGTTATAGGCCTATCCATTGCATATAACCTGGGATTGAAAGGATGCAGGTCAATACTTGTCATTGAAAAAAAATATATCTCATATGGCGCATCCGGAAGGTGCGGTGGAGGTATAAGACAGCAATGGAGTACAGAGGAAAACATACTTCTTGCAAAAGGTAGCGTAGAGATATTCAAAAGGCTATCTAAAGAGCTTGGAATAAACATATGGTTCAGGCAGGGTGGCTACCTCTTTCTATCCTACAATATGGATGAATATGAAAAATTGAAAAGAGCGGTAAAATTACAGAATTCTCTTGGCGTAAATTCAATACTTATGAATAAAGGAGAGATTGAAAAAAAATATAATTATTTAAATACAGATAGGGTGGTAGGCGCTACCTTCTGCCCCACAGACGGCACATTATTCCCGTTTCCAGTTTTATGGGGTTACGCAGAGAGGATAAGAGATATGAATATAACCATCAATGAATTTGAAGAGGTTACAGGGATAAAACATGATAAAAAGGAATATACCATTATAACAAACAAAAATTCGTATGAATCAGACTGGGTTATAAATGCTGCCGGTGCATGGAGCAGCCATATAGCAGCGCTTGCCAACATAAAGTTGAACAATGTACCGTATAGACACGAAATTTTGGTAACTGAACCCATTAAAAAATTCATGGACCCTATGATAGTATCTTTAAAAAATGGTTTATACATGAGCCAGACTATGAGAGGTGAGGTAATAGGTGGTTATGGGCTTGCTGAAAAGGCAATGGATTTTTCAATGAAGTCAACCACAAAATTTCTGAAGGGTGTTTCACATAATTTTATATCCATGATTCCACGATTGAGTGAAGTGCGAGTTCTGAGGCAATGGGCAGGCCTTTATGATGAATCTCCAGACGGCAAGCCTGTGATCGGAGAGGAGGAGCAGCATCCAAAATTCATGGAGGTTAACGGCTTGGGAGGGCATGGATTCATGCTTGCACCTAAGATTGGAGAGGTTGTAGCAGAACATATATGCAATGAAAAAGAGGATATAGATCTCAATAAATTCACCACTTCAAGATTTAAAAAAGAAATATCTGAAAAGGAAAGTTTTTCATTAGGATGATTTTTTATGGCTATTGATTTTGAAAATGTGAAGGATTTAGAAAAAAGATTTGGTAAGGATGGGTACAGTTTAATAGCATTGCTGGAAGATGGTTTTAAACTGGTAAATGGTTATGAATCTGTTAAAAATGCTATAAAGATTGATGAAAACAGATTAAAAATAGGTAATAAAATTTTTTTAACTGATAAATACAGAAAAATCAATGTTATATCCGTCGGTTACAGCGCAAATTCCATGTGCAGATCCGTCATTGATCTTTTGCCCGATCTGATAGGTAATGTTTTATGTATATCCCCCTTTAAAGAGAATATAGATATAAAAAATTGCGAACATATATACGTTTTAGAATCTGAATGGTACACCGATAAAGTGATCTCTTCTGCAGAAAGAATACTTGAATTTCTTAAAAATATCATGAATAAAGACGAGATTCTGCTTCTTCTTATAAGCAGCAAGGCTGATAAGTTAGCAGATATTCCTGCAGATGGTCTATCAATGGGTACTATGAAAGAGATTATGGAAACATTAACTACCAACGGTGCACCTGAGGATGAGATAAACCTCATTCATCGCAGTTTATCTAAATTTTACACAGAATTATTCAGAAAATATATAGATGAGGAAAAAACAGTTGCACTTGTGATATCAAATATACCCTCCGGTTCTATTTCTCTGGTTTCATCCGGGTTGACCTTCAATGTTAATTATTCTAAGGATGTAATTATACATCTGCTCAAAAAGTATAATTATAAAAAACCAGAACTATTTTTAGATAAGATCATTGTCAATCAGACCAGAAAGAATATTACAAATACAAGAATTACAGGACTGGCAGAACTGTTCATTGTTCTAAAAGAAGAGTTTGCAGACAGTAATGTATCATATTATCCAATTACATCAAATTATCAGGATGGAGCCAGTAACGTGGGTAGCATGGTATCGGCGATAATTAACAGTTCAGCAGCCTACGGCTTTCCTGCAAAAAAACCATTTGTAATAGCAATAGGCGGTAATTACACGTTGAATAACGGATTTAAAGGCAAACATGGTATTATTGTATCAACCGTGATCTCCAGATTGAATATACCTGAAGCACACATATTATCACTATCCACCTCTGGTAAAGATGGCTATTTAAATTATGGAGGAATACTGGTAAATAGCAGTATGTTTCATAAAAAAGAGAATCATTTAAAACTTGAAAATAGTATAATGGATAATCGTATTGATGAACTGTTTGAAGATTTGGGCTGTACAATAAAATTAAAAAGTGATCTGGATATAGGGGATTTAACAATGATTTTCGTGAAATAAACACATCTTTATAAATATTATGTAAATAAAAACATTCATTAAAATATTGATAAGCATAAATTTTATATGAGTTTCGGAAGAAAACTCCCACCATTAAGGAATAGGTAAATTGCATACATAGATGGATATATACAGGGAATACTGATATACCTAAAGGGGCAACGTTATGAGCAATAACGTCCTTGGAACCTCCGGTGCTTTAGCATGGAGAGCATGTCGGAAACTATGTTTATATGTTTGATAACTCAAGATCAACAAATCGGGGTAATGGGTTTATATAATGAAGAGACCATAACAACCTTGTGAGTTTGAACATAATCTCATTGGCAAGTGGAAGTAGTGGAAATTCAACAATCATTTTTACTGATGATACAGCCATAATGATTGATTCAGGATTAACCGCAAGAGAGATTAAAAACAGGCTTAACATGTGCAATTTTAGTCCGAAACAGATCAACGGTGTTATTCTTACACATGCTCATAAAGATCATTACAGAAGTGTGGGTACGCTATCTAAAAAATTTGACATAAAAATATATACAGAAGAGGAGACCTACAATACAATATTAACTAAAGACAATAAAAACATGCTTTCAAAAATAGAAACTGTATATGAAACACCTTACAGAATAGGTGATATAGAAATTGTAATGTTTTCTGTTAGTCACGGTATTACAATTCCTGCTGGCAAACCCATTGGTTTACTGTTTATCAACAATGAAAAAAAGATCGGGTATATAACTGATCTGGGATACGTGACTGACGAAATCAAGGAGATATTGAAGGGTTGCAACAAAATCTTCATAGAAGCAAATTATGATGAAAAAATAATAAAAAGAAAACTTTCAGATAAAAAATACAACAGCCAGTGGTGGTATCTTAAATGGGTTATGAGTAATATGGGACATCTTTCCAATGAACAGTGTGCTGATGCACTTTCAGACATGGTAACTGAAAAAACGGAAGAGATCTTTTTAGCACATATAAGCCAGAATCACCAGGACCCGGATATGGATAATAATAACTTTGATCTTGCATCTGATCATGTTAAATACATACTTAAGAAAAATGGAAAACATGTACCAAAAATATATAAAACATACAGAAAAGGTAGGGATAAGACCTGGAATCCCGTAAAGGGTAGTTTCTGATAAATTGTGCATATATTATTTAAATTGTATAAAAGTAAATTATTTTATTGCCTGTATAATTCTAATAAAAACCATTTATCTGTATGGTTTTAAACATAATTGTTAAATAATACACCTACATACAAAGAGTATGAGTATGAATTGATAGCGGGGTGGGGTAGTTAGGAAATCCCGACGGGCTCATAACCCGTAGACCCATGGTTCAAATCCATGCCCCGCTATGCATATTGCTGTGCCGTGCATATTGCAGACATGTTTTGTTTTCATAGTGATTTTTTATTATTGGCTTCAGGAACCTTTCCAAAAAAGTAGTGATAGAGGTATATATTAGCAAAATTTATTGGAAAAGATAACACAAATGGAAATATCAATGAATATGAATCTATAAGATATCCGGTTAAGGTAGTCGCAAAAGAGGATGGCAAAAGTCTAGCTGTCTGATTAATTCCAGTCGCTGATGCTCTGCTATTTTCGTTCACCAGTGTCATCATAAGTGCCTGCTGGGAAGGCAGTGCTACCGCTCTTAATGGTGTATATATCAGATAACAGATTGCTGCAATAATTACTATTCTGGAAAATGGCAGTAATAATACAAAAACAGCAGAAATAGCTCTGGAAATTATTATAAAATTAACAAATCCCAGCTTTTTTGTCAGATAGGTTGTAGAAAGCATGGCGAAAGCAGTTATAATACCGCCAATTGAGAAAAGGTCTCCTATTGATCCATTGGATAAGTGAAAGAACTCGCTGAATATAATGGGAAGGAAAGGCGCTATCAAACCCTGGCTAACTCCGTTTAAAGATCCAGTAATTATAAATTTTTTTATTATATTCTTACTGTTCTTTTTATCTTCCTTATCTTCCTTTTTTATTTTTGATTTGTTAACTGCAGATCTAGCAACATCATTTTGAGGTTTAAAACTTTCTTTCAATGGTAAAACCATCAGGAGTGATATGATACTCAAAACAAGTGCTATATAAAATAAAAACATATAACTATGTATATGCGACATTAATGCACCAATTGAGCCTGCAAAAGCACTTACCATGGTAAAAAGACTGTAAATTGCAGTTCTATTTCTTGCATCAGTTTTTTCAGCAAGCAGTGCAGTCTGCATCGGTGCAACTATGGAACCAACACCACCACCGACAAGACCACCCGCTATTCCAAATCCACCCAGTGCAGAAGAGACAATCAATAATGGATAATAGGTTGTCTCTATAATAATTACTAGTGATACTGGCAAAAAAAACAGAGAAAGAATAAGCAATTTTTTTCTTCCGAATAGATCTGCATACCTTCCAAAAAGAGCTGTTATCAGAGGTGTTATTACGGCACCAACCCCGAATAAAATACCAATGTGAAAATTGGATAAATGTAAGGAATACAAATAATATAAACCAATCACAATGGCAATGAATCCAGCAGCAAAACTTCTTGTTATTCTAGATAACAGTAAAAGCAAAATATCTATATGATCAATATATTTTTTAGGGACAAGATTCATATCAATTGACATACAAAAACAATATTTAGAATTATCTTGAATAAAAGAATTGTATAACAATTATCAGATTTTGTTATATTTAGTTGGTTACTGTTAAAAAGGAGTCAATAGTGCATTGTTTTTTAATGATATTGAGCAGTTTGCTATTTTTGTACCACTCTTTGGCCTTGACTGTTTCTGTTATAGACGCAATCGCTGCGTAAATATCATCATAAACCCTGTACGGCTTTTTCATCGCATCTCTGATAGTTTCCCTTATAAGCCAGACGCCTAAGGGTATAGAATATTCGCTGCTTACCTCCCTGTAAATGATCACAGATGCCTGCTTATTTATTTTTTTTAAATATTCAGTTACTGCTAATCTGGCGGCATAATAACCACCTGTAACGTTTGCGGCATAATCTTTTCTTCCGTCATAATCTTCGAAATCACCGGACCCTACTGTAACTGAACTGTAAAAAGAACCTTTCTGCCAGGACTCTATCACTTCAAAGCTCCATACACGTGGTATAAGAAAAATGTAAAAATAGTTGCCGATATATTTATTATAAAATAATTCAATTTTATCTATGACAGAATTATTTTTTAATTCCTTGATAATCATTTTGCTGATCATGTCGTCGGATGCAGTTATGGCCCATCTTGTCGGTACCATCTTCCTGTATCTGGAAACCCCTAAAAGACCGGAGGATATCAAACGTTGTATGTGTGAAATTGATATATCATTTTGATAAAGAATATAACTGCCTTCGACCGCAGATAAATCTGTATCGGACACTACGTAATCCACCTTTCTGGGAATAGAGGGATTCTCTGTCAATGATAATCGTTCCATCTCAATTTTTGGACCCATGGGATGCATAAAAAAATCTATTTTAACTTTATCATACACATTATTATATATATATGGCTTGGATAATATCGCCTCTGCATCCACAGGTTTTATGCTCATTGCAATTTCTTGTGTAGCTTCCAATATTTTATTACCGGTTCTGTGTACATCTGCAATGATAGAGGGTCTGAATAATGTAGAACTTTTTAGTACAATATCCTCCATCTTCATACCATACCAATTCTCTGGATTCCCTATATTTCTGTTGTTTGGAGAGATTAATGGCCCTGCAAATACTTTTGGATATCCATAACTACCGATAAAAATAGATGGTGGTGCCTGACCATTCAGGTCTTTACTTCTGTAGCTGATCTTGGGCAACATATCAGAAACTTTTCGTAACAAGGGACAGTAACCCAGCTTACATAAGTTTCGCCCGCCTTTACATTTTACACATAAATTACCAAACATTCACATCTACCCTACGGTATAAACCCAGCCTCATTCAATATTATTTTAGATAGGTAATAAGCCATTTTTAAGGATTTGCTACTTTTATTCTAATACGCTTTTAACAAAAGAATTGAAACGATAGACTGCTACATTTTTCTTATTGACCATTTATGAATTTTTCAAGCCTCTCAATATATTTATTTGGAATCGGAATTGGTTTAAAATTCTTATCTATAGATGCAACAGTGATTTCACAATATGCGGCATCTCGTTTTTCTGTTTCGTTGTAAATATTATACCTGTAAGTGATATGCCCCTTTCCAATCTCTTTTATCTCCAGCTCCACTACTGCATAATCGTTATATTTCAATGGAAATTTATATTCACAGAAAGCTTTTACTCTTGGAAACATAACACTGCCATCAAAAGAAAACCCCATAATATTGCTGAACTCTTCTTCTGCTCTCTCACACAATCTAAAATAGTTCGAAAAATGCATGACAGCAAGGGCATCTGTCTCTGACCATGTAATTCTGAATTTTGTCTTAAAGATATTCATAACATGGATAATTAATAGATTACATAATAAAGATTTCTACCTTATTTAACCATAGTTCTTCAATAACAATATTCATAAGGATAAATAACAAAATATCTATAAAGAGTATGAAAATGTTATTAAGGTTAGTAGTTTTTACCAGTTAGTATGTCACATAACCTAATAGTTTTTGGTGATTCATGATGGTTGATAACACAATAAATGTCAATGAAAAAAGCAAATTTAGCTCTTTGGATGTGCATTCAGAGTTTATTGCAAATACATATAAGTTGAGTAGAGTGGGTGTGAAGGGCATTAAAAAACAGGCCGCCATTAATAGATTTGGAACTGTTCATACCCTGACTATGAGTATAGATGTATCTGTTGATTTACCTGAGTACCTTAAAGGGTCACATATGTCCAGAAATGCAGAAGTTCTTGCAGAAATAGTCGATAGTTCGCTTAAAAAACCTGTATATAGTTTGGAAGATATGGCTGCAAAAATTTCATTGCAACTTCTGAAAAAACATGAATATGCAAAACATGCAGAGGTATCAATACATGCGGATTTTTTTATGAATAGAGGTATGAAAACTGAAAAGGAAAGTCTGGAATATTATATACTTCATGCCACCAGCACCTCAATAAGATCTGAAGATCGTATTAAAACCTCAAAGAAGATAGGTGTGGAGGTGTTAGGCATGAGCGCATGCCCATGTGCTATGGAAACATGCAGAGATTTTTTTATCAAAGATCGTCCGGAGATATCGTCGTATCTTACCAACATACCGGTCATAACACATAATCAAAGAAACAGGGTTAATTTATTTATTGAGGTTCCTGATAATTTTTCAATAAACGCAGAAGATTTGATTGATCTTGTGGAAGATTCATTTAGCACACCTACCTACAACATATTGAAGAGAGATGACGAAGGAAAGGTGGTTATGAATGCCCACAAAAACCCAAAATTTGTTGAGGATGTTGTAAGGGACATACTTGCACGGGTATCTGAAAAATATAAATCATTGCCAGATTACATACAGATTACCGTCAAGAGCGAATCCGAAGAATCAATACACAAATACAACGCCTTTGCTGAAAAAATAACAACTCTGGGTGATCTTAAAAAAGAAAATATGTATAAACAATAAAATACCAGAATTGTAAAAGAGAACAAAAACAGGTTATGGTACTATGGATTTAAAAATTATAGATAATCATATGCATCTCAATCCTTTTACAGGCAGGTATTTAGAGGCTGTAGAAACTTTTTCCAGAGCAGGAGGAAAGGTGCTAATGGTCACTACAATGGCATATAAAAAGATACCATTAACGCCAGAGGATTACAGAGATGAATATTCTACCACAGTGAGAATAGTTGAAAATATAAATAATAAAACTGATGTCAGAGCATATGCGGTTATAGGCTCATATCCAGTAAACCTTATCCATATGCTGGATAAAATGGATATTGCCAGAGCCTCTGAAATTATGAAAAAGGGTATGGACATAGCTTCTGAATTTATAAGGGATGGTAAAGCAATTGGAATTGGAGAGATAGGATGGCCACATTTTGAAATAAGCAACGAAATGAAAAAGGTATCATTATCCATTTTTGAATATGGTGTTGGTATATCAAAGGATCTGGATGTACCTGTGATTATTCATGGGCCTCATCTTAATATAGATGATTTTGAGTATCTGTCCTCCGTAATTCAGAAAACAGGGTTAAAAAAAGACAGGATTGTAAAGCACTATGCTACACCAGATCATAATATGAATTATGATATTGTACCATCTTATCTGGCAAAGAAGGATTCCGTAAAGAAGATTATAAATCAAGAACCACCTTTTTTTTTAGAAACAGATTATATGGACGATGTGGAAAGGCCTGGAGCGGTTCTGGATATTGCAACAGTTCCTAAAAGGATAAAATGGTTGATAAATAACAAAATTACTACAGAAGAACATCTAAATGATCTATTCAACCTCTCAATAAAAAAGGTATATGGCATAGAGATATAGAATATAGCTGCAATTTTGTATTTGTTTAACTTGGAGTCAGGGTATGGATACCATCTTAAAACTGCGAACCTATTGACAGTAAATTAAAAGATGCATTTAAGAAGAGAAATGTATTCACAGACTACCAATACAAAAACGATTTCAAAAAGCGAAAGTAATTGAGAAATAAAAGAAGAAGCAATATATTTTTAATAAAAGACGCTTGCACAGAACTAAACATATACGTTTTCTAAACGTTGAGCCTGTGTATCCAGATTATTTTTATTTTCCGAACTTGAAATTCTTGCATAAATGCATACTTTATCTGGGAATTTATTTTCAATCACATCATTTACAATAATTGTACCGGTTGGTAATGTGAAAGCATTTAATTTACCATCGTTCCATAATCTCCATGCTGTTTTATAAGAAATACCCAATTTTTAGCCTATGTTGATAATTTCATATGTCATTATCTGTCCATATGTGTCTATTAAATATTTAAAGTTTAGCGACACAATAAACGTTGCGATGTGGAAAGTTTGTGTATTTCTGGAGTTTTACTGCATCTCCCATTATCTATGAAATCTCCGTCGTAAACGCCATTTGAATTTTTACCAAAAATGGCCTTTCAATATCTATCAATTTCGCCACACTAATATTTGCCACCAACTTACATACCTGTGCATCAGGTTGGTGATTAATTGTACAGATCAGAGATGTGGTATATGATTAAAGAATTGAGAGATAACGACATGAGGATATCCAATATTGCTAAACCTCTGCACGTGTAGTTGGATTGATATGATTAAATAGTTAAGTGTGATTTTACTATTGTATATGCATCAGTATCTGCTCAGGCTATCAGGAGAAATTTTTATGAAAAGCAGTCCTGTAAGGAAAGGGATGTTCAGGACTCTTTCTGATAATATATATGCAATATTCATCAATAAAAAAATTGAGATGAAAATGAATACAGATAATGCACATTTTTATATTGAAACTTATAGTGATAATGAACAGGTTAAAGGGATCTTATCAAAAATATTTGGAATATCGTCATACAGTCAGGTATACGATACAGATAATAAACTGGATAATATAAAAAATACAATTATTAAAATAGCTGATGAATTGATAACAGATAACACTGCGTTTGGTTTATCTGTAAAGAAAAGTAATAAAGGTTCAATACAATACAGCAGCCAGGAAATTGCAAAGGAGATTGGAAAAGAGATTCTTGAACGTTTTGAAAATAAAAAAATTCGTGTAGATCTGGATAACCCAGATATACGAATTTATGCAGAAATCAGAGACAATCACACATATATATACAGCGATAAAATTCGTGCCGCAGGAGGCTTACCAGCTGGTTCTGAAGGTAGTGGTATATCAATTATAAATGGAAAGGAATCACTCATATCTGCGTGGCTTATGATGAGAAGAGGGGTTAAAACAACAGCTATAACCTGTCAGGAATGGACGGATTATGCAGAGATTCTCAGACAGTGGGACTATAAAATGGATGTAATATATGAAGAGCCAGATAAGCTAATAGAAAAAAGCCTTCAAATAGCAAAGGAGATGAATGTAGATTCGATATCAGCGCATATTGATTTAGATACACTTAAAAAGTATCCTGAATTATTCCAAAAATTTGGTTATATTTCGCCGACTCTTGGGTTAACAGATGATTTAATGGATAGATACTACACCATGATTATTTCTTGAGCATACCTTTTTATATTTTTCATTTTTTTGCTTTCTTTCTTAAAAACAGGATTATTGCAACTGCTAAAAGTAAGATTACAGTTCCTATGAGTAAAAGGTCAACTCCATTGAATATAGAAGAAAGATAATTGACACCATTATTAGTGGTACCATTTTCAATAGCAGTATATGTTATCTGTACCCTCACATTGGATCCAGCGACAGTGACTTCAGAAATTGGCAGCGTAGTACTGTAGCCTGATACATTTGAAACAGTATACGAATAGGTTCCATTGCCTAATGTGAAGTTTATCATGTCACTGGATGAACTTTCTGTATTGCCATTCATGGTTATCTTCCATACAGTTCCTGGAGCCAGCCCAGTTTCTACGAATATTATTTTATATGTATCAGAAGTAAAAGATAGATCAACCCTCATCAATGCTCCTTTAATTGTCAAATTGCCGGTGCCATTAACGGAATACCCAGATACAGGAATAGCGGTATAACTGTATGTTCCATTGGGTTCTTTAAAACGTATTACGTTGTTTGTTGATGACTGTATAACACCACTTAGAATAACTGTCCAGTTTGTATTGGTTGGTAAGCCTGTTTCGATAAATAATACCGTATAATTTACAATTACAAAGGTGATATTCACATAAATATTATGGCCATTTACACTGAATGTGTATGGAGTATTTATCGTATAACCAGGTACAGTAGAATAATTGAACGTATATGTGCCATTGGGCTCTTCAAATTTTATTGTTGTTTCAGTACTGGAGTTTTTTATATTGTTGACTGTGATAGCCCATTCGGATCCGTCTGTCAAGCCAGATTCTTTAAATGTAACGACATAAACCTTTGTAAACCGTGCTGTTTCAGTGATGGCACCATTCATTGTTATACTGACGTTAGATCTTGTTCCTGTATAGCTTCCAGTTCCAGTTCCATTCCACGACTCGAAAATATAAGTTCCATTCGGTATTGCATATAACTTGATGATTTTACTTGCATTTTGCCATCCCGTTAAATTATATGGTATTATTCCTGCAATATTGTTGTTACTGGTGATATTAAGATAGAACTGTTTTGTATATGATATATTCACAGTCTTGTTGACGCCATTCACTGATACATAACCCGTTGGTACGGCTACATACCTCGTTCCTGTTGTTTCAATTACAGGTGTATCAACTCTATATTGATATGTACCATTCGGAATTTTAAAGGTTATTGTAGCACTGCCTGAACTTGTATTATACCCATTTATTGCAATCCACCACTGTGTACCCAAAGCTAACCCATTTTCCCTGAAAGTTATATTGTATTTGATCTGTATATAATTGGCTGTTTCATTCACGTAACTGTTCATCTGTACGGTAGAACTGTTCTTAGTCCCACTGTAATTTTGATTTCCACTTCCACTCCAGTTACTGAATATATAACCATTGTATGCGTTGGCGTGTATACTTACATCGGTACCGTTGTTGTACCAGTTAACACCGGATGGTGTTGTATATCCGGCCACATTTGGACGCAATGTTATTATTAGCTGATACTGTAAAACATAGGTTGTTGATACAGTTACTGGCGAACCATCTACCGTAAATGTACCTTGCGCTATCGTTGCAACATATCTCTCTCCATACCCATATTTTATAGGTGATGATACAGTATAGCTATACGTACCATTAGGTTCATTCATAGACATGGAACTGGACGAAGTAGAGATGGAACTACCGCTTATAGAAACACTCCATAAAAGATTCGCAGCCAAACCTGATTCTGCAAACGTAACCCTGTACAACACAGGTATAAAGGTTATATTGACATATACATAATATATTGAGTTCAATATATATATGGTAACAGATACACTTCCGCTGGACGATGATTGTATTGTATATCCAGGGACATTATTTATGCTGTAAGAATAGGTTCCTGGCGATAACCCGGTGTTTCCACCTATGTTTATAACATCTGTACTTGAACTGTAGGTATTGCTATTGAATACAACGCTCCAGCTTTTACCCGTATCAAGACCGGTTTCTTCAAACCTTATATCAGATATGGCATATAAAGGCAGATACTCGCCTGCTTTAAGTGTAAAACTACCCGCTGCTATTAATGATCCACTGCTATCATAAAGGTCCAGTTGATAATAACCAGGCGCCAGCGTAAGATTTACATCATTACCAGTAAAGCTATGTGGAGTGTTATTAACATCTAACGTACCACCATTCAGGTAACTTGTAAGGTTTATAAATCCAATCTGATTTTGATTATATAACTGGCTAAGTGAACCGCTACCTTGGGTTACATAAGCATGCAAATTTCCATTTACCGTGTTACTTTGCTCTGCAGATATGGTATTATCAATGCCTTCTGCCGTATTGCTGCCAAAGTTGTAGGCGTTTGGAACCATCTGGTAGTTATGGCCATTCCAGTACTGTAACTGTAGAGCCAGGCTAGAACCTGTATCCGTTGTCTGACTGCCACCACCTGGACCACCCAGTATAAGCTCTGCATCATAAAACAGATATCCCGTAGGATCATATTGATATCCATTGACTACAAATCCATAATCACTGGTCATTTGCGGTGCAAAGATGAATGATACAAGATCGTATGTCTGCCATCCTGAACCATCATTGTACATGAACGATACCTGCGGTTCGCCAGATGATACTGTGCTATTGACCATAAATCTTACGGTAGCTGGATATACCAGATTGATGTTATTGCCTGACAAGGTGTTTGATGCTATATCATAATAATATCCGGTACCTCCACTGGTTGATACCTGCCCATTGCCTGATATTGTAGATGTGTACATATTTGCGTTAGGTGAAGACATATTCCAGACATTGTCTATGAACTGTATATTGTTATTGGAGGTATCAATAAAGGCAACATCCTGAATCCAGTATACATATTCAGTATTGCCAATATAAAACTCTAGATTTACGTTCAGCTGAAAGGTCATGCTGGAGGACCCACTTGTAGAGTTGTATACAGTTAACGATGATATTTTTGCAATACCCATGAATGAACTTGTGGAGTAGCTGTATGGTGTATTACCTGGACCAATTCCAAAATCTGCTATCCCCATAGGTGCCGGTTCCTGGTTATATAATTCATTAACGTTTACAGAATTGGCTTTATTTATTCCGGAAGGAATCTTTTGTGGTATTGCATTGCTATTTCTAGAGACTCCCTGCTCAGAACTTTTAGTGCCGTAACTTAATCTGTGTAAAAGAGGTGTAACGGATCCTGAAAACATTAATGATGTGACAACCAATATAATCAAAATAACATAAGCATAATCCCTATGACCTTTAGATTTGGCGCAATCATGCATAATTTATATAATTATTTAGCCATATTTAAACATTGCTTATTTTACTACGCCAATTATATACAGTTATATGAATAATAATTTCTTGCGTTATTTTACGTTGGACCCACGAAGTACCGAAAGTTTATAATTGTATTATCCACATAAGTATTATGAAATGGTACTTTATGACCGTTATTGTGAGAAAACAAGACTGTATCTAAGACTACACCATCTAAAATTTTATTCTACTGACAATATATAATCTATATAATTATTTTACGTGTTTAATGTACTGGATATAATTCTTTTTTTTATTCAAACCTTACCTGTTTATACTGAATAAATATTTTATAGTTCATATGATGTTCTGATAATCAGATCTGGCATTTATTCAACTTATTCAACGGAGTGCTTTGGGACGAAATTAAGACGATGTCTCTTCCTGCTTCATCGCTCCGGCTTGCTCAATTGAATGAGCAGTGGTCGGTGCATCTACAGGCATTTTTACAGAGTTCCACGCTAGC